>NZ_JBGQOO010000001.1:0-971152 GCF_052119685.1 Maribacter spongiicola | reverse complement strand
TTAACTGAAGACACTAAATATTTGGTGAAAATCAGTGCCAAGCTTGAGTATACCATGGAAAATTATGATGAGGATGATTACGAAGATTTCGATGATGATGATCCAACAGCAGTAGTTGAGCCAGATCCAGAGGATATGGTCGATGGTGCAGACGAAGATTAATTTTTCTGATATACCACTAAGATTACTTTATTAAATTTCCGGCTTGCTTCTAGTAAGCCGGAAAAATTTTTCTACATATAAATTAAACTAAATATCGTTGTGCATACAACAGATTAATGAAAATTGACGAAATTGAAAATATCGAATTAAAGTTTTTGGATCTTGAAGATTATCAAGAATTAAAAGCAGCTATGATTTCTGCTTATACCAATATGCCTGGTTCATATTGGAAAGAGGAACATATAAAATCTTTAATCGATAAATTTCCAGAAGGCCAAGTAGTTATAAAAATCAATGGGCAAATAGCTGGCGTAGCGCTGTCTATAATTGTTGATTATGATGCGTTCGACGATAGCCATACTTATGAACAAATTACTGGTAAATATACTTTCGATACCCACGATGATGAAGGCGATGTGCTTTATGGCATAGAAGTTTTTATAAAACCTAGTTTTAGGGGCTTACGTTTAGGTCGACGTTTATATGATTATAGAAAAGAACTATGTGAGAAGTTAAATCTAAAAAGTATTGTATTTGGGGGCCGTATGCCTAACTACCATTCACATGCTTCAGAACTTTCGCCAAAAGAATATATAGCAAAGGTTCGTCGTAAAGAAATTCATGATCCAGTACTGAGTTTTCAAATCAGTAACGACTTTCATCCTGCTAAAGTAATGAAAGGGTATTTAGATGGTGATAAAGCTTCTCAAGACTTTGCTATTCTTATGGAATGGGATAATATTTATTATCAAAAACCAAATAAAAAGGCGGCTACCAAAAAGTCAATTGTTCGTTTAGGGTTGATTCAATGGCAAATGCGCCCTTACAAAGACTTAGAGGAACTTCTGCAACAAGCGGAATTTTTTATAGATTCTGTTTCTGGTTATAGGTCCGATTTTGCGCTATTTCCAGAGTTTTTTAACGCACCCTTAATGGCAGGGAACAATCATATGTCTACAGCCGATGCTATTAGAGAGCTGGCTAAACATACCCAAGCCATAGTTCAGAGATTTTCTGAATTCTCCATTTCTTATAATATCAATATTATTTCTGGTAGTATGCCTGAAATGATAGATGGACGTCTTTATAATGTAGGATATTTATGTAGACGCGATGGTAGTATGGAGCGTTATGAAAAGCTACACGTTACCCCAGATGAAGCAAAGATTTGGGGAATGCAAGGTGGTACACAGTTAAAGACTTTTGACACCGATTGTGGTAAAATAGGGATTTTGATTTGTTATGATTCTGAATTTCCTGAATTAAGTAGGTTACTGGCAGATGATGGTATGGATATTTTATTTGTTCCGTTCCTGACCGATACCCAAAATGGATATTCTCGTGTACGCCATTGCGCTCAAGCAAGAGCAATCGAAAACGAATGCTACGTAGCTATTGCCGGTAGTGTCGGTAACTTGCCAAATGTTGAGAATATGGATATACAGTTCGCTCAATCGATGGTATTTACTCCATGCGATTTCTCTTTTCCAACCAATGGTATTAAAGCGGAAGCTACCCCAAATACAGAAATGATCTTAATCGCAGATGTGGATATTGACCTACTGCGAGAGCTTAATCAATTTGGAGCTGTACGTAATTTGAAAGATAGAAGAACAGATTTATTTGAGTTAAAAAAGAAATAATTATAACTCCGTTTGTACGGAGTCAAAAAAAATAAATATTGGATAATTTACAAATAATAGGCAGTGAAGAGTGGTGTGTTTTTAATGACTTAGGCATCCCAGCTATAAAAGCAAGGGTAGATTCTGGAGCTAAAACATCTTCCATACAAGCTACCAATTTAAAAATAGTATCAAAAGGTGGTCATGAATGGGTTAAATTCGAGGTGAGTCCATTACAAGAAAACCGGAGTATTGGCATCGAATGCCAAGCAAGATTGGTAGACCGTCGTATGGTAAAAAGTTCTTCTGGTATTTCAGAAGAACGTTTGGTTATAAAAACACCTGTAACTATTGGTGAATCTACTTTTGAAATAGAGCTTACGCTAGCAAATAGAGATACGATGGAGTTTCGTATGCTGTTGGGAAGAGAGGCATTGAACGATCGTTTTATAGTGAACCCTGCTTTAAATTATCAATTGCAAAACTTTGAAGATGCAGAAGTCAATAAAATGTACGCGCCTTACTTTAAAGAAAAAACCGGATTAAAAATTGCTTTATTGGCTAGTAACCCAAGCTTATATAGTAACAAAAGAATTATGGAAGCCGCTGAAGCTAGAGGTCATGAAATTGATTTCTTAAATGTAGAGCAGGCCTATATGAAACTAGATGCGCATTCTCCAGAAATTAGATATCGTGGTGGCATCATTTTAAAAGATTACGATGCTGTTATACCACGCATTAAACCGTCGGTAACTTTTTATGGTTGTGCATTAATACGCCAATTCAATAACTTGGGCGTGTATTGTCAAAACTCTGCAGAGGCCATTACCCAATCTAGAGACAAGTTATTTGCGTCGCAGTTATTCTCAAAGAACGATATTCATATTCCTATTACAGGTTTTGCAAAATCGCCGATGGATACCAAAGACCTGATCAAAATGGTTAATGGTGCGCCGCTAATTATTAAGCTTTTAGAAAGTACCCAAGGTAAAGGTGTTGTTTTGGCAGAAACCAACAAGGCTGCAGAAAGTGTTATTAACGCGTTTAAAAGTGTTAATACCAATATTCTGGTACAAGAGTTTATTAAAGAAGCAAACGGGCAAGATATTCGTTGTTTCGTGGTTAATGGTAAAGTAGTCGCAAGTATGCAACGCCAAGCTCAAAAAGGGGAGTTTAGAGCTAATATTCACCAAGGTGGTATAGCCTCAATTATTAAGATCACTCCCGATGAAAAGAAATTAGCGTTAAAGGCTGCCAAGGTATTGAACCTTGCTGTTGCCGGTGTAGATATTATTCGTTCTAATAAAGGACCATTGTTGTTAGAGGTTAACTCTTCGCCAGGTTTAGAAGGTATTGAAAATGCTACGGGTAAAGATATCGCCAATGCTATGATCATGGCAATTGAAAAGCGATTGAAATTTGCTAATTAAAATAAATTTGAAGAACAGGTTAAACCCTGTTCTTCAAATTTTCTAACATTACTTCCGTAGTTTTTTGAAGGTCAAATTCTGCTTTCCAACCCCAATCTTTTTGTGCAGTGGTATCATCGATGCTACTTGGCCATGAATTCGCAATCTGTTGTCTAAAATCTGGTTCGTAGGCAATTTTAAATTTTGGTAGAACGGCTTTAATATTTTCGGCTATTTCTTTCGGTGTAAAACTCATTGCTGCTAAATTGTAAGAAGAACGTTCTTTAATATAATCTTCTGGTGCTTCCATAATCTGTAATGTGGCACGTATGGCATCGTCCATGAACATCATTGGTAATTTAGTATCTTCTTCAAGAAAGCAGGTATATGAGCCATCAGAAAGTGCTTTATGATAGATTTCTACGGCGTAATCTGTAGTTCCGCCACCTGGCATAGTTTTCCAGCTGATAAGTCCCGGGTAACGAATACTTCTCACATCCACATTAAACTTATTAAAGTAATACTCGCACCAACGTTCTCCACTTTGTTTGCTTATGCCATAAACCGTACTAGGTTCCATTATGGTATTCTGAGGTGTATCTTCTTTGGGAGTATTTGGACCAAAAACAGCAATACTAGAAGGCCAGAAAATCTTGTTTATCTTTTTTTCCTTTGCTAAATTCAATACATTGAAAAGGGTGTTCATATTAAGGTTCCATGCACGCATGGGGAATTTCTCTGCGGTTGCACTCAACATTGCCGCCATTAAATATACCTCAGAGATGTCATGATAGGCAATAATTTCTTCAAGTGCATCGTAGTTAGTGGCGTCTAAAATTTCAAACGGCCCAGATTGCATTAGTTCATCGTTACCTTCTCTAATATCGCTGGCGATAACATAGTCGCTGCCGTATTTTTCTCTAAGTGTTAGGGTTAGTTCTGTACCTATTTGACCACAGGCCCCGATAATCAATATGTATTTTGGCATTAAAAATTTCGTTAAATGAATTTGAGATAAAGATACCTTTTCTTAAAATTTGTACATTCGCTTATGTCCAAAATTATCTTTTTTTTATTCATCGTTACACTGGTCGCTTCTTGTAAAGATGCTCCATCAGATATTGCTACTGTTCATGAATCTCGTTGGGAAGAGACAACAGATAGTTTGCCAACAAAAATACGCGCAGATCCAAAGGCACAGTTAATTTTAAACGATTGGCGCGAATACAGTGCTTTAGACAAGAGTTTCGATAAAATCTATACTTCTGAAAATATTGAAGATTTTACCCTTGTAGTTGAAGAGTTGATAGAGAATCAGAATAAAATGGAGCTTGCCGAGTATCCTGAAAAATTTAATATTCCACAAATAAAAGGTCGTCAGAAGCTTTTTAAAACCTTCGTTTTAAAAACCAAGGGAGATTTGGAGTACCGACAGAATCCGAAAGAATCCATTTTACAAATGATTACGGCCTATAATGATTTAAGAAATCAATTTAACGTTGAGGTAAATAATACCTTATCAGAAGAATTACGTGCAAATGAAGAGAATTAGTTTATTACTAGTATTGATGTCTACAGTGCTATTTGCACAACAAAACGAAAAAAAACAAATTAGCAAGATAGTAGACGATTGGCATTTGGCCGCAGGTAGGGCAGATTTTGATGCTTATTTTGCATTAATGACTGACGATGCCGTATTTATTGGTACCGACGCTACAGAAAACTGGCAGCGCGACGAATTTATGAGCTTTTCTAAACCCTATTTTGATAAGGGCAAAGCATGGAATTTTACAGCTATAGAACGAAATATTTATGTCAATGATGATGCAAATCTAGCGTGGTTCGATGAGTTGTTAGATACCCAAATGAAAATTTGCCGTGGATCAGGTATCTTGAAAAAAGTGGATGGTGATTGGAAAGTGGCACATTATGTTTTGTCTATAGCCGTGCCAAATGATTTGGTAGACAGGCTGGTAGAGCTGAAAAAAGAAAAAGATGATTTGCTCTTAAAAGACTTTCAGAAAAATTAATAAAAAAAGGCGAATCTGTACGATTCGCCTTTTTTGGTTCAATAACAATTCGGTCTTATTTCTTCTCTTCTGGCGACTCTTTTCTAGAGGTCAGTGCTTGCTTGCTTAAACTAGCTAAGTTGAAATTAGGGTCAATTGCCAAAGCCTCGTCTAAAGTTGCTATTGCTTGGTCAATATTACTTTTATCCATATTATATTGTATAAGTGCTTTTACATGAATAAATGCAGCTTTTAAAGGAACTTCATATGGTTGTTGACGCTCATAGAATGCATATTTCATATCATCTGTAGCATTTAAAATACCATATTCAACATGTTTCATTGCACCTACGTTATCGCCGGTTTGTACTTTTAAATCTGCCAATTCATAGGCAAGGTATGCATTTGGATCTCTTAAATATAAAGCTTCAAACTGCTCTAAAGCTCTTTTTGGCTGGTTCATAGCTTTTAAAGAAACCGCTTTTACTTGAATGGCCAGATTAGAATCTGAATCTAATTTCTCGATTCCGATAATGTTCAATGCCTGTAAATGTTGATTGTCATTTGCATAGATATATGCAAGGGTATCATTACGTTGTTGAGATGGAGATAAGATATTTAAGTGAGTCAATGCATTGATTACACCATCAACATCGCCCTGTAACCGCATTTGATCATAAAATGCTTCGTAATGCTTTAGCAATTCTGATTTGGTCTGCGAATATCCATAACTACCTGACAATAATACTGCAGCTACTACTATTAAAACTGATTTTTTCATCTTTCTTGTTCTGTTTAAAGTGCGCTAAACTATTAAAATATTTTCTATGATCCTGTTAAGGAAAGGTTTAAATGTTAGAAATGAAAAAAGGCACCCTACAGGGCACCTTTTAAATAAGTTAAAATTTGAAAGCCTAAGCCAATTCTAAACTGTTGTTCGATTTTCTAAAAGAATTTAAAAGTTGGCTATAAAAACCAATACTCTTGTTGTCTTTTTCAACACATGAAATTAGAAATTTACACAGGTTATTAAATAATAAATTAGTGTAAAATGTTGGTAAATAGGTGTTCACCTTTTTTGGATCGTATAAACTATCGTCTTCTATTACCTCCATTTTAATTCTATGGCGATGATAGTCTATAGTTACATTCGTCGCATTATAATACTTTTTCAATAATGCAATATGTAAATCTTCATACTTTTTAGAACCGTTCGGGTTCTTGCAACTTAGGGAGATGAGCTTCTCTAATTCAACTAAAACCCTCTCCCGTAATTTATCTTTCTTCATAATATATGGTTTTATATTGTTAAACAAAGGTATGTCATACGTCGATAAGTAGTTGAATGTCAACAATATATTAACGCTGTTTTAGGGTGTTTGTTGTGAAAGGGATGCTATGTGTTGTAAAGGGTTAATTAATAGATGTAAGAAACTTATAGTAATTAATAAGAAAAATACTACAAAATGTAACAATTTTTTGATTTTTACCTGTTGCCGTATATTCTGGCGCAGGTATACCTCTTTTTTCTGCTTGTTGGGTATAATATTCTTTTTTAGACGGATGATCTGGGTATACTGCATTCAAAACATCATTGTAATGGTTACGGGCTATAATACTTTTGATGATGCCTATACAATCATCTAAATGAATTAAGTTAACAGGGGCGTCACCACCGCTAAGATTTTCTCTGCCCGATAGCATGCTTACGGGGTGTCTGTTGGGTCCAATCAATCCGCCAAATCGAATGATCGTGGTATTTAACGCTTTATCATTTTTTAAAAGGTCTTCGCACTGTACTAATTGTATACCAGATTCAGTGGTGGGTTGTGGTGTTGTTTTCTCTGTAACCGTACCCTCGGTATCACCATAAACAGCAGTGCTACTGGCAAATATGATATTTTTTACTGCCGATTTTTTAATAGCCTCGTGTAGTAATGCAATCTTTGCGATGTAACTTTCCTTCGGACCTTTTCCTCTTAGTTTCGGCGGAATATTTATAACCAGTACCGAGACTGAATCAAGAAATGCATGGATATCACCTTTAATTTCCTTTTCAGATAAAACTATTTTAAACGGAGTGATGCCTTTCTCTTTTAAGACCGTAATTTTCTCATTAGAAGTAGAAGTTCCGTTTACAGTATAGCCGTTGGCAATTAAATTTTCAGCCAATGGTAGTCCAAGCCATCCACAACCTATAACACCTATTTTCTTAGTCAAATTTTACTTTTTGTATGGTTAAAATAGCATCGTTCAATACAAACGGCATTGGTATTTGGTCTTCTTTTCGTTGCGGTATAGAGAACAATCCATTTTTAAGTAAATCGTTAGAAGCTTCATAAACTGTAAGTTCCAATTCTTGATCTTGCGGGACTTCTAAAATAATATCGGTGTAATTTTTATCACTAATATAATGGGTAACTAGCCTACCGCCATATCTGTTTTTAAGAAAATACTCAGATAGTTCTATTCCGTTTATATCTGCCTTTACTATATCGACATCATTGGTGAACACCTCTAAACGGTTTATAGGTCGATTCGGAGTAATACATAAATGAACTGTACGAATGTTATTTGCAATAGTGTCTAGTTGCACCTCAATAGTTGGTTTTGGTACATTCTTTAACGGAGCTTCATTTGTAAACGTAAAATTAGAACCGTATTTGCTGCTTATGGTCTTTTTAAAAAGAAGACTGTCTGCCGATTTTTTGGTGATGTATTGCGAAGTCCAGTCAGATGGTTGATGCTCGTAAGTTGCCCACTTCGCTTCATTTTCATCGGTATCTAAAACGTATAATAAACTTGTCGGTTTTGGTCTGTCTTTCGTAAAGCCAGAATCTATATGTGCCGATATCAAAAAGCCAGCAAATAGTAAGAAACTTAGAAACGCTAAAGCACCTTTTTTTCTGTATTTGGTTATCAATGGAAGTAATAAAAAGAAAATTAATGTCGTCAGTAGGGTAGAGGCTACCATCATTTTAAGACCTAGCCCAACCGGAAACATTTTTACGAACGGTGCGAATATGAATATTGCCGGTATGCCTAGAAATACCAATAAGAACGCATCGGGATTTTTTTGGTTGATATGCACATAAAAGGCAACTAAAAAGCTATATAAAGGTATAATGAAAAATGCAGCGCCTTTTAAATGCACCGCTATTAGACCGCAAATGATAATCCATATAATAAATGGGGCAACCAGTAAATTTGCCGTTTTAATCACTTTAAATTTATAATAGGCATAGAAACAAGTGCCCAAAGAAAATAAGGAGAAAGCAAATATATAGGCGTGACCGTTATAGGTGAAACCATGTAAAATATCATTATATGCCGGGTATAACCATTTTAAAAATTGCCAACTGAAGAAACCTACCACTCCATTAATGACCAAAGTGAAGAGTACGGGAATAAATCCTTTTAGAATATCTTTTCCATTCAATACTTTTTTTCGAAATCCGGAAATCAATAATACTATAAAAAAGAGAATGGCAATAACAAACATTGGCATGATCCAAGTAAACGGATATGACACCATTTTAAAAAATGGCACATTAAAATATACATTGTCATCAAGACTTTTTAAGTTGGTGATATCGGCATTACTGAAATAAGTTAATAAAGGCATAAGGTAGCTACCTTGGTGCGCCAAGGTATTTCTGTCTAATCTTTCGTAATTATCTATCTGAGTATGATAATCGAAATGGTCATCAATAAATGCGAAGTTGAAACCCTCAACGTCGCCATCTTCTCTAAATACGGTTAAATCGGTATCATTGGGCAACATTTTATAGATGCTATAGGCAAGTGAATTCGCTACGGGAAACTCAGGATTTGCAGCTATAAATTCAGAAATCAATTTGCTATTTCCTCTATTGGTTTCCATCAACATGTAACTTGGTCCGCCGCTGCCACGGGCTTCAAAATTTAAAACCAAGCCAACATCTTTTAGCCATTCATGCTTATCTACAAACAAATCTGCACCATTGAGACCTAATTCTTCAGCATCTGATATAAGAATGATTATATCGTTTTTAGGTGTGGCATTGGTTTTTAAAAAAGCCCTTACACCTTCTAAAATCGTAGCAACACCACTACCTGCATCACTTGCGCCTAATGAAGAATGTGGGTTACTATCATAGTGACTTAATAATAATAGTGCCTTGCCCGATTCGTTGCCTTTAATTCGGGCTAGTATATTTTCAGCTTTACTCAAATTACCCCAATCGCCAGCAGTATACCCTTCTTGCAAAGAAGTTTCTAAGCCTAATTTTTGAAGTTCTTCAGTAATATAGTTGCGAACGGTAGTATGTGCAGGAAAACCAACGCCATGCGGTTCTTTCGATATTTCTTTTACATGCACTAAAGCTCTATCTGTAGAAAACTCGGTTTTAACAATTGTTGCGTCCTCGTTATACTGTGGTAAAAGCACGCGAAAACTCCAATAGGTGGCAAGTATAATTAGGAGCAATGTTAGTAAGGTTGGTGTTTTTTTCATGATTGTGATATTCTTTTAAAAAGTCTTAAAATACTGATTATAAATTGGTATACATCGAAAATTATTAGTGTAATTCGTTTTATTTGTTATCTTTAGTAATCAACCTCTAAATAAACTGTCATGGGAATCAAAAGCTTTCAAGGTGTTCGAAAAGTATTTAAAAAGGAATTTGATGCCCCAATTTTGGTCGCTGATTATATGACGACTAAGTTAATCACTTTTTCGCCAGATGATTCAATTTTAGCCGTAATGGAGAAATTTGCCAAGCATCATATATCTGGTGGACCGGTTTTGGACAACAACGGATTTCTAGTGGGGATCATTTCTGAAGCCGATTGTATGAAGCAGATTTCTGAAAGTCGTTACTTTAATCAACCTATTTTAGATAAGAGTGTAGAGAATTTCATGACAAAGTCAGTAGAGACAATACCTCATGATATTTCAATTTTTGACGCAGCAGGTATTTTTGCACAACACAATAGAAGAAGACTACCTGTTATGAAAAACGGAATTTTGGTAGGTCAAATAAGTAGAAAAGATATCGTTGTGGCTGCACTGAAATTAAGTGGACATAATTGGAAATAAATTTTATTAAGTACAGAGCATAAAGTGTTAAGTAAGAAGTACAAAGTATGAAGTACAAAGTATGAAGTACAAAGTATGAAGTACAAAGTATGAAGTTAACTTATAAAAAAAGTCTCCTTTTTGGAGACTTTTTTTTATATAACGCCAACAGCCAACAGCCAACAGCCAACAGCCAACAGCCAACAGCCAACAGCCAACAGCCAACAGCCAACAGCCAACAGCCAACTATTCCCTCTTTACAATCATGTAAAAATCATTGTCAAGTGGTAAATAACCTAAATCATATAAAAAGAAATATGTAGTGCCTTTTTTTGTGGTGTACAGATTGGTGATGAAGTCAAAATCAAAACCTTTATCTATTAACCGCATACGGGTGGTTTTCGTCTTGCCATCTTTTAATTTATAACTATCAAGAATACGGTAGTTTTTGCGAAGCTTATTATTAATGTTCCTAATAAGGTTTTTACTATCTGGGTTAACCCTATTGTTAAACGTATTACGGCAGTGATCATTACAGAACTTTTTGTCGATCCTGCCCATAACCTTATTTCCACATTCTAAACAGGCTCTTTCCATCTATTGTCTATGGTAGTTAAAGGTAACTTCGTTCGATGTTCCGTCTTCTTCACCAACCTCTACATGCATGTTTATTTCTTTGTCAGATATGCGCTCAATAGTAAAATCATCAAAATAAAATTTGTTTTCTTCTATTTTAACTAATCTAAATTCTATATTTTCATCTCGTTCTTCCCAACCACTTAAATTAGCATCGAAATGTTTGAGTTGTAAGATGAGTGTTCCATCTATCTCAATAAGATGACCGAATTCATAAAAGCTTACTTCACCTTTATCTAGTAATCTAAAGGAGAACATCATTGAACCATCTGCAGGTGGAGACCATATTTCCTCAGCAATTCCGCCAAAGGCTTTTCCTTTCCAGTGTCCCGCAAGCCATTCTATATTGTTCAATGTCGCAGCCGGACTAATCATTCCTTCTTCAAAAGAAACTGTATTTTGTGCTTGTAGCAAACACATTGATGAAAGTAAGAAAAGTAGAAGTAATTTCATGTTCTAGTATTTGCAACAAGATACAAATTAAACGTTTACAAACGGCTTCGCTTATTTTTCATAAAACTCTATAGGTAAGTCATCTGGATCGGCAATAAAAGTGAATCGCTTGTTGGTAAATTCGTCGATACGAATAGGTTCTGCAATTACATCGTGTTTTTTACAATGTGCAATTATATTCTCTAAATCATCGACCTCAAATGCAATATGTCGCAGTCCGCATGACTCTGGTCTTGACGGTCGTTTTGGCGGATTAGGGAAAGAGAACAATTCAATGATATACTCACCTTTCAATGCCAAATCTAATTTGTAAGATTGTCGCTCTTCTCGATATACCTCTCGAATGATTTCTAACTCTAAAACTTCTATGTAGAATTTTTTAGAAACTTCGTAATTAGAGCAGATGATGGCGGTGTGGTGTACTTTATTCATGAAGTGTTTATTTTATTTTTTTCAAATAGCCTTGTTGTTTACCTTCTATCAAAAATTATAATTCATTAACAATATAATTATTTAAAAACTCCGGCAATACAACCTTCTCAATTTTAGCTATAGCCTCACTTACGGGAGTTTCAGATTTTCTAAGGTTTATTGCCATATGGTTAACACCAACATTTTCATATGCTTTTAAATATTCGGTAAGATGGTTAATACCTACTGTACCACCGAAACGCTGTGGTTTAAAAGTAGCATTATCATTTGGATCTAAGTTTAAATGTATGGCCGAAATATAAGGTTTGGCCGCTTGGTCTTCATCATACAAGGCGTTACACCAGTATTTTCTGTTTTCTAAAGTTTCTGCTACGGGTCGTGGGTAATTAAACCAAGCTTGCGCGTTTTTGGCAATCCAATTAATACTTTGTCCTGAATGACCAGCTACTACAAGTGGAATGTCTTTTTTCGGTTTAGGATAGACTTCAATACCGCTATTTAAAAAATCATATTTAGATTTTAAATCGCTATTCGTTTTCCAAGCTTCTTTAATGATATCAAGATTGTTTCTAAAGATTTCTGGTCTTTTATTATAATCGATATTGTACATTGGGAACTCCACAGGTCTGTCGCCCAAACCCAAACCTAACAAAAGTCTTCCGTCACTTAAATTATCTATGGTAGCAGCAGCTTTTGCCAATTTTATAGGCTGTTGTAGAGGTAATACTATGGCAGCTATACCCAACAAAATGTTTTTGGTAGCAGCAGATAAATATCCCAAGTACGGCAAGGTGTCAAACAATTGAGCACCATCACCAAAATTAGGGTCATATACAGGAACATCTCGCAACCATAAAGCAGCGAACCCTGCTTCATCAATTTGTTTTGCTAATGCCAAATGGTTAGAAATATCGGGCACGCCAAAAGGTCTGTTATCTTCCAACCGTTTGCGATTTCCTTCTGATGACCAATCATTATCTAAAGGAAACTCTATACCAAGTGTCATTTTACCTGGTCTATATAGTTTATCAAATTGATTCATAGTGTTATTTGTTTTTGAAATCATCAGGTTTCTGTGAAGACACCTGATGATTTTCAAGATTAGTTATTCCAGATACTATCTGCAGTGTATAGGCCGTTTTCAACTTCCCAAAATTTGCCATCTATAAAGCGGTGTCCCTTATCTAAATCCATCAACAACGCCATATCTTCTTCAGTAAGTGTATGGTTTATCGTTTCTAAATTTTGAAGTAATCGTGCTTCATTAATCGATTTAGGAATGACCGCAATACCTCGTTGCATCGTAAATGCCAATGCTACTTGTGCAGGCGACATATTTCTTGAGTCGGCTATGTTTTTTATCGTATCATTTTCCAACAAACGTAGCGTGGTGTTTTTATCTACAAGCGAACCTAAAGGTGCGTAAGCGGTTAGCAGAATATCGTGTTGTAAGCAGAATGTTTTTAATTCTTCTTGTTGTAAAAACGGATGCATTTCCACTTGATTCATCTCTGGTTGATGCACTGCAGTCGCCAATACTTCTTTAAGTTGATTTTCATTAAAGTTACTCACGCCAATATGCTTTGCAAGACCTTGCTCTAAAGCAGCTTCCATACCTTTCCAAGTATTGGTTAATGGTACTTCTGAAAGTGGAATAAAATCGGATGCGTTTTCTGGCATTTCTGTTCCTTTTTTAAGAGCGATAGGCCAGTGGATAAGATACAGGTCTAGATAATCTAGCTGTAAATCTTCTAATGTTTGATGCAATGCTGGAATCACATTTTCCTCACCATGGGAAGCATTCCATAATTTTGAAGTCACCCATAAATCTTTTCGTGTGACTAAACCTTGTTTAATTGCTTCGGCAATGGCGTTACCTACTTCTTTCTCGTTTCCGTAAGCCGCAGCACAATCTATATGTTTGTATCCTATTTTAATAGCGGAAAGTACCGCATTGTACACTTCATTAGGTTCAGAACGAAACGTTCCTAAGCCTAAAATTGGCATTTCGTCGTTATTTCTAAATTTTAATGCAGTCATTATTTATATTTTTTCTTTTTTGAATAAAACTAGGGTCAACAACAATCCTACAATCACTAGAATACCACCTACCCAAGGTGTTGCTGCAATACCTAAGCTCGATTCTACAACCATTCCGCCTACATAAGCACCAATAGCAATACCTACGTTAAATGCTGCAATGTTTAATGCAGATGCTACGTCTTCTGTTCCTGGTAAGTACTTTTCCGCCATTTTCACTACGTATAATTGCAATGCTGGCACGTTCGAAAAGGCAAGTATTCCCATAAAAAACAATGTTATTATTGCAAAAATCTGACTTGAAGCCGTAAAGTATAACACAAACAACACAATGGCTTGTAACGCGAACATTACCAGTAATGCTTTTCCGGGTTTGTTGTTAGATACTTTACCACCAATAATATTTCCTATGGCAATAGCGATACCATAAATTAAAAGGAATACACTGGTCATATTTGAAGAGAAACCGGTTACTTCTTCCAATAATGGCGTCAAATATGTGAAGGTGACAAATGTACCACCATAACCAAATGCGGTAATGGCTAACACCAATAAAATAGACGGATTTTTAATCACTTTTAATTGGTCAATAAAGCGTAATGGTTCAGATTGTTTGATGTTTTTAGGAACCAAAGCTAAACTAGCTATTGCACCTACTAATCCTAAAAGGGCAACACCAATAAAGGTTGCTCTCCAGCCAAAATTCTGACCTATGTATGTGCCTAAAGGCACACCAGTTACAATAGCCACAGTAAGACCTGCAAACATTATTGAAATGGCAGTTGCTCTCTTATCTTTTGGCACCAAACTAGCGGCAATGGTAGAACCGATAGAAAAGAATACACCGTGTGCAAAACCTGTTACCACTCTTGATAATAGCAATAATTCAAAACTTGGTGCAATTGCTGCTAATCCGTTACCAATTATAAATAGCACCATAATACCCATTAATAACTGTTTTCTTGGAATTTTACCTGTTAGGGCAGTTAGTATTGGTGCACCAATAGCAACACCAATAGCATAGAGACTTACTAATAATCCTGCGGATGTTAACGATGTCCCTAAATCATTTGCAACGGTAGATAGTAAACCTACAATTACAAATTCTGTTGTTCCTATGGCAAATGCACTTATGGTCAATGCCCATAATGCTGCCGGTAGTCCTTTCTTTTTAGCTACCGTAGTATCTCTATGTATTGTTGATGTTTCCATAATTTCTATTCGTTTTTGTTATTCTTATTTAATAGCAACAGGGTTTATTTGTACTTGTGTAGAGCCTTCATATAAAGGGTGACCTAATACAAACAGGAATTCCCAAGCTTTATCCTCAACCAACTCATCTACAAGAATATTTTCTAATACTTGTACACCATATTCAGTTGCCATCATTTGATTTACAGGAAAAGAAAGTGCGCTATTTTCGTGGGGTACAGCCTCAAAAGACCAGTTATCTGCACCTGCCGCCACAACTCCTTTTTTGCCTAGATAATGCGCAGCTTCTATACCAATTCCAGGTCCACCAGCTAAATAGCGTTTATCATCTTTACCCATTAGTTTTGTCCATCCCGTATAGAACAATACCACATCACCTTTACGGATTTCAATGCCTTGTTTTTTGGCTACTTTTTCAATGTCTGCTACTGTAAAAACAGTGCCTTCTTTTACAATATCTTGATTGTAATATGAGCGCATATCCAATACAACACCTCTAGTTACAATTGGAGGTAATTTTTCTAGACCTAATTTTTTTACACCAGAAACAGTTAAAAAATCTTCAACTTTATGTCCGTTATAATGTACATTGTCTCTACCATAATGTGCTAATCCGTTTATTTGAGACCCAACACCTGTCCAACCAATTAATTGGTCATCTACGTAAGTGAATTTGTTAGAACCTGCAGCAGCAGTTTCTGGTTGTAACGTTTCAATGTGAAAGTATCTGTGACGGAAAGCTGCAGTTTGAGCATTTACCACCATTCCTAAGCGGTATACTTTTCCTTTTTTAACCAATTTTACGGCATCCAAAACTGTTTCTTCATTCAAAAGGTTTAGTGCGCCAATTTCATCGTCTGCACCATAAGGTGACGTTGGTACTTGTTGTGCGTTTGTAGTTAAAGCAGTAAAAAGTGTAGCTGCTAAGGCAATTGTTTTTAATGTATTTACTATTGTTTTCATTTTAATATTTTTTTAAATTTCTTATACAAATTTCCGATTAAAGCAAGGGGTGTGCGAGGATGTACATCACCATTTTAAAGTGATGTATGTCACATTTAATACTGCGCATACATCACTTATTTTTTTTGAAATACCTACTCTTGAATCTTCATTTTTAACACCAAGTAAGGCGGTTTACTAGCATCTTTTCCTTCATTTAATAAAGGAAGGTTGTGAAGTTGATTTGCTACGATATATAAGTAGTTACCGTGTATGGCAACACCATCGGGCCAAGACAGGTCTTTTTTAGATTGCGCAATGGTTTTCATTCCAGCAGGCGTACTTTCTACAATAGCTGAATTTTCAACATCGGTTACATATACTTTTCCGTTTGCACCTACTTTAAATCCGTCAGATTTTGGTTTGTTGGCATAAAACTCGATGTACTTATTTAGGTCGCTGTCTTGCTTACTTTCATCAGCTAATAAAGCAGACGGTATGCGGTAAATTTTGGTGTTTCCCATTGCTCCATAATAGATGTAATTGTTTTCGTCATCTATAGAAATTGGGTTTAAAGGATATCTTGGCTGAATGGTAGTGCCGTCTTTTCTTTGGTGAGAGACCAATCTTCCGTGAATTTTCACTGGTTCATCAGCAGGTAAAAATGAGGCATTCCCTTCCAAAACACGTCTTATGTAACCTGTTTCTAAGTTAATCACAACAAAAGCTGGAGCAATTGGCGGATTTAAAGCATCGGTCATATCTGCAATTACAGCAGTGTTGTTTTTTACATCAATCACAAAATCCTGTAAAAAAGGTTTTGTTGACAATACCGTATTCGGAATAGGAAAAACCTTTGTTACGTTACCAGTAACCAAATCAAAACCCACCAATTTTGGAGCCTGATTTTGTTTTCCATTACCCATATCTAACACCCAAAGAATTCCGTTAGCATCAGCTTGAATTCCGATAGTTGAATTGATACCTTTTATGCTTCCGTTTTCTGGTTTTACGATCCATTCTTTATCTCCAAAAGGAATAGCTTCTCCATTTGGCAAAATTTCTTTCACCATATATTTTGAAGCACTTAATGCGCTCATTGTTACAAATATTCTTCCATCGTTAGAGACTGTAATATTCCCAGGTCTTGCCTCAGGAAAAGTAGCTATGGTTTCTAATTGTGCTTGTATTGATAGTGTAAAATTCATTACAAGTGCGAACAAGACTGTTTTTAATATTGTTATAATTTTCATTGTATTTATTTTTTAAAATTTATTATAATTTGATTAGTTGCCTAAAAATTTCTTTTGGGTTGAAGGGTCTACCCAAATAACATCGCTAGGGTCTCTGGCTATTGCGTCAAAAACGAGAACGTCTAACGGACCTTCTAAAATTTTACCATTGCCGTGAGGTGTTCCTTTAGCCCAGAAAAGCAAGTCGCCTTTTCCTGCTACAACTGGTCCTTTGTCTGCTACATAAAATTCAGCTTTGCCATTTAAGATATAGAGATAAGCATCAGATTTAGCGTGGTAGTGCATCGGCACTTCGTCATACAATCTAAAGATTCTAACACCTGCGTGTTCACGGTCTATTAGTCTGATGTCTTTGATAATGCCTTTGTTGGTTTCCGGTAGTAGTTTAACATATTCGTCAATATTGATAATACCGTAAGAGTTTCCCATTGAAGGTCTTTTGCCTTCTTGCGCATAGGCATTAAAACCTATGGCAATTACCGAAAATAATAGAAAAAGTGTTCTTGTAGTTTTCATAGTACATTGTATTTAATTGTTCGATACAAAATTCTATAAAAACCAAGGGGTGTGCGAGGACATACATCACCAATTTAAAGTGATGTATATCACAATTAGCCGTAAATTCGACTTAATACTTTTATTAAAAATGAATGATTTATTAGTACGAAAGGTCCAAACACATAATAGCTAGAATCGATAATTTATATGTCTTATAGCTCGTACTTCTGGCTCTTTCAAAAATAGATTTCAGTAGTTTTTAAGCGGTGCCGCTGGAATGTGTTAAATTATATTTTGCCCATTGATATACGTCATTGACTGTCAACGACAATATTAAAATTGATGTAAGAATTATGAAGTGTTTGTTTTCTTTAAAAACAGGAAACAATCCACATCCAATGAGTATTAGGCTAAACGTAATCCTTGGAAGATACACCCATAGAGGTTTATCATTAGAAATCAACAGCTGTACGGCACTTAAGGCGAAGATAAAAAAGCCTATTGCGCATATAAGAATTTGTCCAGGTAAAAAACCATCAAGGTGATGATTACCACTTGTGCTATGCAATGCATACTCTAAAGTTATTCCAGAAAATGCTATGGCGAGATAGACAAAAAATTGACCATAACCAAACTCAAATACTTTGGTAATATTTTTCGAGAGTTTGGTCGTATAGCCATAACCACAATCGAAATAAAGCCACCATAAACTTAAAACTATTATAAATGAAAAAAACAATACATACCAGTTTTCAGTTAAAAAAACGGCATTGAAATTTAAAGAAATCGCAACAATACATTCGCCCAGTAAAATTATTGTAAACAGACCGTGCCTCTCAATTACGTGGTCTGAATGAATAGGTATTTTACTTTTACTAAAATACCATCCCAACACTGGACCTAAAAACTCAAAAGCAAAGCCGAATAAAAGAAGGACAATTTGAAACTGGACTGTTGTAAATAATGAAATGCTAATGAGAATTGTGCTGATCGCGTATCCTCCAAAAAAGAACCAAGCGTTCTTTTTTAATTTATTGGCTCGTCTTATAACCCTACTCCAAAGATATAATAATAATAAATTTATGAAGAGGTAATAAATTATCGCATTGTGAAAATCACCCAATAAAATACTCTCAATTTCACTCGCGATACCCAATACAGGAAAAATAAGGGTTAAATAGCATATGCGATAAGGGATATCATCATTATCATACATAGATGCATACCAAGTAAATCGATTCCAAATCCAAAAGAACAATAGAAATAATAAGGCATAGTTAATTAATGAACTCGCAGTAAATCCATCTGAAAACACATTTCCAATTTGTGAAATTCCTAGTACGAAAGCTAAGTCAATAAATAGCTCAATCCAAGTAGCTTGCCTATGCCCTTCTTGGTCGCTTCTAATCTTAATTGGTTTTATAAATTGTTTTCTTTTACTCATAGCATACTTCAATCATTTACCCGTTAAAACGACTTAGAGTCTCTCTGGATACGCCTAAATAAGAAGCGATTAATTTTTTAGGAACGCGTTGTATTAATTTTGGAAGTTTATTTAGTAGATACTCATATCTACTTTCTGCGGTCATTGTAAGTAAAGAAAGGATTCTTTGTTGCAAATTGATATAACCGTGGTTAGATTTAATTCTGAAGAAGTTGGCTACAGCAGGTACTTCAAAACAAATCTTTTCTCTGTTCTCTAGGGATAAACAGAAAAACTCAGAATCTTCAAGGCAATCAACAAAAATAGTACCAAGTTCTTGATGTTGAAAAGCACAATGGTCGCTTACCCAATAGTCTTCCATGGCAAATTGAAGAATGTGTTCTTTGCCTTTTTCGTCAATAGAATACGCTTTAACTAAACCATTAATAATCCAATATTCAAAAGCTACAGGTTGCCCCACTTGTATTAAAAATTGGTGTTTTTTAAGGCTTTTAAATTCAAAGTGCGATTTTACAAAGTTCCACTCATCATCAGTTAAAGAAACGATTTCCTCAAAATGTTGTCTTAGTGAATGTAACTTGTCTTCCATATGGTAAAAATAAGCTCCTAAGCTATAAAAGTGATAGTAAATTTATAAAGTGTTCTTATATTTTAAATTAAGAAAAATACTGGAAGATATTGTTAGTGATTTTATATTGTTTAATTGAATACAAAAAAGGACATCAATTGTATTCAAATAAAACAAGGGATGATTTACAAACTGATAAATCATCCCTTATTGATATAATAATTATATTTACAATTTATAAGTGATACCGATTCTACCTCCACTTACAACGTTTCCACCACCTACCTGAAGGTTGATTGCAAAGTTGTCATCGAAGAAATAGCGACCACCTACTTGTAGACCAATACCGAAATTATCAACGTCAACATCAGTAACTGTGCTACCGTTAATTTTGGTAGACCAACTATAGTAAGTCAAATTAGCACCTGCATATAAATCCCACTGACTTGGAATTTCAAAAACTTCATTAAAGTGGTAATTACCATTACCTGTAATACCAAATATTGAGCTCTTGTAGTCGCTACCAAAACCGCTACCGTAGTTGTACGTTTGATAAGACAATTCGCCTCCGACAGAAATATTTGGAGCTACGCCATATTCTAAACCTGCGTAAATAGGAGTTCCCCATCCTGAAAAGCCAACTCCTGCATTTGCTTGTAATGCCCCTTCTTCTAATGGTGATTGTGCATACGAAAAGCCAATAGTAAATAATGCTACTAATAAAGTGATTTTTTTCATGGTTAATGTTTTGATTAATAATTAGTTAATTAATGTTGTTTTGATTTTTAATTGAAAAATTCTGCGAAAGATACTTAATAATTTTAATTGTTAATATCTAAATGTATGCTGTGGAACAAAAAAGACATTGTGGTTCTTAGACTTGCTCAATTATTAATTCCAGCCAATTATACTAGCGCCTAATCTAGCAGGTTTAGAATAATATTCAGGTAGATGATGTTGAATAAATTTAAAAAGTATAAAGTACTCACTTGATATGGTATATGTAATTTGATTGTGTATAATGCCATACAACCCAGAAATGATAATAGTTGAAATTATAAAGAGAAATAAATAAATAATTTTTTTCATTGTACGTAGTTCCTAACTATTCCCGGCCCTCATATAATTCAATCGCCTTCAAATATTTCATTGCTCCAGCCAAAGTCATGTCATTCACAAAACCATCAAGATTTGGATGATTTACTTTTATCCAATTCACTAAAGAATCTTTCTCTTGATTCCATTCTTGCCAGTTTACATCGATGTATTCTAATTCTTCAAGTCTTGATATTTTATCTGCGGAAAAAGATAGCTTGACTTTAAATTGTAACGGGTTGTTCTTTAAAAACTCATTACGAATATTCTTTTGAGTGATAGTTGCAATCACGTCATTGTTCTGTTCGGTCAATTCAATGATCTTGTATGATGGTTTAAAAACGGAATCCCATTTATAGAATTCATAAAAATTATTATTGTCAAAAGGCGTTACAAAATCACCATTCATCATGGTGATACTATCATGTGTAACCCGCTTTATTTTGTCGAAGTCGCCAGAATCAAAAGCTTTGTAATACCTATTGACAGTTTCTTTGTGACTTAACTTTTGATTACCACAACTAGTAAAGATTACTGTTAATAATAGAATAAGAAATATGTTTTTCATCTAGGTATTAGTTAATAGATTTTACCATTTCTTTAATCTTAATAGCCTTTTCAAAATGGTCGAGCTTATGTTCTAGAATCCACCATTGTGCAACTTCCATTAAAAGTTCTGGGTTGTCATTTTTGTTTTTGAAAAAAGCATAGAATGAAAGTCCTACATTTTCCCCTTTTGCAGCAATTTTGGCATCGCATACATTAATAATTTTTGATTTTATTTTTTGGTTCATTTTTTAATCCACTTTTTTCTCGAATATTAATTCAAAATAAGATGCAGAACCATAGCCAGATGTTGCAGGTGCGAATATTTGAACAAAACGCCATCCTTCTTTTGCTTTAGACGCTATAATTTCTTTGTAGTCTGAATTTGGTTTCGAAGTAAATATTCCTCCTAAGGCTAGTTTAACATATTGATATTCGTACATAAGTTTTTCTTTTTAAAATTACCTCAAAATCTTAAGCTTGTGTTTCTGTAACAATCCCTCAAGATTATCTTTTGAAAATATGGCTCCTGACATAGAATTATTATCAGGGTCAATACTGAAATTTGTGGCCGTACTAAAATCGGCTTTTTGCAAATTGGTTCTCCCGAATACAGCTCGTTCTAAGTTGCATTCATCAAATTTTGATTTGCTTAAATCGCAATCGCCAAAGTCAGCTTCTTCAAGTTTACAAGACATAAAAACTTGACCTGCTAATTTTAATTCTGTGAAGCTGGCATAACTCAAATTACAATCAAAAAAGGATAAATCCATCAAAAATGCATTGCAAGTATTAAAAGCCAGCCCCATAAGTTTACAGTGCGAAAATTTCACTTCTTTAAAAGTGGTATTTACAATATTGGCATTGCTCAAATTACAATCAATAAACTCACATTCTAAAAAGATTTGGTTATCTAAATACCCTTTAGAAAAATCACAGCCCTCAAAAATGCAATTTTCATACTCAGCTCTCGGTAATCTGGTAGAAGTATAGATTTCTCCCTTAAATGTTTTATCTAATATTATTTTTTCCAATTATTTAGTTTTGACTTTTTGGTAATATAATAGCAGGGATATCTAAACTTTGAAACTTAGTATTATATGCCTTCATTTCAGTATTTATAATTTCATCATGCGCAGTTTTAAATGTATTCCACATTGCTAATAGATCTTTTAAACGCTCTTTTGCACCAGCGGTAACCTTTGGCTCGGCAGAATCTATATAACCTCTTAAATTCAATAATTGCGAATTCAGTTTATTTTCAAAATTGATAACATCTTGAAAAGTTTTCTGGTTAGGCTGAATTAGGTTTTGTTGCCATGTGTTTATTCGTTTAGTCAAAGAATCGCCCTGTGTTAAAAGAGCTTCTGCTTTCGTGTTATCGGCAAGTAAATTATTATACTGTTTTAATTGCGATTTTGCAGACTGCATATCGTTAACAGCAGTATGTATTTCCATTACAGTCGTTTCAATGGTTTTCATCATTGTTTGTTGTTCTGCATAGTCTGCCATACTAGCCTTTACTTTTGGGTGTGGTAAAATAGTTACGCTAGTTTCCACGGTCTGCTCGCCTAAGGTTAATTTCAACTTATAATCACCAGGGCTAACCGTAGATCCGTTTAATCCGCCTAGTACAAAAACCTTGTCCACGGCAGGTAATGGCTCTCTTTTAAAATCCCAAGTAAAACGGTTATATCCTTTTTTAGAGGCAAGAATAGCTGGTTTTGATGGTCCGCCTGGCCAAGATTTAAATTTCTTATCTTTTTGGTTAGTTATGGTTCTAATTACTTCACCGTCTTTTAGTACTTCTAATTTTAATTCGGTACTGTCTTGTACTTCGCTTAAATAATAATCGAAAGTTACTCCGCTTTTTGGGTTGCTGCCCAAACCAGTAACTGGTTTTTCATTAGAACCTCCAATAAACAAATACGTGTCTTTTGGTTTAAAAATGTTTAGCCCTTGTTTTGAGGTAGTGCTATTCTGTATAGCTGCTAAGTCATCTAGAATCCAAAATGCACGACCGGCAGTTGCAGCAACCAAATCATTATCTTGAATAACTAAATCATTAATTGGCGTCAGGGGTAAGTTTAATTGTAACGGTTGCCAATTTAAACCGTCATCTAACGAAATAAATAAGCCAGTTTCTGTACCTGCGTAAAGTAGTCCTTTTACTTTTTTGTCTTCTCTTACTACACGTGTAAATGTATTGTCGCCAGTTATTCCATTGACAATCTTTGTCCAAGTAGTTCCGTAATCTGTGGTTTTGTAGATGTAGTTTTCAAAATCCATCGATTTGTAACGCATCAACACAATGTAAGCTGTTGCTGGGTCATGTGGCGAAACTTCAATACTATTAATTATGCCTTCTTTAGCACCAGCGGGAGTAACATTTGCCCAATTATCACCACCGTCTTTGGTAATATGTACCAAACCATCATCGCTACCAGACCAAATAACTCCCTCTTCATGTGGAGATGCTGTTAGGTATGTTAAGGTGTTATATATTTCGCCACCTGCTGCTTCATTTGTAAACGGACCACCGCCAAGACCGTGTTTGTCTTTTTCATCTCTTGTTAGATCAGGACTAATAACCGACCAGTTTTGACCTTCATCGGTAGATTTGAATACGACGTTACCACCATGGTAAATTGTTTTTCTGTCATGAGGCGATGTAATAATAGGGGCATTCCAGTTATAACGGTACTTTGCATTTTCTGGTGATATGCTCAAACCTAGTTCAGGGTATTCTTTAATAGGTTTAGATTCCTTCGTATTGGCATCCCACTTATCAATATTACCTTGGTATGTTCCACCATAAATCAACTCTGGATTATCTGGGTCGAATGCTAAAAAGGCGCTTTCACCACCAGCAACAGCATACCAATCTTTCCAATCTATACCATCATCATTTGTTCTAGATGCAATCGCAACGGTAGAGTTGTCTTGTTGACCGCCGTACACATTATAAGGCACTAGATTATCTGTAATAACTCTGTAAAATTGTGCTGTGTTTTGATTTTCTTGTGTGCTCCAACTTTTTCCGCCGTTGTTAGAAATATTTGATCCGCCATCATTTGAATTTACCATACGTTGGTTATTCAAGGGGTCTATCCATAAATCGTGATTATCACCATGCGGAGTAGATAGCGGTGAAAATGATTTACCACCATCTATAGACTTCGTTACAGGTGCATTTAAAACATACACAATGTCTTCATTTTGGGTGTCTGCAAAAATCTCCATGTAATACCAAGAACGAGTAATATTGATACGGTCTTTATTGATTAAGTTCCATTTTTTACCGGCATCGTCAGAACGGTATACGCCCCCTCTTTCTCCCTCTGCTTCAATAACAGCAAATACACGTTCAGGGTTGGCACGAGAAACAGAAATACCTGCTTTCCCCATTTCTTTGGGTAAGCCTTCTTTTAATTGTTCCCAAGTTTCGCCACTATCTGTCGATTTGTATATTCCTGAATTTTTGCCTCCAGATTCTATTGTCCAAGGAAAACGTCTGTGTTGCCACATTGCTGCGTATAAAATTGTCGGGTTGGTCATATCCATCGATAAGGCAGACGCTCCTGTTATCGTATCCACAAATAGCACATTTTTCCAAGTTTTGCCACCATCGGTAGATTTATAAATACCGCGTTGCGATGAAGGTCCGTATTGTGCGCCTTGCGCAGATACAAATATGATATCAGGATTTTTAGGGTCAATAATTACATCAGAAATATGTCTTGTTTCATTAAGTCCCATATGTTTCCATGTCTTTCCCGCGTCTGTAGATTTATAGACTCCGTCACCCATTGAGGTCATAACACCACGGGCAGCATGTTCGCCCATACCCGCTACTACAATGTTCGGGTTACTTTCAGATACAGAAATGGCGCCAACTGTAGCTGTTTTTAAAAATCCGTCAGAAATATTTTTCCAAGTGATTCCGTCATCCGTAGTTTTCCATATTCCGCCACCAACAGTTCCCATATAGTAGACCATTGGCTGACCTAATACACCAGTAGAAGCAACACTTCTACCACCTCTAAACGGACCAATGTTTCTCCATTTTAACCCTGTAAAAAGGGAATCCTCTAATTTTATAACGGGTTGGGTAGTTTTGCTTTTTCTTCTTTGAGAATGCATTGCTAACGGTGCCATAATGAGGAGGGCTAACAAAAGTCTGATGGTTTTCATGATGTGGTCTGTATTTGTTGTTGAATAGGTAAGATAATAAAAGCGCATGTAAAAAGATAGCCCATGTATTGAATTTGGTTATTCTAAGTTTAAGGGGGTGAATTTTATGGTTTTAACCAATATCAATTTGCTATAATGACAAATTGGTTTTAATGTTGGCAGTCCTTTTTTTTTCGCTTTTATCTGGTTAAGTTAGAAGGAGTATGATACACCAAAATAGAGTTTTAAAGCAAGAAATAACTACTAAAAAATTAAAAGAATATTTCCCGAACGGAGAGTTGAAAACATACGCTAAAGGATATGCTATCAGTTATATTCATAAAAAGGTCAGCACATTTAGATGGCTTATAGAAGGTAGTATAAACTATTACATTTCACTCGATAATCCTGAAAGTGATATTCTCGTTTGTCAAAACTCAGAACCTTTTTCTACTATCGGTTTAAACGGATTCAATACTCCCAAACGATTTACGTATAAAGCTACTGTTGCTTCACCAAAAGCATCGTTTTTTGAAATACCATTTCACGAGCTAGACACGTATTTGAAAAAAGGACATCAGAATATTTTACTTAAGAATATTGGTTCAAAATTATACCGTGTATTGCATACTGCCTTAACGAAGCAAACTGAATTATTGAGTCCCGTAAGGTTTCAGCCTTTTGTCGAAGACCGTCAGTTTTTTATATCGCCCGTTGCCGAACAAGAAGAAATTGTTTCATTAATGCGACGATCACCATTTCTAGATTATTTTGAAGAAAAAAATTTAATGGCTTTAGCTGCGTTGGCAGAACGTAGAGAATATGAGCCAGATGAAATTTTATATGTACAAGACGGTTCTAGTAATGGTTTGTTTATTCTTATTCACGGAGAAGTTACAGTTAAACGAATTGAGAACACGATTGAGATTAAACAGCGCTCGATTAAAAATTCCGGATTTGTATTTGGGTGGTCATGCCTATTGAAGGAGAAAGATATTTGCTCTGCTATTACGAACACTAAGACCTCTGCTTATTTTATTCCTGAAGGCGATTTAATGAAATTGTTTCAAATTGATGATGCTTTCGAAGGTCAATTTTATCAGCGATTATTGTGGCTTATGGGCAATCAGCTAAATGCTGCTTTTGTACGCTATGTTGGCTTGTTGGGCAAGCACAATCTGCAGGCCGTTTATCAATTGATTAAGAATAATAAATCGCGTCTATTTTTATCATCACCTTTACACCAAGTGCCACATCTATTAAAAAGTAATACGACCAAGCAGTTTGCCTATGATGCCTTAACAGGTCTGGTTAAGAATGGAACTGCTCTCGAACGGCATATTGCCTCATTAAGTTTAGAACTGCTGGGTGAAGATCAAAAAGAGCATGAGTTTATAAGCGGTTTACAGCAGATTTATGAGAATGTAGCAGAAAAGAATAGTATAGATGCTAAGCAAAATAGAAAGGTTTGCGCCGAGTTGACCATGAAGGTGTTTAAAAACGTGCCCTATATTATTGAAGGTTGGGATAATTTGCCTAATGATACTGGTAATATTTTTATTTATAACCACTTAATCAATGACCCACATTATACACTAAATAATAATTTTCAGATTACCCTTGATTCTCATTTTCTAAGTGCCATGGTCTTATATAAAAAATATCAAGAACCGGGTATAAGAACAGTTAGAATAGGGCAGGGACAAGAATACGGTCATCAGAATTACTACGACAACCTTGGTTATATAAATGTGTATACCAAAGAATCTGACGAAACTTCTAATAATAGAAAAGAAGAGGCAAGAAGTATATTTTACAGTGAAGCATCTAAACATTTAAAACAGAAATTCAATTTAATTATAAGCCCTGAAGGCACCTCTTACAGAACAGACGAATCTCCAGGTCCTTTTAAAATGGGCGCTTTTAAATTGGCATTACATACTGAGCCAGAGCCTTATATAATACCTGTAGTCATGGTAAATTTTGACCATAGAATTGGCAAATCTTTATACTACTGTACCATTAAAAAACCTTTTTTACTGAGTGAAAAAGTACCTTCTAAAAGCAATGACGATTTATATGCTTTTATGGAGCAATACCAAGCGGAATATCAAGGCTATGTACAAGAAGCGATTGAAAGAGCTGAACAGTTGAACGTGTCTAGTTCTGGTGTGGACAATTTAGAGGAGCCACCTGCTATTTGGTGCAATGAAATAAAACGACTTAAAAGGCGAGTAGCTAAATTACCGACCCAAGAGAATCTGATAGCTTTCTACGGAAGTTCTTCGGTGCGTTTGTGGGTAAATATGAAGCGAGACCTTAGTCCGTTCAATGTGGTAAACCTCGGTTTTGGCGGGTCTACATTTGCTTGGTGTATTCATTATTTCGATGAGATATTTACTGAAGCGAAACCGTCTAAAATAGTATTGTACGCTGGGGAGAATGATTTAAATAGTGGTAAAACTCCGCAAGAGGTACTTTCTGGTTGTATGGAGTTGGTGGGGTTGATAACTAATAAATATCCCGATGCAGAATTGGCGTTAATCAGTTTAAAACCTAGTGTAGAGCGTGAAGCTTTAATTCCACTGATTATGGAGACCAATTTAATGTTGTCCAAATATTTCATTACAGAATTAAAAGCGCAATACATCAATGTTTTTGCACAGATGATTACCACAGATAACAGACCGATACCAGAATTATACCTTTCTGACGGATTGCATTTAAACAAACAAGGCTATGCACTGTGGAGTACTGCTATAAAGAAAGCACTACAAGCAGCAGATAGCCTTGAGCTTGAAAATCAATTATAATTATTTATTCGTCTTGTCCACCTTTACGTTGTGGTGTTCTTGGCGTTGGCCATTCTCCTTTTTCACCAGATCTTGGGTTAATACCTAACACGGCTTTTTCGCGCGATGTTTTCTCTGGATCTTCACAAGCCATATAGGTAAGTATAGCCGTTAGAATTGCATTGTTACGTACATCATCGAAAACAATTTTGTCGTATGTATCTAAATTTGTGTGCCATGTGTAATTCCAATAATCCCAACTAAGAGAGCTTAACGAAAAAGCGGGAGCACCTGCTGCTACGAACGATGCATAATCAGATCCACCACGACCTGGTGAACCTGGGAAGGTAGTTTCAATCTCATTTTTATACGTTTCAGGAACTGCTTCTAACCAACGCCCTAAATAATCATAAGCGTGAAGAAACCCTTGTCCCGATAAGTTTACAACGCGACCGGTACCATTATCTTGATTAAAAACTGCTTGTACACCTGCCACAATTTCTGGATGATCTTCTACAAAAGAGCTCGAACCATTTAAGCCTTGTTCTTCACTACCCCAATGACCTATTAAAATCGTTCTTTTCGGATTAGGATACACCTTTTTTAGTATACGTGCAGCTTCTAACATGGTAATAGTACCTGTACCGTTGTCTGTTGCACCGGTACCACCATCCCATGAATCGAAATGAGCAGAAAGAATTACGTACTCATCTGGGAATTCTGTGCCTGGTATGGTTGCAATAGTATTAAAAGCAGGTACTACACCTAAATCTTTAGATTCCGCCACTATTTTAATTTTAGTGTCGGCACCATGTTCTACCATTCTGTACAACATTCCATAATCTTCTAAAGAAATATCTACGTCAGGAATTTTATCGGTACCTGCGCTGAAAATTTTGTTAGCTCCAAAACCCTCAGACCATCTCGATTGTGCAATACCTACGGCACCTGCTCTTTCAAATGCAGAATTGATGTTTCTACTAGTATAGCCTGTATTATTAATATTTTGTCTCCATATTTTTTCAATAGAATCGCGCTCGGTTTTCATTTTCTCGAAGGATGCTTCTGTCGCGTATTCTTCCCAGTTTTCATCAGGTCTACCTGTGGGTTGTAACATGCTAATCATTACTATTTTTCCTTTCACACTAGGAAGCCACTTTACAAATGATAATGAGTCTCTGAAACTAGGTAATGTAATTAAAGATGCGGTAACACCTTTAGCGCTTGTGCCTGGGTTCCATGCCAATTGTGTAGCGTGAAGTGATGCTACTCGTGGCGATACCATGTCTACATGAGTAATACCTCTTTGCCAACCTTTCCAAGTTCCCCATTGTTGGTTTTCAGCAGAAATACCCCATTTTTTATAGGTATTTATTGCCCAATCATGCGCTGTTTTCATCTCTGGCGTACCTACTAAACGTGGTCCGTTGAGGTCCATTAATTCGTAAGCTAATTGCTCTAATTGAGAATTTTCAATGCCTTCTTTTTCGATGGCATTAATGATGTCTTCTGTGGATTGAGAAAATCCGAAAGTGGCGCATAATAAGTATGCACCAAAGAGTAGTCCTTTTTTCATGTTCAAGATAGTTTGTCGAACTAAGGTACTAATTTAAGGGAAGAAGAATGTTGTTAAAATTTATTGGATTTTTGAAGGAAACGAGGTAGATTTTCTTTGATTAAATATAATTAATTTATAAGTCACTTTGTTTTTTTGTATTCGGGCTTACATAAATGTTGTTTAGTTGTAATTCCGAAGGTGGTTTGTATATTTATGCTAATCTATATAGCAATATATTCTTGAACTTATGAAATATTATTTTACTTCTATTTTGCTTTTAGTTTTGATTTCATTTACAAGTCAAAAATCTAATTCAATAGAATACCCTTATCTAGAAAACAGTAATAAGTTGGTCAATGAGCATGGCATAGAATATTCAAATATTTTTTCAAATCTAGAAGATGTTGAAGACCCTAAAACTAAAAAATGGTTGGCAATTCAGGATTCCTTAGTTAATGACTATTACTCTAGTAATTCAATTCAAAAATATAGAGGGAGTTTGGATTACATTAATAAAACGACCAATCCAGATTACTATTGGCTTAAAAACAGTAATGATGCATATTACTACTGGGGAGATAATGATTCTACCCAAGTTTTAAATAAAAGGTCTAGAATTACCAACGAACTAAAGCTTATATTTTCGGCTAGTTACGATTATACGATACATGCATATAAGCCGAATAAGGAAGGAACAAAGTTTATTCTTTTTGTTAGCGATAGTAATGGTGATTATTTAAGGGTAATCGATATAAATAGCAAAGAAATATTATTCGAAACAGCTAAGGATATGAGCACACAACAAGTCTCATATGCTGTCTGGGCTAACGAAAATCAAATTGTTTTTACAGGATGGCCAAACCCTGACAACTCCAAGAATTCATATTTAGTGTTAGCTGATATTTCTACCGGAAGTATGAAAAAAATATTGACCGGTGACGATATACCGGGGCATAATGAAGAACATTTTATAAGACCTAATATTAATTTTGGTTCCGACATTCTTCAGGCAGAATTAATTAGTGGTTCAGAAAGCTACGAAGGTTTTAATACATCATTGAAAACAGTTACAAATAAACCAACATGGAAACAAGTGATGAACTTAAAAGATAGTGTGCTGTATTACCCCAATGAAAGAAATGGTGAAATGTATTTCTTAAGATACAAGAACGGACAAAAAACCCTGGTAAAAACTACAGTAGATAATATTAAGGACGCTAGTAAGGATATAGTACTTTTTAAACCAGAAGATGAATACATAATAACAAGTTATGCGATTTCTAACGATAACGCTTATGTCATTACTTCTAAGTATGGCATCGAGCATAAAGTTTATGCCGTCGATAAAAATAATACTATTACATTAATAGAACTAGATTATCCAATTACTGGTCTAAGGTTCTATACTTGGGATACTTGTCTAAGCACTATTACATTATTGCAATCGAGCTGGAAAGAAAATTATGTTTTTATAGACATCGACGATTCCTTGAATATCAAGATTAATGAAGAAGTTACAAGGAAGACTCCACTGGAATTTAACGACATAAAAACTGAAATAGTAGAAGTTAATTCATGTGACGGAACTATCGTTCCTATGACTATCATAAAGCCAAATAATTTTAATCCGAAAAATCCACAAAAGGCAATTATAACAACTTATGGCTCTTACGGCATTTCAATGGAACCTTATTACAGTAGTGCTGTTCTTGATTTTGTAAAAAAGGGAAATGTTTTTGCAATAGCCCACGTTAGGGGAGGTTCTGAAAAAGGATTGTCTTGGTATAAGAATGCCATTAAAGAAAATAAGTATCGTTCTTGGGAAGACTTACTTGCCTGTTCTCAATATCTTAAGGATCAAAAATTCACACACAAAGACAGATTAGGGCTTTATTTTAGTAGTGCGGGCGGAATTACAGCGGGTATGGCAATAAATGAAAACCCGGAAATGTTCAAGGCGGCAGTAGGTGAAGTGCCATTATTAAACCCTTTAAGATTGTCTTACCAAGAAAATTATAATGCAAGTGATAATGATTACGATTTTGGTACTACATCTACATTAGAAGGTTTAAAATCACTTTTGGGGCTTGACCCTGTTTATAATTTAAAGGAAAATCGCCTATATCCGAGTACCCTGCTAATTAATGGTGAACTGGACGAGCTTATACCTGTTTATGATAGCGCCAAATATATTGCCTTTTTACAGGAACAAAATATAGGGTCTGATAGAGTTTTTCTGCTAGACGTTATCAAGGATGAAGGTCATGGTTTAGATACTGATTCCTCGACTGAGAAATCTATGTTTTTTTTTAATAAAGAACTGTAAGTTGTTTTTAAATTGGATTACTCCAAGAATCTAGGTAGATTTTCTTTAATTGGAAAAACACAATTTTCCTCACAGCTTTCTTTTTAAGTGCGATTTAGTTATTTAGTATTCGTTACTTTAGAATATATAATTCGCAGATAGATAAAAGGTTTTTTAAAACTATTATTTAAGCTTTTTGTCTAATGCTAAAATAGTCTGCAATAATACATTGGCACCGTTTGCCATGTCAATTGCCGAGGTAAATTCCTTCGGAGAATGACTAATGCCATTTTTACTCGGCACGAATATCATACCCGTTGGTGCAATAAGTGCCATGTCTTGGGCGTCATGACCAGCGCCACTTGGCATTGATTTGTAACTCAATTCAAGTGATTGAACACTTTTTTCAATTTCAAATTGTATAGTTGAATCCATGATTGCTGGGTCTGCTGTAGTATCTAGTTTGTTAAAAGTGATATCTACGCCAGATTCCTTGCTAATTTCTTCTGCTCTTTTTTCGATAGCAGCATATACCTTTTCAATAACCTCAGACGACAAATCTCTAATTTCAAGACTCGTAACCACATGACCAGGAATAACATTAGGTGCTCCTGGTTCTGACTTTATTCGACCAACAGTTGCAACTTGTGAGCCGGTGAAACTTGTGGCAACTTCGTTGACCGCAATGATGAATTTTGAGGCTGCTAAGAGCGCGTCTTTTCTTGCATTCATTGGTGTTGTACCGGCATGGTTGGCAAAACCGTTGAATTCAACATCCCACCATTTAAGTCCCACAATACCTTTGACAATACCAATCTCTAAATTTTCTTTTTCAAGAGTACCTCCTTGTTCAATGTGTAGTTCTAAAAAGGCAGCAACATCTCCTTTTTTACGTGCAACTTCGGCAAGCCTAGTGGTATCTCCGCCTAATCTCATCATACCTTCGCCGATGGTATATCCTGTTGAATTTTTAACAGTAAAAGCACTTTCGTTTAAATGCCCTGCGATTGCTCTACTACCTACAACACCACCTTCTTCATTAGAGAATATGATAATTTCTAATGGATGTTTGGTTTTGACTTTATTTTCATCAAGCACTTTAAGAACTTCTAAAGAAGCCATACTACCAACACAACCATCATAATTGCCACCATGCGGAACGCGGTCTATATGTGAGCCAAATGAGATAGGTTTCATATTTGGTTTTGTCCCTTTTCGTATACCAATTACATTGCCGGCAAAATCGATATGGGTTTCAATATCCATAGCTTTTAATTGCTCAATAACCCATTGCTGGGCTGCAATATCGGCATCACTAAAAGCAACACGTTCGGTTTCGCCATTTTCTTGTATGCCAAACTGGGCAAGATCCATAATCCGTTTTTCTAATCGGTCTTGATTGACCGATATTTGAGCGTCTATACTCAATAATGGACAAATAATTAAAATTAGGGTAATTATGATTTTAAAAGTTCTCATGTTTATTTTTAGCTTATTACTAGATCATTTTTATTAAAAATACAATTCGCCATTGGAGCTTCACCTCTCAAAATTGCCAAAGTGTTTTCAACCGTCATGGTACACATTTTTGTGTATGTAGTTTTGGTTAAGCTCCCTAAGTGGGCAGTAATCAAAACATTTTCTAACTGTAAAAAAGGGTCGTTCTCAACTGGTGGTTCGTGTGATAAAACATCAGCGGCAAAACCTGCTATTTTATTACTTTGTAATGCCTTGAATAATTCTTTCTGATCAATAATTCCGCCTCTTGCTGTATTTATTAATAAAGCTGAAGATTTCATTTTTGAAAATGCCGATGCATTAATAAGGTTTTCAGTTTTGGGAGTGAGAGGTAGGTGTAAACTAATACTATCTGATGCGTTTAAAAGTTGGTCAAATTCCATAAAGGTGTACGGAACATCCTCTTTTTTAGAACTCCAATACACCACATTTATTCCCAAGGCTGTAGCAATTTTCGCTACTTTTTTACCAATATTGCCCATGCCGATGATCCCTAAGGTTTTTCCGTGAGTTTCATCGCCGATATAAGTGCCTCTGTCTGCCCATCTATTTTCTTTGACCATGGTTACGGCATTGTATAAATTACGTTGAAGCATTAGTAAAAGGGCAATGGTATGTTCGGCAATGGTATCTGTATTAGAATTGGGTGCGTTTACTACTTTGATACCTCTTTTGGTAGCACTAGAAACATCAATATTGTCTAAACCTACTCCGCAGCGCGATATTACTTTTAAGTCGGATAATTGCTCCATTAACAAGTCTCGCACCTGACCTATACCGCGTGTAATGATTGCATCAATCTTGTTGTTCTGAATTTGACTTTGAAGTGATGCTTCATCATATCCGGTTAAAATATTCATGTCTGATGCTTCTTCCAGCATGCGCATAGCATCATCGGCAACAGTTTCCAATAAAAGGATATTCTTACTCATCAGATTTATGGTAAAGGGTGGCGTCTTTAGATTTGTATCCGCGGAAATCATTTCTTCCCGATACATAAATTCCTTCCTTAAACAACTCGTCTTCAAGTATCTTTGGGTCGATATAATCTCCAGGGACGGAAGACAACTCTACTAAATTTCCCGATGGGTCACGAACAAACATTTGAATGGCCCCATCTGGTAATTGACGTACATTGCCCCATGGTTTAATATCGATAACACCTAATTCCTTCATCCGAAAGAACATTGCATTAATATCATCTACCTGAACACAAATATGACCTCTGAACGAAAATTCATCTTCCCACTCGGTCAAATGTAATTGCTGCTCATCATTGAACTTAAAAAAGGCTGTGGGATAATCGAATAAAAATGCTGGTATAGGTTCTAACCCCAGTTCTTCTTCATAAAATTTACATGCTTCTTCAAGGTTGGTGACCACTAAAGCAACGTGATTTATATGTACCGCCTTTGCCATAATTTATTGTTTAAAGTCTTTTACAAAATCCCAATTCGGGGTCAAACCCAATCCTGGTTTATCTGGTGCTATAAGCATTCCTTTTTTATCGACCGTAATATCTTCTTCAACCAAATCATACATCATTGGGTTTCCTCCTAACGAGAACTCAATAACATTTGCAGACGGAGAGGCGAATGCAACCGATAACCCCGCCATAAATGAAAATGCAGATCCCCAACAATGTGGCGCCAATTCTAACTGGTATGTATGTGCTAATTGTGATACGCGCATAGCTTCGGTGATCCCGCCGATAATTGCACAATCGGGTTGCAAGATATCTAAAGCGCGCTCGGCTATTAAATCGCGAACATCAAAAGCGGTGTACTCACTTTCGCCTGCCGCAATGGGTATAAAGGTGTTTGCACGAACTTCGGCTGTGCCAATTTTGTTATCGGGACTTATAGGTTCTTCTAACCAATATAGATTACAATCTTCTACGCCCTTAGTAAATTGTTTTGCTTCTGGTACACTAAAAGTGCCGTGAGCGTCAGTCATTAATTTTATATGTTCTGGTAAAGCTTCGCGGGCTGCTTTCACTCTTTTTATACTCTCTGCAACGGTTTGATCCATAATACCAACTCGCATTTTTACTCCGCTGAATCCTTTAGAGGTGTAGCCCAATAATTGGTCACCAATAGCATCTGCTTTTGCCCATCCGCCACTTGCGTAGGCTGGCATTTTATCGCGACAACTTCCACCTAATAGTTCAACAACAGGTACGCCTAGAGTTTTTCCTTTTATATCCCAAAGGGCAGTGTCAATTCCGCTCATGGCAGAAATGGTCAATCCTCTTCGTCCTAAAATAGGAAATTTACGTCCTCTGGAAAGTGAATAATGATCTCTGGTGCCATTATAAATATGTTCCCATATGCGAGAAATATTTCGGGCATCTTTACCAATAAGTTGTGGTTTTAATTCATTTTCAATGCAACTAACGATAGAAGCGCATGAACCCGATGAACCCACAGCGGCTTTTGCTTCGCCGAAACCTTGTAAACCAGTATCTGTAGTAACGACCACTAAAGTCATGTCGAAATTTGTCAGTAATCCGTAATCAGAAAAATGTTGTTTTTCTTTTGGTATAGGGCAGCGCAACCAAAATGCTTCTATGTTGGTTATTTTCATTAAATGAGCGTTTTTAGAGTATCTATAGACTTTTTGGTAAGCATGGTATAAAATTCATCGGTAGTGGCAGAACTACCATGATCTTCCAAGAATTTCTTCTGCTCGGCAGTTAATCCCACAGGATTAACTTCAATCGAATTCGGAAAAGGATTAGCGGGAGTTCTATCTAAAGGAGCACAAAACTCTACTGAAAGCACTTTGTCGTATTCAATTTCTTTTAGCGAGGTAATTATTTTAGACCAATTTAAATGACCCATACCAGGTGCCATTCTGTTATTGTCGGCGACATGAAAATTCACCAATCGCTTGCCTACTTTTTTTATAGTCTCGTACATATTAACCTCTTCTAAATTCATGTGAAAAGTGTCTAGGCAGACTCCGCAATTAGGTCCTACAGCTTCAGCCAATGCCAATGCCTGTTCACCTCTGTTTATAAAGTAGGTTTCAAAACGGTTTATAGGTTCTATACCAATTTGTAGACCGTGATCTTCAGTGTATTTATAGATTTCTTGTATGCCTTCAACAGCCCAATCCCACTCCTCATCTTGTTTGGCATCAGGTACAATCTTACCAACAGTAGCCGGTACTAATGAAATTACCTTACCGCCTAATTCGTACACCATTTTAGCAACATCTTTTACATATTGAACCGACAATTTTCTTTGGGTCGGATTCTTCGCAAGTAAATTTCGCTGGTCTAACATTAAGGTTACAGAACCCCAACATTTTATACCATAGATGTCTAAAAGAAGTTGCGTTTTTTTAATGTCGTAACTCTCGGGTGCACCCTGTATTTCTATATAGGTGTAATCTAATTTGTTGATTCTATTGAGTGTGTGTTCAAGCGATTCGGCACGCATCCAATTATGTATGGCTAATTCCATTACTATAGGCTATTGTTTTGTTATCCGATAAAATCTATTTTTTCTATGAGATATATCGCAAAATGATTTGTTTTCTGAAACTCCGCAACGACAAAAACCAGTTGTACCTTCTTTAGTAACAGTTTCGCCAGAGGCTAATTGAATTTGTAAATTCCCTTTAATTTTTAGCGGTCTGTTATTTGCCACAATATTATCCGTTACACATTGGTCTTTCAATTCGTTTTCTTACATTTTAAATTTTTAATGTAATAGTTTAATATGCCCTATGGGGACTCGTTAATTTGTTTTTTAGGATGATATATTTGTACATTTTAAAGGTTTTAAGGTAGGAAAAAAATAATTCTTTTGATTGGCATGTCTGCATCGAATTTTAAATTATTATTATTTTGTAATGATGTGTTGGTTTAGACACTCCGTTTTATAATATGAATCGAGGTTGTATATTTATTGCCATAGTCAATAAAAAAATCAAAATTTGAAATAGCATATATTAATGAAGAAGGAACTAAATATTGAGGAATGGAATAGGGCTGGTCATTTTAAGTTTTTTTCGCAGTTCAGCGAACCTTTTCATGGGGTAACCGTAAAAGTAAATTGTTCTAAAGCTTATGATTATGCGAAACAATCTGGTAACTCATTTTTCTTGATTTATTTGCATAGAACTTTAAAGGCGGCCAATGTCATAACCGCGTTTAAATATCGTATTGAAGATGGTAAGGTGTTCGAGTATGATTATTTGCATGCATCGCCGACTATAGGTAGAGATAACGGAACATTCGGATTTTCTTATATTGAATATAAGGAGTCGTTTGATGAATTTAGAAACGCTGCCAACAATGTAATTGAAGAGGTAAAAAAATCAACGGGACTAGAATTGCCCGAATGCGGTGTCAACGTATTACATTGTTCTAGTATGCCATGGCTCGATTTTACTTCGGTTTCTCATGCACGACATTTTGAATTTGCAGATAGCTGCCCAAAAATTTCATTTGGTAAAATGACTGGTGAGGGAGAGCATAGATCTATGTCAGTATCAATACATGTGCATCATGCATTAATGGATGGGTATGAAGTTGGTTTGTTCGTTGCTGAGTTTCAACGATTGATGTCGCAAGAAGGAGAGGTTTAGATGGAGAATTAAATAATATGCCTGCAGTTTATATTTAAGGCGCTACTTGCTCATTTGTTGCGGTTTTAAAGCTTAAAATGAACTCTGTACCTTTATTTATCTCGCTTTTGCAACTTATCGTACCACCATTCATTTCTACGAAATCTTTGGTAATCATTAAACCAAATCCGGTTCCTTTTTCACCAACTGTACCTTGCCTTACTGTTGGTACGCCATTGCTTTCAGATGTGTTTTGCCAATCGGTATTCATACCTAATCCAAAATCTTTTACACCTATTTCAACGATATCAGATACGCATTTAGAGGATAATATTATTTTTTGACCTTTCTCACTAAACTTGAGGGCATTAGAGGTTAAATTACGAAGAATGACTTTTAACATATTTTCATCAATAAGGAGTTCTCGACAAGAAATTGCCAATTCTATGTCTATACCCTTTTCATTCGCCATTCTTTTAAACTCCTTTTTGATGGAAGTGAAAAGTATTTCTAAGTCGCATATTTTTTTGTCTAAAGTGACACCTTCTAGTTGATTGTAAGACCAATCTAGTAACACATTAACCATAGAAATTCTATCGGTTACCTCATTTTTCAATTTTTTTGTAATCTCTTTTAATTCACTTTCCGCTAACTGACTTTCAATCATTTCCATGATCGTACCCACATTATTAAGTGGCCCTCTTACATCATGCGTAAGTAGTGAGAATAATTTATTTTTAAGTTTATTTACTTTTTCAAGTTCCTCATTTTTATATTCTAATTCTTGCTTAGCTACTTGTAAATGTTTGGTCTGTTTTTCAACTTCTGTAATCAGTTTGCTATTGGCATCAACCTGTATTTTTATAGTATTATCTTCAATAGATTTATACTTGTAGCCAACCAAAATTGAAAATAAAATTAACTGAAAAGTCACAAGAATTGAGGTTAGTAGTATTATAAGGTCTCCATCGACATTGTAATACTTCTTAGTAAACCATGCTCCTACATAAAGAATTGAGGCAAGAAGATATGGTGTATAGGAATACAAATAATATTTGTTGAATTTTTCATCTTTATATAATCGTATACCTGAAAATAGGCTTAGAAGTGCTGTAGATAATGCTATGAATGCAGCAAGCATGATTAAAGAACTATTTAGCCATTCTATTTTAGTGATTACATTGTTTAGAATATGTAAAATAGGTAAGCAAACTATAATTAGGGTAATTACTTTATAGATTTTTGATAATGTAGGGCGGTTATTTATAGTAATGTTTAGATAGCTTTTTGTAAACATTAATAGCCCAAAAGTTGATATCATTGCCGTAGTAAGTGTGGCTTTATCAGCAATAAGTATAACCTGATTACTGTAAGAACCTTTGATAATGAGAGACAAAATCCAGTGTAAAGTCAATCCTAATATTAGAATAAAATAGTACAGTGTAATTTTATGCCTTAAAACGAGATAAGACAGTAAGTGGTATATGCCAAAAACGCCAAAAATAGAAGTAAAGACAATCGTTGTTAAGTACCTAAAATTAATGATATCCATTAAACTATGAATTTGTTAAGATGGGGAGATATGTATCTGAATTATCCCTTATTATCTCTGCTTTCTGAATTTATAAATTTTTATTGAGAATAAGCTATTGTTCGGTAAGCTTGTTTTCTGTGCGTGTTAAAATAATTTTTCTATTTAGTAAGATGTAATATTGGTTTAGGAATTAATAATTTGCGTAAGATTTGAATCATATTAAAATGGTAAAGTTAGAAGAGCAGCTTAAGAATCCGGTTTGGTATTCGTTAAATGAAACACATAAAAAATTTGTTGTTGCATATGACGGTGTGCGATTTTATGATCAAGAGGTATGCACTTTTGGGTCTTTTTTTGATGAATTAAAAACCAAAAAAGCTTCTGGTCAATATACAAAAACGACGGATAGTTTCTTCTTCGTTTCTGAGAATCAAACCCCAATTATAGATGACACTAAAATTGTTTTAGAACGAAAAATCGAAGGTTGCCAAATGGTTTTAAAACAACTGCCGGAAGTTTCAATCACAGAAGATATTGTCTTACTGACCAATGAATATATTGATGAGGTATATGATTTAATCTGGTTGGTAATGCCTGGTTATTATCGTAGAAGAACCTTTGAAATGGGTAATTATTACGGAATTTTTAAGGATGGAAAATTGGTTTCTATAACTGGTCAGCGAATGCAAACGAACCTATTTATAGAAGTAAGTGCCGTTGTAACACATCCAGATTATACTAAAAGAGGATTGGCAAAACAACTCATCGCGCACACTACAAAAGAGATTTTAAAAGTAAATAAAACACCTATTCTACATACCAATAAAGGAAACTTGGCTATACCAATTTATCAGAAATTAGGATACGAATTAACCAGAGATATGAATTGGTGGACCTATCGTAAAATTTGATTAATACTGCTTTTTGTGATAAATATTTTTCGTTTTATTTTGAATTTTTCTACTATTTAAAAATTTGATTCTTTTTTATTTCATTTTTAATTTTATATAAACAACTGATTAGTAGCTGTAAAAAAGTTTATAAACGACTGTAAACGATAACAAACGATAGTAAACGTTTACATACCGATTATTGTTTCAATGCTGTTCTAGGTTTGCAGTGTCGAGTCGATAAGGCTTGATAGTATGAACTGTTAAACCATAAAAATTAGAGAGATGAACGCATTAAAAAACAAAGTACAGTTGATTGGAAATTTAGGGCAAGACCCAGAAATCGTAAACTTAGAAGGAGGCACCAAATTGGCAAAGTTTTCTATCGCAACAACAGATAGTTATAAAAACGCAAAAGGTGAAAAAGTTGATGATACCCAATGGCATAATATTGTAGCCTGGGGAAAAACAGCTGAGATTGTAGAAAACTATTTAACCAAAGGAAAGCAAGTTGCCATAGAAGGTAAACTTACCCACCGCTCATATGAAACCAAAGAAGGTGAGAAAAGATATGTTACAGAAATTAGGTGTAATGAGTTATTGATGTTGGGTAAGTAGATTGATACGTCTTCATGAAGAGGTACGACGAAGTGATCTGTTAGTTCGGTACACGAATTTGGCAGATTGCTTTGTGCCTCGCAAAGATCTAATCCTACGAAAACATCCGCTAAAGACATTTTCAAACACTATTTTTGCAAAACATGATTACAACAGAAAAAGACTTAATACCCTTATTAAAAAAGCATTTTGGTTACGATTCATTTAAGCCGAATCAATTATCTATAATTGAAGATGCACTTAGTAAAAAAGATGTGTTGGCGATTATGCCAACTGGTGGGGGTAAGTCCCTTTGTTATCAGTTGACAGCATTGGCTCTAGAAGGAACTGCGATTGTAATTTCTCCGCTAATTGCTTTAATGAAGGATCAAGTAGATGTTTTAAAAGCTAATGGAATTGCAGCTGAATATTATAACAGCTCTCAGACTCAAGAAACTCAGCAAGAAATTCTTGGGAAATTAGAGAGAGGGGAGTTGAAACTATTCTATGTAGCACCAGAAAGTTTGGGCTTTTTTAATAACATTCTCGGTAACTTAAAAATCAGTCTCTTCGCTGTTGATGAGGCTCATTGTATTTCATCTTGGGGGCATGATTTTAGACCTGCATATACTCAGCTTGGCGGATTAAAAAGAAGGTTTCCGAATATACCGGTGATGGCACTTACGGCTACTGCCGATAAGACTACTCAAGACGATATCGCTGATCAATTACAAATTCCGAATGCAGAGCGTCATTTGGCATCTTTCAATAGACCTAATTTATACCTTGATGTAAAGCCTGCTCAAGATAGAATTAAACATATTCTCGATTTCTTAGATGATAGACCGAACGAAAGCGGAATTATATATTGCCTAAGTAGAAAAAGCACGGAGTCTATTGCCGAGAAATTACGTAATGCAGGGTTTAAAGCTAAAGCTTATCACGCAGGTATGTCTTCAGATGAGCGCTCTACCGTGCAAGAAGAATTTATTACAGACAGGGTGCCCATTATAGCCGCAACCATTGCTTTTGGTATGGGTATCGATAAAAGTAATGTGCGTTGGGTCATTCATTATAACCTGCCAAAGAACATAGAAGGATACTACCAAGAAATTGGTCGTGGTGGTCGTGACGGACTCCCAGCTCACGCCTTACTATTTTACAGTTTTGCCGATGTCGCTCAATTACGTAGGTTTATTACACAAAGTGAAAATGCCGATGTTGAATATGCAAAATTAGAGCGTATGCAGCAATTCGCTGAGGCATTGAGTTGTCGCAGAATTGCTTTGTTAAATTACTTCGGAGAGCAAGTAACAGAAGGTTGTGGTAATTGTGATATCTGTAATTCTCCCCCTGCTTATTTTGACGCAACCTTGTTGGCGCAAAAAGTATGCTCTGGTGTTGCTCGGTTAAAAGAGCGAGAACCGATGGGTATGGTGATCGATGTTTTAAGGGGCGCACAGAATGCACACGTTTTAGAGAAAGGCTATCAGAACATAAAAACTTATGGCGCGGTAAAAGATGTCTCTTGGTTAGACTTGCAGCAATATGTTATTCAGCTATTGAACCAAGGGGTGCTAGATATTAATTTTAGGGAAGGTGCAAGACTTGGGTTGACTGATCAAGCAAAAGACGTTTTATTTTCTGGTAAAAAGGTACAGCTTGCAGTTTTACAGAAGGAGACTGAAAAATCAAAGGCTGACGCGAAATCACGCACTACGAAAACCAATTTATTCGAAAAGCTTCGTTTACTTAGGCAGCAAATTGCAACGGAACAGAATGTACCTGCTTATGTTGTTTTTGGCGATGCGAGTTTAAAAGATATGGAGGCTAAACTCCCGAAAAATAGAGAGGAATTTATGCAGGTTTCTGGGGTAGGGCAGGCGAAATTAGAAAAGTATGCAGATGTATTTATTGCTGAAATAACCAAAAACGCCCCTGCTAAGAAATCTAAAAAAGCAACGCACGACCAAACTTTTGAACTGTTCAGAAAAGGATCAACGGTTTCTGAAATCGCTACATCAAGAAACTTGTCTGAGAATACGATATACGGACATTTAATGAAAAAGCATGCCGAAGGTGAAGAGCTCGATTTAAATCAGTTTGTTGATTCAAAAGAAATAGCAGAAATAGAAAAAGCAAAATCTGAACTTACCGAAGCCACAGGTCTAAAAGACTATTTTGAATACTTTGAAGAGAAAATGCCGTATTGGAAGATTAAGTTTGCGTTGTATATGTTAGATTCTTAGAAACGGATGGTAGTCCGGTTTAAAAGTTAACGGTTACACCCATTTGCCTCGGACCGAAATTTAGATTCCAGCTTACCATTTTCTTTTGGTTGTTGTATTTTTCATCATATCTTCTGTCTAGGTATTTATCTATAGATTCTACAGTTGCAATACTAATGGCAAATGCAAACACCATATCACTCAAATAATGCTGACCATCCCAAACTCGAGAAATACCTGGGATAGCGCCTAAAGTGTAAATACCTGCTTTTACCCATGGGTTTTTAAATTGTTTACCAATGGCGTAAGCATTTGTAAATGCCAATAAAGCATGACCAGACGGAAAAGAATGGAAGTTTCTACTTGAATTGAAAGGGTCGAATGTGTCTTTGCCTAAATTAGCCAAAGGTCTTGCTCTACCCACTACAGATTTTAATACCTGTTGTAATAGTCCCGCTGAAGTCGCTGATGATATTAATAATACCCCAGTTCTTCTTAATTTTTCGTTTTTTGTAATTAATCCCACAGCGTATACGCCTGATGTTGCTAAATAATTATTTTCTGGGCTACCGTAAAGTTCCCCATAATCACGGATAAATTGTGGTACGCCTTCTCTATTATTTCTAATGAACCGTGATGTATCGTCGTCTACTAAATAAACCAAACCTGTACCCCCAATAACAGCACCGAATTGTGCCCATTGCTTTCCTTGCCAATGAAACGGACTCGCATAAGAATGACCTACGCCTCTAAACATACTACTAACATCATAGGTAAACATATTCCAACGCGTTTCTGTAGAATCTTTTACGGAATCTTGAGCGTTTAATGAAATGCAAAATGTTATGCCTAAGAGGATTATTAGATTTTTCATATTGCAAATTTAAAGTTCTGCCGGTTTTAATTATAACCAAAAAGATATTTTATTTTGCTCTAAAAATACAGCTTCTGTGCCAATCGAAATGTATTGGCATGGGCTTCAACTATAATTTTAATGTCCAGTGAGTAGCCACCACCCATACTACATTGTACAGGTATATTTGAATTATGACATGTGGTTAAAACAAATTCATCCCGTTTTTTACATCCTTCTAATGTCATACTCAGGGTGCCCAATTTGTCACTTTCTAGAATGTCGACACCACAGAGGTAAAAGATGAAATCTGGCTTAACTGTATCGATTAGTTTGGGTAAATTTTCCTTTAGTATAAAAAGATATGTTTCGTCAATGGTTCCTTTTGGCAATGGAATATCTAAGTCTGACTTTTCTTTTTTAAACGGATAATTACTTTCCCCATGCATTGAAAATGTAAAAACCGCATTATCATTCTGAAATATTTCTGCTGTTCCGTTTCCTTGATGCACATCTAGATCAACAATGAGAATCTTTTTAGCAAGACCTTTGCTCAATAGATATCTAGCGCCAATTGCTTGGTCGTTTAACATACAAAATGCCTCACCATGATCGCTATAGGCATGATGGGTTCCACCGGCAATATTCATAGAAATACCATACTCTAAAGCATATTCACATCCTTTTATGGTACCGTCTGCTATTATACGTTCGCGTTCTACTAAATCTTCCGATAAGGGAAAACCTATTTTACGTGCCATTTTAGGCGAAATCATCATATTCAACAAATCATAGAAATACTCAGGGTCGTGAACTGCTACAATATGTTTGTCGTTTGGTAGTTCTGGTTCAAAGAAATTTTCTTCGGTGCAGGTACCTTCATAAATTAATTGCTGTGGTAAAAGCTCATATTTTTCCATAGGAAAACGATGTCCCTCTGGTAACGGATGTTTATATATAGGGTGATTCGCTATTTTCAGCATCGGTTCAATTATTTATGCAGCTTTAATTGAATACGTTTTCTTTGAACATCAACTTCTAAAACCTTTACAATAATCTGCTGATGTAAATGCACATGTTCATTTACATCTTTTACGAATGAGTCAGATAGGTTAGAAACATGAATTAATCCACTTTCTTTAATGCCGATATCTACAAAACAACCGAAATTGGTGATGTTATTTACAATGCCAGGTAATAGTTGCCCGCTATGTAAATCTGTAATCGATTTAATGGTTTGGTCAAATGTAAATACCTTGGCTTTTTCTCTACGGTCTAAACCTGGTTTTTCGAGCTCTGAACGAATATCTTCTAAGGTAGGTAGCCCGACTTCATTGGTGCAATACTTTTGCAGATTAATTTCTTTAAGTACAGATTTATTACCAATCAAAGATAATATTTCTGTTCCTTTATCTTTTGCCATCTGTTTGACTATACCATAACTTTCGGGGTGTACGGCAGAGTCGTCAAGGGGATTCTTAGCGTCTTTTATTCGTAAAAAAGCTGCGCCTTGCTCAAATGCCTTACCACCTAAACGCGGAACATCCATAATATCTTTTCGGCTTTTAAAAGCACCTTTCTCTTTTCTCTGAGCAACGATATTTTCGGCTAATTTCGGACCAATACCAGAAACATAACTTAATAATGGAACGCTAGCAGTATTGATATTTACGCCGACGGAGTTTACACAACTTTCAACAACCGTATCTAAAGATGTTTTTAATTTACTCTGATCAACGTCGTGTTGGTATTGACCTACACCAATAGACTTTGGGTCAATTTTCACTAGTTCGGCAAGTGGATCAGCCAAACGTCTGCCGATAGAAACAGCACCACGAACGGTTACATCATAATTTGGGAATTCATCTCTAGCAATTTTAGAGGCAGAATAGATAGATGCACCGGCTTCACTTACAATAAATACTTCCACCGGATTATTGAAAATCACCTTCTTCACCACTTGCTCTGTTTCTCTAGATGCCGTACCATTACCAATGGCAATAGCTTCTATTTTATATGCATTTGCCAACGAGCTTAATTTCTTTATTGCGCCAGCAACATCATTTTGTGGCGCATGCGGATAAATAGTTTCATTGTGTACCAAATTACCTTGGGCATCTAAACAAACCACTTTACAGCCGGTTCTAAAACCTGGATCTATGGCAAGAATACGTTTTTCGCCTAGTGGAGCCCCTAATAATAATTGTCTTAGATTATTAGAGAAAACAGCAATTGCTTCTTCATCTGCTTTTTCTTTGGCTACTTTTAATAGTTCGTTGGATAAGGACGGAAAAAGCAACCTTTTATATGCATCTGCAATGGCAAGCATAATTTGTTTGCCACAGGCATTATTTGATTTTATAATTCTGTTTTCAATTCGGTCCAGTAATCGTTCGTCATCTAGCTCAATTTTAACCCGGATAAATTTCTCTGATTCGGCACGTAAAATTGCTAATAATCGGTGCGACGGACATTTATTTAAAGGCTCGCTCCAGTCAAAATAATCACGGAATTTCTGCGCCTTTTCATCATCTTTTTTCGTGCCAATTACTTTGGTACTAATAATAGCAAATCGTGCTAATTGAGATCTTATGGAACTTCTTATATCTGTACGTTCATTAATCCATTCAGAAATAATATGTCGAGCGCCTTCTAAAGCATCATCTTCATTTTCTACCTCTTTGCTGAGGTATTTAGAAGCCGTAAATTCGATATCATCATTACGCTGTGCCATAATGATTTTTGCTAAAGGCTCTAATCCTTTTTTACGCGCAACTTCTGCTTTTGTCTTTTTACTTTTTTTAAATGGGAGGTATAAATCTTCTAACTGGGTAAGATCTTCAGAATTTGCGAACTTTTGTTTCAGTTCAGCTGTTAATTCCCCTTGATCTTCAACAGCTTTAATTATCGCTTTTTTTCTTTTTTCTAGTGCTTCGAACTGTTCTTTAAATTGAACGATTGCACCAACTTGAACTTCATCTAAATTACCAGTTCTTTCTTTACGATATCTAGAAATGAAAGGTATGGTACAATCGGCATTTAAAAGCTCAATAGTATTTTGAATCCCCTTCTCTGGTAGTTGGGTATATTTAAGTATATATGGCAGTAATTGCATGTAAAATCGTTTAGAACTTTTAAAAATACCCATTATTAGGTATTGAAATCAAGCCATAGAAGGTATTTGTGTAGAATTTAATATTCTTTCTTTTCTTTTTTTGAAGATTTACGGATATCACCTTAAAACCTAAAAGTATAATTACGTCTATAACGGGGTTCTATTTAAAAACAAAAAGCCTTGGTGAATATTCACCAAGGCTTTTTAAGTTATATTTAAATCGTATTTAGTTTATCCCTTCCCCATTACCAACACTATCCTCATCTGGATTTACAAACACTAATTTTCCATCGGCATTTTCAGTCATTAAAATCATGCCTTCACTATCAACACCGCGTAAAGCTCTTGGTGCAAGGTTTACTAAAACAGTAACCTTTTTACCAACTATTTCCTCTGGTTTAAAACTTTCTGCAATACCAGAAACAATGGTTCTAACATCTAAGCCAGTATCTACTTTTAAAACTAAAAGCTTCTTAGCTTTTGCCATTTTTTCAGCTTCGATAATAGTGCCAACACGCATATCTAGTTTTGAAAAATCATCGAATGTTATGGTATCTTTTTGTGGCATTAGTTTTTTGTTTTCGTTTTGGTTCGCTTTTTTGGTTGCTTCTAACTTATCTAATTGTGTTTGTATTTCACTGTCCTCAATTTTTCTAAATAATAGCTCGGCTTGGTTTATTTGATGTTCAGATTGTAATAAAGCTTCTTTTGTTGAAACATCATTCCAATTTAGACCATCACCTGCGCTTGAATCGATATTTAGTATATTCTTAAGCTTATTAGATGTAAACGGTAAAAATGGTTCACTTAAAATAGCTAAACCTGCTGCAATTTGTAAGGCAACGTTCATAATAGTTTTTACACGCTCTTCATCTATTTTTATCACTTTCCAAGGCTCTGCATCGGCTAAGTATTTATTACCTAAACGAGCAAGATTCATTAGTTCTTGACCAGCTTCCCTAAAACGGTAGCGTTCAATAGAACTGGAAATGATTCCTGGATATTTTGATAATTGTTCAAGTGTCTCGATATCAACATCGGTTAAGCTTCCTTTAGCAGGTACTTTGCCTTCGTAATACTTGTTGGTCAATACCACTACTCTGTTAATGAAATTACCTAAAATAGCTACTAACTCATTATTGTTGCGTGCTTGAAAATCTTTCCAAGTGAAATCATTATCCTTAGTTTCTGGTGCGTTTGCTGTTAACGTGTAACGCAACGAATCTTGCATTTCAGGAAAATCTACTAGGTACTCATGCAACCAAACCGCCCAGTTTTTAGAAGTAGACAGTTTGTTTCCTTCTAAATTCAAGAATTCATTTGCGGGTACATTTTCAGGTAGAATATAACTGCCTTCCGCCTTTAACATAGAAGGGAAAATGATACAGTGAAAAACAATATTATCTTTCCCAATGAAGTGAACTAATTTTGTGTTTTCATCTTTCCAATAGGGTTCCCAATCTTTTCCTTCACGGGCAGCCCATTCTTTAGTAGATGAAATATATCCGATAGGTGCATCAAACCATACATATAGCACTTTACCTTCGCCACCTTCAACAGGTACAGGAATACCCCAGTCTAAATCTCTGGTAACAGCTCTTGGTTCTAACCCGCCATCGATCCATGATTTACACTGTCCGTATACATTGGGTTTCCAATCATCTTTATGACCTTTAAGAATCCAATCTTTTAAAAATTCTTCATACCTATCTAATGGTAAGAACCAATGTTTGGTTTCTTTAGTTGTAGGTATAGTACCGGTTATAGTTGATTTCGGATTTATTAAATCGGTAGCATTTAAACTTGATCCGCAATTTTCACATTGATCACCGTATGCCTCTTCATTTCCACATTTAGGGCATGTACCTATGACAAAACGGTCAGCCAAAAACTGCTGTGCTTCCTCATCATATAACTGCGCGGTAGTTTCTTCTATGAAATCTCCTTTATCATAAAGATTTATAAAGAATTCTGAAGCCGTATCGTGATGAATCTTTGCAGAGGTTCTAGAGTAATTATCGAATGTGATTCCAAAGTCCACAAAAGACTGCTTAATTATCGCATGGTATTTGTCAATAATATCTTTTGGGGTTACGCCTTCTTTTTTAGCTTTCATTGATATGGCTACGCCATGTTCATCGCTACCACAAACAAAGGCAACGTCTTTACCTGTTAATCTTAGGTAACGAGCGTAAATATCTGCTGGTACGTAAACGCCGGCCAAATGCCCAATGTGTATTGGACCATTTGTATATGGCAACGCAGCAGTAATCGTATATCTAGAGGGTGAATTAATATCGGACATCAAAATAAATTAAGCTACAAAAATACTGAATTTGATGGGAGAATTACTAATTACTTAAGATTAGTAGTAAGCTACTATATGAAAAATTTAATCGTGTCTAACGATGTCGTTCATGGATATTTTATACTAAAAGCATTTAGAATCTGTTATAATGTAAGAAAATACCTATTTATAAACTAAAACATAGATGTTATGGCTGTTGGTAATTCAAGAAAGTTAAAGCTTGATGAAAGCTTAGAGAAATTTAATGAAGGAATAAAAGATGCACAAACAAGTAAAGAAGATGTTGTGCGGCTTTACAAAGACAAGAACCATAGAGTAAAAAAAGAATTGAGGTTTGAGTCCAAAATGAACAAATCGAAATTGGCATAAAATAAAAAGCCCTATTCAATTAAATTGAATAGGGCTTTTTACATAGTGGGAAACAGATTAAACTACCATCACTGATTTACTCATTTTTTGGTTTTGTACATTAATACGATAAATGTACTTACCTGTTGATAGTTGTTCGGGCATGCGCTCTCGTATATTTATTTCGGTAGAACCTTCAAACATCATTTCGTTAAAAACGGTGCCGACTTTCTGACCAAGAATATTAAAAAGTTCAATATCTACATGTGCCGAAAATGGCATCTCTAAGTAGATATGTGGTGTACTATCCGTTGGATAAAAAGGTTTATGAACAACGGCATTCAATAAATCTGGGTTAAACGGAGTCTCTGCTTGTTCGTCTGGGTATACAGGTGGTGTAACTTCACCATCGCTATACGCAATATCAGGAAAAGCTTCTCCACTACAGCTAAAGCCTAAGTCTACCGGTACATATGGTTTGTAGTTCAATAAATGAGCTTCTACCAATGGTACGTCTACACAAAGCCATTCTGCAAGAACAGTGGCGTATAGATCTCTAAAATCCATCGTGTATTCTAGGTTTCCTCGTCCATCTGGATCGTCTAGAGTTGGGTGATCACCTACAAAAGCACTACCATTTAAACCTGATCCAAAAAATAAGGTCGGTGTTGCCTTGCCATGATCGGTACCATTAGATCCATTTTCAAAAATTCGTCTACCGAATTCAGAAAAGGTCATACTCAATACCTTGTCATCTTGTTGTGTAAAGGCAATATCTTCATAGAAGTTGTTCACCGCTACAGATAAATTCGTCATTAACCTGGCATGTGCCTGTGGTTGATTACCATGGGTATCGAAACCACCCATTGAAATCATATATACTTTAGTGCCTAAGTTTCCTTTTATCAGCCTTGCGATAAGGGCCAATTGGCGGGCAAAGCCGTTATCTTGATATTCTACTTGATTTTGACCACGTGTATATGCATCGTGTATAATACCAGAATATTCATATGTTGTATTGGCAACACCTCTTAAAAATTTCAACTGGTCACCGTACATACAGTTGTTGAACAGGGTATCATCTAAACCATATACGACACCAGATTCTGCAATTTCTTCTAGTTGATCAACATTAGAAGTTACAAACGCATAATTGGTTTCATCACCTTGAAAAACTAAACTACCGAACTGACCAATTTGTATGGCAGCTGGTGCGGCTGGCGGATTTACCAAGTAATCTGGATATATGTTTTCAAAGTGTCTACCCATCCATCCGGTATTTAAACCGCTGAATCCTGTAGTTTCTATATCTGTATTTGCAAAAATATCTGAACCTGTAAAGTGCGATAAACTTTGACCTTCATAACCTACACCATGTACAGCCTTAAATTGCCCTTCTTCCCACATGGGCGCCAAAGAGTTCATATAAGATGGTACACCGAATTCATCGGTCAATTTTAAAACTTTACTTTCTGGTACATAGATATTAGGTCTCGCATTGGCATAACTGTCATATTGTTGAAGAGGTATAACCGTACTTAACCCATCATTACCGCCCGAAAGGCGAATAAGTATTAAAATATTATCTGTTTCGGCAGCTGAAATGCCCGCCGATAATGGCGATGGGGCAGAAGCCGATAACATATTTGCACCTAGCATCATTGAGCCTGAGCCCGCAATGCCCATTGCTTGTAAAAAAGAGCGTCTGCTCCATGTTTTATGTTCTTCATCATGGCCTTCATGTTGTAGACCTTTAAATGGGGAGTGGTGTGTATTGCACATAAGAGTAGGTGTTATTTTAATTGAAACTCAGGTTGTCTAGCTAAATATTGATACAGAAGGTATACTTGAAACGGACCTTGTTGCCAAGTAGCCAACGTCCATGATTCTTGATTACCACCTTCGTAGTAAACATCTTCTACATCACTTCTGAATATAGCAAATGCCTTTGCATATTCTTCTTCATTTAGAAGTCCCTTAGTTAAAACGAAATCGATTATAAGTCTAGCAACCTCGTCGGGGTTTGAACTTGTTAAACCTGCATTACCTGATATTTCTAATCCGAAGGTTCTAAATTGCTCATTATCGGCCATATAGAATTCTTCTAATATGCTTTCAATGGTAAGCCATCGCCCGATCATAAAATTGGTATTGATCCAAGACCTGTCTCGTTGCCAACCGGCCACATCAAAAGGGTCAAAAATTTCTTGACTTAATAATGCACTGTAATTGACCATTTCAGCCACATTCGTGTCGGTATAGCTAAAGCCAGATTCGTTTAAAGTATTAAAATAGAAATCAACCGGACTCTTTATAATTACCCCAATAGCTTCGTCGTCGAAAAAGTGCTGACTCTTAAATAAAAGTCTTAACACTGGTGCTATTTCAAAGTTATTAGTTACAAATGTTGCTGCTAAACCATCGATAATCATTTGAGCGTTGTTCGCATCATCTTTTGAATCTGGGTGTACGAAAAACTCATATAATTTACGGCAAATGTATTCTGCAATTTCGGGTGCTCTTTGTTCAAAAAGGATGTTGATGACATCATCATATCCCCAATTGCCGGTTTGGCCTAATATGGTCTTAGAACCAGCGTCATGTTTTGTAGCATCAAATGCTACAGGAGAACACCCTACTTCGCCACGTTCTACATAGCCGCTAAGTGCTTTTGCAGTTTCTATAATATCTTCTTCAGTATAACCATTACCTTCGCCCAATGTAAAAAGCTCATATAGTTCACGAGCATAATTCTCATTAGGGTTGTTACCGTTATTATATACGCCATCTAAATAATACAACATGGCATTGGTTAACCCAATCTCACTAGTAAAGGTTTTAAAATTACCTAAAGAATTGCGTTGAAGGCAGTCTATATATTGATATAAAAATGAATTACAGTTATATACCTCTAATTCGGTAACAAAATGATTGCTCCAGAAAAAACTCAATCTATCTCTTAAATTATTATTTAAAAGACTATTGGCATAATCCAGTTGAAATTCATTTTTCTGTTCTCGTTTTAATAGGTCTCTCGCATCGCTATCTGTAGGGTAATTGTCATTGTTCCAATTTGCCCATACAGGTATAGAAATTTCTGGCATATTTAAAGCCTCGTCGACTAAACTATCTACTAAGGCACCGGCAGATTGACCAATGGCTTGATTAATAGTTTCCAATGAGGCACTAAAACCTAATCGACGGTATAGATGAGATGCTCTGAGCTGATCTAAATTAGCTGTATACGGAGCAAGAGTAGAAGTATTACAATTAATGAAATATTCCATATTCTTAAATAGGCATTTGTATTACGTTCGTAGAGTTGGGGCTTCTATGATAAACGTTTCGAAATTTGGTATAGTATTTAAAACTATCTATTTTCGATAATCAGTTTTCAAATAACGAAATTTATTGATAGAATGGCGTCGAAATTCCTATATTTTCGATGAAGTACACAATCTGCGAACTATATCATGGGAAAACATAACGAATTTGGAAAAGAAGGTGAAGAGATAGCCGTAAACCATCTTAAAAAAAATGGGTATGCTATAAAGTATAAAAACTATAGATACCTAAAAGCTGAGATAGATATTATTGCCAGAAAAGGCGATACATTGGCAATTGTTGAAGTTCGATCTCGAAGTTCAGATTATATAGAAAATATTGCAGAAACTGTTACACCTAAAAAAATTAAGTTATTAGTAATGGCCGCAGATCACTATGTTACCGATAATAATCTTGATGTTGAGATACGTTTTGATATTATAACCATTCTTAAAAATAAGAGCCGATTAGAGCTAGAACATTTAGAATCTGCCTTTTATCACTTCTAAGTAATCTACTGTTTTGGTAGATTTATTTAAAAACATTTTGTTTTATTTGTAACAAGTTGTTATATTTGAACAATAACCAAGCAGTAAAATGAAAACAATATCATCAGTAGTAGAAGAGTACATTAAGAAAAAACCTTTTTTACAAAGTGCTCTGGCACAGGGTATCATCAATCTAACATCGTTATCTAGGATCGTAAAACCTGAGATTGAACATGAATTAGGTAAAGACATTCGTAATGGCGCAATTGTAATGGCATTGAAACGCCTGTCTGATGATTTGGAATTTAGGGCAACCCATAAAATTCTAAAAGTATTGAAGAATATTGGTGAAATCACCGTAAGATCTTCGCTTACCGATTATACTTTTTTAGCTTCTGATAAAATATTGGTACATCAAGCTAAGTTGCTTGAAGAGATCAATAATAACCAAGATGTTTTTTATACCTCTAGCCGTGGTGTAAATGAAATCAATATTGTTATTAGCAATGTGATGGATAAAACGGTTGAGCGACTGTTTAAAGATGAAAAATGTACTCAAAAAGCGGAGGAACTTTCATCGATTACCGTAAAATTACCTGCAGAAAATGTTTCTGTACCTGGTATTTACTATTTTATCTTTCAAAGACTCGCTTGGGAAGGGATTGTTCTTTACGAAGTAATCTCAACTACCAATGAATTTACAATTCTAGTAAACGATGATCAGGTAGATATTGCCTTTAAAACAATAAAGGATTTAAAAGCGCTTTAGTTTTCTAAAAATTCTACTACTTCTTTGTCAGACTCTGGTTTAGCTAGAAAACGTTTCTCACTATCTAATATAAAATAGGTAGGTGTGCTTTGTATGCCAAAAGTATGTGCATACTCACTTTCCCATCTACCTAATGCTATGGCGTGATTAAACCCTGGTAAAGTTGCAGAAACTTCTTTCCAATTAAAGTCATCATCTTCTAAACCGATAGCAACAATTTTAAGGTTATCGTACTCTTGAACTTCTTTATGAAGAGCCGGTAGTTCTTTTAAACAGTGAGAACACGTACTGCTCCAAAAAACAAGCAAGTAATTCTCGGCTTTTTCCATCTTTAATAGCGAGTGTTTTTTGCCTTTAGCTACCCAAGTAATATCAGGAGAAATTGCTCCGATTCTTAGGCGAGATGCCATTTCAATTTCATCGACCAATTTTTGATTGTTATTGGTCTGTGCCATTTTTTTTAAATAATTTTTAAATATGTAATCTTGTACCGTGCCCATTTCATTGGCATCTGCAATTTTCCATAATTGGTGCAGTGCCTTTTCTTGAAAGCCAATTGGTGTTTTAGCAATAAATTCAGCAGTAGTCTTAACGTTTTTATTTACTTCACTTTCTAATATATCTTTAGTAGAAATATCAGCAGGAAGTGCTGAAAAAACATAGGCAGCGAATTTGTCTGTCAAAAAATTAGAGCCTTGTAAAATAGGATCAGCACTATTTAAATTGTCGAAATGATGTTGCTTTTTATGCTTTAAAAAAGTTTCTAGATTTTCGAATTCAGCAGGAATATAGCTTCTGTTCGCTCTAATGAATTTATGGGCAATAGTAGTCTCATTTTTTTCTTCAAACGAAGTTTGTATGGTATTTAACTCTTTAATAATGCCAGCGTATTCTTTGTTTGGTTTATTTTGGGTTTCATAAAATTCTATCAGCTTATCCTGCGCAGCAGTAATTTTAGAAAAATATTCATGATACCATTTATTTTCCACAGAATTGGTAATTGTTAATCCGTTTTCAAGATCAAAATTGAATTTTACATCTTCTTTTTTATCATAAATAATATCGATATAAAATTCATCTTGCGGTACTGCATATACTAAGCGGTACATACCTGCTTGAGCAGAAGCTGGCATTTGTAATGTAAAAGAACCATCTTTTACAGCGGTATCGACACTATAACGTTCGCCATTTGGTGTCAATTCGTAGGCAATTAACCATTTGAAATCTTTTGGAGGTGAAAAATTACCAGAAATAGAACCTTGCGACTGTATACTTAAGCAAGTAAAAAGAAGAAAAAAACTAATGAGAACTTTCATGATTTTGTAAAGACAATTATCGGACCACTATTCATAGCAACATACTAAAAGAGTAATTATTCTATTTATGAGAGTCCTTTTAGATTATTTAATATGAGAAGAATACGTTGGTAAAGGCATAAAAGTAAAAACCAAGCGGCAATTGTGAGCTGTAATTTAGAAAAGCTTATGAAAATTCATTTTCAATTTTCATATGGCCAAGGGCTTCAGCTATTTTGAGTAGTTCCTTTTCATGAACAAAACCATCAGAAATTGCTACTTCTTCTAAAAGTATAGACAATACTTTCTTTTTTTCTAAAGACATTAGGTTTAGAATCTTGTAAGCTTTTGCTTTGTCTAGGTTACGAGCTTGGCCAACAAAGAAACTGTCAAAAGAAAAGCGTTCCATTAATTCTGTCAGGTATTTCATTTCGGCAGGATCCACTTTGCTATCTGCTAGAATAACATAGTCTACCATTTTTACAACGGCTAATTTTTCTTCTTGTGTAAATTCTATCATACTAGCCATTACTCTGTTTCTTCTCCTAATCCAATATTAATAAAAGTATCAATAATAAGTTCCATCTCTTTTTTATGAATGGCGCCATCGGCAATGGCAACTTCTTCAAGAATATCGGCAAGGGCTTTCTTTTGATCGTGAGGTAAATTGTAAAGAGTAACTATTGCATTGTCATAATCTAACAATTTTGCACGCTCTAAAAAAGCGTCGTCAAAACCAATGACACTTTTTAATTTGTTCAAAGTTTCTAGTTCGGCCGGGTGTATTTTACCATCTGCCTCTATTACTTCATAAATCATTTTTACAAAAGCTGCTTTTACAAACTCTTCAAACTCCATTATTTTTGTTTTGAGGTTGAAAGATATAAAAACTACACGACTTTTGATAGTCTTTAACTACTAGTTATTAAAGCTGATTTAGAATGTATGATTTGTATTATTAAAACGGATACGGACCGTATACAGCATCTCTAAATTCTTTGTGAAGGTTTATTTGGTCATAAGGAAAAAGCTGCACGAACAATACAGCGGTAAGCTTATTCACTGGATCTACCCAAAATAGGGTAGAGGCGGCACCATCCCAATAGAACTCACCTTCAACTCCGTTATTTTCATCTGGTGTTTTGGGTGGTGCTACACGCACTGCAAAGTCAATTCCAAAACCTACCTGCCCTTTACTTGGTAACCAAGAACGTTCTGTAATACTATCTGCTAATTGATTAGTAGCCATGAGTTTTATAGTTTCCGGTTTAAGTATTTGCACAGAATCTAAACTGCCTTCATGCACAAGCATTTGAGCAAAACGCATGTAATTATCTAAAGTTGATGTAAGTCCTGATCCTCCGCGTGTTAATGGCCAATGTTTAGTATAATTACTATAGGTGATGGTGTCCTGTATTAATTTGCCTTCTTCTTTTCTGATGTATAATTTAGCAAATCGGTTTCTATCTTCTTCGGGAATATAATATCTTGTTTCGTACATTTTTAACGGGTCAAGTACTTGCGTCTGTACAAATTCACCATAAGGAGTTCCTGAAATTCTCTCTACTAACAAAGCTTGTACATCTACACTTGGTCCATATTCCCATTGTGTACCAGGCTGAAACCATAAAGGAACTTCTCCCATTTTTTTTCCCATTTGGGTAAGGGTGTTTTCTCGGTTCATTGCGTCTGCATCCTTAAATAATTTGCTTAAGCCAGGTATGTCATCTCTATTGGGGAAACCTGCAGTATGTCTTGTAATATCTCTAATAGTTATTTCTCTATGTAACGGTTCGGTTAACACATTTCCTTTAGCATCTACCCCTGTGTAAACGGTCATGTTTGCAAATTCAGGAATATACTTAGAAATAGGTTCTTCTAACTTAAATTTACCTTCTTCATATAGAGTCATCAAAGCAGTGCCTGTAATAGGCTTGGTCATAGAATAGATTTGAACAATCGTATTCCTGTCCATCGGTTTATTTGCGGCAATGTCTGCGTAACCAAATGCATTGTAATATACTTCTTCGCCTTTTTCGAATATTAGTGCAGAAACACCAGCTATGTTTTTTGCATCTACAAAACTTTTAAGAACAGAATCTATTCGAGCCTTTGCAGTTGTTGTAATTATTTCTGGTTCTACAACGGCCTCTTTTTTTGCAGATTCTTTACATGAGGTTACAATTAAAAGTAGCGTAAAGTAATAAAGTAATTTTTTCATGATTGTTAGGTTGATATGAGTGTTTTGAAAGTACGAAAATAAAATAAGCGAGATTAAGTCTAGTTTTACAATTGAAGTACTTGTTCCCATATTTTAGAATTTACCATCATGCCCTCTTTTTGATTTTTTAGTCTAGTAGAGAGGGTTCGTTCTCCTGGGTAAAAGGTTTTATTGCCCATTTTCATTGGTGGACCATCATGGGTGAATTGGATAATCTCGTTCAATAAGTTTTCTTGCATTTCGGTATCTGAAAAAGTTGATGGGTCTATACACATAAACACCTGTGATAATGCGGTCTCATTTTTTTTCAGTCCAATTTTATAAGTAGAATTACCCGCAGAAAGTAAAGTTGCCAGCATATCTAAAATCATAGAAAGGGCAGATCCTTTCCAATATCCTACAGGTAATGCTCTGCCAGAATCCATAATGTCTTTAGGATTCTTACTCAATTGATTATTAGAATCCCATCCACCATTAAAAGGAAGCTCTTCGTTTTTTAAATCTAAACTTTGCATTTTCCCGAATGAAAATTGAGATAATGCCATGTCTAATACTACATGTCCTTCTTTTCTAGGTATGGAAATCACTAAGGGATTATTACCAATTCTATTTTCTTGACCGCCCCACGCTGGCATATTGGGAATTGTATTGGTGAACATAATAGAGATGCAACCTTGTTCTGCAGCTCGCCAACCGTAGGTGCCACCACGCATCCAATGGTTGGTATTTTTAATAGCTACTAATCCTATTCCGTAAGTTTTTGCTAAGTTAATGGCTTGGTCTGTACATGATATAGCATTTAGAATTCCTGACCCCAAATTGCCATCCCATCTTTCAATACTTCCAATTGAGGATATTTTAGTCGCAATAGCATCTGTCTTAATTAAGCCTTTATTGACGTAATCTATAAAAACGGGCACTCTGTTAATTCCATGGGAGTAAATACCATCTAAAGTGCTTTCTGTATGAATTTGAGCCAGTATCTTTGCCTGTGCTTTTGTAAAAGAGTGTTTGATGAACAAAGACTCCAAAACAGATTTCATTTCCTCAGATGAAACTTTTATTTCGCTCAAAACGGTTTATTTAAAATTAAATTCAACCGTTAAGATACACAAGTTGTTTAGCTCGTTAAATTTTATGTTAATCTATGTAGTAGAAAAGCTGCAGATATGAAAGGACTATGCTTTTTTAGAAAGCCCAATTTCAGAGAAGACATGTCGTATAACATCACTTTCTTTTTCATGAATATAACCGTCAGATATGGCTACATCTTTTAATATTTGTGCCAGTTTACTTTTCTTGTCCTCAGGCATTTCCTTTAAGATATGTACACTTTGCTCTAAATCGATGTTACGTGCCTGAATCAAAAAATTACTATCAAAATCGATTATGGTCATCAATTTTGTTAAGGCATTGATTTCGCCATTATGTACTTCACCATCGGCTACAATAACCGAATCGATTAAATGTACCATGGCCAATTTTTCTGAAATATCAAACTCCATATTATGCAATTGTTTTTTCTTTTATTTCAAATGGCTTTAATGCCAAATAAGCCCTGTCGGTAGATCTTATGTTTTCAAAAACCAGTAATAATCGTAATCCGTTTCGGGTCTTTTTTTCTTTAATTTTACACTGCTGGGCATGAGATTGTACATACTGTAAAACTCTGGTAAATATCGAAGTTTGATAAAATGCCGATTGTTGGTCGCTTATAAAGTACCCAATCATTTTACCTTGCTTCATTACAATTTTCTCTAAACCGATACTATTTGCAATCCATTTTATACGCACCGAGTTGAGTAAATCTGCAGCCTGATCTGGTAATTCACCGAAACGATCTACTAATTGTGCTTCAAATTTTTGAAGCGCTGCTTCATCTTTTACCTGATTCAGGTCTGTATATAACGTTAACCTTTCGGTAATATTATTAATATAATCGTCAGGAAATAGTAATTCAAAGTCAGAATCTATCTGTGTTTCTTTTACAAAAATCTTTTCATGCTTGCCTTCGACCTCTTCATAAAGGTCTTTAAATTCGTTTTCTTTTAATTCATCGATTGCTTCAGCCAATATTTTCTGATAGGTTTCAAAACCTATTTCATTAATGAATCCGCTTTGTTCACCACCTAGTAAATCGCCAGCACCACGAATCTCTAAATCTTTCATGGCAATATTGAACCCACTACCTAATTCGGTAAACTGCGCCAAAGCTTCTATACGTTTGCGTGCGTCATTGGTCATGACTTCGTAAGGGGGAGTAATGAAATAACAGAATGCTTTTTTATTGCCACGACCCACACGACCACGCATCTGGTGCAAATCGCTCAATCCAAAGTTATTGGCATTGTTAATGAAAATGGTATTGGCATTGGTAACGTCTAAACCGCTTTCAACAATGGTTGTAGATACTAAAACATCAAATTCACTATTCATGAACCCTAGCATTAAAGCCTCTAATTTCTTACCTTCCATTTGACCGTGACCAACTGCTACTTTAGCATCGGGCACTAATCTCTGTATCATACCAGCAACTTCTTTAATATTTTCAATACGATTGTGAATGAAGAATACCTGACCGCCACGTTCAATTTCATAACTAACGGCATCTCGTATAATTTCTTCATTGAAACGTACAACCTGACTTTCTATAGGGTATCTGTTTGGTGGTGCAGTTGTAATGGTTGATAAATCTCTAGCTGCCATTAAACTAAATTGAAGTGTTCGCGGTATCGGTGTTGCTGTTAATGTAAGTACATCTACATTTTCTTTGATAGACTTTAATTTGTCTTTTACGGCAACCCCAAATTTTTGCTCCTCATCAACAATTAATAACCCAAGGTCCTTAAACTGAACATTTTTGTTTACCAGTTGATGGGTACCAATAATGATGTCGACCTTGCCTTCGCCCAATCGCTGAATGGTATCTTTTTTCTCTTTCGCTGTTCTAAATCTATTCAGATAATCTACCGTTACCGGCATATCTTTTAACCGTTCAGAAAAGGTTCGGTGGTGTTGAAATGCCAATATGGTGGTTGGTACTAAAACGGCTACCTGCTTACCATTATCTACTGCTTTAAACGCAGCACGAATTGCAATTTCAGTTTTACCAAAACCTACATCACCACAAATTAAGCGATCCATAGGTCGCTCACTTTCCATGTCTCTTTTTACATCTTCGGTAGCGGTACTTTGATCGGGAGTATCTTCGTAAATAAACGAAGCCTCTAGTTCATTCTGCAAATAACTATCGGGGTTATATTGAAATCCCTTTTCTAGCCTTCGCTTCGCATATATTTTAATAAGGTTAAACGCGATTTTTTTAACACGCGATTTGGTCTTTTCCTTAATTTTTTTCCATGCTCCAGAACCTAATTTGTAAATTTTTGGTGGTGCACCATCCTTACCATTAAATTTTGAAATTTTGTGGAGAGAATGTATACTAACGTACAAAATATCGCGCTCGCCATACATCAATTTTATGGCTTCTTGCTTTTTGCCTTCAACATCTATTTTCTGTAATCCGCCGAATTTACCTATACCATGATCAATATGGGTAACGTAATCGCCGATTTCAAGTTTGTTCAATTCTTTTAAAGTAATTGCCTGCTTTTTTGCATAACCGTTCTTTAAATGGAATTTGTGGTAACGTTCAAAAATTTGATGATCGGTATAACAAACCAATTTTTGATCATCATCTATAAAACCTTGAAATAGCGGAGAAACAATGATTTGATAATGTACATGTTCGTTGACTTCTTCAAAAATGTCATGAAAACGTTTGGCTTGCTGCTCACTGGCACAAAAGATATAATTGGTATAGCCTTGGTCTTTATAACTATTTAAATTCTCAATTAGTAAATCGAACTTTTTATTAAATGAAGGTTGTGGTTTTGAGTGGAATTCAATAAAATCAACGGCATCTCTTTTTGCATCTTGCGTTAAAAGTGTAAAGCCAGAAAGTTGTTCTCTAAATTCAGCACCGCCCATAAATAACTCCTCAGGCTCGGCATGCTTAATGTCTTTTGATAGTTTTGTAAACGCTTCTTTTGCCTTTTCGAAAAAATCATCTAAACGGTCGTAAAGAAAATCTGTATTCTTGGCGAATAGTAAGGTTTTGGGTGATACGTAGGTCAAAAAACTCTGTCTCTTCTCTATCAAAAACTTGTCGGCCATGTTCGGGACAATCGTTATTGATTTTACCTTTTCTTTCGAAAGTTGTGTTTCTACATCGAAAGTTCTTATACTGTCAATTTCATCGCCAAAAAACTCAATTCTGTAAGGCTCATCATGCGAGAACGAAAAAACATCTACAATACCACCACGAACCGAAAATTCGCCTGGTTCTGTAATAAAATCTACCCGTTTAAATTTATATTCGAATAAAATTTCGTTTAAAAAATCTAGCGAAAGTGTATCGCCCAATTTCATTTTAAGGGTATTCATATCTAGGTCTTTTCTGGTAACTACTTTTTCAAAAAGTGCATCGGGGTAAGTAACTATTACCGCTGGCTTTTTTCTAGAATTAATTCTGTTTAAAACCTCTGCACGTAAAAGCACATTAGCATTATCTGTTTCTTCTATTTGATAAGGTCTGCGGTAACTTCCTGGGTAAAAAAGCACATTATCTTCGCCAATAAGGCTTTCTAAATCATTTAAATAATAGGCAGCTTCTTCTTTATCATTGAAAATCGCCAAAAACGGACGGTCTTCTGTTTTAAAGATGGAAGAAAGTACGAAAGAAAGTGATGATCCTACGAGACCTTTTAATTGAATTTTTTTGGTTCCTGAATTTTCAGAAACGGCAATAGTATTTTGCAGTTTCCCTATTTGAGGAGACTGATTATACCGTTGTTGGATAGAAGAATGACTCAACAGTTTATAATTTTTACAAATATAAGCATACCTAAGAAATGGATACGATTCATTATTATCGAATATGGGTTACAGGTTGACCCTAAAAAGTTGCAATTTGGGGTATCGCAGAAAAAGTAAAGAGATATGGAAGATAATGAGTTTGATGTTTTTGTAATAGGAAGTGGAATTGCCGGACAAACTGTTGCCAAAGCTTGTACTGATAAGGGATTAAAAGTTGCCATTACCGATAATCGTGAATTCGGTGGTACATGCGCAAATAGAGGTTGTGATCCTAAAAAAATATTACTCAGTGCTGTAGAAGCTTTTGAGTTAAGCGAAAACTTGAAGGGAAAAGGTATTAGCAAAGCGGCGAAAATAAATTGGAAACAACTACAAAAATTTAAACGAAATTTCACCGTTAATATCCCTGCATCTACAGAACATAATTTGAAGGAATTGGGAATTACGTTATTCCATCAATCTCCTGCATTTTTAGACGAGAATACCTTATTGGTTGAAGGAAAGAAAGTCGTTGTCAAGAAAATTGTAATTGCTACGGGATTGGTGCCTAGAACTTTAACCACACCTGGTGCAAAGCACTTCAAGGAGAGCGATGATTTTCTAAATCTTAAAAAGCTACCTAAAAAAATAGTTTTTGTTGGAGGAGGATATATTGGGATGGAGTTTGCTCATATGGCAGCAAGAGCTGGCGCCGAGGTCACGGTTATAGATACAGGTAAAAGACCATTGCATGCTTTTGATGCAGATTTGGTAAACGAGCTTAGAAAGTACTCTGAAACACTTGGGATTAATTTCATCTTCAATGCAATACCTACAGTATTGAAAAAGAAACGAAAAAAACTCACGCTAACTTATGAGTTAGAAAGGAGGGAACACACCATTGAAGCCGAAGCATTTTTTAATACCGCTGGTCGTGTACCCGCATTGACAGGTTTAGATTTAGAAAAGGGGAATGTTCAATTTGAAGATAATGGTGTAGCAACAAATGCTTATTTGCAAAGTACTAGTAATTCAAATGTTTATGCTTGCGGAGACGTTTCTGATAAGAATTTACCGCTCACGCCGCTTTCGGGTAGGCAAGGTTATGTTGTTGCCGAAAATATAATTAATGGAAATGATAAAAAATTAGAGGTGCCAGTGATACCGTCTGTGGTATTTACTTCGCCGAACTTGGCTACAGTAGGGTATTCTGAAGAGGAAGCACGTAGTCGTTATAAAAATATAAGAGTGAATTTTGAGGTCGCGACCGACTGGTTTAATGCAAAACGAATAAATGCACCATTGTACGCGTACAAAGTGATTATGAACGATAGAACTGGAGAAATTGTGGGTGCACACGTAATAGGGCCTGATGCTGGTGAAACCATCAATATATTTACCATGGCAATAAATAATAAAATGACTGATCGCGATATAAAATCTACTATATTCTCTTATCCATCTTGGGGTAATGATATAAAAAGTATGGTTTAAGATTTCTCTTGTAATCGTTCTTGCAATTTTTTAAACGGACTAGTTTCTCGGTTTTTGAATGCATGAAAAGCAATGGCAATAAAGAGAATAATTGTGCCTGTCATTGCTGAGTAAGCAATATAAATATTTGATTCATTATGTCGTACATAAATGGCGAACAATGCCCAAACACCAACAAGAGCAAATTCGCGCATATTTCTTTTCCATATCATAAGAAGATTAATCACAGTCGCCACTACAATCATATTTATCGTCCATGCTTGTTCAGATAGTACTCCGCCGTTCCAATCTAGTTTGCTTAAATATGCAGAAATATTTGCGATGGTAGCTACAGATATCCATCCGCTGTAAAAACAAATGGGCCACCAAACAAATGCGATGACTGATATTGGGGCATCCCAACGCTCCATATTGGTATTTAGAATAATCTTAATCAATGAAAGTAATATTCCAAACATAATAATCACTGAAAGTCCGGTGTAATTGTACATAAAAGCAATTACCCAACAACAGTTTAAAATATTCGCTAAGGCAAACCAATAACCAGTCTGTTCAATAAATTCGCTTGGTTTATCACTGAAAAAGGCTCTTTTTACCTGAAATATGCCATAGCCCAACAATGCTAAAAAGATTACACCCCAAATGGCAAATGCATATGCTGCGGGAGTAAACAGATTTTCATACTGTGCGCTCATTTCGCCAATTGTAGTATCGTTTAGCGAAAATGCTTGCGAAATGTAATTTACTATAATGACTAAAATTACAGATGCTAAATTAAGTACTGCTAGTTTCTTTTTCATACGTGTAAAACTATAATGGATATCTTATAAAGTTATGCTCTTTAGCACATTAAACGATCTATTTTCGGTAATTACGTTTCTTTTTCACCTCTTTTATAGGAACGGGCAGCACGGCATCGCCTAAAAGGGCATAAACTTCACAACCATCGCATGGTTCTAAGGTATAAGTACCTGTAAATTCACCAAATGCCGGTACTATCATTTGATGTTCTGTTTTGTAAAAGCAAGGTAACCGTACAGATTGTCTTCCTAGTCCGCTAAGTTTAATTGCAGGGTGTATGTGTCCTGAAAAGTTGAATAAACCATCTCGTTCTTCTGGATGATGGGTTAAAAGAAAAGATTCTAATACTAATTCTGGAATCACCTTTATATGTAATTCTTCATATTTCAGTGGAGAAATAATATCGTGATTACCGCTTACTAAAATTATTTCTTGTGGAGTAGCCTTCACCCATTCTTCAAAAAATAGCCATTCTGTGTTTAAGGCGGAGTGAAATAAATCTCCTAAAAAAACTATCGATTCTGGTTTAAAATGATTCACTACAGAGGTTAATGCATCAAAATTTTGCTGCACTGCCTGTTGCGGAACTGCAGCACCGTATTTTCTAAAATGCGAAACTTTACCCAAATGAACATCACTAATCAATAACATTGATTTCTCTACCCAAAAAAGAGCGCCAGAAAAGTGCATTTCAAAAACTTGATCGTGAAGGGTAATCGAATGAGTCATCGATGCAAAATTACGAGAAATTTGTTTTGCGAAAAGCGTTTTACGCTATGCGCTTTGCGCCAAACGCTACACACTAATTATTGCTCAGCAAATAGTTCAATTTATTCCCCCTTTGGGTGCTAAGGGGATTCTATTTCTTCATCAATAGTGCAGCCATTTTTTTAATTCTGTCAGCTAATTTTTCACTTGATAATTTTTCGCGCCCCACACGTTCTGTAATCAAAGGGAAAGAAAATGGTGTGGGTTGCTCGCACGCTTTCCAAACAATTTCTTGTGTGGCAATACGCTCTAGTGATAATCGTAAACGACCCTCTTCTAATTGGTGCTCAAAAGTTTCGGTAAACGCTTGTTGAAACAATAAATTATCTGGTTCGTAATCTCTAAAAACATCGAACAGTAATTGAGAACTGCTTTGTAGATGTTTCATTTTAATCCCTTTTTTAGGGTAGCCAGTAAATACCATTCCGCTAATAATAGCAACATCCCTAAATCTGCGGCGTGCCATTTCGGTGGCATTCAAACTTTTTTGTAAATCATCCAGCATAAAATCTGTGGTAAACAAATCATTATCTAACACTTGTTGAATATCTATGGGCTGATCTGATAAAAGTTCAAAACCATAATCGTTAAACGCTAATGAAAAGGTAATAGGGGATAGTAGGCTAATTCTATACCCTAATAAGCTGCCCATTGCCTCATGTACAAATCTACCTTCAAAAGGATAAAAGAGATGATGGTAGCCATCGCGAGTTTTAAAGGTTTCAATTAGAAATTCTGATGGTTTAGGTACTATACTATCTCGTCGTTGTCTGTCAAAAAGAGGTTTCAATGCTCTTATTTCTGCAGATTGATTTTTAATTGGCTCGCCTGAGCTGTACAGTTCATTTCTGAGTAGCTCAGACATTTGTGCAGATAGCGTTAGTCTGCTTCCCATCCAACTAGAAATTTTATTGGTTTTCTTATTAGAATTTCGCACCTGTACGGTCATTTCTTTAATTCGAATGAATTCTAAATTTCTACCAGCAAAAGTGAATACATCACCTTTGTTAAGTTTAGAAATGAAAAATTCTTCAATAGAACCTATATATCCGCCTTTTTGATATTTGACTGCTAAATTGACATCGCCTACTATAGTGCCAATTTGGAAACGGTGGCGCATCGCCACACCACGATTGTTCACTTTAAATTTACCGTCTTCTTCAATCTCTACTTTTTTGTATTCGTCATAACTCTGTAAACTTTGACTGCCCATCACCAAAAAGTTCAATAACCACTGCCATTTTTCTTCGGTAAGGGCTTGGTAGCAGAACGTCTGTTTTATTTCTTGATAGATTTCTTTGGGGTAGAATCCGTCTGAAATCGCCAATGTGGTTAAATACTGTAAAAGAACATCATAACTATTAAGATAGGGCATGCGGTCTTCTACAGTGTTCAACTTTACCGCTTTTTGTAATGCCGATGCTTCTATAAGTTCTATGGCGTGAGTGGGTAGAAAATAAATTACACTTTCTTTACCAGGTCTATGACCGCTACGCCCTGCACGTTGTAAAAAACGGGCAACACCTTTTGGACCTCCTATTTGTACAACTGTTTCAACAGGTGCAAAATCTACTCCCAAGTCTAAACTAGAGGTGCAGACCACTGCTTTTAATTCCTCGTTTCTAATGGCATTTTCAACCCAAACTCTAGTTTCTTTATTTATACTGCCATGGTGCATTGCCATTTCACCTGCATATTCTGGATGCTTTTCCAAAATTTTCTGAAACCAGATTTCGCACTGACTTCTGGTATTTGTGAACAGTAGGGTGGTTTTGCTATTGTTTATAATGGGAATTACTTCTTCCAATAAATGAAGTCCCAAATGACCTCGCCATGGAAAGGTTTCCATCTTTTTCGGAATAATACTCTTTACGGTAATCTTCTTATTGATATTGGCTTTTATGAGAACGGAGTTTTCTAAAGCTTCAGACTCAATACCCAGTAACACATCTCTGGCTTGTTCTAAATTACCAATGGTTGCAGATATGCCCCAAATTCTTAAATGAGGGGATACATTTTTAAGCCGAGATAAGGCAAGTTCTATTTGTACACCTCGTTTTGTGCCTAATATTTCATGCCATTCATCAACAATTATTGCTGAACAATCTTTGAAAATTTTATCGTACCCCTTTGTAGCCAATAGTAATTGTAGACTTTCTGGAGTGGTGATTAGCAGATCTGGCATTTGCTTTTTTTGCTGTGCCCTTTCTTTTGTTGAAGTATCGCCAGAACGGGTGCCTACTGTCATTTGCGTACCTAAATCTAAGGTGATGCGTTCTGCAGATTGTTTTATTTCTTGGGATAACGCACGCAGCGGAGTAATCCAAATAGCCTTTAATCCCTTTCTGTGTTTAGTTTTATAATCAGGATTGTTTTTTATGTAATTCAACACAATAGGAAACCAAAGTGCATAAGTCTTTCCGCTACCTGTCGGAGCGTTTAAGAGTCCATTTTTACCCTGTAGAAAAGCCTTCCAAGTATCTTTTTGGAATTTAAAAGGTTTCCAATTTTGTTCTTGAAACCAATTTTCGGCGATATCGTAAAGTTCTTGTCTTTTTACCATTGCGAGCAAAGCGAAGCAATCTGTTTGATTTATTCTTGAATTTTATTTTTTGTTCCGAAGTTGAGAATTATCGTCTAACCAATTAATGGAAAGATCACCCCATTCAGGATTCATTGAATTTATTAATTCTTCCTTTTTTATCCGATTGCCAGCTTTTAATTTCAATTCTCTTTTAAATGCATCTTCCACATTCTCAAATTCCTCAAAATAAACTAGAATATCGCAATTGTATTTCTTGGTGAAAGCATTTGGATATATTCTGTTTTTATGTTCATTCATTCTTCTTTTAATGTCATCTGTAGCTCCAACATAAATAACTGTTTTATTTTTATTGGTTGTTATGTAGACATATCCTTTCATTTTATTTAGGCTAGTGAAATCAACAGATGTAAATTAAGTATAAGTTTTTTATTCAACAGATTCCTTCGCTTCGCTCGGAATTAACCCCTTTAAATCTTCAAGTGTATTTGCTTCATGAATGTTCTTGTCCTTTCGCCATCGTAACATTCTTGGAAAACGGGTGGCAATACCACTTTTATGACGTTTTGATAATGCAATACCTTCAAAAGCTATTTCAAAAACATGATGCGGAGTAACACTACGAACAGGACCAAAACGTTCTAATGTATTCTTCTTTATCCATGCATCTAGTTTTCTGAATTCTGTATCTGTTAGTCCGGAATATGCTTTTGCAAACGTAACTAGTTCTTTTTCTCCTTCTTCATTATCCTTCCAAAGAGCAAAAGTGTAATCTGTAAATAAGTTACTTCGTCTACCATGACCTCTCATGGCATAAGTAAGTACGGCATCTATAGTTAATGGGTCTACTTTCCATTTCCACCAGTCTCCCTTCTTTCTACCTACCAAATATGGAGAATCTTTTCTTTTAAGCATGAGTCCCTCACTATGCATTTCACGAGAGCGGTCGCGTTCTTCTGCTAATTCAATCCAAGAATTAAAATGCATTGTTTCAGAAAGATAAAGAGGAATATCACTTTGACTACGCTCAGTGACCGTATTTTTATTATCTGTTTGATGTAGTGCAGTAACATTTTTAAATAGCTTTTCTAAAATTTGTCTGCGTTCTATAAAGGGCGTTTGGCGAATATCTTTTCCTTTCCACTCTAAAATATCATAGGCTTTTAAAATAACAGGTACTTTTTTTAAAAGTGCTGCTGATATATTTTTGCGACCTATACGCGTTTGTAGGTCGTTGAATGTTCCGATAGTACCATTGGGAAATGGAAGTATTTCACCGTCTATAACTGTTCCATTAGGAATAACGCCAACGAACTTTTCAAATTCTGGATATTTATCGGTCACTAATTCTTCACCACGGCTCCATACAAACAGTTCATCATTTCTAAGAATTACCTGAGAGCGAATGCCATCCCATTTATGTTCTGCCGACCATTCATTTATATCGCCTAAATCTGCTGCTTCGCCTTCAATGGCATACGCCAAATAAAAAGGGTAGGGTTTAGATAGGTAATCGCTTTCGTTTTCTTCGAGAACCAGCTGTTGAAAAGATATCGTATTTGGGTCCCAGTTGCCCATCAATTTATAAGCTAAAATATCCTCGTCTATTTCAGTTGCTTTAGCCAATGCGCGGGTCATTAATTTTTGACTAACGCCAATTCTGAATCCGCCAGTAATGAGTTTTGTAAAAACAAAGCGTTCATAATAGTTAAGCACTTTCCAGTTTTCATAGAGATATGCCTTTTTATGATCATCTGTCTTCTTTTTTAGGGCTATCATTTCCTTAAGAAAAACAGTCAAACTCTTTTCTGATGATTGATTTGCTGCTGGTATCACCAAAGCGATAGTTTCGGCTAAATCACCAACGATATGGTAACTCTCTTCAAATAACCAAAGTGGAATATTAGCTAATTCTGATGCCCAGGTTCTAAGCAAGGTAGTGTTCACCGGCCTTGGTGGTCTACGATGCGAGAGTATGGCAATTGTCCATACTTTGTCCTCGTCACTGGCTTTTAGAAAGTAGTCTGTTAAAGCCTGTACTTTTATAGTTGTCTTATTGGTACTATCTAATGTTTTTATAAGGAGGGCGAAGTTTTTCATGCTGATATAGATGATTTTGAAGCTAGGGCAGCTTCTATTTCTTCCTCTCCATATTGTGTTGCTTCGGTGCGGGCATCATAGCCTTGTTCACGAAGGTATTTTGAAAATATATCTGTATATCCGTGCGTGCAAATGATTTTTTCTGCACCGGTAGCTTCGATGCTTTCTAGAAGTCCCGACCAATCGCAATGGTCACTTAATACAAAACCTTTATCAATAGCCCTGCGTCTTCGGGCTCCTCTAAAGGTCATCCATCCGCTTGCGGAAGCAGTAACATAAGGCACCATTTTTCTTATCCATGTACTACCATGTGCACTTGGCGGTGCTAATACAATGTTACCTAGCAATTGCTCTTTCTTTGTTTCTCTAGTGATAAGAGTTGTTTTTGGAAAATCTACTAAAGGTCGCAGCACCTCTGTCATATTTTCAATGGCGCCATGGGTGTATATTTCACCAATGTCTGTATTCAGATATTTTAGCAATCGCTGAGCCTTGCCTAAACTATACCCAAAAAGAATTGATGTTTTGCCTTCGGCTCTATTCTCTGCCCACCAGTTATTTATGTTTTCGAAAACCTCTACTTGTGGCGTCCATTTAAATGCAGGTAGCCCAAAAGTACATTCGGTTATAAAGGTGTTACATTTTATTGGTTCGTACGGAGTGGAAATACCATCGTTTTCAGTTTTATAATCTCCCGTAAATACCCAAACCTCCCCTTTATGCTCAACTCGTATTTGTGATGAGCCAATAATATGACCTGCTGGGTGAAGACTAAATTTTACATTATTGATAACAAAAGACTCTCCCCATTCTTTTCCTTCAACATTAATTTCGCCTAATCGATGCAGAATAATTGGAACGTTTCTATGATGGGTAATATATTTTTTATGACCGTATCTACTATGGTCAGCATGTCCATGTGATATGATGGCATGGTCTACAGGTTTCCATGGGTCAAGGTAAACTTTAGCCTTTTCGCAATAAATGCCATTGTTTGTAAATTGTAATAGAGGTGTTTTCATAGCGACATCAAGTTACAAATTTTGCATGCAAACAAAGTTGCTGACAAACTAAACTATGACCTCTAAAAAATTTATATTTGCTCAATAATTAAAATTTAAGATATGTCTTTTGCAGATTTATATAGTAGTGGTGAGCATAGAAGAAACTTAGCTCACTTTGCAGCTTTGGCCACTTTGGCGTCTATTGATGGTGAAATTAGCGTTGAAGAAAAAAAATTGTTAGATCGTTTCGCTAGTAAATTAGATATCACCGAGTCTGAATATCAAGAGGTATTAAAGAAAGAGAATAAATACCCAATCGATTCTACGCCAGATTCTGAGAGGAGATTAGAGCGTTTATACGATTTGTTCAAAATTGTATACTCTGATCATGAAATTGATGATGAAGAAAGAGTGCTGATTAAAAAGTATGCAATCGGTCTTGGCTTTACTGATGAAAAAGCAGATAAAGTTATTGAACGTTCAATTGCTATTTTTGGAGGAAAAATAGATTTTGATGATTATTTATACTTAGTAAAACACTAAGCTTTGAAAAAAGTGGACATAAAAAAAGGGAGCAATTTGCTCCCTTTTTTATTAATGATATTTATCTAAGAATTCTTGCAGTTTTTCTACCATTTTTCTGCTGCCACAAAAGAACGGAACACGTTGATGTAGTTCAGTTGGCACAATGTCCATAATACGCGTTCTACCACCTACTGCTAGACCGTTTGCCTGTTCGGCTAAAAATGCCATTGGGTTACATTCGTATAATAATCGCAGTTTACCGCTTTCGGTAACACTACTTTTCGGGTACATATATATACCACCTTTAATCATATTTCTATGAAAGTCAGAAACTAAAGATCCAATGTACCTAGAGGTATATGGTCTATCATCTTCTTCCATTTGACAATATTTAATATAATCTTTTACCCCTTGGTGAAAATGAACATAATTACCTTCATTTACAGAATAGATTCTGCCGTTTTCAGGAAATTTCATATTCGGGTGAGATAGATAAAAAGTACCTAATGCTGGGTTTAATGTAAAACCGTTTACACCATCACCAGTAGTATAAACTAACATAGTCGATGTACCGTAAACTACATAACCTGCTGCAACCTGTTGATTACCTGGCTGTAAAAAATCTTCCATAGTAACTGGTGTCCCTACAGGCGTAATACGTCTATAAATAGAGAATATGGTACCTACCGAAACATTGACATCAATGTTAGATGACCCGTCTAGGGGATCAATTAAAACAACATATTTGTTCTGATGGTTATCATCATTACTGTTAATGCTTATGAAGCTATCTTCTTCTTCTGAAGCGATACCGCAAACAATTTCTCTATTTTTTAAAGTTTGAATGAATTTTTCATTAGCGAATAAATCTAATTTCTGTTGATCTTCACCTTGTATGTTGGTTTCACCAACACCGCCTAAAATATCGATTAGACCAGCTTTGCTCACTTCGTGGTTAACAACTTTTGCGGCTAATCTAATGGCATTGATAAGCTTTGATAATTCACCTGAGGAATATTGAAATGAATCTTGATTTTCAATAATAAACTCCCCTAAGGTCTGATTTCTTTTTGGAGACATCTTTTAGTTTATGGTTTATACAAATATCGTGTATTTTGTTAAACGTTCAATTTTCGTTTTAATTACATTTTTTAAATTTATAACTTTGTGTTTTATTTGTAACAATTATGGAGTATACAATCAGGGTTGCCAAGAGAGAAGATATGAAGCAAGTGCTTCACTTAATTCAAGAATTAGCCACTTTTGAGAAAGAAGATGATGCTGTTGAAGTAAGCGTTCAGAATTTAGAAGAAGATGGTTTTGGGGCACAGCAATTATTTCACTGTTTTGTTGCAGAAAAGAACAATAAAATTGTAGGTATGGCACTTGTTTATCCTCGATATTCTACATGGAAAGGACCAGTTATTCATTTAGAAGATTTAATAGTCACAAAAGAGATGCGTGGTAGTGGTTTAGGTACGGCACTATTAAATGAGGTTGTAAAATATGGTGATCAATTAGGGGTGAAAAGAATAAGCTGGGAAGTTATCGATTGGAACGAACCTGCAATAGGTTTTTACGAGAGTAAGGGGGCCAAAGTAATGAGAGATTGGGATGTAGTGCAATTAGATGAAACAGGAATAAAAGAGTATTTAAGCGCAATAGCTTAATTGAAAAGAAAGATAAAATTTAGAGAGCAATAGCATATGAGAGTTTTTAAATTTGGAGGAGCATCGGTTAAAGATGCAAATGCGGTTAAAAATGTAGTAAAGGTTTTGAAAGAAGTAGGGTATGAGAATACACTACTGGTAGTTTCGGCAATGGGCAAAACCACCAATGCCATGGAAGATATTATTAATGCTTATTTCGATGATAAAAAAGAGATACCTTCTAAGGTAGCCGAAATGGTTGATTATCATTTAGATATCGTATCTGAATTATTTCCAAATGCACAACATGCCATTTATAAAGAGATTAAAGTGCTTGTCGATGAAATTAACGGCTTTTTGGTATGGAATAAATCGCCCAACTATAACTTTGTTTATGATCAAATAGTTGGTTACGGAGAATTAATTTCTACCACTATCATAAGTGCATATTTTAAAGAAATAGGTATCGCCAATAACTGGTTAGATGTTAGAAATTTCATTAAAACAGATAGTAATTACAGAGACACTACAGTAGACTGGGAACGTACCCAAAAGAACGTTACCACAATAGATAAAAAGGTACTGAATATTACACAGGGTTTCTTAGGTAGCGATGATAATAACTTTACCACTACTTTAGGTAGAGAGGGATCTGATTATTCTGCGGCAATTTTAGCGTATTGTTTAAATGCTGATTCTGTGACTATCTGGAAAGATGTACCGGGAGTGCTAAACGCAGATCCTAGATATTTTAAAGAAACACAATTGCTGAATAACATATCATATAGAGAGGCTATTGAGTTAGCATTTTATGGCGCTTCTGTAATTCACCCAAAAACATTACAACCTTTGCAGCGTAAAGAAATTCCGTTGCACGTAAAATCATTCATAAACCCATTAGGTAAGGGTACCACTGTAGGTAAGGGTGTTGGTATAGAACCAAAAGTACCTTGCTTTATAGTCAAGAAGAATCAGGTTTTAATGAAGTTGTCTTCGCTTGACTTTTCTTTCATCGTTGAAGATAGTATTAGCGAACTCTTTAAACTGTTTCATCTGCATAAAATAAAGGTAGATTTAATTCAAAACTCTGCCATTAGTTTCTCGGTTTGTATCGATAATAAGTTTGGCGGACTAGAAGCGCTTCTGCAACAATTAAAGAGCAAGTTTAAAGTGGTACATCATGAGAATGTATCGTTATATACTATTAGACATTTTAATGCTAAAGCTTTAGAATCATTGCAGAACGGTCATGAGCTATTGTTAGAACAACGTGGTGCCGAAACTGTACAGCTAGTGGTGAAGTAATTTCTTTATATTTCATGTTTTGTAAAAGCAACTCTACTAGTGCTATTTTCCTATATTTACAGTCTAATCGATGAGGACATATGGGTTTAGTTACCGCTAAAGAAATTGCCACGGCTACCAAGCTATCTAAATACCGAGTGTTTGGTACTTTTATTGGTTGGATGCTGTTGAAGGTTACTAGATTGTCTCGTATAAATAGAGATTACGACAGCATTGCCCATTTAGAAGGAGAAGATTATGCCAATGCCATTCTAGAGCTATACGAAATTGACTATGAAATTCCAGAAGAAGACTTTAGACGTTTACCGAAAGAAGGTCCGTATGTAACCATCAGTAATCATCCATTGGGTGCTATTGACGGTATTTTGTTGTTTAAATTAATGATTAAGCAACGACCAGATTATAAGATAATGGCTAATTTTTTATTGCAAAGAATGGTTCCATTAGAACCTTATGTTTTGCCTGTAAATCCGTTTACCGAACATAAAGATGCCAGAAGTAATTTAGCCGGATTCAAAAAAACTTTAGAACATTTAAAAGACGGTCATGTGTTAGGTGTTTTTCCTGCAGGAGAAGTTTCTACACATAAAGATGGTAAGTTATTGGTTGATAAACCTTGGGAAGAAGCTGCTATCAAATTAATTAGAAAAGCAAATGTACCCGTAGTTCCTATTTACTTTCACGCAAAAAATAGTTCGTTGTTTTATAGAATTTCTAAACTTGGTGATTCGTTAAGAACAGCTATGATTCCCTCTCAAGTTTTTTCGCAAAGAAACAGACCAATTAAAGTTAGAATTGGGCAACCTATTTCTGTAGCTACACAAAATGAACAAGGTAGTTTAGAAGAATATACAGATCTTCTACGTCGTAAAACATATATGCTTTCTAACGCTTATGAAAAAGAGCGTTTAATAGATCAAATACCAACAAGCCTTAAAATACCTAAGCAACCCAAAAAAATTGCAGATGCAGTTCGTAAAGAGGTTATGGAGGGTGAAATTGAAAAACTTAGAGAGAAAGATTGTCGTTTACTGCAAAGTAAAAATTATGAAGTCTTTTTGGCCAAGGAAAAAGACATGCCTTTTATTTTAAAGGAAATAGGAAGACAACGAGAAGTAACATTTAGAGCAATTGGTGAGGGTACTAATAAAGCCATTGACTTAGATAATTTTGATAGCTATTATCACCATCTTTTTTTATGGGACGATGAGGTAAAATGTATTGTTGGTGCCTATAGAATGGGTATGGGTTCAGAGATTTTTCCTGAGTATGGTATTGATGGCTTTTATGTACAGGATCTTTTTAGGGTTGAACCAGAACTATATGACATGATGGAACATTCCATTGAAATGGGTCGTGCCTATATCACTAAAGAATACCAACAAAAACCAATGCCCTTATTTTTACTTTGGAAGGGAATTGTGCATACTACATTGCGGTTTCCAGAGCACAAATACTTAATAGGTGGGGTAAGTATCAGTAACCAATTTTCAAACTTCTCTAAATCGTTGATGATCGAATTTATGAAGTCGAATTATTGGGATCCTTATGTAGCACAATACATAAGACCTAAAAAAGAGTTCAAGGTGAAGTTAAAAGATGCGGACAAGGAATTCGTTTTTGATGAAACCCAAGCCGACTTAAATAAGTTTGATCGTTTAATAGATGAGGTTGAGCCAGGTAACTTACGTTTGCCGGTTTTGATAAAGAAGTATATCAAACAAAATGCAAGAGTAGTGGCGTTCAATGTAGATCCATTATTTAATAACTCTGTCGACGGATTAATGTATATCAAAATTGCCGATTTACCTGAGAGTACCGTAAAACCGGTAATGGAAGAATTTCAGGCAGAATTGGAGCGTAAATGGTTAGAATCTCAAAATTCGGACATAGAGCAATAATTTAATCTATACCTACTATACTGCTTCGTCTTTCAAAAAGTACGTTATCTACCCATTTACTATGTAATCTGCCCACGCGCTCGCGTTTGCCAATCATTCTAAAACCTGTAGCTTCATGTATTTTTATGCTGCCATAATTTGTCGGAAAAATACCAGATTGAAGCGTCCAAATGCCTTCTTGTTCGCTAGCCGATATAACATGTTCTAACAATAATTTACCTAAACCTTTGCCACGACTATTTTCAGAAATATAGACACTAATTTCTGCTACGCCACCATAAACGCATCTACTAGAAACAGGGGAGAGTGCGACCCAACCCATAATTTCAGAGGTGCTTTCAGCAATAAATCGGCAGGTTCTCATATGTGCTTCGTCCCAAGCTTCAAAAGTGGGTACATTGGTTTCAAAAGTAGCCATGCCAGTATCAATGCCTTGTTTGTAAATGTTGGCGACAGACTCCCAATCCGTCGCCAACATTGTTCTAATTGTTATATCATTCATGCTAATTAAAATTAACAGCAGCCGCCACCTGGTGCGCAAGATATCTCTGCAACTTCTGCCGTTTCAGGTACACCACAAGTTTCTTTTGCTTTACAGTCTGTCTTCTCTACACCCAAGTGCATTAAAATCTGATTATCTTTTATTTGGTGTGATAATACATATAGTTGAGCTGTGTGAAATACCGAATTGCTGTATTCAAACTTCACTTCAACATCTTTCTCCATAGGCTTTATTTTATCGACCGTATTTAGAATACTCAATGCTTTATCGGCAATCATATAATCTCTTTTGCCCAGTTCTGCCGGACTCTCCCATAACTGTATGATGGTTTCTTTCCAGAAATCTGTACCAGCACCACAATCAACAGAGTCGATAGTAATATTTTTAACTTCGGTAATATGATAATTGGCGCCTACCAATTGACCAGGTGCATATTCAAACACTAAGGTTTTACTAGCGTTTTCCTTTAATAATGATAGAAGTTCGTTTGTTTTCATGTCTATATATTTTAATTAACAACAATTACTTTTTGTGGTGTTGAAGAAAGAATTCAGTAGTGTTTGTATCTCTGTCCATTTCGATAAATTGATGCAGTAACATACTTTTTTGCCTTCTATTTCGCCTCTAATTAAATCTATACTCTTAAGTTCTTTTAAATGTTGTGAGATAGTTGGCTGAGCCAAACCAATTTCATCAACAATATCATTACAGATACAAGAGTCTTGCTGGCTTATGTATTGTAAGATGGCAATACGAGCAGGGTTCGATAATACTTTAAAAATGATAGCAAGTTCATTCTGCTCTTTGTTAAATATTTGTGTTTTAGTAATTCCCATTTTGTATTTATATATTGCAATATTACGATAATAAATAATATAAAAAAAGCCAGATGATATTTTATCTGGCTTAAGCTATTTAGAACCAAGGTTTTCTACCTACTTGGTAGGTGTTGTAAAACTCTTCGTCTGATTTCGTTAGGTAGATGATACCTTCGATTAATCCTATTACTCCAGGAATCCATACTATTAATAACCCAAGTCCAAATGCACACATTAGTACATAAGATGCTATGGTTATTCCTAATAGTATTATACCTTCTTTTTGATATCCTAATATGAATTTATGAACACCTAAAGAGCCAAAAATAATTGCTAGGATTCCAGCCAATACTTTTTTGTTTTCACCGCCTGCACTACTAAAAGCTTCTCTGGCTCCAGCACTAAATTCATCGGCTGTTTTTTTAGCATTATCACTAAATTCTTTTGCAGATTCTTTTGCATCCTCTGAAAATTCTTTTGCAGATTCTTTTGCTTTGTCAAAGGCGTCTTCGGCCTTGTCTCCAAAATCTTTATTCTCGTCTGACATTTTATTTGTTGTTTGGTGGTTATTATAAGTGATAAATGTAGTAATTATTTCAACATCATAGAAATGCTTTATCAATTGGTTCCCAAAGCTCTAGCTTATTTCCGTCGGGGTCTAAAATCCATCCGAATTTTCCATATTCAAATTCTTGAATTTCACCAACTATGGTAACCCCTTCTTCCTTTAAAACTTCTAATAATTCTACAAGATTTTCAACCCTAAAATTCATCATAAAGCTAGATTGGCTGGGTTTGAAATAATCGGTATCGGCATTCATGGGGCTCCATTGTGTTGAGCAATCATTACCTTCTTTATCTTTCCACCAAAATGTACAGCCATATTGGTCAGTGTTAAGTCCCAAATGTTTGTTATACCAATTTTTAGATTGATCAGGATCTTTCGTTTTGAAAAAAAACCCGCCTAAACCTGTTACTCTTTTTTTCATATCGATTTATTTTTTAATATTCCTCTCGTATAAATTAATCCATTCTTGGGGTGTCATTTTGGTACATAGTTCTGCAATGAGCTCGTAAGGAATATCATCCATACTTTTAAAACGAATACAACTCTTGCCCATATCTAACTTAAGCTTACAATGGTTTGGAAATTCATTAGTAAACCAATTCAATAAAGTATTATCTGCATATATACCAGAGTGGTACAACGCAATAAAATTCTTTTGAGAAGCCAAATTGATAAAAGGCAATGGTAATTCGGACTTAACATGATACCCTGCCGGATAAAGAGAATGCGGTACAATGTAACCTAGCATGCTATAACTTAATTGCTCTTCAAAACCAACTGGTAAATTTTGTAAAATAATACCTCTTAGTTTTTCAATTACCACTTTACGTTCTTGTGGTAATTGGGCAATATATTCATTTGGTGTGCTGGCTTCATATGTCATTTTAGCTTTCGAATTTCTTCTTTATTTTGTCTACTATTGTTTGCGCTAATTTAATTTTACTTTCTACGGTCCACCCTGCTACATGCGGAGAAAGTATGACTTGGTCAGAGCTAATTAGATATTGAAATGCCTCTGGTAAATTACCATCGGTGAACATATTTTCGAAAGATGTCTTTTCATACTCTAAAACATCTAAACCGGCACCAAGTACTTTACCCGAGTTTAAAGCGTCTACTAAATCTGTGGTAATAACACATTTGCCTCTGGCAGTATTAATAATCCAAATAGGGTTTTCAAATTTCTCTAGAAACTCTTTGTTGACCATACCTATTGTTAATTCTGTTTGAGGTACATGCAAGCTTATAACATCGACCCTATTTTGAAATTCCATAATACCTACTTGACGGGCATTTTCGTCTTCTACGCCACCTTGAATGTCATAGCAGATAACTTCTTCTACATCGAAACCTTTTAATTTTTTAGCAAAGGCTTTTCCCATATTGCCATAACCGATAATACCTACCACTTTGCCTTCTAATTCTACGCCTCTGTTACCTTCGCGATCCCATTTGCCGCTTCTAACTTCTTTATCTGCTGAGTTAAGTTTGTTAAAAAGGGATAAAAGCATACCTAGTGCATGTTCGCCAACAGCATTGCGATTACCTTCTGGTGCTGCAGCAAGAAAAATACCTAGCGACTTGGCATATCTTATGTCAATATTTTCTAATCCGGCACCTAATCTGCCGATGAATTTTAAGTTTTTTGCCTTATCTAAAAAATCAGCGTCAATTGAAAATCTACTGCGAATTATGAGTCCGTCATAATCTGCGATTTTGGCTTCAATCTGTTTTTTGGTAGAGGTGTAGTCTTCATCGTTCTGAAAACCTAATTCAGAAAATTGCTCGATTATTAAAGGGTGATTGATGTCTACGTGTAATACTTTCATGTAATCTAAATTATATTTTGGGGTACTCTGTTTGTGTTTTTTCGTCTTGGATTTTACCTGTATGTGCAGTACTTAATTTTTCATACAACAAAATGTGCACTTCTTCATCATTTTTTGTCATTGGGCAGTGTTCAATACCTTTAGGCACAATGATAATCTCGCCTTGCTCTGCGATCTCGGTACGATCTCTATATTGCATATAAAGGGTGCCTTTTATTACTTGAAAAAGTTCATCTTCTTTGTCATGCGAATGCCATACAAATTCACCTTTTATTTTTGCCAGTAAAACCTGCATATCATCAACAACGCCTATTTGGTGCGGATGCCAATAAGCAGTTACTTGCTTAAATTTTTCTTTTAAGGTAATACTGTTCATTAGTGCTGTTTATTTTATCCTATTCAGGATAAATAAGGATTGATTTCTTTTAAGAATTTGAATACAGTAAGATACGCAAAGCGACAGTATTCTAAAAAGAAGATCGGCTGTTTATTAAATACCTAAAATCATCTTTGCAATAGAGAAGTATATTAAAATACCAAAAATATCATTGCCAGTGGTGATAAACGGACCAGTAGCTACCGCTGGATCAACACCCCTTTTATCTAAAAATACAGGAATAAAAGTACCTATAAGTGCCGCAATAATAATTACAGAGATCAGAGCTACGCAAAGAGTGATGGAGACCAAATAGCTTGTTTTAAAGAAGAAATGGCTAATGATCAATACAATGATAGCAATGGCAATACCGTTAATTAAAGCCAATGTAAATTCTTTAAATAATCTATTTAATATTTCGCCCTTTACAGTGTTGTTAGCAAGACCTTGTACCATAATTGCCGAAGATTGTACACCAACATTACCTGCCGTTGCTTGTATTAAAGGCACAAAAATTAGAAGTATAGGAAACGTATTCATTACTTCTTGAAAACTATTGATAATACTTGCTGCACCAATACCGCCGAACATACCAATAATCAACCATGGTAAACGTGCTTTGGTAAGTTCCCAAATGCTATCATCTGCCTCTACACCCCTAGAAATACCTGCGGCCATTTGGTAGTCGCGCTCGGCTTCTTCTTTTATTACATCTACGATATCATCAATAGTAATACGCCCTACCAACCTACCTATTTCGTCAACTACAGGTATGGCTTCAAGGTCATATTTAGTCATGATCCTTGCCACTTCTTCTGGATCTTCATTAACGTTGACGGCATCAACATTTTTTATGAATACATCTTTAATGTGCGTTTTGGTAGAAGTGGTCAATAAATCTTTTAACGATAGTCGCCCTTTTAATTTATCTTCATCATCTACCACATAAATAGAATGTACTCTAGTAACATTCTCAGCTTGTGCCCGCATTTCCTTTACACAAGTAAGTACATTCCAATTTTCATTGACTTTTACAAGCTCTTTTGCCATAAGGCCGCCAGCGGAATCTTCAGCATATCTTAATAAATCGACGATATCTTTAGCGTGTTCTCTATCTTCGATTTTAGAGATGACGTCTTGTATCTGCTCTTTTGGAAGTTCGCCAATAATATCTGCAGCATCATCGGTGTCTAGCTCATCTAGCTCACTGGCAATTTCTTGAGATGACAAATTACCTAAAATGGCCTCACGAATGTCTTCATCTAACTCGGTTAGAACATCAGAGGTTTTATCACTACCAAGTAACTTAATTAAATAGGTCGCCTTGGCTTCATCTAATTCATTAATGATTTCGGCAACATCGGCATAATGCACGGCCTCTAACATAGAATTTAGTTCAGCATCATTGTTTTGTTCAATGAGCTGTTCTATTTCTACTACAAATTCTTCTGTTAGTTTAAAGGGTGTCATCTGCTATTTTCTTCGTCAATGCAATAAAATCGTCAACCGCCAATTGTTCTGGCCTTAGGTCAAATATAGTATCTTCTCTTAAATTATCTGACAATGTAAATGTTTTTAAACTGTTACGTAATGTCTTTCTACGTTGATTAAATGCTGCTTTTACTACACGGTATAAAAGTTGTTCGTCGCAAGAAAGCTCAAATTTTGGTTTTCTTGTTAATCGCAATACCCCCGATTGTACTTTTGGTGGTGGGTCGAAAACAATTGGATCTACCGTAAATAGATATTCGGCATCATAAAATACTTGAACTAAAACAGAAAGAATACCATATGCCTTACTACCTTCTGATGAGCAAATACGTTGCGCGACCTCTTTTTGAAACATCCCCGAAAATTCAGGAACATAGTTTCTAAGTTCTAGCATTTTAAAAACAATCTGTGTAGAGATATTGTAAGGGAAGTTACCAGTTATGCCAAATTGCTCGTCGCCGAATAAAGTGGAAATATCGTAATTCAAAAAATCTGCTTCAATAACCTTAAAAGTACCATTACCCTCAAATGCTTTAGGGTGTTCTAACGGAAACTTTTCATTGAGATAGGTAATTGATTCTCTATCCAGATCCATAGCCACTAAATTACTATCTCGTAAAAGAAGGTATTTGGTTAGTACTCCCGTACCTGGACCTATTTCTATTACGTTCTTATAATCTTTTTGTAGTAAGGTTTCGGCAATTTGCTTTGCAATGCCTTCATCTTTTAAGAAATGCTGACCTAAGTACTTTTTCGCTTTTACAGGACTTTTTTCGTTATGCTTTTTATGAGCATATTTATCGTCTTTGTTCTTCTTCCTTTTCGTTCCCATAACTAATATTTTGCACTATCTTATTTTGCGATATAAGCCCATGCGTTTTTTCCAGAAGCTAGCTGAATCTGAATTCTTTCGTATGCTTCACCCTCGTAACTATCTGCTTTTTCTAATTCTTGATGAGATAGCGTATATACTTGTCCTTTAATAACATCTTCTTTAACGCCCGTATGTTGTAGGGTCGGGTAAAGGTCGGCTACCTTCTCATCAGATATAATATATAATGGCAATTCATCTTCAAACCCATTTAATGGTCTAGAGAAAATACCTAATTGTACATCTCTTTCTTGCAGGGTGCCATAAGTAAATAAATAGTGCGTAGCCGCAGCCCTTTGTACAAAGTACTCATCTACTATTTCTAATTCTGTTTTAAAAGAAACCAATTGCCCGGCAAATTTACGCTGAACACTTTCTATTAATGCAGGAGCGTTTTCTTCGTAATATCGTTCTAAGGTAGCTTTGTCTTGTATGGTATATTGTACCGAATAAGTGAAGCCGCCCATCTCTTCTTCAACTAATACTTTTGAGAATTTTGCGCTTAAGAATTTGCCTGTTGAAAGTACTTGTGGAATATGAATTTCTTTCATCCATTGTACCCAAGTATCATGAGCAGTTTCTTCTACATTAGTGGTAACGTTATATATATACATGCGTTAGTTCAAGTTCAAATTGATATGCAAAGTTAGTTTAACTAGCGCTTAAAACGAATTAGATGAAGCCTGATTTTAATTTATGGAATCTCCCCTTAAAATTCTAAAGTTCTTTCGTGCTTCAGGAAAGTAGTAGCTATCTTGATAATTGTAGATAATTTTCTCGTACTGTTCTTTGGCTTTGATGGGGTCGTTCAATATTTTTCTATATAGTTCGCCCAAGGCATAATAAGCATCATCGGCAAGAATGCCATTACCATAGAATGTGATGATTTTTTGATAGTTTAGTTCGGCATCTTCATATTTCTTCTGTTTTTCGAACAACTGCGCTTGCTTCAATAGTGCCTCATCTTCAATTTTTTCTCCCTTATGATTTTCTAAAATATCGCCCAATGCAATAATTGCTTCATCGGTCTTGTTCTGGTAGGCTAAAAAATCGGCTCTGGCATATTTTTTAAGTGCGGTTTGTGTAGAATCTTCGAGTGAATTATCAGATATCAATAAGCTTAATTGCATGGCATCATTTGCAATAAGCTGAGACGTAGAACTACGCAATACCTTTAGTTGTGTCAATGCCCAATCGAAATCTCCCTTATAAAAACTTGTTTGTGCCACTTTATAACGGGCATCTTGCCCAAGTACATCGTTTTTTAGTTTTTGCTGAATCTGTGAGAAGTAGATAAGAGCTTCATTAAATTTTTTATCATAGACCAAAATATCGCCCAAGGCTAATTTCAAATATGCGGTACCTCTATCGCTTAAAGGAAGATCAAGACTATTTTTAAGTAACTTCTCTGCAGGTGCCGGATCATTCTTTTTAAAGGTTAGAAAATTCGCATAGGCAACTTGAAGTTGCAACGATTGTGTTTTATAACCGTACTCATCTATTAGCGCATCATATTTTTTTTGAATTGCTTCTAGTTGATTTGTAGTTGGGTTCAATAATTCAATATCAATGAGGTATAATTCTGAGTCTAATTTTGTAATGTTATTACTAGTGTTTTCAATGATGTAGCTGAAAATATCTTTTGCAACCTCATGTTCTTCATTCTCTAAAGCATCTTTTCCTAGATTTTCTAAACGCGTTGTAGAACTACCTTGCATGCGTTTATAAATAGCTTTTTCTTGTCTAAGTGCACTCCCATATTGTTTTTGCTGTACGAACAGCCAGCTTAAAAGCTCGTTCCAAAGAACATCAGGATTTTTTTGTGCCCGCTCTAACAATACTTTTTTTAACAGGATGTTGTTTTTATCTTCCGCATCTTCAGAAACAAAATCATCGATGCTTCGTAAAATATTAGATTTAGATGTTTTACCATCGATAACGAGGTTTAGGTACGAGTTGTACATCGCCTCAACATTTCCCTGTTCACCGTAAATTCTTGCCATTTGAAAGTTGAAGTCTAAAGCGGGGTTTAGATCCATTGATTGTTGAAAAGCTTTAATGGCAAAATCTAAAAGGCTATATTTTTGAAATTGAAGACCTAACGCATAACCGTAATTCGGATTTTTTGAAATGATATCTAATGCCTTATCATAATTAATCTGTGCCATATCTTCTTTTTCTTGACGGGCATAGTTATAACCTAAATCTATTAGGAGTGTAGGGTAGGGGTTGCGGTCTTTTAAGCGTTCGTTCAAAAAATCTTCAGCTTCCACATATCGTTCTAGTTGTTGATAGCAGGCGACTAAATTTTGAACATATTCCGTTCTTCTCGGGTTTTTTTCTACTAATTTTTCATAGAAAACAACTGCTTTTTCAAAATCACCATCAGCAAAATATTGCTTTGCCAAGAAATCATCTTGGGCAAAGCTGAATGTTGACAGAGCTGTATATGTTATAATGAAAAAGATAAAGCGCATAACCAAAGATACATAGAATGCGGTAAGTTATTGTTAAGGAGTTGGTGACAAGCGCTTGAAATTATGCATTAAGTAACCTGTAATTGTTTATGAGAACCATCGCAGTTCGGCATTCTTTTAGATAAACCACAAACACAATCGTTTAAACCCTTACCGTTGAAGATTCTTTTGGTATTCTTTTCGATTCTTGCTACCTGCGTAGCACTTTGTTTCGCCTGATTAAAATGAAGCAAATATCCTTTTTGGCGACCGGGAGTTAGATTTGTGAATGCAATTTTAAACTCCGGATTATCCATAAATATTTGTTTTAATTCAAAAGGAACGGCAAAATCGGATACCTTTTTCATCGGAATTTGTTTCCCCGATTTTTCATGAGCTATTGCTTCTTGAATATATTCTTTAATCACCACCGATAGCTCATTAATTTCTTCAATATTCTGAAATCTAATTTGCCTGCCAGCCTGTACATTTTTGGTTTGCTGAATTAATATGTTTTTGTGGTCTTTTAATAAAGCTCCTTTGTAAAAAAGTACCGCACAATATTCCTTAAAGCCGTATATTAAGACAATATTTTTACCATTGTTGGTGTAGCAAGGGTGTTTCCATTTAAAATCTTCTACAACATCACATTCTAATATTAGCTCACGAAGGCGAATAAGTTCTACTTGCCACTGTAAAACTTCGGTTAAAAAAGTATCCACTTTTTTATTCATAAGAGTGCGTTGTTTTTAAGTGTTTCTAATGTGAAACTACTTTAAGCCCAATGATCGAACCTATTAATGTTGTAATAAAAAGAATGCGTAAAAAAGTCGCTGGTTCTTTGAATACAAATATCCCCACTAGTACGGTACCCACTGCGCCAATACCTGTCCAGACTGCATAAGCGGTGCCGATTGGTAATGTTTGTGTTGCTTTCACCAAAAGTATCATGCTTATGGAAAGTGCGACTAAAAAACCAACATACCATAAGTACATTTCGTTGCCTGTAGTTTCTTTTGCTTTGCCTAAACAAAAGGCGAAAGCTACTTCAAATAGACCGGCGATTATTAATAGTACCCAATTCATAATCTTTTGAATTTGTTTAAAGTAACGTTTGCTGTTTTAATATAAATAAATTTTTAAAAACAGAAATGCCACATAAATTATTTTATATGGCATTTCTGTTTTTGATTTTTAATGCTTTGATGTATTTTTTGATTATTAATCAATCATATCAAAGCCACAATAAGGTACTAATACATCTGGAATTTTAATTCCGTCTGCAGTTTGGTAATTTTCTAAAATTCCGGCTAATACACGTGGTAATGCCAAAGAACTTCCGTTCAAAGTATGTGCCAGTTGGTTTTTGCCATTTTCATCTTTAAAGCGCAATTTTAATCTGTTGGCTTGGTAGGTTTCAAAGTTCGAAACAGAGCTAATTTCTAGCCATCTATCTTGAGCAGTTGAGAATACTTCAAAGTCAAAGGTAAGCGCTGAGGTAAATCCTAAATCACCACCACACAGTCTTAGAATACGGTATGGTAATTTTAATTCTCTTAAAATATTCTTTACATGTTCAACCATGCCATCTAAGGCGTCATATGATTTTGTTGGATGCTCTACGCGTACAATTTCAACTTTATCGAATTGGTGTAATCGGTTTAGACCACGTACATGTGCACCATAACTACCTGCTTCTCTTCTAAAACACGGAGTATACCCCGTATATGTAATAGGAAAATCACTTTCATTTACAATAACATCTCTAAAAATGTTGGTTACCGGAACTTCTGCAGTTGGTATTAAATACAGGTCGTCTGCAGTTACATGATACATTTGTCCTTCTTTGTCTGGTAATTGACCTGTGCCATACCCTGAGAGTTCGTTTACCAAATGCGGAACTTGAATTTCAGTATAGCCAGCTTCAGTATTTTTATCTAAGAAATAAGCAATTAAAGCACGTTGTAAGCGAGCACCTTTTCCTTTATAAACGGGAAAACCAGCACCAGCTATTTTAACGCCTAATTCAAAATCTATGATGTCATATTTCTTTGCGAGCTCCCAATGTGGTTGTGCGTTATCATATAATTTTGGCACTTCACCTTCTCTAAATATTTCTTCGTTATCTTCTTCAGAAGAGCCTTTTTTTACAGAACTGTGAGGTGCGTTTGGTAATTGATATAAAAGTGTTTGCAGCTCTTCTTCGGCATTGGCAAGGTCATCGCCTAATTGTTTTGATTCTTCTTTTAGTTTTCCTGTTTGTTCTTTTAGCAGATTGGCTTCTTGTGCCTTTCCAGTTTTGTACAATTCACCAATTTCTTTAGAAAGCTTGTTCGATTCGGCCAAAACGTTGTCCAAACTGGTTTGGGCAGCACGTCTATTTTCATCTAATTGAAGCACTTTTTCAACTAAAGGTTGTGCGTCAATATTTCTTTTTCCAAGGGCAAGGATAATTTCTTCCTTATTATCTCTTATGGTCTGTATTTGTAACATTATTGAATTGTATTTGGCTGTAAATTTACGTTAATCTTATTGTTTACAAACGGTACTTATAAATACTAAATTGTAATTAACTAATTTTTAATTTTATTGTTAATAGGTAGAATCCAAGTATGGTGTTTTGTTTGGTACCACGGTTCTGCAGCTAAATCTATTTCGGGGTCAATAAACGGAGTGTAATTTTTTCTATTAATGCTGATTAAAGAATTCTCTAAATAGATTTCAACTTCCAAATTTTTTTCTTCAAAATCTTTCTTTAGGTACTGTGCGAACTGCCAAGCAAAATCTGGATAAGCGAAAATTTTACGCTCTTGACTTGCGGTGACGTAATCTTTCGGATTTATATAGGTCACTTCTTCCGTCTTTTTATCGACTACTTTAAAGGTACCCTTACCTTGTCTGCTTCGTAACATCATTCTCCAGCTCATTCGGTGACCTTCTTCCGTCCAAAGTACATCTCCGTCAATAGCGTAATGCCGAATGGGGAGTAGTAATTGTATTATAAAGTATACAAAAAAGCCTAATAGAAATATGTTTTTGTATGTTGGAATAATAAATTTTGAAGCGGTATACGGTCTCTTAGATTTAAAAAATATGCTGCGAATGGTTTCTGGTTCAAAAAAGAAAACACTGAAAGCGATCGATAAATAAGGGAAAATTCCGATTTGAAAAATAATGGAATTGAACAAATGAAAAAATAATGACAGAAAGAAGGCGATTTTTCTTGTTGGTTTCCAAAGTAGTGCTGGTACTATTAATAGGTCGAATAGAATTCCTACGTAGCCGATAATTACATGTACCCATGGTTGTTGTAATATATCGCCAATTAACCAATAGTCTTTTTTTGAATTCATTAATGTAGCAATGGTGCTAAAATCAAGCCAATCGCCATACATTTTGGCTATAGAAGCGTATATATAAACAATGAATAATTGCAATACTATTATCCATTTTACATAGGCATACATTGAATTGATTTCTAATTCTGAATTCATTTTGACATCGTACGACCGACTTCTTTCCGCAGGAAAAAAGCACATTAATAATGATATTAATATAAGCAGGTAGTAATGGTTGTTATAGGCTGTTTTTTGCATCAAATACGTTGCTGTCCACAGCACCGTAAATGAAATGATACTTGCTCTGTATTTGAAACCTATAGCTATAAATAGGCCCAGCAAGCCCATGATGCAGAAGTAAAAGTACATGCCATAACCTGGTAATGGCTGTATAAACTCAAAATCTATGAAAGGAAAAGTGTATTGTGGTGTAATGAGATTGCGCTTTACCCACCCTGTAGCGATAGCACCAAAACATTCTAGGGCAATTAGAATACCAAAAAAAATACGGAAGATGATTAATGGGCTATTATCTATGCGATGAAATAACAACCTATTGAGCATAATTACTTTTTAATATAATGTAGCGATTTTTCCTTATCCTTGGCTAATTGATTCTTTAAAGCCTCTACAGATTCAAATTTATGCTCATCTCTTAAGCGAACCAAAATATTAACTTGAATTTTTTGATCATATAAATCGATATTAAAATCGAAAAAATTAATCTCTATCGATTTCTCGGTACCATTAACGGTTGGGTTAAAGCCGATATTCATCATTCCGTATACAACCACTCCATTTAAAATACTGTTTACAACGTAAGCACCATTTTTAGGTATCAGTTTATAATCTTCGGCTATAGATAGGTTAGCTGTTGGGTAGCCCAATTGTTTGCCGATTCCCCTTCCCTTAATAATCGTTCCTGTAAGCATGTATTCATAGCCCAAGTAACTATTAGCGGTTTCAATATCGCCGTCTTCTAATGCTTTTCTAATTTTTGTAGAACTCACAGATACATCGTCAATTTCTTGAGCGGGAATTTCTTCAACCGAAAAATCATAGGTATTTCCGAATGTCGTTAAATCATTGATATTCGCATTTCTATTTCGACCGAACCTATGGTCATATCCAATAATTACCTTTTTTATATGTAGGGTATTTACAAGCATATCACGTACAAATTCAACTGCCGTAAGACGAGAGAATTCTTTGGTGAAAGGATGAATGATGAGTATGTCAAGACCAAGATTTTCTAAAATAGTAATCTTTTCATCTATCGTATTCAACAGTTTTATATTAGCATCTTTCTGTAAAACCATTCTCGGATGCGGAAAAAAGGTAAGCACAGAAGATTTTAATTCTGTACTCTTGGCATGATTTATGATTTTGTTAAGTATTTTAAGGTGACCTATATGTACACCGTCAAAGGTACCTATGGTAATGACCGTAGGATATTCTTCTTTGTATTTAGAAATGTTGCGGACTGTAATCACCTATGATAGAAAATAAAAAGACTTATATTTGATTTTGAGTTAAAAGCCTCTTAATGATTGCAAAATTACGCCTAGTTTTCTCAATTACCATAGTATTTCTTTCCTTTTCCGGTCTGGCTCAAACTAGTTATTGGAAAAATACTGAATTAAATGCTACCGCGAAACAGTTTTCAAAACAGCGTTTATTGGTGAATAAAGGCATGGCTTTCACACTAAACCAAGAAGCATTTCTCTCTTCACTTGCCGGTAATACAGTTGCAAATATTATCTATTTTCCCAATGAAGACGGTTCTTTAATTCCTTTTTCGGTAGAAGATGCTCATCTTTTTTCTGAAGGACTTGCTGCAAAATATCCCTCAATTAAATCATATAAAGGTATTGCGCTTCACGACCCAACAATGCAAATTCGTTTTAGCGTTTCACCAAAAGGTATTCAAAGTACTATGAGTACTTCGGGCGATAATGGAGCTGTCTTTATGCAAAAATCAGCTGACAATACTTATATATTGTATCGTAGAACTGAACAAGATGAGCGAGATATCGATTTTGTTTGTAAAACGATACCTGAGGTTAAAGAATATTCACAAAATCTAACCGCTAAATTGGTCGATGATCAAACCCTTAGAAAATTTAGGGTAGCCGTTTCTGCTTCTGGTGAATATACTGAGTTTCATGGTGGCACTAAGGCAGATGCACTTGCTGCTATAAATGCTACTTTAACTAGAATTAATGCCGTATTTGAACGCGATTTAGCAATAACTCTAGAGTTAATAGCAAATACAGACCTTGTAATTTATACAGATCCAGAAACTGACCCTTATACAGGGAGTTTAAGCTCTCAGGTGCAAAATACATTGACCAGTTTAATTGGTGAAGCAAATTATGATATTGGGCATTTGTTCAATCAACAAGATAATACGCTAGATGGTAACTCAGGCTTTATCGGTGCTGTTTGTACCGATAGTAGAAAGGGTAGTGGCTATACAACTTTATCATCGCCAGTGGGTGATGCTTTTGATATTGATTTGGTCGCTCATGAAATGGGGCACCAGTTCGGGGCCAATCATTCTTTTTCTCATATTTCTGAAGGTACCACGGTACAGGTCGAGCCAGCTAGTGGTACTACCATAATGGGGTATGCGGGTATAACAGGTGTCAATAATGTTGCTTCTAATAGTGATGATTACTTTCATTATGTGAGTATACTTCAAATACGAGATTATCTAGAAACGGTTTCTTGTGGTGTAACAGAAGTACTTGCCAATAGTCCACCAACGATTACACCATTAATAAACTATAGTATACCAAAAGGTACTCCCTTTGTACTTACGGGCGAAGCTACAGATGCTGACGCAGTAAATGTACTGAGTTATACTTGGGAACAGATTGATAACGGCATTGTTACCCAGGCTACATTTGGACCTGATAACCCCGCTGGAGCAAACTTTAGGTCATTGCCCCCTAAATTGACACCAGAAAGATATTTTCCTAGTTTGAATAGAATTTTAATAGGAGAACTCACTCAGACAGTACCTACTTCTGGTTCTGCTTGGGAAACACTTTCTAATGTAGGTCGTGAGATGAACTTTTCATTGACCGTACGAGACAATGCGCTAAATGGAGGGCAATCAGATTCTGATGAGATGATTGTTTCGGTTATTAATGAAGCCGGACCTTTTTTAATAAGTTCTCAAACAATAGAAGAATCTTTTGAAGCTGGTTCTGTGCAAACTATTACTTGGGATGTTGCAAATACCAATATAGCACCTATTAATACAACTACAGTTTCTATATTTCTATCGACAGATCGGGGAGTTACATTTCCCATTCCATTGGTAGAAAACACGTTGAATGATGGCAGCCAGAATATTATTATTCCGAATATTGCTACCAGTACTGGTCGAATAATGATACAGGCAGATAACAATATTTACTTTGCAGTAAATGATGTCAATTTTTCTATTACACCTTCAGAAATTGTATTGAATTTTGATGAGGTAGTTTTTGATGTTTGTAAGCCCGATGATCTAAGTATTCCTTTTACCTATGAAACTGACTTGGGTTTTGATGAAGAAAGTACTTTTAGTATTGTAAATATGCCAACGGGTTTGACAGCAACATTTACTCCTATTTCGGCAGATACTACAGATACTCTGGTAACTATTGATTTTGTGGGCATAGCAACACTAGATGTTGGTGTGTATCCGATAACAGTGCAGGCAACTGCGGCAACTGTAACCAAAGAAATTACACTACAATTAAGAGTATACGATGATAGTTTTGAAGATGTTATTTTAGTGTCGCCGGTTGATGGTTTTGAAAACGCATCAACAGATGTGCTACTCGAATGGGGAACTGCAGTTGGTAATACGCAGTATGAAATTGAGATTTCTGATGATAGCGCTTTTGCAAACATTATAGAGTCGACTACCGTAAACGGTAGTTCATATTCGCCAACACTTTTAGATAATAACGGATTATATTTTTGGCGTGTAAAGCCAAAAAATGACTGCGGTGAAGGTAATTTTGGAACTCCTTTCAGTTTTTCTACAGTACAGTTTAATTGTGCGACTAAAACTGCAACAGGTTTGCCAATAACAATATCTAGCAGTGGTACACCGGTAATTACATCTAAAATTGTTTTTTTCGAAGACTTGCCGGTAGCAGATGTAAATGTGCAATTGAATATTGAACACACCTTTTTGGCAGACCTAGTGGTAACGCTAACATCACCAACTGGTACTACAGTTACTTTGGTGTCAAATTCTTGTGGCGACTCAAGAAACATAATTGCAACTTTTGATGATGATAGTCCGGCTTTTTCCTGTTCTGTAGAGCCAGGTATTAGCGGTTCGGTTAGACCTCTAGGGAGTTTGAGTTCGTTTAATGGGGAGTCTATTCTAGGGGAATGGACATTAGAGGTTAAAGATAATGCACCATCTGATGGTGGTAGTTTAAAATCTTTTGCTCTTGAGCTTTGTGTTGAAGGTGGTTTTAGGCCTGACACTGATAATGACGGAGTGTTCGATGATGGTGATGATCTTTGTTTAGGCACACCTGCTGGTCAAGAAGTCGATGCTTCTGGTTGTGCCGTATATCGTTTTCCGCCAGAGAATTTTATTATTAGTTTAAAGAGTGAAACTTGTCGAGAGAATAATGACGGGTCGTTATCTATAGTGCCTAAATTGGCATTAGATTATCTAGTATCTGTTTCTGGTAATGGGGTCAACCTAAGTCAGAATTTCTCTAATGCATTTAACTTGGCGAATTTAGGTTCAGGAACGTATACCTTATGTATTACAGGTACAGATGGTACCATTACTTATCAAGAGTATTGCGTTGAGGTGCAGATTACAGAACCTTTGCCATTAAGCGTTACTTCTAAAATAGCTTTAGACGGTTCTCAGGTTACGCTTGAAATGAACGGGTCTACATTTTATACCATAGAATTGAACGGTGTAGCGTTGCAGACAGATAAGTCAACCATATCTATAAATTTAGAAAAAGGATTAAATACTTTAAAGGTGTATACCGATATACCTTGCCAAGGCGTTTATGAAGAACAGGTCGGCTTTTACGTTCAACCAGTGGTATATCCAAATCCGGTGCAAGATGTGGTGAGGGTATATTTAGGTGCAGAACGAGAAGAGGTTGCTGTAAGTGTTTTCAGTGCTGATGGTAGAAATATTTTAAGAATAACGACCTTTCCAGTAGAGGGGGGCATCTCATTAGATTTAAGCTCTCTTGCTACAGGTATTTATTATTTAAAGTATGAGGGTCGAACAATAAAAGGAACTTCTAAAGTTGTTAAAGAATGATGCGCTTTTTAGTACTTATTGCATGTTTGTTTGCGGTTAACAGCTGTAAAAAGAAAAGTGCCGCAAATCCACCAGAAGCTGTGCAATTGGCTTTTCCAGAAGAAAACTCTGAATGCACGACTGGGGTAAGTTTAGGTGAGGATATTAGTCAAGTAGAGTTTCGATGGGGTTTGGCAGATAATACCGAAACTTATGAGTTGCGTGTTACTAATATTAGCACTGGTACCGTTCAAACTATTGTATCTGCATCAAGTTCTGCAAAATTACCATTGGCAAAAGGAACACAGTTTTCATGGTTTGTGCGTTCTAGAAATAGTGAGGTAGAGCAAACGGTATCTAGCGAAGAGTGGTATTTTTATAATTCGGGATCTAGAACAACTTTTGCTCCTTTTCCTGCAACAATTGAAAGTCCTGCATCATCAGACAACGTTTTTAAAGATATTAATAACGAGGTTGAGCTATCGTGGTCAGCATCTGATTTAGATGATGATATCGATAGGTATGAGGTTTATTTTTCTGTCGAAACACCGCCTGTCGATTTAATTAGAGAACTATCATCTACAGTAACGAATGTAAAGGTTTCGGTGACTTCAGATACGGTTTATTACTGGAGGGTCGTTGTTATCGATGAAGAAGGTAACAAGTCAGATACTGGTGTTTACAATTTCAAGGTACTTTAAGAATTGTTGAATTGATTCATGGTTCTGGCAATACCAGCTAGTACAAACGAGTTAATTATTTCGGTCGATTTTTTTAATCGTTCGGGTAGCAACGTTTTTTCCTCATCGTTCCACTGGCCCAATACATATTCTACCTGTTTACCTTGCCCAAAATCTGCACCAACTCCAAAACGATATCTGTTATATAAAATGGTTTGTAGAAAAAGCTCTATATCTTTTAAGCCATTATGCCCGCCATTGCTTCCTTTTGTTTTAATACGAATAGTGCCAAAAGGTAAATTAATATCGTCGGTTATGACGAGAATATTACTTTGTGGTATATTCTCTTTATCCATCCAATACTTCAGTGCTTTTCCACTTCGGTTCATATAGGTAGAAGGTTTTAAGCAAATTACCGTTCTTCCTTTTACTTTGTAAGAACCTATATCGCCAAGCTTAACGGTTTCGAATGTAAAGTCATTTACTTTGGCTACCTCGTCTAATACTTTGAAGCCAATATTATGGCGTGTTTCTGCATATTCATCACCTATATTACCTAGGCCAACGATTAAAAATTTCTTCATGGGGTCTTTCTCTTCAATAATTATGTTCTGTTTTGTAAAAAGTGATTTAAAAAAACCGAACATTTGTAATTGGATTTATGGTGTAAAAATACAAAAGCATCCTGATACAAGTACCAGGATGCTCTATTGTAAAATTTGAATTGTAAAGACTATTCTTCAGTAGCTTCTTCAGAACCACCTTCAGCTCCTTCTTCTCCTTCTTCATCTTCATCATCAATAACAACAGCTGTACGAGCAGTTTTAACCTGAACAACAACCTGACTTTCTGGATGTAAAATTGTGAAATCATCACTTAGTAATGACCCTACAGAAATAAGTTGACCGATTTTCAATTTTGAAATATCGATATCAAAGAAATCTGGTAATTTAGAAGGTAATGCTTTGATAGAAAGTTTACGTTTTCTAAATAGTAAACGACCACCATTACGAACACCTGGAGAATTTCCTTCTAATCTAACAGGAATATCCATAGTTACCATTTTATCATCGAACAATTGATAGAAATCAATGTGAATGATTTTGTCGGTTACCGGGTGAAACTGAATATCTTGCATAACTGCTTTAAGAGAGGCTCCACCATCTAATTCAATTGCAACTGTGTGTGCATTTGCAGTGTAAACCAAGTCTCTGAACGCAAGTTCATCTGCTGAAAAGTGTAATGGTTTATCCCCTCCGTATACTACGCAAGGAACCTTTCCAGCATTACGTAGGGCCTTCGTTGCCTTTTTGCCCACGCTTTCTCTTTCTGATCCTTTAATTGTAATTGACTTCATTATATGTATTAAAAATTAATATTCTTATTTTGGCTTCTAACTTACATTAAGAACTTAGAAGAAATAGAGTTATTGTTGTGTACTTTATCCATTACATCTGCAAATAGATTGGCACAACTTAATACTCTTACTTTATCACTCTTGATTTCTATAGGAATAGAATCGGTTATAATCAACTCTGTTAATTTCGATTTCTCGATTTTCTCGTATGCATCACCCGATAAAAGGCCATGTGTAGTAATTGCCCTAACACTTAGTGCACCACGTTCCATCATTAAATCGGCAGCTTTTGTTAATGTACCGGCAGTATCTACCATATCATCAACTAGTACAACATTTTTACCTTGTACATCACCGATAAGCTCCATATGAGATATGATGTTCGCTTTTGCTCTTTGCTTATAACATACAACAACGTCGCAGTCTAATGCTTTTGAATAGGCATAAGCTCTTTTTGAACCGCCCATATCTGGCGATGCTATGGTAAGGTCTTTTAGACCTAAGTTTTTTAAGTATGGTAAAAATAAAGTAGATGCAAAAAGATGATCAACAGGTTTTTCAAAAAATCCTTGAATTTGATCGGCATGCAGATCCATCGTTATTATTCTAGTTGCACCTGCTGTTTCAAGCATTTTAGCAACTAGCTTTGCTGCTATTGGCACTCTAGGTTTGTCTTTTCTATCTTGTCTTGCCCAACCGAAATAAGGCATTACCGCTGTTATATGACGCGCCGATGCTCTTTTTGCAGCATCGATCATCAATAACATTTCCATCAAGTTCTCAGGACCAGGGTGCGTAGAACCGATAATAAATATTCGTGTTCCACGAATAGATTCTTCGAACGATGGCTGAAATTCCCCATCACTATAACGTGAAAAAGATATCTTGCCCAGTTCCATACCATATGCTTTAGCGATTTTCTCGCCTAAGATTTTACTTTGGGTGCAAGCAAATATTTTCGGTTGTGGAACTTGGTATGGCATGTCTTTCTTATTGTTTTCCAAACAGTTGCTTCTATAAAATATTGAAACCCTTGTTTTTAAGGAGGTGCAAATTTAAAAATTAAATTTGGTTGCTAACGTATAAATCTTGATATTTTTGGTGATAGAAAGAAAATAATTATTTAGTTTTGCAGTCTTGTTTTCACAGGATGTCGTTTTTAAATGACAAATTTGCTCGAGTGGCGGAACTGGTAGACGCGCTGGATTCAAAATCCAGTTCTTCGGAGTGCGGGTTCGATTCCCGCCTCGAGTACTTAAAAAACCTAATAATCTTATAAATAGATTGTTAGGTTTTTTTGTTTCCGTGTATCCTGTCTTTTTTCAAACATCTTCTTATTTAAACGAATTACATACTTCCATCTTTAATTGCCATTGAGCCCATTGGAGCAAATATTGATTTTACTCAACATTATGGTGTGGAGCGATTATTTTTTCATGATTACGTAAGGCTTTTTAAAATTGCGGGTTTTAGTTTATAGTACGAATCTAAGGTGTCAGGTAAAATTCATGAAGATTATTTTGGAATTTTCGGCGAAATAAATACATGAATGTTATTTGTTGAAACAACATGAAAATTGGCGTTTAAACCTTAATTATAGCTCTTACAACTAAAACGAGTTGCAATAAAAAATGATAAAACTATATTCGCAAATATTTCTTTTATCAAGAGATTAGTTCAAAATAATAGATAGCAATTCCCAACTATAATTAGAAATTTACCGATGACCACAAAAATGATTGACTTTCTAAGAAAGTACGAAATATGGATTTTTTTAGCTCTCGCACCTTTACTTAATTTTGTAATCACTTACTTGAAAAGTAAAGGACTAATAGATTTCTTTCCATATACCAATGGTCGCTTTTATGCACTGATGTTCTTATTGCTTATTATTGTAAAAATCACAAAAGGTACTGAGGGAATAAAGAATTTATTTAGACCTATGCTAATTTGGAAAGTGCATCCAAAATGGTATCTATTTGGGCTACTATTCGCATTTTCAATTGGTTTACTAACCTTATCAATTGTAGCTTTCTATAATGGGGATATGTCTATTCTCGATTTTGAGATTTATATACCTACCTTAAAATTCACATTATTCTTATTGTCTTGGGCATTTTTAGGTGAAGTTGTCTGGATTGGATATGCCGTTCGTGAGCTATCAAAAATCATTAAACCTTTCTATGCCAGTCTAATTATTGGTTTCGTATGGTCGTTATGGTGGCTACCTTCCGTTCTTATTAATGTCGGAGTAATAGAAGATTTACCAGTATGGCCATTATTTTTAAATATGATGGGAGCTGCTGGTATGTGTGCTATTGTATACTCAAAAACCAAAAGTGGAATATGTGTATTGGTAATACAATCGATGTTAAATATGTCTCTTGTTTTGTTGCCGATTTCACCAGATGCGGGTGACAATACCTATACTACATTTGCGGTTCTTTATTTTCTGATCATGTTGATTTTCATGTATTTTATGCCGCCAAAAATAAATGAGGCAAGTACAGAACTAAAGAGTGTGTAATAATTATCACGTATATTGTAGCTATTCTGCAAGGTTATAAGCACTTGCTTTTTTATTAGTTTTTACTGTAGTTTTTCTAGTTTCGTTAGCCTTTATCTGATGCATAATACTACTTGCTAAAAATTTAGCCAAATTTACGGGTACCGCATTACCGATCATTTTATAGCCTGCCGCTACTTTGTTGTAGTGAAAGGTGAAATCATTGGGGAATGTCTGTATTCTAGCACATTCTCGAACGCTTAGTCTTCTGTAAAGATTCTCCTTTCCTGGCACGAATACTCGAACATCTTTTTGGATAAGCTTCATTTTTGGTGCTTGCGGATGTATCGGTGCATGTCTGCCACCTGCTTGTATGGTAAATGATTGTTCGTCCCAATTGCGAACTCTATTCCTAGACATATACATGGTAGAAAAACCACCGATCATATATTCATGATTCGTAATAGTGCATTTTTTGCCATTGGTATTATTGAATTCTAGCGCAGGTATTGCCGTATCTTTTAAATCTGAAATAGCTGTTTCAAGCGTTATTTTAGGAAAGGTCTCTGTCGGGAATTCATATTTGAAATCCAGGTCTTTTCTAATACCTATAAAGAACACTCGTTTTCTGTCTTGGGGTACATTATAGTCAGACGCATTCAGCATTTTAAATGAAAGGTCATAACCTGTACCGGCATTTTTTAAAAGATTCTTAATGCCATCAAGTGCCTCGCTATGTTTGCCAATAAGCATTCCACTTACGTTTTCTGCTAAGAAGAATTTGGGTTGTTTGGCTTCCAGTATTCTAATAAAATCATAGAATAACTGTCCTCTTTTATCTTGAATGCCTCTAGCTGCACCGGCTGCACTCCAGCTTTGACATGGCGGCCCACCAATGATTCCGTCACAATCGGGTACATCATCCGCAGGTATATCTACAATACTTCTATTGTCGAATGTGGTATTGGGGTGATTCTTTTTATACGTCTCCCAAATATCCTTATCATATTCGTTTGCCCATATCACATTAAATCCGGCTTGTTCAAAACCAAGATCAAGTCCGCCTGCTCCAGCAAAAAACGATACTACATTCATTTTCTTGTGCTATTCTTTAATTTATTATGTTCTCTAAAAGGGTTTTTAGAAAACATCACATAAAGACAAAAATACATTTTAGAATTTCAAATTGCTTTTATAGCGTAGTAAACTTATCGATCGATTTTCTAAAGATGTAATTCTGCTTCTACTTATTTCACTTGTATGGTTTTCTTCTTTTTAATTATTTCCTGTACATTTTTTTCGAATGATTTAACGGTATTTAGGTCTTTAATAACAAGGTGCATACCTACTTCGCAATGAATTCCCTCATAACTTAAATTGGGCATATTTTTGAATTTAGAAATGTTGACATTATCTAAAAAGATGAACTGCGTGGGCGTAAAATTATAAGAACAATAAATGAGCATGTCGTCTATAATAATAAATTTGGAATGCAGATGTTCATTGACAAAATACGATGTGTTTTTAGTAAGCATGAGCTCAGTATAAAATTTTTGAAAATTGCCAATGTTCGCCGGTCTTCTAAATTTTACCGTTTCATATTTTTTCTTATCCTCAGTGGTTGGTGCAAATGTTTGTGACAAACAAGTAACAGATACACCCTTGTTGGCCATATCTAGCACAGCCCCTAAAATACCACGTCTTGTTTCATTTTTTTGAATTGTAGAATGATGTTTAGCATTGAATGTATAGTCGAAAGCGGCTAAATGTTGTGCGCAAATGACAATTCTATCTTTAGCAGATAAAAGGTATTCAGAGAGGGTAGTTTCTAATTGGTTAGCAGAATTATGATAAAACGGAGCTGTAATTTGTATTTGATTCGAGCTGCTGAATTCTATCCTCTTATAGGTATTGCAAGTAGTGTTCAATGCTCCTTTAAAGGCTTTGATCGGTATGGCGTTTTGTATTAGATCTATGAAGAATGCTTTGGCATTATCTTCGTAATGTGGCTCGTTTTCAATACAGAGCATAGATTCGTATTTTACCAAATCTCTAACAGCCAAATTAGAAGAGCTTAAAACCAAAGTGTACCCATTTTTCTTTTTGAGATAGGCAGATTTTATGTGTAACGAATAGGGGAGCGACCCTCTAGAGAACTTATTCACAAAGGCACTACGTACATAAAGATGAGAGAAGAAGTACAAATTGAAATTTGGATATTTCTCTGTTCTGTACATCTCGCCTAAAATTTCTCTTGCCAAAGCATATTTAGTGAATTTTTTAGTGCTTTGTTCTTTGGTATAAAGATGTTTTAAGTATTGTGGTTTTGAACCGTCATACCCTTCTAAGGGTATGGTAATGACATTTACAATAATACCGGTCTGCGATACTTCTTTAAGGTAATTATGTAAATGCTTATTGTTATACAGATACCAAGAAATGTTGATTTCTTCAATGTCATTTTTTTGCTCTTCTATCGTTTCTATGAATTTTTCAAGCAATAATGGAGAGCCGCCTTGCTCATAAAAATCAAATCGATTCTTATAATTATCAGGTTCATCAAAGAAAGTTTTAAATGGCATTTATGCTGATAATAATTAGGCTACCTAAATAGAGTTAGTTTTTTGACTGTGCTTAAAGATAGGCATCTGTTTGTTTTATGCGACATTCTTAAGAATAATTGAAATGGTTGAAATTATATTGTGAAATGTTTTTTAAGAGCACAAAAAGTGATTGATAAATTTTTAATAAAATAAAATGAGTGCATCAATTTTAATACTACTTTCGGCCTTTATTTTTTATAGGTTAATGCATTGATTGTTAGTGGTAAAAAAGGCTATAGATCAAACTTATATATGGATCAATACATTATTTATTTAGGTTTTATTGTAGCAGCTTATGCTGTGATCGCTAATGATGTAATACAAACATTAGGTACTTTCATTACCTCTAACGCAAATGTGAAATGGTGGCTTTTATGGGGTTTTGCGGGCTCTATTTTAACGGTTACGTTGGTTTATGGCTGGTATATGAACGGTGGCGATGTTTCTTATGGCAGGTTGTCGAATATTCCGCTACCTGATCCAATGCCTTGGTGGTATTTATTGGCACCGATCTCTTTAATGGTAATTACCCGTTTTGGTATACCTGCAAGTACTACGTTTATGATTTTAAGTGTTTTTTCATCGAGCCAACTGATAGAAAAAATGATACTTAAATCTGTATTCGGATATTCACTTGCTTTCGTTGCCGCATTTGTGCTGTATTTAATTTTGACGAAAAAATTTGAATCTCCGGCTTCTATTCGATTAATGGATAAGAAAAAGTAGCGACCCTATTGGCTAGTGGCGCAATGGTTTTCAACAGGCTTTCTTTGGTCGCAGTGGTTAATACAAGATTTTGCCAATATTTTTGTATTTCTTCCGAGGCAATTATCATTGGTTGAACTCGTATTTTCATTAGCGCTTATTCTGCTCATTATGGCATATATATTTAATTCGAAAGGTGGTAAGATTCAAGGGATAGTGAATCAAAAATCGAATACTCAGCATATACGTTCGGCAACAATAATCGATGCTTGTTATGGTCTTTTGTTATTCTTTTTTACGACAGTAAATACCATACCAATGAGTACTACATGGGCTTTTATCGGAATTTTGGCAGGTAGGGAAATTGCTATAAGCTACCGCCTAAAGAAAGGAGAATTGAAAAAAACCTATAAAATATTGGTGAATGATTTTGCCAAAGTAAACATGGGTCTTTTTGTAAGTATTTTAATTGCTTACTTAATTCAATTTATGAAAGGGTAACCTATTTTACACTGATCAATACCGCCTCACAACTTTGTAAATCGGAGTTCAAAACAATATTTTCAGATTTTTTACCGTCAGATATTTCTACCGAAACCGTATTTGGTGGCGAATCGCCTAAATTATGGGCATATAGGAATAGATCGTTAGATTTTTTAGGGTCGAGCTTTATTTTGAACTCCTTTTTCCAGTAGGTTAAATAGTACTTTTTCACTACTTGTACACCGTTCAGATAGATAGATACAATATCACCATCTTGTCTGCCATGGTCCCAAATTTTTACGATAAGATTCTCAGATTCGAATTCGAACTCTTTGGTATATGAAATTTTTCTGCCATCAAAGCTATCTCTAACTTCGGGCTTACTTTCGGCTTTATTTTCTACTTTAACTACTTCAGTCTGTTTCGGTGTAGCTTGTTTTTTTGCCTTGCTTTTAGATTTCTTTTTAGCAACAACGGTGTTCATATTTGCCAGCTGCTGTTTTTTCTTTCTTTCGTCGGATGCTGCATTTGTTATCGAGAAGAACGGGGTTACCTTTTTGGCAATATTGAATTTGTCATCGGGGAATAGTTCTATGGCAACGACTTGATATCTATTGCCAGAGCCAATGTTTTTCGCCAATTCGATTTCGTCTTCAAAACCATCATTCTTAAAAGAACCAAGCTCTTGTACTACCATTTCATTACGTACCAGAAAAAAACGAATGGACTTACTAGTATCGATTTTAATTGTATTCCACTCCAAAGCAATTTTATCCGGAATATTCCAGGCAGTATTTTCATTTGGGGAAACGATATTTATGGTAGCGGTATCTTGCGCAAAACTAATAGTAGATACTAGTAATAGGGCAGATAATAATATGAAATGAATTTGATGCATATATATTGTATTATCTCAAAGATAGTATGAAACCTGTATTGGTTTAACACCTTTAAAATCTACGAGATATATGTTAGTAAACGAAAATTTGTACCAGTTTAATATAATAGTAGGTCTTTTTTAAAGTAGTGATGTTTAATTAGTCTCTTTTTGTAAGCTGTTTTTGCAAATTTTAAGTTTCTACAGCTTTTATTTTAAAATGTTAAAAAATGGAAATAATCCTAATAATTGGAAATAATCCATAATTTAGCTATCCCGATTTTTTAGAGGGATAGTTATGAGCAAGACCATACTTCATATAGATTTAGATACTTTTTATGTATCTGTAGAGCGACTCAATAATCGGGAGTTGCATAATAAACCTTTATTGGTGGGCGGTACGGGAGATCGCGGTGTAGTAGCGGCATGTAGTTATGAAACTCGCGGATTCGGTGTGCATTCGGGCATGCCCATGAAAATGGCACGCGAACTGTGTCCTGATGCTGTTGTAATTCGAGGTAATGCCGGTGATTACAGTAAACACTCAGATGTGGTAACAGAAATCATAAAAGAGTACGTACCCGTATTTGAAAAATCGAGCATCGATGAGTTCTACGCAGACCTCACCGGTATGGATCGCTTTTTCGGCTGTTACCAGTATGCTTCTGAAATGCGAAAGAAGATTATTAAAGAAACGGGACTCCCCATTTCCTTCGGATTGTCGGCTAATAAGGTTGTTTCTAAGGTAGCAACGAACGAGGCGAAACCAAATAATCAATTGAAGATAGATGAAGGGCTGGAAAAACCTTTTTTAGCTCCGCTATCCATAAAAAAAATACCTATGGTGGGTGATAAAACCTATCAGACCTTACGGAATTTGGGTTTGCGACAAGTACGTACGGTTCAAGAAATGCCGATGGAGGTAATGCAACGGGTGTTGGGTGCTAATGGCGGAGTCATATGGAAACGTGCCAATGGTATAGATAATACACCTGTGATTCCGTTTTGTGAGCGAAAATCAATTTCTACGGAACGAACTTTTGATAAAGACACTATAGATGTAAACCGACTACGTGGTATTTTAATCGCCATGACCGAAAACCTGGCATATCAATTACGACGTGGAGATAAGCTAACCGCCTGTATTTCAGTAAAAATTCGATATTCAGATTTTAATACCTATTCAAAGCAAATGCGGATCCCCTATACCAGCGCAGACCATATTTTAATACCTAAAATTTTGGATCTGTTCAAGAACTTATATAACCGTAGGTTATTAGTAAGGTTAATTGGTATACGTTTCAGTCATTTAGTATCGGGTAATTACCAAATCAATTTATTCGATGATACCGAAGAAATACTAAGCCTTTACAATGCCTTAGATAACATTCGAAAACGCTACGGAGATAAAAGTGTATTGCGAGCATCGGGCATGGGAGCAAAAACAATCGGGAGAATGCATAACCCTTTCAACGGATTACCGCCTGTTGTGCTTGCGCATCGGAAGATGTAATCCCCCTAGCCCCCAAAGGGGGGATGAAATGTTGTTGGTTGTTCGTTGATGGTTGTTAAGGATGAAAACCGCTAAGCGCAAAAACGTCTTCACGAGGAGGAACGACGAAGTGATCTGTTGAATTGGGGTGACAATGATAATCGGATGTACCTACTTTCGGCAGATTGCTTCGGTGAAAAACCTCGCAAAGACGACATCCGTTCACTGAGCGTAGTCGAAGTGAAGTGCTGAGTGAGAAAGTTGAAGTTAGAAAAGAGAATATAGAAAATAGAGAAGAGAAAAAGCGCATTGCGCCGCACGCCATACGCTAAGCGTATAAACGTCTTCACGAGGAGGCACGACGAAATGATCTGTTGAATTGGTCTTACAATGATATTCGGATGTACCTACTTTCGGCAGATTGCTTCGGCAGAAAATACCTCGCAAAGACGAAATCCGTTCACTGAGCGTAGCCGAAGTGAAGTGATGAGTGAGAAAACGTAATGCGCCACACGCCCAACGCCGCACGCGAAGCGCAAAAAAATAGCGTATAGCGCTTAGCGTGAAGCGAACAGCGCTCAACGCAAAAAACCAACAACCAAAAGCACAGCGTATAGCGCGTAGCGTCAAGCGAACAGCGCCCAGCGCAAAAAAACGAACAACCAACAACGAAAAAAGTGTACCTAAACAATCACACATACTACAGCCTTCGCTACGGGACCTTTTCGGAACTGGAGCTATTACAATTGGCAAAAGACCATGGGGTAACGCAATTGGTATTGACAGATATTAATAATACATCGGCTTGTTTAAACTTTGTTCGTAAAGCACCTGAATATGATGTGCGACCTATTTTGGGTATCGATTTCAGAAACGGAGTGGAGCCTTGCTTTGTAGGTGTAGCAAAGAATAATGAGGGGTTTCTGGAACTCAATAACTTTTTATCACATCACATACATCACGGCAAGAAAATGCCAGAAATCGCTCCAGATTTCAAAGATGTGTTTGTTATTTATCCCTTTGAGAAAGTCCTACAGAGCGAAAAAAAAGTCTTTGCTGCACATGAGTTTATTGGGGTTTCTGTTAATGAGCTAAAACGGCTCCGCTTTTCAAAATTACTAGAGCAGCGCGATAAAATCGTATTGTTGCAGCCGGTTACGTTTAGAAACAAGCGCGATTTTAATGCCCACCGATTACTACGTGCTATTGATAACAACACCTTGTTGAGTATGTTGTCGGTTACCGAGCAGGCGCGCGATGATGAGCATATGTATGCGATACCTAACTTGGCGGCTCATTTTTCTGAACATAGTTTTATACTAGAAAATACCCAGCAGTTGATGGATGCCTGCTCCATTCATTTTGATTTTTCGGTAGGGCGAGAACCTCAGAATTTGAGTAGATATTTAGGCAGTAAAGAAGAAGATGAGGTATTTCTAGAGCAGTTATGCCAAGAGGGATTACCGAAGCGATATCCAGAAATAGACCAGCCTATTTTAGACCGTTTAGAGAAAGAGCTCTACCTCATTAAAAAAATGGGATTCGTATCTTATTTTCTTATCAATTGGGATATTGTCTCCTATGCCCGAAAGCAGAATTTCTTTTACGTAGGTCGGGGTAGTGGTGCCAATAGTATTGTGGCATACCTGCTTTTTATTACCGACGTGGATCCGATGGAGCTCGACCTGTATTTTGAGCGATTTATTAATCTGTATCGAGTGAATCCGCCCGATTTTGATATTGATTTCTCACATCGCGATAGACCTATAATGACGGAGTATATTTTCAATCGTTTCGAAAATGTGTCACTGTTGGGTACCTATGTTACTTTTCAATCAAGGGGTGTAATTCGGGAGTTGGGTAAGGTTTTCGGTCTGCCAAAAGATGAAATCGATTTACTGTGCGATGGTAATATTCAGGCAAGTCGGTTAGATACTATTTCGACTTTGGTATTGAAATATACACAATTGCTACACGGCATGCCTAATTACCTGAGTATACATGCTGGCGGAATTTTAATTACCGAGAAACCTATTCATTGGTTTTCGTCAACGAATATGCCGCCAAAGGGATTCCCCACCACGCAGTTCGATATGATTATCGCTGAAGATGTCGGTATTTTTAAGTTTGATATTCTTGCCCAACGCGGACTCTCGAAAATAAAAGAGACGCTTGATATTTTAGAACGCGACCGCCCAGAAGAATTTGCCAAGTTTGATATTCATGATATCAAGGCATTCAAAAAAGACCCTAAAATCAATAATTTGGTAAAAACGGCTCAGTGTATGGGGTGTTTTTATGTGGAATCTCCCGCCATGCGGATGTTATTAAAGAAGCTGGAAGTCGATACCTATTTGGGATTGGTGGCAGCAAGTTCTATTATTCGACCCGGAGTGTCTAAAAGCGGAATGATGCGTGAATATATTCTTCGACATCGTAATAAAGGTAGGGCAGAGGAGCTGGCACATCCGGTGATGTTAGAAATTATGCCGGAGACGTACGGAGTTATGGTCTACCAAGAAGATGTGATAAAAGTTGCCCACCATTTTGCGGATCTAGATTTAGGCGAAGCCGATGTATTACGACGCGGAATGAGTGGTAAGTTCCGTTCTCGTGAAGAGTTTCAAAAAGTGCAAGATAAGTTTATGGATAACTGCCGTAAAAAAGGATATGCCGAGAAACTCATTCAAGAGATTTGGGACCAAGTAGCAAGTTTTGCAGGCTATGCTTTTGCTAAAGGGCATTCCGCTTCCTACGCAGTAGAAAGTTACCAGAGTTTGTTTTTACGTGCCTACTATCCGTTAGAATACATGGTAGCAGTACTTAATAATGGCGGCGGATTTTATAAGCCTGAGTTCTATGTGCATGAAGCTCGTATGTTGGGTGCAACGATACATCCGCCTTGCGTTAATAGAAGTAATGCGGGTAATTGTCTTTATGGAAAAGAATTGTATTTAGGATTAGGCTATTTACGGGAATTGGAGCAACGGGTGATGGAGCGTATACTAAAAGAACGCTTTGTAAAGGGAGAGTTCAATTCGTTGGAAGATTTCTTGGATAGGTTGATAATATCCATAGAACAAGTCAGTATTTTAATACGGATTGATGCCTTCCGATTTACGGATACCAACAAACACGAACTCCTCTGGAAAGCACATTTGTTTTTGAACAAAACCAAGAAAATAGACCACCCAAAATTGTTCGCGCCAAAACAGCAACATTTCGAAATTCCGTCTTTGTACAGTACGAATCTAGAAGTTGCTTTTACGCAGTTAGAACTGTTAGGGTTTAGTTTATGTAGTCCGTTTGAACTTTTGGAAGAGGTGCCATTAAATACTTCGGGGAGTAAAGATTTCGAAATATACCTGAACAAGAATATTGATATTTATGGGTATTTAATTACAGTAAAACGTACCAGAACTCAAAAAGGTAAAGCAATGTTTTTTGCTACATTATTAGACCAACAAGGGCAAGTTTTTGATGCGGTATTGTTTCCTCCCGTAGCGGCGAAATATATGTTTAGGGGAAGAGGAATATATCGGTTCTATGGTAAAGTGGTCAGTGAATTCGGTTTCTTGAGTATAGAGGTTATTAAACTACAAAAACAAGATTTCATTCAAGACCCAAGGTATGCCGATATGAAAACCAGCGCCAAGGTTTTTGACCAAAAGAAGGCGAATAACCAAGAAGGGGAAAGAGGAGAGAAAATTGACGTTAGAGAATAGAGGAAGCGCCGTTCGCTTTTCGCAATGCGCCATGCGCTTAGCGCAAAATAATTATTTCGTGAAGTTCATCGCGAGACGAAAAGCACCCCGGACATTGCGTCACGGGCGAAGCCTAATTGAAGCGCCCAGCGAAAGGCGTTTAGCGCTTGGCGTAATTACTATCAACCGACAACGAACAACTAGCAACCAACTTACCTAAAAAGCCTCTAACACATAACCAAATATCCAGTATAGTATAAGAAACACAAACACGGTTCCTATACAACCACATTTACCTCCGCCTATTTTCTTTGCGCCGTACCACGCACCAATAATTTGAATTAGTTTTTTCATGTGACTAATTTACAAGTTTTGTTGGTTGCTTTTAATTTAAAAAGTAGCTCAAAAACACTATTTCCAAATTTACTGTATTTAGTTATTTTTGATAAGCCTTATCTAAAAACTCATACCGAGCATCATTTTTGGCTTTTATCAGTTTACTTTCCGTGTCTATTACCATAACTAGGGGATGGGTATCTTTTGCTTCTGCGGCATCTCATGTAGGTAGCCCTTCACTATTTGGATTGCCTGTTTTAATGAAATTGGCGAAGTAGGTCATCATTTCTTTTGATACTTTAAAATCATCTGCAGTCCAAGAATAGTTTTTTACCAAGTGTAAATTCCCCATGCAATATTCAATTTCGCAGGCATGTGCCGCACCTACCGCTTTTGGTGCCGGTGGATTATCAGACTCATTTGCTACTGTTCCGCCAGCCAAGCCAGAAGCTAATGTTTTATCAACTAAGGGCGGCCTTAGTTTACTGTACAGATATCGGTATACTGGTTGATTACTATTTTTTCTATGTATATCAAACCATTTCCATGTACTGTATGATATAAACCGGTCAGAAGCTAATGCCGTTGCCGATAGTTCAATTTCTTTTTCAGAACCATGTGGGTATAGCTCTAGTGCTTTTTCGTATTCTTTTGGATACGCTTCTTTTACTTTGTTTATATAATTGTCTTCTGTGTAAGGACCTTTTGTAAAAGCTAAACCAGGAATCTCGACAGAATTCCAACCTAGTAATAAAAGAACCATCGCTTGCTCTTTACTTTCTAATATTTCAGGAAGTGATTTAGGCAAAAAGTAACCATCTAGAACAGCAGGAAATCCAAATTTTTTCGACCTATTGTAAAGTTCATATACTTCTCTTGTACTCAATTTGCGCAATTCTGAAAGAGTGGAATATCCTATACTCTTTGCAAAATCTAATCCGGTTTTTTCAGCATCTTTCAAAGGTACCGCAGCCATGGTTGGGTTGATGCCACCACCACTTTCACTTGTAATACCTTCAATAAGATTTTTTGATAAAGGCGAAGCCATTTGTTGGCTTGTACCTATAGACCCTGCAGATTCACTTGAAATGGTTACTTTTTTTAGGGTTTCCACCAAAAGCGGCAATGTTCTTACTAACCCATTTTAATGCCGCATTCTGGTCTAATAAACCATAATTTCTAGATGCTTTATAAGAAGCCTCAGTACTCAATTCAGGGTGAGCTAAAAATCCGAAAATATTAAGTCTGTAGTTGGTGGTAACCACAACAATGCCTTCTTTGGGCATACTTTCTCCATCCTATCTTGGTTCAGAGGCATCATCAGCAACATTACCACCGCCAAAGAAGTATACAAGAACAGGCAAGTTCTTAGTATCCATATTCGCTGGGGTCCATAATTTTAGGTAAAGACAATCTTCGTTAACACCATTAGACCTTGAGTTCATGTCTCCAAAAACCAAGGTTTGCATTGGTCTTGGTCCAAACGACTTTGTTTCTTTTATACCATCCTAATCATCTAGCGGTTGCGGTGCTTTTCAACGGAGTTCACCAAATGGTGGTTAGGCAAATGGAATACCAAAATATCGCTGTATTCCAGTATGTGTGTCGTAGTTACCTTCTATAATTCTGTTTTCAATGATTAATTGAAAAGGAAAAGAATTGGTCTTTTGTGCTGAACTTAAGTTATAGGATAAGAATAGGGAAAAAGAAGTATTTGAATGTTTTTTATTAGGATAGATTTTCTATTGTCTCAGTATGTAATATTAATACATTTAATTTTTAAATATGTGACAGTCTGATAACTAAATTAGTTACTTGCTAAGCTTTGAATATAGAAAGGGATAGAATAAAAAGGGAATGATACTTAAATAGCATCATTCCCTTTTTTTAAAGAATTTATGTAGAAACGTTTAGCTGGTTGTTATTTTCTTCTGAGAATATTTACTCAACACCAAGAATAAAACACCACATAGCAACCAAGCAGGTAAGGTTACAAAAGAAAGGAAAACATCAAATTGAACGGATATAAAATAGAATAACCCGAAGCTGATACCCCATGCCAATAGAACTGATTTGTTGAATTTTATATTGGCTACTTCTGCATAATTCTGAACTATGCCAGCTTGCTTGTGAAAGAAATGTTCAAATACGATAACCGCACCAACAGGAGCTAAAATAAATCCGTACAGCGCCACAAAATCTAATAATTTCATAGCAAAGGCAGGGAATAGTCCGGCAATGGTGGCAATGGAACCTGCTAAAATTGTTACCCAAAATGTGGAAGCTTTTGGCATAATGGCTTGAAATGCCAATCCTGCTCTATAAATGGTAGGGTTTGCTGTTGTCCACCCCGCCAATACCACGGCTATGATTCCAAAAATACCTATTGCATTATACGCCAAAGGACCAGGAGCAACATTAGGTGCTTCACCTTGTGCCAATAAAGCTTGCGCTTCTGGCGTTTGAACATAAACAGCATAAATTAATGCAGCGGCAATCCATGCCATATAATGGCCCACATACATACCAGCAGCGGTAGTCCATCCGGAACTTGCTTTTTTGGCAAATCGGAATACGGAAAGATCGGACATACCTATATGCATTGCGGCGTTAGCAAACCAAGACCAAAAGAAAACATGCCAAAATGTATATTTTATTTGCCCAGGAAATGGTTCACCACCTTCGCCCCAAATATTCCAAAAATCCTGAAAACTACCTACACCTAATTGCTGTAATGCTACAATACCACAGGCTAAAAAAGCTAATACGATAATTGGAGACATCCAGTTTGCAGCTTTTGATACCGTGTCATATCCCTTAGAAGCAATTAACGAAATAACCGCGCCAAGTACCAATACGATAATAATCCAAGTTGGCCCATTGGGCATAGTGTCGGTTAGTTTAGGCATTTCCATGTCAAAAGGAATACCAACTGCCGTTGCAGAAACCGTAATCATGGCACCTGCTAAAAAACAGAATAAAATTCCGTTGGCAAGGTTATACCCAACAACTAATTTTTTCCCACAGATTTTTTCTAATTGATAGTATAAGGTCAGTCTTCTTTTAACGGCTATTTCAGAAGTCAAAAATCGCCAGCTGATTACCGCCATGAGGTTTCCTAAAAGTAAACCGATTATTAAGTCAAAAGCACTTACGCCAGTAGTTAAAAATAATGGACCAATTACAAATTCAGTGCCTGCGGCATGTTCACCTGCATACATACCTAAAAAACTTTTCCAACTTTTAAGGTTGGATTTGGGTACGGGTTCTCTTTCAAATTCGCCACCGGCCAACTTTTCAATTATTTCTTCTTCTTGGTGATTTTGGCTCATGGCGGTGGTTGGTTTTAAGTGGTTATTAAATGTTTTGGTAAATCCTCTACGCGTTCACAGCATAATTGGTCCATCACCTGTTTAAACTGTGTCTTTAGCATGCTAATCGTGTGGTCTCCTCCTTTATTTCCTAAAGCTCCGGTTCCATAAACAAAAGAGCGGCCCATGAAAGTGAATTTTGCACCGCATGCCATGGCACGCGCTATGTCAGGACCTGAGCGAAGACCACTATCCATCATAATTTCTATTTGGTCACTATATTTTGCTGTAATCTCTTGTAATGAATTAATAGTAGATTGTGCGGCGTCTAACTGTCTGCCTCCATGGTTAGAAACAATAATACCATCAAACCCCATACGAATAGCGTCATGTGTATCTTGCTCAGAGGCTACGCCTTTCAGAACTAATTTTCCTTTCCATCTATCACGGATCGGTTTTATTTTTTCTTCATTCAATCTTCCAGAAAAAGTTTGGTCCATGAACGCACCTAGTTGTCTTAAATTCAATCCTTCTGGTGTGTAGGGTTTTAGAGTCTCAAAAGTAGGTTGGCCATATTTTAAAGTATTGAATGCCCAATTTGGTTTCCCTAAAATCTGTAGGATGTTTGAAACCGTCATTTTTGGAGGTAATGCTAATCCGTTTCTAAAATCACGAGGACGATAACCGAAAGTGGGTACATCGCAAAGTAACACCAATACAGGGCAACCAGCTGCTTCAGCTCTGTCAATGATGCTATCTCGTATGGTATCATCAACCGGGTTGTACAATTGAAACCAAGCATTGCCTTCCGTCAGTTCACTTGCTTTTTCAATATCCATCGTAGTAACCGTACTAAGTATAAATGGGATATTATGGTTGTAGGCAGATTTTGCTAGAATTGCAGGTGTATTTGGCCACATTAAGCCTTGTAAACCTACGGGTGCTATACCAAAAGGTGCATCGAATTCCATACCCAACACCTTTGTCTTTGTGGAGCTGGTACCTTGATTTCTTAAATAGCGTGGTTGTAATTGTACTTTACGTATTTCTGAGGTGTTTCTAGCAAGGCTAACATCTTCATTACAACCTCCATCTAAATACTCAAAAGCAAATTTTGGTATTCTACTTTTCGCTTTTATTCTTAAATCATCTACTGATGGATAATCTGAATTGAAACTATTCGCCATAACTCTTTCTTATTTTATAATGAACGGAACATGTTTTTTTAAACTGTAATTTTTCTTCAAGAACTTGGAATTCAACTTACTATCAGAAATAGCGATCGCTGCGCCCAATGCAGATCCCAAAGATGAATCTGTAGTGCGTAATTCCATGTTTCTTAAATAATGGGATAGCAATTTAATGTAAACATCATTATCACTAAAACCGCCGTCAATATAAAGTTTTTCTATGGGTTCGTCACCTGCTGCAATCTTAATACTTTCAACTTGTAGCAAGACCAATTCAGTCATTAAGTGATGATAGGCATGTTCAAAATTATCATAGTATATGTTGGTTTTTTTTGGCATTTGTTTGGTTGTGAACCCTTTCCATTTAAAGATGGGGTCCATATCCTTTACAATTTCGAAATAGGTATCGTTATTAAATTTGACCGACTTGTGGTAATCTTCGTTAACACCAAAAAATTCAGCCATTTCTTTTACTTGTAACGTATACTCATTTCCTAAAAACAAGCGAGCAGATTTTACAGGTTTGCCATTGATCCGCATATAATTAATGCAATTTTTATCAATGTCTTCTTTAGTCAATAATTTTTCTGAAAACGGATTTAAAGCAATACTCCATGTACCTGTAGAAACCAAAATAAATTTCTTTTTAATGCTTCTTACATACGGTAGTAGTGCAGCAGAACTGTCGTGAATGCCTACACCAATTTTTATTCGTTTACCGTTGTAATTAAGATTAATACTCGTTTCTGTTGAAACGATAGGAGGTAAAATTTTGTGAAATTCTTCTGCATATACCCAATCGTGATAATCTTTCTTTGAAAAATCCCAAAGCGATGTATGGCAACCGATACTAGTGTATTCACTAATGGGAATACCCGTAAAAATATAGCTAATGTATTGTGGTAAATGTAACGAGAATTTAATCTTTTTAAAAACAGCAGGTTTGGTGTGTTTTAACCAATATAGTTGCATGCCAGAATTAAGCATACCATCATTAGACGAACCTGTTGTAACTGATATTTTATCTTCAGGGCCATATTTTTCAAAAAAGGAATCTATCACTTTTTTATCTAAAGGCTTGGTGTAATTATATAAGGGAGTCACAACTTCTCCCTGTTCATCCAAATGAACCAAACTGGCCCCATAGGTAGAGAAGTTAATGGCCGTTATATTGTATTTTTCCGATTTTAAAATCTTGTCAAACACATTTTTTAACCAATTTTGAAGCGATTTTAAATCTTCTGTAGGGTGACCGTCTTCATCGACAATAGTATCAAAAGTGGTATATTCTCTATACACTTCTTGATAATCTACATCAAAAAGAAAAAACTTCTTATTGGTCTTACCTATATCGAATATGGCGGTTACTTTTTTCATGAACTATAAGCCTGTAGCTACAGAATTCATACCTCTTTCTTTTATCAAACCTTCTCTAATTCTTAAAGAACGATACGATTTTAATGGGTCTATTGCACCACCACTTAAAGCCCTTGCCTGTGCCAATAATGGGCGCACATCTGTTCTATAGGCATTTTGTAATATTTCTTGACAAAGCGTTACATCATTTCTTGATTGTGCTGCCTGTAATTCTTCTTGGTCTACTAAAAGTGCTTTTGCATATGCTTCTTGAATAGCTTCTAACGATTGTAATAAGTCTTCAAGTGGATCTTTAATATTATGGCTGGCATCAATCATCCAAGATAAATCAGGATTCTGAGGATTATTTTCCATACCATATACCAATTCATTAAAAATTAAGAACAAGGCATAAGGTTTTACACTACCAACCGTACTATCGTCATCACCATACTTACTGTCGTTAAAATGAAAACCGCCTAGTTTTCCTTTTAGCATTAAGGTTGACACTATTTGTTCAATATTTGTATTGGGTAGGTGATGGCCTAAATCTACCAACGTATATGCCTTTTCACCGCACGCATTTGCTAACATAAAAGAGGTGCCCCAATCTTGTATTACGGTACTGTAAAAATTAGGCTCGTAAGGTTTGTACTCAATAAACATTTTCCAATCCTCTGGTAATGCCGTATATATACTTTTTAAGCTGTTTTCAGTATGTGTTAAAGCGGATTGAAAATTGCGTTGACCTGCAAAATTGGCGCCATCTGCCAACCATACCGTTAAACTTTTTGACCCTAGTTTTTCGCCGATTTTAATTACGTCAATATTATGTTGAATAGCCTGTTGGCGTGCTGAAGCATTCAAGTTCGATAAAGAACCAAAACGATAGCTTTCCTTCGCGTCTTTTTGGTCTTGAAATGTATTTGAATTTACAGCATCGAAAACTAGGTCGTTTGCGTTCGCTAATTCTTTTATGGCATTGTAGTCTTGTGGAATATCCCAAGGAATGTGTAAAGAAACAGCACCTGCAGTCTTTGTCAATGCGTGCAAAATACCAACATCTTCAATTTTTTGTTCTAAAGAAGCTGGTTCTCCAAAATAACCGAATCTCCCAAAACGGGTACCGCCTGCCCCTAAAGCCCAACTAGGTATTGCCACTTGAAAATTGGCGAGTTTTCTAAGAATTCCATTTACATCTTTATCTTGATTATCTAATTGATCGGATAAAAAGTTAAAGTAATCTTGATGACTTCTTTGAAATCTATTATTTTCTGATAGAATTTGGTCTTTATCTAGTTGCATACTCATTTGATTTAAAATAGACCTGTTGGCTAATTACACCAACAGGTCTGCACTCACTCACTCATTCACTCACTCAATAATTATCTTACAAAGGCATTGGCCATACCGCCATCAACATTTATAATATTTCCTGTAGATTTATCTAATATACCAACTAAGGCGAAAACCCCATTGGCAATATCGGCAGGATATATGATTTCGTTCAATAAATTTCTTTTTGCATAATGTGCCGGTAGTTCTTCTACGGTAATACCGTAGGCTTTTGCACGGCCTTCTGCCCATTCGCCTTCCCAAATTTTACTACCCACAATTACCCCATCAGGATTTACAACATTAACGCGGATCTTATCGGAAGCCAATTCTGCAGCTAATAAGCGCGACATATGTTGTTGGGCTGCTTTTGCAGTACCATAGCCAACATTATTAGGGCCAGAAACCAATCCATTTTTACTGGCAATATTTATAATGTCACCTCCCAAACCTTGTTTGCGTAAAATTGTGACTCCTTGTTTGGCTAATTCAAATTGACCTTTAACCAATACATTTTGTAAAATATCCCAATCTGCATCAGTAGTTTCTGTCAACGGTTTTGAAATTGCCAAACCGGCACTATGTACGATTATATCAATACCACCGAATTCTAAACATGCTTTTTTATAAGCTTCTGTAATCGATTCGCTTTTTGTGACATCACATACGGCATAACTGGCTACATCACGTGCATAGGTATCCACGGCTTCCTGTAATCTATCTTCCGCAATATCACTTAATACTACATTGGCGCCTTCCTCTGCCAATTTATCCGCAATAGCCTTGCCTATGCCACCACCTGCGCCTGTAATAAAGGCTACTCGCCTGGATAATGGTTTTTCTTTGGGCATTCGTTGTAGCTTGGCTTCTTCCAACAACCAATATTCTATATCAAAAGCTTCTTGCCTTGGCAATGATGTATATGCCGATATAGCTTCCGCACCACGCATAACATTAATCGCATTTACATAGAATTCATTGGCTACACGTGTAGTTTGCTTATTTTTTGCAAAACTGAACATACCCACACCAGGATAAATAATGATTACCGGATTGGCATCACGTATGGCTGGACTATTGGGTTTTTTACACGTGTCGTAATAATCTTTGTATTCTTGCCTATATTTTTCGAACGATGGTTGCAGTTTTTTTAGAATAGCATCCGTATCGCTTAAATCTTCATCTGTTTTTAAATCTAAAACTAAAGGTTGAATCTTAGTACGTAAGAAATGGTCGGGACAAGAGGTGCCCATTGGTGCCAAACGTTCCAAATCATTGCTGTTAATGAAATCAAGGACAATTTCATTGTCATTAAAATGACCAATCATTCTAGCTTCGGAAGAACATAAACCTCTAAGCATTGGCATAAGTTGAGCCGCTTTTTCCAATCGTTCTTCTTTGGGCAGGCTTTGTAATTTTTGTCCACCGAAAACACTTCCTTTTTCCTTTATTTTTTTCTCGATATATTCTGAAGCCATTTCAATGACCTCTAAACTGTTTATGTAAGACTCATAAGAGGTATCGCCCCATGTAAAAAGTCCGTGGCTACCTAAAACAATACCTCTAATACCTGGATTATCGTTTAAACATTTTTCCAATTGAAGCCCCAGGTCAAAACCAGGTCGTTGCCATGGTACCCAGCCCATGGTGTCTCCCCAAATTTCTTTGGTCACCTGTTCACTATCCTTGGCCGCGGCTACCGCAATCAAAGCATCTGGGTGTAAATGGTCTATATGCTTAAAAGGTAGTAACCCGTGTAAGGGTGTATCAATAGAAGGTGCTTTACTATTTAAATCATAAATACAATGGTTGAACAAGCCTACCATACGGTCTTCATCATCTAAACCGCCGTATACATTTTTTAAGTAGCGTAAACGCTCGGTATACAATCCTGCAATACCTGCCTTGGTCAAAGTGCCTATATCGCCACCAGAACCCTTAATCCACATTACCTCAACGTCTTCATTGGTCAGTGGGTCTTTTTCTATGGTTTTACAACTGGTGTTACCCCCTCCGTAGTTGGTAATTCTTAAATCTGCCCCCAATATATTGGAGCGGTATAAAAACAGGGCAACTTGGTCATTACCATATTGAGCGGCTTTTTGTTCATCCCAAAGGTAATCGACGTGTTTAAAGTTTTTTTGCATTTTGGATTGCTTAGTGTTATTATGATAATTCCAAAGATAGGAGAACAAGAATTTTTAGCTATCCTGTAGTGTTATGGTAGTTTATAGTATTCGATTACTATTTTTATACTTTATTTAATATAACGTTATTAATGCCTTATTTGGTTTTTGCGTAAATTATCTTATTCTTTATACCTCCAAAATTTTTCCTTAATAATTAGAATGGCTGCAAACTTAAATATTGAAATAAACGAATCGTCTAGAGTACCTAAATACAAGCAAATTGTAGAATCTATTATTTCCGATATTTCAAAAGGGAAATTAAAAATCGGACATAAAATACCTTCTATCAACGAGTTGAGTGAGTATTGCGACTTGTCTAGAGATACCGTAGAAAAAGCCTATCGAGAATTAAAGAATAGAAAAGTTATTATATCGGTAAAAGGGAAAGGGTTCTACACTGCTAAAACAGATTTAATATCTAAAATAAATATCTTCTTTCTGATCAATAAACCTAGTTCATATAAAATGCGAATATATAATTCGTTTGTAGATGGAATAGGTGTAGATGGTCATGTAACCTTATCGATTTATCATTGTAACGAAATGTTGTTTATACGAGAGTTGCAAAAGAATTTAGGGTCTTTTGACTATTACGTTATCATGACCCATTTTAAGAGCGAGAATTTAGAACATGTAAGTTTTACCGATAATACCTTAAAGGAATTAGAGCGTATTCCAAAGGATAAATTAATTATACTGGATAATGATAAGCCAGAAATAAAGGGGAATTACGGCGCTATTTATCAAGATTTTCAACATGATATTTATAGTGCATTAAAAGAAGGAATAGAAAAGCTTAAGAAGTATGATAAACTTATTCTGGTCTATCCTCAAAAATCTGTTTTTCCATATCCTAGAAGAATTTTAAGAGGGTTTGTTCAATTTTGTGGCGAGTACAATTTTGACCATGAAATTTTGGATGAAATCTATGAGGACATGGAGTTGAGCAGTAGGGATGTTTATATTACCATAGAAGAAATGGACCTTGTTAAATTGGTACAGCAAGTAAACGCAAAAGAATTGTCCCTGGGCAAGGATATTGGTATTATTTCCTATAATGATACCCCGTTAAAAAGTTTGCTGGGCATTACCGTAATCAGTACGGATTTTAAGACCATGGGGGAGACTGCTGCCTATATGGTGCTAAAGAATAAAAAAGAAAAGGTAAAGAATGTATTTAAATATATTGAACGGAATTCTGTTTAGTGCTTAAGGTGTTATAGGCCTAAGCCGTATAGTACAGGATGGCATATCTATAAATCACTATTATTTTTAGAAAAAATAGAAGATTGATTAGTTTACCTATAAATTCAAAAAAACGTATTGTAGCTTTTATCACCGTAGTAGTTTCATTTGTTGCAAATGGACAAACTAAAGATATGCCTACAAATTTTGTTTTTGGCACGCCTAATGCAAATACAGAATATGCCGTAGTAGATTCAAGCCAGCCCTATACAGAACAATTAGGTTATGGGTTTGATTTTAACACGTCCAAAAATGTGCAGTTTCATCATAACGGTTTCAGTATAGACAAGGCCCCGGTTTATTTTTCTGTCATGAAGCCGGAAGGAAATTACATGGTCAAAATTGATTTTGAAGGGGCGGAGTCTGCAACTACGATCATCTTAAAAGCAGAATCTAGAAGGTTAATGTTAGATACTATAATTGACCCAAACACCACGTTTTCCAAATCTGTAATGATCAACGTAAGAACGCCAAAAATAATCGGTGGAGGTGAGATTACTCTAAAGGATAGGGAGTTGACCTATTTAAATTGGGACCGTAAATTAACCTTGGAATTTTTAGGAACTGCCAAGGTTAGAGCAATTCAGGTTACGCCAATACCGAAAATCACCAGTATTTTTTTAGCCGGTGACTCTACCGTTACCGACCAAGATTTAGAGCCTTGGGCCTCTTGGGTGCAATTTATTACCCGCTATTTAACAGATCGCGTTGTAGTTTCTAACTATGCCTATTCCGGAGCATCATTGAGCTCTTTTAAAGGGAGTCGTCGATTGGAAAAAATAGGCTCCTTGTTGAAGAAAGGCGATTATCTTTTGATAGAATTTGGACATAATGACCAGAAGCAGAAAGGGGAAAACGAAGGGCCATGGCTCAATTACACAAAGTTGTTAGTGGAATTCGTTAATACAGCACGGGAAAAAGGAGCAATCCCCGTTCTATTGACCCCGGTTCAAAGACGATCTTTTGGTGAGGATGGGAAGTTAAACGATACTCATGGCGAATACCCAGATGCAGTACGTTCAGTTGCCAAAAAGATGAATGTTCCTTTGATAGACCTTACAAAAATTACCACTACGCTTTATGAAAGTTGGGGTGATGATCGTTCTAGAAAAGCGTTTGTACAATATCCGGAAAATTCATTTCCTGGCCAGAACACAGCCTTGGAAGACAATACCCATTTTAATGCATTTGGCGCTAATGAAATTGCATTGTGCGTCATTCAAGAAATTAAAACTCAAGGTCTTCCATTAGAAGTGTTTTTAAAAAATACTGTCCCTGCTTATAATCCTGCATTTCCAAATGATATTTCTCAATGGACCTTGCCACTTAGCAATCGATTTGAACCTACAAAACCAGACGGAAATTAAATAGAAGTCAATAATGAAGAACAATTTTTTCCTATTCCTAAGTGCTCTTTTGAGCTTAATACTATTGAACGCTCAAGAAACCGAAAAAATATATCTTTCTGGTGTTGATTTTGAACATCCTGTACAGTGGGACTTTATGGTCAACGGTGGTAGGAACAGTAATCAGTGGTCTACCATAAATGTGCCTTCGCATTGGGAATTTGAGGGTTTTGGAGAATACACCTACGGTAGATGGTATAAAGAATTGGACCAGGACGAACCCAGTAAGGAAGAAGGTTTCTACAAACATACATTTATGGTGCCAGCTTCCATGGAAGGAAAAAAGGTAGCGATAGTTTTTGGTGGAGCCATGACCGATACCGAAGTAAAAATCAATGGTAAAAGTACAGGGGAAATACACCAAGGTGGCTTCTATGAGTTTTCGTACGATATCACTTCTTTATTAAATTATGGGGAGGATAATCTGTTAGAGGTTCATGTGTCCAAACATTCTACAAATGCTTCAGTAAATGCTGCCGAACGAAAGGCAGATTGGTGGTTGTTCGGAGGAATTTATCGCCCTGTGTGGTTATCGGTGTCGCCAAAAACGCATATTGCCCATGTAGCCATTGATGCAAAAATGGATGGTACTGTTACTTCAGAATTGACTGTAGAGAATTTTTCGCAAATGGGCAGTTTGGAGGTCTTTTTAACCAAAGTGAACAGTACTGAAAAAATTGGGAGCGAAATGTTTGTCCTCACTCTAAAAAAATCATCTTTTAATCTCAAAACCAAATTCAGCGATATTGCCCCATGGTCTCCTGAAACCCCTAATTTATATGACCTTCATTTCAGATTACAACAAAATGGGGAGACCGTTCATAATGTTACCAAAAGAATTGGATTTAGAACTCTGGAATTCATTAAAAAAGACGGCATTTATGTAAATGGAAAGAAAATTATTATGAAGGGTATCAACAGGCATACCATTTGGCCAGAGTCCGGTAGAAGTACCAGTAAACGTATTAGTTTAATGGATGCTAACCTGTTGAAAGATATGAATATGAATGCGGTGCGTAATCACTATCCGCCAGACACCCATTTTTTAGAAACCTGTGATTCTTTGGGGCTTTTTGTGTTAGATGAATTGGCAGGATGGCAAAACGGTTATGATACTGAAGTAGGTACAAAATTGGTTACCGAAATGGTTCGGAGAGACGTTAATCATCCATCGGTGCTTATTTGGGACAATGGCAATGAAGGCGGGTGGAATTATGAATTAGACCCATTATTTAAAGAATTAGATCCCCAAGATAGGATTGTAATACACCCGTGGTCAGATTTTGATGGTTGGGATACGCACCATTATCCCGCTTACCAAACCGGGGTACATCGATTTGTAAATGGGGAGAATGTATTTTTTCCCACCGAGTTCATGCACGGTACGTATGATAACGGACATGGCGCCGGACTAGAGGATTTTTGGAACCATTTTAAGGAGAGTCCGCTTTTTGCTGGCGGATTCATGTGGGCTTTTAGCGACGCCGCTGTGTTGAGAAGCGATTGGAAAGGTCAAGAGCAAGTGTATGACTCAAAAGGTTCATTGGCACCCGACGGAATTTTAGGTCCGCATCGTGAAAAGGAGGGTAGTTTTTTTACGGTTAAAGAAGTTTGGGCTCCCATACAATTTGCTCCTGTGAAAATCACCAAAAAGTTCGACGGTACTTTCTATATCACCAACGATTATATATATTCAAATTTAAACTCAACTTCATTAAAATACCGCGTTGTACAAGCAGCGAAAAATGCCTTTTACTCAAAAAGTTCCCCTAAAATTATTGAGAGCGGTACACTTAAGGCTCCAGATTTAGAGCCTAAAGAAACCGGTAAGTTGATGATGCCTATTTCTAATAGTTTTTTTGAAGGTGATTGGCTTGAGATTACGGCGCACGACCAGCATAATAGAGAAATTTATACATGGTCATGGCCTATTCATGATGCTCCTTACTATGCCCAAAAATTCTTGTCCGTCACAAATGAAAAAGCTGTGGCGAAGGTCATGAAATCTGGAAATGAAATAATATTAACAGGTGGCGGCGTAACCATGAAATTGGATACAGAAAGCGGAAAAATTAAAAGTGTATCGAATAAGAAAGAAATGATTCCTTTTAGTAATGGTCCAGAACCTATAGGAATGAAAGCAGGTGTAAAAAGTGTAGATACGTATACCGATGGGCAAAATGCCATTTGTATAGTGAATTATACCGGAGGCATCCACTCCATAAAATGGACCATGTACCCAGATGGTCGCTTGCATATGGAAATGATAGCGCTTAAAAACGCAGGAAGAAACAGTGGTTTTGATGGTGCTTTTGTAGACGATAATATCAGCGCATTTGGTATTTCGTTCAATTATCCAGAAGATGGAGTAGAGGGCTTTAAATGGTTAGGGAGAGGACCTTACCGTGTATGGAAAAATAGGATAAAGGGAACCACTTACGGACTTTGGGAAAAGGAATATAACAATACCATTACGGGCGAAAGTTTTGAAAATTTGATTTATCCGGAATTTAAAGGCTATCATGCCAATATGTATGCCGCTGCTTTAAAGGCTAATAACCATGTTTTTAAGGTGTTCAGTGAATCTGAAAAGGTTTTTCTTCGTTTATTCACACCAGAAGAACCTAAAAACGGATTTCCGGGCAGTCACCCGCAACCGGAATTTCCTTCTGGCGATATATCCTTTTTATATGAAATACCGGCTATGCGTTCTTTTAAACCTTTAGAACATCATGGGCCGCATAGTCAACCGGCCAGTATCCGCATTAAAAGTGGCGATGAAGGCATTCCCATGAACCTATGGTTCGATTTTAGACCTCAAACCAATTAATTATGCATACGATTAAATCAGTCCTATTAGTTGTATTTTCTAGTGTACTATTTGTGCATTGTACCTCTTCAAGTAATGAGAAACCTACCGTTTATATGGTAGGCGATTCTACGATTAAGAACGGACAAGGAGATGGTGCTGGCGGACTATGGGGGTGGGGAGATTATATTGGCCAGTTTTTAGATAGTACAAAGGTGAATGTCGAAAACCATGCATTGGGTGGCACTAGCAGTAGAACGTTTCAAGATTTAGGGCTTTGGGATTCGGTACACCGTAAACTGAACAAAGGAGATTATGTATTGATTCAATTTGGACATAATGATGATGGGCCAATAAATGATGATTATAGGGCGCGTGGTACTATTAAAGGGATCGGTAATGAATCGGAAGAGATTGATAATATACTCACCGGCAAACATGAAATTGTACATTCCTACGGATGGTATATACGAAAAGTGGTAACAGAAGTGAAAGAGAAAGGTGCCATCCCAATTGTATTGTCGCCTATTCCAAGAAATAAATGGAACGAAGGCAAAGTGCCTTTAAATAATACCTCTTATGGTCTGTGGGCTAAACAGATAGCACAAGAAGAACAAGTGACCTTCATAGATTTGAATACGAAGATGGCCCAGAAAATGGAATCCATAGGTGAAACAGATATCACGGGAACTTATTTCTACGAACACGACCATACGCATACCAGTGCAAAAGGGGCGGTCATGGCAGCAGAAGTCATTACTGAAGAATTAAAAAAAACATCCAATACTTTAGCTGATTTTATTTTGGGAAACCCTTTGGTCAAGTTGCCTAAAAAACGGAATTTATTTTTGGTGGGTGATTCTACTATGGCAAATAATGGTGATGAAAATGCCGTGGGCTGGGGTGTTCCTTTTCCTATTCATTTTGATACGACACGAATACAGATAATCAATAAAGCAAGGGGAGGTAGAAGCTCAAGAACATTTATGTATGAAGGATTATGGGACAGTGTATTAAAACAAATACAACCAAAGGATTTTGTACTGCTTCAATTTGGACATAATGATGCCGGAAATATTGCAAAGGCAAAATACAGAGGTTCCTTAAAGGGAATTGGAGATGAATTACAAGAAGTAGATCGGCCTGATAGTACGTTGGAAACTGTTCATACTTTTGGCTGGTATATGAAAAAATATATACGGGATGCCAAAGCGAAAGGAGCTCTGCCTATTGTACTAAGTTTAACGGTGCGTAATGAATGGCCGAGTGGTATTGTTGAACAACGGACGGATTCATATATAAAATGGGCACGGGAAGCTGCCAAGGCAGAAAATGCCATTTTCATGGATATTAGTGATAGTTTAGCAATTAAATATGGTGAATTGGGTAAAGAAAAAGTTAATGCATTTTTTCCAAAAGACCACACGCATACCGGGGCTAAGGGGGCGGCATTCAATGCAAGAATCATTGCCCAAAGCTTACGAAACTGTTCCACTTGTGGCTTAAGGGAATTTATTTTACCTATTAAGGATTGATTCTTTAATCCATAATAGGTAACTCATAAAAATGATGACTATCTGCAGGATATAGCGCTACCTGATCCAATACTATGCCTGTTTGATTTAGGTAAACCTTAAGCACTATCTTACCTGTCTTCCCTAATTGTACGGGAACTTTTACCACCGTACTGTTCCGCAATACATTTTCTTTCCATAGATCGCTTCTGCCTTTTGTGTTCAATGTTATGGGTGCTAGCCGTTCACCATCTATTTCTATACGTATTTCATGGTCAAACGTGTTGGAATGGGTTGGGAGGCATCTAAGTTCAAATAAATACGCACCAGGTTGTTCCACATCAAATTCATATGCAACCCATGGTTGGTCATTTTTAAAGCGGGTGTTGGACAAAGGAAATAGGGTTATTGCTTGGTTACTGTACCCTAATCCCTCTATTGTTTTCCAATTGCCTTTAGAAGTCTTGAACCCTGATGCTTTTTTAGTTTTGCCTTTAAAAGTGACATTAAAGTTCCTTCCTGTATCTATGTTAGGCTTATGGGATGCTGGTGCATCAAAGACCGGTAAGTTCCTTGGTGTCATGGACATCATATGGTTCCATTTTCCACCTTTTAGCTCTTTGTTATAATAAGCGGTAAGTTCTTCTATGGTATTAAAGGCCTCTTCACTTTTTTTGATATAAGATGCCTTGTCGGCCTCATCCTTCTCGGTCAAGGCCAATTGTTGATAAAGAAACTTACGGTTCATTAATGCCGCTCCTTTTACCGGATATGCTACTAATTGAAACCAAGCCGCCAATTTCTCTTTTGGCAAAAGAGATTGTAAACTATCGGTTTTTTTATAGAGCATATCATATGCTGCTATTCTATCATTTGCACGTTGGTTAGTAAAGTCGGTTATCGCGGTAGGGGTGGTAGGTTCAGTTTGGCTCCATCCCATATATTCTGGTTTGCGCAAAAATGCCAATCGGTAATATTCGTCCATGACCATGGCAATCTCGTCTGCAATCTCAGCGCCAAATTCTCGAGCGGACCATTGTCTTAAATGTTCATGAATTGTAGATTCGTCAATTGAATTGATATCCCAAGCTAAGTCCAGAAAAAATTCCATTCCATATTCTCCAGGTTTGATATCCCCAACATTGGCGATCCATATTTTTCTTGCACCGTTAGCATAGGCCCTACTCATTTCATGCCAGATAAGTCCGGGTTGGGTTGTGCTCAGCCAAAGATAATCGTGGGGTCTGCCCCAATAGCTTAAATGGTAGTATACACCGCTTCCGCCAACTCGTTTTTGCTCTTCTTCATTGCTCAATCTGCGTATATATCCATAATTATCATCGGTCCACATTAACGTAATATCCTCCGGCACCTCTAGTCCTTCGTTATAGATATCCAGGACTTCTTTATAGGGGATGAAAACTTGAGGAATCTGGGTTATTGGTTTTTCCAAAGTGTTGGATAGCATTGTACGCTGCGTAGTCATAATGGTATCCACAAAAGCCATTCCCTCGGCCAGACTTGAAACGCCTTCCATACCGCTGTCATGAATACCGCGCATACCCAAGGTCATAATGGTATTGACGTTTTTCTCTTTGATTTCAGTAATTCGAGATTGCCAGTATTCGTTAATACGTTTTTTGTTGGTACTGTAATCGTACTTGCCGAAATCATGGTTCCATTCTGCCACATTATTACGCATCATAGGTTCTGCATGAGAGGTGCCAACGATCATTTGGTATTTTTCGGCTATGCCCGCATTACCTTCGACCGTAAAAAATCCTTGCGTGCAAGGGTGCATGGCAGGCCAAATGGTGTTTGCTTTTAGGCGCAATAGCAATTGAAAAATCTTTTCATAGGTTTTTGGACCAATATCACCGGTCTCGGTATCAAAGGTTTTGGCCGCCCAAGGTTGTAACCCCCAATCTTCATCATTTAAAAATATACCGCGATACTGCACTGAAGGTGATTGAACAATACCTTTTTCAGGTAGTTCTAGCTGTAATTTTTCTTTTTTTAGTGGAACAAAATCTGCCCACCATTGCCAAGGTGAAACGCCAAGTTGTTCTGCCAATTCAAAAATGCCATATACGGTTCCGCGAACATCACTACCTGTAATGACAGTATTTTGTTGAGTATTCTGGATGCTAAAAGCCTCCCATTTTCCTAATAAGGAATCATTGGATGTAGTAAGTGTTGTTAACAGCTCGTCTTTAACTTCACCTATATAAATACCGGTTTCCTTTTGGGTATTCGTTTTAATAACATTGGGCTTAGTGCCAGTAATGCGTTCTATGTCTTTTGAAAGTTCTTCTGCAGCCCAGAATATTAGCGGGTTGCAATTAGAGTCCACATAAATGGATGTTGTATGGGTTTTATCGGCAATTAAAAAACCATTTGTAACTGTTTGTTTTGTACAGGATACAAATTGAATCGATAGTATTAGTATGAGTAAACGCTGTATCATATGTTTATTAAGGCATTTTTGTTAATCCTTCCCACTTCACTTTCCAAATGCCATCTTTTGGAAAACCAGGGTTGTTAATTGTGTTTCCGTCAAAACCGGCACACATCATGGCCACAGCTGCAAGATAACCTCCATTGCCGGGTAAGTAAAGTGTTAATCTAGGAGTTTGGTAATTATGACCGCTAGGCAAATAGGTATTTGTTATCTCGTCTCTTAAAAGTGCTTTTATTGCATCTTCTGGCCTATTTAATCTGGTGGCGGTCATGGCTTCAAGTGGAAAATCCCACCCCCAGGTATGGTCCCAATTCCAAACCTTGTCCACGATATCGAAGGTACGGTTCATTGTGGGGATATCCACATAATCGTTCTGTGGAAGAAAACTCATGGCCCCTAAAACGGCCGGGTGGTCAATGGTATGTTTGCTTGTTGGGGAGTATGAGTTAGGGATACTCTCCGCTGCTAAATAAACACCATCTTGTTGTGCCATTGGCGATATTTTATCGATGACTTTTTGCCATTTTGGATTAGTGTCCATTCCCAATCTTTTTTTCCATTCCTGTGCCCGTTCCAAGGCCCATTTCCAATATGAAAGTTCTAATGGCGGATTGTAAGTTTCCAATTTGTCAAAACATTCTTGTGCGGGTATGACTCCTTTACCCAAGATGTATCTATCCTTCTCAGCATCATAATTAGCATAGGATGCCATGAAATCTGCCGTCTCAAAAATGAGCTTTTGATATTTTTTTAAATTTTCTTCCGTAGGATTGTCCCTATAGATGAGTTCGGCAAGGTAAATGACATGTGGCTGTTGCCATATAAGAAAAGAGCCCACATTTGATGATGTTTCGCCACCTTCATTATCGGTCATTTTTTGCCATCGTACTCCTTCATATCCTTGGCGTTGTGCCAATTTTTTTGCGCCTTCAAAAGCTGTAAAATACCAGCCGATACTTTTTTCTAAATAAGTGGTACGTCCCCAAAGCGGATAATGGGCGGTATGCCACCAATACATTTCCATATGAGGTTTTCCAAACCAGCTATTATAGGTTAGTCCGGTTTCCTGAACGGGATAGTTACCGGCACATTGCGACCGCGTTAAGTATTGCGAAAGTACCACCCTGCGCTCAAGTTCAAATGCTCGCTCATCGGTACATTCGGAAAAATCTACCGCACCACCGGACAACCAAAAATCCTTCCACATGTTGCTGCTTTTAGCCCTTACCGTAGTGAAATTATGAATAGGCTGTTTTGGCTCATTTTTACTGAATGTTACGGTAGCTTCAAAAGATGTTGAGGTTGACGGTGTGATACTGTAATAGTGGTCCTCTATTTTAGTAATACCGCTTTTGTTGGATAGTTTTGCCGAAACGAAATACCGGTCACTATCCAACGTACGGGAAAAAAGAAATTCGTTGCCCGGTTTGTTTTCAACTGTGGTAGTATGTTTTTTATGCGTTGTATAATTAGTGCCCTTATCTGAAAACTCACCAGTAGGGTAAGGGAATCTGAATTTTAACCGAATTCTTTGTTCTGCTATGAGGGGAGATTCAATTTTTACCGAAATAGCATCCGTTTCAGCATCTGCATAGGTAAGCACTTTTATGGGTGAACCTTCAACCTCAAATTTACTTTCTATTTGGCCGGTCCAAAGATTGAGCGTTTGGTCAATATTTTTTATGTCGGTAGGGAGCGCCTTTGAACCATCCTTTTTTATAATAATCAAACCTACATTTCCTAATTGTAGACGATGCGGATTAGACCTGAAATATTCCGATGCGGCATTGTTTCGTTCATTTTCGCGGTCTTGAATGGCATATAGGGCATTTGGGTTACCATTAAAATCATAGGGCTTTAATGCTTCTTCAAATTTGAAATCACCTTCATTGGGCGAGGTATGCCAGCCCCATTCCGATTGGGTTCCTAAGGGTACTCCATTTTGATAATGTTCGGGAAAACTTTGAAGTCCGGTAGCGTCTACGGTAAAAGAAAACTTTCCGTTACCTACGTTTAACGAACCTAAGGTATCTATGGTTTGTATGTTCACATTATGTCTTGTCACTAAAGCATGGCGGTCTATTTTATCTTGACATAAACTCTTTTGGGGCCATTGTAATGTGAAAATCAGAAATGCTAGAAAAAGGAAATTTTTCATTTTCTACAGTTTTTAATTCGTTTGTTTATTGGAAGAATACGTAGATGCCGGGAAAATAACCCCAGGTGAATTCTCTATGGTTAACGGCAAGCCGTCCTCGGTATCTAGACTTACATTGGTCAAGCTCCAGTTTTTACTATATTGGATATCCCCAGCCGTTTCTGCCTCTATATGCACATTGTCCAATGTTATTTGTTCAACCGTTGAACTTTCCAAACCTTTTACGTTAATTGCTTTTTTAGCTCCTTTAACTTGAATGTTTCTTAGGGTGATATTTTTAAATTGTGGAACGCCTTTTGATTCCGGTTCAACTTTATTGAGCATCTTTTTCCAATGAACGGGAATTTCTTCGGGGTCAAATTCTTCTGGTAATTTAGAATAACTGTAGGTTGGATTCCAATTCATGGAAACTTCCATAAATGTACGTACACTATCCATCTGTATATTTTCAAGATAAATATCCTCTACCGTTCCACCACGGGTAGTGGCCGATTTTATATTGAGTCCGTTTTTGGTTCCCAAGCCCTTTATGTTCGATGCATAAACATGTCGAATACTCCCCGATGTTTCACTGCCCAAGGTCACCAATCCTGAACCTGCCCTGGCAATACAATCACGAATCACCACATATTCTGTAGGTCTGTTTACCCTTAAACCGTCCCAATCACGACCTGCTTTTAGGCAAAAATTATCATCGTTACAATCAATATCACAATTCTGCACCAAGATATATCTAGAGGAATCTATGTCAATACCATCGGTACTTGGTCCATGGCCACCAATATTGTTTCGTATGGTTAGGCCATCTACGGTAATATGTTCCGAATACAATACCTGAACCGTCCAAAAACCTGCTTTTTGAATGTTGAGGTCTTTTAGGAATACGTTTTTAGCATTGGATATTAAAAAAGTTCGTGGCCTTTTGGCATCATAATCTACAATCCAGCGTAAACCTCTAGGCTCATAGTCGTTTTTACGAAGGTCCCAATAATAGTCCCAGAAGACCTTGCCTTCGCCGTTTACCAAGCCATCACCATCTATCAATACATTGTTTTCATTACGAACATTTATTAATGCTGCTGGCCATTTCATTTCTACGCCCGCTATACGGGTATCTATTTCCTTGTAATCGGCAATGTTTTGACTACCTCTAATTTCTACTCCTTTATCTATTCTAAAATGAACCCCTTCCTTGATAAAAATAGACCCGCTTAAATAAATGCCAGGTTCAAAAAATACTGTTCCGCCACCATTTTTTGCACATTCATCAATTGCTTTTTGAATGGCTTCGGTGGTCAACGCACTGCCATCATTTACCGCACCATATGCGTTTACGGAATATGTTTTTGAATTAAACGTCAAGGGCGAAGCACCAACTTTAGAGACCCATGATGGCGCTGAATTTTGGGAATTTTGGCTATCCTTTACTTCAGCATTCTTTTCTTTGCAAGAGAATGTGAGCCCCAATAGAGTTATATATAGTAGTATTGAATGTATTTTCATGACTTTGTTTTGGCTATCGGTAATTAATTGATTGGTCTTAATTCATATAAAAAACTTCGGTTAAATTTTTTGATAGTGGAGAGTTATCGGCATTGGTCTCCATAATATCCGCCATGTACGCCCACCATTTTTTGACTATGGGATGCTTGGGTAGCAAAGCTTCGTCAAAATCGTCACTTAACTTTTGAAATGCGAATAGGGTGGAGGACTCATCATCTAAAAAAATTGAGTACTCCGAAATTCCTGTTACCGAAAGAAGTTTTGAAAGCTCAGGCCAAATTTCATCATGTCTTTTTTTATATTCTTGCTCATTGCCTTTAATGAGTTTCATAGTGAATGCATTTCTTTTCATGGCATTATTGAATATCTAGGTTAACATTTTGGTCGTCTAATTGAAACTGGTCCTGTAGGCTTACTTTTAAACTGGAAAACAGGGCTTCCTGTTCTTCTACTATATTATTTGTTTCTTCTGGATCCAACTCAATATTGTATAGCTCGTATTCGGTATCGGAAGTTAAATGTCTTGTTCTGATCAGCTTCCAAGGTTTTTCTATAATACTTTCCTGTAGATGACCACGCACATAAATAGATAAGTTTAAAGTGTCTTTGCCTGTAAGTGTGGGCCAAATATTTCTTCCTTCCACTAAAGCCGGTATTTCATCAATACCTGCCAAGTCTAGCAAAGTTGGCATCATATCTATGGCAGAAAAATAGTTATTGGATATGCCGGGTTTTAGCTTGCTTTTCCAATACATTATTGCGGGTACCCTAATAGCTCCTTCATAATTGGAAGTCTTCCAATCTTTTAAGGGTGTATTACTACCTAAAACGTCATTTGCGGCATGTCTACCCTCATATTGATTGCTTGGAAACCAATTTTCCATTGCCCCATTATCGCTCATAAATAGAATAATGGTATTTTCCGTTAGTCCTAAATCATCAAGTTTGTTCAGGACTTTGCCAATATTATTGTCCATATGAGACATGGCTGCGGCAAAATCTCTTCTTGACGCGTTTTTAATTCTATTAACATAAGGTTTTTTCCATGCTTCGGTTTCTTGTAGCGGAAAATGTGGAGCACTATATGCCAATTGTACATAAAAACTTTTGGTCGTATCTCTGTGCTTTGTAAGCCAATTGATGGCTTCTGCCCCAATTAAGTCTGTAGCATGGCCATCTTCAGAAATAAAAGTTCCGTTTTTATGCCAACTTGGATCTCCGTTTTTATATTCATGGGAATACTGGTCTATTTGCCCATGTAGAAATCCGTAGGAATAATCAAAACCATATTTTTTTGGTCCACTAGAGGGTTTTAATCCTAAATGCCATTTTCCGAATAATGCGGTTTGGTATTGATACTTTTTTAATTGTTGGGGTAGGGTAACAATGCTGTCCGGTAGGCTTATTTCGCTTCTATTGCTGATGGGCGCTACAATACCTATTCGACTGGCTGGGCGACCCGTTAAAAAACTTGCTCTAGATGGCGAACAGGTAGGGTTCACGTAAAAACGATTTAACTGAATTCCTTCTTTTGCAAGTACATCAATATTTGGCGTAAATATTTCTGAGCCATTATATCCAACATCATTCCAACCTGCGTCATCTGCTATAATGACCAAAATGTTGGGAGTAGTAGCTTTAACTACTTCCTTTTTTTCGTCATTACAACTTAGAAATAGAGTTAAGGTTAGCAACAGGATGTATCGACACATATATTACTCTACTTTTAGCTGTAAGGAACTATCGTTAATTTCAAATGTATTTGCTTTTATAAGCTTAATAACTTCTGAACCCGCAAGCAATACCGGTCCGTAACCATGAGCGGCGAAAACATTAATTGGTCTATAATAATAGAAAGCAGGGTCAAAGCCCATACCGGTTCCCACGCAAGTACCTTCTACTTGTCCTTTTTCATTTACCTTGGTAGCTACAGCATTCCACCCCAATAAAACAACTGGTGAATAGGCAAGTTTATCTATGTATCCATTATTTATTGCTTTGGCAATTGAATATGTATATATGGCCGTTGCCGAGGTTTCCAGATAGCTATTGTTACGGTCAATTAATTGATGCCAGAAACCGGTGCCATCTTGGTACTGAACCAACCCTTTAATATGCGCCTGTAATTGCTGCAAGACATCTTGATAGCCTTCATGTTCCTTAGGTAACACATCCAATAATTCTACCAGTGTCATTACGGCCCAACCATTGGCTCGTGCCCATCTATATTCAGGATGAACTTCCATTGCCTGTACCCAGCCATGCATGTATAAGCCTTTTTCCTCATTGAACATTCTTTTGGAAAATTGGCGAACTTGCTTTACGGCATCATCATAATATTTGTTATCACCTGTCAATTTTCCCATCTGTGCCAAAGCTGGTACGCTCATGAACAGATCGTCCAACCATAGGGTATTTGCCTGGGGTCTGTTCCTTGCCAAAGTACCATCTGGAAAACGAAATTGTTTATTACTGATATAGTCAATGAAATTATCTATTAATGGTTGTAATTCTGCATTTAGACCTACTCTCTTTGCCTTTATCATAGCGGCACAAATGGCACCCGCATCATCTAATGCATGAGGCTGCAATGATTGTACTATTGGCGAAGGATAATCTTTATCCTTCTTATATTTTTCCCAGTAAAATGGAGCTATGTCAGCAATTAATTTCAGTCTTTTATTGGTGTAGTCGGCATATTTAGGGTCTCCCGTTGCTTCCGTAATTTGAGTCATACCTGCATAGGTAACTCCCCATTCATAACTGGTCAACCTAAAGGCCCCTGGTTCAAAAATGCTATTCTGGTTTAATTTTTTAAAATCGGTTATTTCCTTTTTGGTCGTTGCATCAATTAATTTAGCAGCAGTCTCAGTTTCAAGATAGTTATATACACGATCTAGTGTTACCACAATTTCATCAATGGATTTTACGCCATATGGTGTAGGATAATCTGGTTGTAGAAGATGCAACGGTGTCGTTACATCATTGGCTGGTTCTTGTGCTAGAATTATGTTCAAGCAAAGGAAACTAAATATGAGGGTAATTTTAAAGGGTGAACGATTATTTTTCATGTTGATCAAGTTGTTTTGGTTAAAGTGTGATTTTAATGTTGACAGACAGTTGGTCTGTCATATCTAGAACATAGGTGATGAACTCATTTCTATCTACAAATTTTTCAACACTTAGCTCCCAACCGGCTATAGCAAAGTATTTTACCGGTTCATTGTCCTTAATATCCAATATGGCCAGATAAGAGTTCGATAAATTACCGGTTTTTGGAGCCTCCATATAGCCCAAATACTTTTCTTTAGGAAGTATTATGGCCATGCCTAACCACCATTCCTTATCGTAAGATTGTTTATCATGGGTTAATAAGATGACATATTTACTATTATTCTTTATAACCTCCAAAGGCATATCATTATGAATATTTACCAGCCCAACAATTAAATTTTCATCACCCGTAAGACCGTTTATTGATACCGTGTTTTGATAGCCATATATGCCTGGCCAAATGCTTGTAGTTTCGGTAACATTATAAACTCGGTCGTTAATTTTCCATTGATTATAATGGTATTGCAATACGGAATTCACAGGACCTTCATTTTGTATTTTAAAAGTGGTTTTTTCTACGTTATTTATAGCGTCGTTTACGGTTACCCCTAATCGCATCAAACTATTCTCGGTCGCAAGCCCAAAGCCACCTATGCCCAATGAGTTTCCTACTGCGAGAACATCCCTGCCCCAGTCTTCCATGGTATGATAATTGTCTTCAACTGCGCCGTCTGCAGAGATGCCAACATTTTCCGGGGAAATTGCAGTGGTCTTTTTACCAAAAAGGTCTTTTGCATTTCTTCCATCAAAATAATGTCTAAAACCTACTTTGTCATTTTCCCATGATGGTCCGTCTGTTTGGTATTGTTGGTAACCAATAGTTAGTGGAAGTTCGTTTGCCAACATAGTTTCTTGAGTTTTAGGTTTTACAGGAGCATCTTTTGATGCACGCTTGCCAAACCTGGCACTTGTGCGTTGGGGGTATTTTGGTAATTGTTCGGACCATGCAATTGTAATGTTCTTTGTTTCTTCTGGGGCAAAGTCCATCACAAAAAATAACTCGTCCCATACTGCATCGCCGTCCGTAGCATTGACTTGAGAAGCAATGGTGTCTGTTCCGGATATGACAATAGGATGTATTGCCGTACTATCAATTACCATTAACTGTGTTCTTTTAATAGAGATGGGTTTATCTACCAATTTAATTTTAGAGGTGTTGGTAAGTTGTATTTCTTGATTTTTTACTTCAGGACTCGCACATGAAGTACCTAATAGAAAACTAAACAAGACTAGACTGTAGATTATTTTTTTCATAAATAGTTCTTTTTATTCAGGGTGTACAGGTACGATCATAATATCATTTTTGGTCAATAGACTTGAATTGAAAAGTATCCATTTTCCATCAGGACTTATAGATTGATGCATATGAGCCTCGCTAGAAAATGGACTTTTGCTTAATAAACGATGACCCGTGGTCAACAAGGTCGTATCTTTTGGGTTATCTGCATTAATTCGATATAATTTACCATCAAACGTATCACCAGCAATCCATTTTCCATCTGGTGTGGCGTTACAATGCCAATAACCACCATCACCGGTTTGCCCATGAAATTTCAATTCGTTTGTTCTTAAGTTCAATGAATAGATGCCCGTTTGGTTTTCTTGTAACCGGTCTATATGTCCCATTAAGTGAAAAAGTACTTTATCCGGACCCATAAAAACCTCGTGGGTGACCCAGTCATTTTCACGTTCCTCATAAAGCGGTCTGTTCGTCACCTTACCATTTTTATCTATAGAAAGATACCACATTCGTTGTGGAGAATCACCTCTGGTTTCCCAGCAATACATAAGTTCCCCTTCAACAAATGGATTGGCTTGTAAGTGCCCCACCCAAAAAGGAACCTCTTTTAACTTTACCGTTTTTCCAGTTTTAAAATCTACTTTATAAATGGCGTATAACGAGTCATTGATTTTGGAGGAAAAGTAGGCTGCTTTTTCACTGGCGTCCAGACCTAGGCCAGAAGGTTTAATATTTTTTGGTACGGTCGCCAAAAGTGTTATATAATCCTCTGAACTCTTGATATTACCAGTTTCACTATCTTTCAATAGTTGTTCAATATCTATTTCAATTAGATTGTTTCCTTTAAATTGATAGGCAACATTTTTGTGCCATCCTAGATGAAAGTCCCTACCGTTTTTACCCGTGGTAATCTGTGTAATGTTAAAATCATTGGTAGAGATAGCATAATATTGACTGTCGTAGTTATCTTTTTTTGAAGTTCTATTAGAAGTAAAAACAATATATTTTCCATCTGCAGTCCATTGCGGATGTGTTTGGTACATCTTCGAATTTCCATGTCTTGAAGTAGTAAGTGCATTTACGGTAACCCCTGTAATTTCATCTTTGAAGGTGTAGTTTTCAGATAAGAAACGTTGCCCGAATATATCATCACCTGCAATGTCAAAAGTTTTATACACATTTGCTAGTTCTGAATAATCTTTACCCTCAATATTCTGTGCTTGGAAATTTTGATAAAATAATATATTCAAAATTATCATTAGAAATTGGTCAATGGTCTTATTCATACTATTCAAAATAAAATATTAAATTAAAAAAAGACCCTCTTAAAAATAACAGCGGCAAATACTGTAGTTAGTTTTTGATACCCTGTGCCCAAATTATAAATAACTAACAGGTGGGGCATCCTGTACCTTCCTGATGTTTTTGTAAAATATCAAATTTTTATCCAGATTTTGTTTAAAAATGAATGTATATCGTAATTTTTGATGTGTTTTTAAGGATAAAACATAAAAAAAGCCCTGTTCGTAGAACAGGGCTTTTCTTTACTAAAACTAACTCAAACAACTCAAATCTTTCTAATACCCAGGGTTTTGCATGGCTGCTTTTTCAGCTGGGGTTAATGTTACGCCATCTTTATAAATACCATCAAGAAATGTTTGCGGTATTGGTCTAAGCACATGGTGCTCTTTAATATTAGGTGCTGCTTCTGGATTATAGGCCTTTGCTCTGTCAACTAATGTTAATGTTCTACTTAAATCTTCCCAACGATGCCATTCGCCACATAATTCTCGAGTACGTTCGTTCAATACTAAATTTAACATTCTATCATATTCGCCACTTACACCTAATGTTGCAAATATTGCTTCATCTTCAGCTGGTAAGCTAGCTGTACCGGTTATGGTTAGGTCTGTGGCATCAGTGTTAACAGGAATATTATTCGACTCGTAATATGAGTTTTCTTTTATATATGAATTATCTTCTATAGGTTGTGAAAATTCTGAAGTAGGATAGGCTTCTGCACCATCTGTGTAGAAAGATCTGTCTTCTCCATTTTTATATGCACCTCTGTTACGAACTGCATTAATATAGGATAGTGCATCAGAATAAGCACCCATTCTAATTTTAGCTTCTGCAGCCATTAAATAGGTTTCTGCCGAACGTGCTAATATTTCATCACGTAGACCTCTGTTATCATTTATCGAACTTCTAGAAGAATCGAAATGCTTCGATAAGGAAGGGAACCTTGGGTTAGGTAATAAACCAACACCATCTGAAGCATGAGCAACGTATACGTGTGGTATTGTTTTACCATTATACAGAATATCTGGATTATTATTATTAATTGTTAAATCGAAACGATCATCGTCAGGACTGTTTATGATATACATGATACCAAGATCTTCACCTGCTGTATAATCTACGCCTTCAAAAGTACCCCCCCTGTTTACACGGTGTTTGGTTCTAAAAACTTTCCAAAAACGAGAATCATTTACTTTGTCAAAAACATCATAAGTAAAATATGTTGCAGCCAATCTACTATAAGGTCTCATACCTGTTAAGTCACGTTTCATGGTAGGTAAATCATCATAACGCGCTGTAAAAGGTACGGTACTGAAATTGGAAGTTACCAAAGATCTGTCTCTACTAAATTGAGCTGAAAGTATAAGTTCAGGTAAAAACTCGTTGTCGCCATCAGGTTCTGTAAAGTCCCATAATTCTTGATAATTAGCAGCTAGAGGGTGATTGGCTATTACCTCATCAGATAATCTTACCACAGCTTCTAAATCTGCCGATTTCGTAGATTCGTTCCATGAATCATTTATTTCACTAGTTCTAGTCAGATAGGCTTTTGCCAAATAATGTGCTGCTGCATCTTTACTAATCTGGGCTGGAAATATAACACCGTTATCTAAGAGGCTATATGCTTTTGTAAAATCTTCGATTACAAAGGCAAGTACTTCTTCTGCAGTAGCGCGGGTAAATTCTAATTCAACTGTTGTACTAACTGTTGTTTTGATGGGTACACCACCGTATTGTCTTACTAATTTTAAATAGTTGTAAGCTCTTAAAAAGTGTGCTTCGCCCAATGCTGTTCTTTTTATGGCATCGTTATTAGAATCAATTGTTTCTATAGCGGCTATGGCTTGGTTGGTCATTGCTATACCGGCATAAAAATTATCCCAAGGTTCTTGCGCTTGTGTTCTAGTTGTAATTATAATAGAGTTGAATCTACCATCGTAATTATTCCAAGGACTATTGGTGTCATCACCACCAACATGAAACTCATCTGCTCCATAATTGGTAGTTGCAAATTGTTGTTCTGACGGAAAAGGTGATGCAAGAACTTTGTAATATGCACCAATAATTAATGATTGTATTCCTTCTTCTGTTGTGAAATATTCAGTACTTCTTTGTGTCGTTAATTCTTCGTCTAAAAAGTCGTCACTGCATGAACTTACCATACCTAACAGCAAGAACGCTATAAATACGTTTGCAAAATGTTTCTTATTATTTTTCATGTGTTGTTTATTATATTAGTCTAGTTGAGTCTTAAAATTCTACGTTCATTCCAACGGTGAAACCTCTATTAGATGCAGAGTTACCCAATGAATAACCTGCGTCATTATTGGCCGGCCTCGTAACATCTAAGTCTATCCAATCTACTTTAGAGAAAATAAAGCCTGGGTTTTGGGCCTGTACGTAAAAACGTAATTTAGAAAGACCTATATCATTCGTGATTTTTTGAGGTAAGTTATACCCTAGTGAAATGTTTCTGACTTTTATAAATGAACCGCTTCTATAACCTAATGTACCAAAATATGTGTCTCCAAAACCTGCGGAGTAGATTGGTTTCTGATATTCTGCATTGGTATTATTTGGAGTGTAATAATCAACTTTTCTAGAATTATATCGACCTACTAAACCTTCACCACCTGTGTTATAAGTATATCCAAAACGACCGAATAAAAATACCGATAGCTCAAGATCTTTATATTTAAAGGTATTTGTTAGTCCTAAAATATATTTAGGTATTGTACTGCCCACAATAACTCTGTCATTGTTAGCATCTATAACAAAGTCACCATTTTGGTCAACCGGTCTTGCGTTACCAGGCGAAAAAGTATGACCGTTAGCATTAAACTGTGCTATTTCAGCAGCATCTGATTCTTGCCAAATACCATCAGATTCATAACCGTATATGACCCCTAAAGATTCTCCAATGAACCAATTGTTTACGATGTCATCTTCTTTTCCATTTGCCAATGTTACAATTTCATTTTCTTGCCATGATGCACTAATGTCTGATGACCACTGAAAATCTTCGGTCCTAACATTTACGGTGTTTAACGTTAAATCGATACCGCTACTCTTAGTTTCTCCTACATTGGCAAACGTATTTACATAACCTGTAATTGAAGGTATGGCCTGTCTTAATAAAAGATCTGTAGTTTCTGAGTTGTAATAATCTAGTCCACCCGCTACACGGCCTGAGAAAAATGAAAAGTCCAAGCCATAATTATATTGGGTTGTTTTTTCCCAACCTAAATCTTGATTAGCTAATATTTTTTCATCAGAATCATCGGTTACCAATTGAACACCCGAAACACCAGTTGAACCTATTGGGTAAAATAACGGGTATAAACCTCCTTGGGTTGAATAAGGTTTGATGGCTGCATTACCGGTGACACCAACACCAACACGTAGCTTTAACTGATCAATCCAATTAGAATCTACTAGAAACTTTTCTTTATCTATGCTCCATCCTAAAGCAGCACTTGGGAAAAAAGCACCTTTGTTACCTTCTGCTAATTGAGAAGCGCCATCATAACGTCCTGATACGGTCAATAAATACTTATTGTCAAAACCATAATTTAAACGAGCCATGTAGGATAACAATTGTTGTTCGATCAAGTCAGAATTATATCGCGACAAAGCAACGTTATCAGCACTCAATGCATTCCATTTTTGACTTGCGAATGGTATGTTGTCCGCAGCCATGAAATTAGATTCTTCAATAAATTGTGTTTGACTCTGCAATAATGTAGCACCTACATCATGTTTACCAAATGTTCTATTATATAATAACAGATTATCTAAGGTATAGGATAACCGTTGTCTTTTATTAAGGGCTGCGTAGCTTGAACCGGTTCTAATTACAGACTGGCCATCTAAGAAACTACCATTTCTAAACGTTTCTATATCCGGACCAAAATTAGTTCTGAATTTTAATCCCTTTAAAGTAGATCCGAAAGCACCAAAATCAAGTTGTGCATAGAAACTACCAAAAGCTCTAAGTGTTACTCGTTGATCCTGAGAATATAAATCTTCATCAATAATGGTTTTCACGGCAATATCACCACCTGGAAAATCGATTCTATTTCCATCACTATCATATGGTAACGTATATTGAAAAATAGAACGGGCACTTTGGTATAAACCACTTTGTGCAGATACCCCGACATTTCCAGAAGTGGATTGTCCGAATTCTTGTGTGCTGTATGAGGAGTTTAAATTACCACCAAAAGTAAACCAGTCTGTAGGGGTTATTTCAACACTTACCGCTGCATTATATCGTTCGTAGCTTTGGCCAATTACACTACCTGTGTTATTGATATAGCCAAATGAACCATAGGCTTTCATTTTTTCTGAACCACCACTAGCGCTTAAGGTATGTTGATTAGTAAAACCTGTTCGGGTCACAAAATCCGTCCAATCTGTGGTTATTAATTTTGTTCCATCCCAAGTGCCACCTTCCCATCCTCGTAAGATATTATTGAATGCAGTGTCATCACCAGAGAAGATTGCTTCATCATTTGATATGGTAGGCTGGTCACCTCTAGGGAATGTATCTGGATTTTCATAATATTTTGCCCATCTTCTATATTCTACGAACTCACCAGCATTAAATTGAGGAGCTGCTTCATTTAATGTTTGAGTGGTAATGGCAGAGTTGTAACTTAATGTAAATCTACCTGTCTTACCCCTTTTAGTAGTCACGATTACAACACCATTTGCACCACGCGAACCATATATAGCCGTTGCAGATGCATCTTTTAGAATATCTATCGATTCAATATCGGTGGGGTTGATATTTTCAATTCCTCCAGATATTAAAGGAATACCATCTAATACATATAGCGGTGCATTTGAAGCCGATAGCGAACGAACACCCCTTATAGTAATGTTACCAATACTACCTGGTCGTTCATTAGATGAAATATCAACACCCGCTGCTTTACCCTGCATAGCTTCAATTGCATTGTTGACAGGTCTAGAATTTATATCATCTGCGGTAACGCTTACAATAGCACCGGTCACATCAGATTTCTTTGTTGTACCGTATCCGACAACAACTACTTCATCAAGTAAGGCGCTATCTTCTTCCATTGATACATTGTACGTATTGCTCGAGCCAATAAGTACTTCCTTAGTTTTATATCCGATGGAAGTAAATACTAAAGTTTGTCCTTCAGATGCAGTAATACTGTAGTTCCCATCAAAGTCGGCACCAGTACCATTTGTAGTTCCTTTTATTACTACGTTTACACCGGGTAATGGCATACCTGTGCCATCACTTATAACGCCGGAAATGGATTTTTCCTGTGCAAAAAGTCCTACTGAAAGGAACAAGAAACATAATAGAAATGCTTCTTTAAATTTTGTGTGGTTTGATTTTTTCATAAGTTGAGTTATTGTTAATGTAATCGATTACACTTTATCGTGTGTCTAAAATATATATTAAATTTTTGTTGACTATCCTGTACTTACCTGATAAAATTATCAGATTCGTAATTAGCTATTTTTGTGAGAGATACGGTATTGCAAAAGGTGTGTTGTATCAATTAATAAATACGGGATATACCATATACATTACTAGAAAGTGATGTGAAATTAAAATGGTGCAACTTCAAAATTCAATACCTAATATTTAACATAGTTTATGCTAAATGAGTATCAAAACTTTTTTCTAATTATCACTTTACGTGAAATTTAGGGTAATACTGCGGTGATTTATTTGTAATTTATTTGAAATCGAATTTGGTATCTAAGCCTTTAGAATTTGTACATCGACCTTGATATTCTATTTTTTAATTTTTACAGTTTGCTGATTTTTAGCGGAAACAATTATTTTTAATATTCCATTCTCAAAACTAATAGGGCTCTTTGCTGTTTGTTTGTAAGATTTATTGTTAATGCCAACAGATTTGGGTGATTCCTTCAACTCCAATACTACTGTGTACGTTTCTAAGTCACTCTTATAAATTCCTTCAGACTTGTTTATGATTACAGAAATAATATCATCTGATGCTTCTAAATTGACCTCTGTAGTCGCAAATTCGCCACTTGTATAATTTAATGATTTACCATCATCTGCATATAATGTAAAAGTACTTTTTCCTTTAGGGTATAGTTGTAGGTCAATATTGGTAATCTCTTTTTCACCAATATAATTTTGAGATTCTTGCATGGGTAAAATGGCTCCTCCCTTTATAAAAATCGGAATTTGGTCCAATGGGCAAAGAACACTAATATGTTGTTTTCCTTGAAACACTTCTTTGGTCCAATAATTTGTCCATTCGCCTTCTGGTAGATAAACGACTCTGGTTTTTGCACCTTTATCAACTACAGGGCATACCATCATACTTTCACCCAATAGATACTGGTCTGTGATTTCATACGTATTGGCGTCATCTTGATTGTCCAATACCAAGGCACGCATTAATGGTTTTCCTGTATTGTGGTTTTGGTATGCGGTGCTATATAAGTACGGAATTAATTGGTATCGAAATTCATCATAGAATTTGAATATTCGTGTAGCTTCTTCGCCGTAATTCCAAGGTTCTTTATAATTTGGATGCTCCATGCCAAATAAATGTGCGATCGGACTCAATAAGCCAAATTGGGTCCAACGAATGTATAATTCGGGGTCGGCAACGTGTTCAAATCCTCCCATACAGTGTGCCCAATTACCCACGCCGGATAATCCTATGTTTAATCCGGCCTTGATTACAGGCTCAATATATTGCCATTCGCTTGGCCAATCTCCCGCAAAAATAAAGGGATAGCGCTGTATACCGGCATATCCTTCTCGGGTGTGGTTCATTCCACGAATTTTATTGTACTCTTGAAATTTTTCAAAAGGTGCTTTAGCGTAGGCTAACGGAAATAGGTTATGTAACGACTTGATATCTTCTCCTTGCGGACCAACTTTGTCACTTTCATTCGCTTTATGTCCAAAAGCACTGCCTTCATCCGTTTTTAAGAACATGGCACCTTGGTCGGCCACATTTTTTACCCCTTCTTTCCACCACCAATCCACTGATTTTTGATCAAAGAAATTGACAAACTCACCTTCTCCATTTTCTTCGGGATATACATAACCACCTTTACGTGCCTTATCCAGCAATCTATAGGTTTTTCCATTGTCAAAACGTGGGCGTAAATGAAGTCCTACCGCATTTAAGTTCAACGCATATAAACTATCGAACATAGCCTTAGGGTTTTTAAAGGTTTCCCGCCATTCAAAAGTAGTGGCGCCCTTTCCACCATTTTCGCCAAAGAACCTCCAAGTAGAATCCAAATGAAGCACATCTAAAGGAATACCTAATGTCCTGAATTTTTTGGCAAGATCAATTACATATTGTGTTGAAGTTTCCGCTTCATGGCCCCATGTGCCTCCGCTATACGTGCCAACATGTAGACCCAGGGCAAATTTTGGTAACAGAGGAGATTTACCGGTAATGTTGGTATAGGTGTCAAGCAAGGTTGAAAAATCAGGGCCATACATTACATAGTAATCCAACTCACCCCCTTCGGCATTGAAAGAAAAGGTATCATTTGAGCTATGCCCCATATCCCAATTGGTTGGGTGAGCGTTATGCAAGAATAACCCATAGCCTGCAGTACTCATGAAAAAAGGTACTGGTGAGTAATTTGCTTCAAGCGGATTGTATGCCCCAATAATGTGCGGTAGCCCTTGACCTCTGCCTACATTCAAATGTAGTTTTTTACCGCGTCGGTCAAGAAAATCCATGCGTTCCCCAAAACCAAAAAAGTGTTCGTCAGGTTGTAGTTTAAAAGTTGTTCCGGTATGTTCATCAGAAGTAAAGGCGCTACTGTTGTTTGTATTTTTATGTTCTTCTAAAAGTACTTTTCCATTACGGTCTAGTATGGATATCGCAAAAGGTTTCTTGCTAATTTTCAATTCAATTTTATCCGTTGAAAATTCCAGTTCTTGTTCGTTTTCTTTCTTGTTGTAATTTACTTGAGGCCAATCATAGCGAATGACCATCCAAGGTTCGTTCTCTGCAAATTCCCCGTTCCAAGAAGTTCTAATGCGCGCTGCATCGGTTGAAATAAATTCAATTTTTACTAGGCCATTACTTGTCTTTAGTGTTATTTCATTACCGGTTTCAGATTGTATTTCTTCAAAGTTGCCTAAAAAAGTTTGTGCAGTGGCGCTAAAACCAAAGGTGAAAATGCAAAAAATTAGAGATAAACGTAAAAATTTCATATTCAAAAGTTACAGTGTGATGGGGGTAAGTTACAGGTAGAAAAAATTGATTGTATCCTGTACTATGCTGTCAATAATTTGATTTTGTATTTTCAGCATAGCACAGGATGGTCATGTTTGTGAATGATGTTATTTTAGGGGCTATGGAATTTTCGCTTAAAAGAATTAAGAAAAGTGTTAGTAATTGTTGCTGTTTGTTGTTGTGTGCAACAGCAGTTTTACATGCGCAAAATCAGCATAGAAATGGTCCTGGTATTGCACAGGAAAGTCTTCAGTTTACTGAAAATATTGACAGTAAAATACCTGCAAATACTACAAAACCTTGGACCCGCTGGTGGTGGATGGGAAGTGCAATTGATGAACAAAACATTAAAGCCTCTTTAATCTCATTTTCTAAAGTAGGTTTGGGTGGTGTAGAAATTACGCCAATTTATGGGGTAGAAGGGGAAGATACCAATAACGTTCCCTTTTTATCTGAACAGTGGTTGGCGCTATTGGATTTTACCATTAAAACAGCCGATAGTTTAGGCATGCAGGTAGATATGAATCTGGGAACGGGTTGGCCCTATGGCGGACCGCAAATAGATTTGGAGCATGCAGCAACACGATTGGTTGTAGATAGTGTTCAACTAAAGAAAGGGCAACGCTTTACGGGAAATCTAACTCCGCAAAATGTGAAGGATACCCTTGGTGCCAAAATAGCCGCCGTTATGGCTTTTGGCAAAGATGGTAGTGTTGTTGATTTAACATCCAACCTACAAAACAATAGTTTAAAATGGAAAGCCAAAAAAACCGATTATACTTTGTATACCGTCTTTACCGGTAAAACAGGGCAAAAGGTAAAACGGGCTGCGCCAGGTGGGGAAGGATATACGGTAGACCATTATTCCAACAAGGCATTTGAACAATATGCAGCCAGATTTAATGTGGCGCTTAAAAACAATGGCAAAGGGTTACGGGCCATTTTTAATGATAGTTATGAGGTTTACGGTACAGATTTTACCCCTGATTTTTTCGAACAATTTGAGCGGCTTAGAGGATATGATTTAAAACCGCATTTGCAAGAATTATTCGCTATCTCTGATACTGAAATGGCGAATAGAATTAAGAGTGACTATCGTGAAACCTTGTCAGATTTGTTATTGACCGAGTTTGATGAACCTTGGACGGAATGGGCAAACCAACATGGGTATACATCTAGATTACAAGCGCATGGTTCGCCAGGTAATCTAATCGATTTTTATGCCGCAGCGGATATTCCTGAATGTGAAACATTTGGTTCCATGCCCTATGATATTTCTGGGTTTAGAAGGGAAAAAGAAGATATTAGGGAAGGTGATGCCGATCCGGTAATGCTGAAATTTTCTTCTTCTGCCGCCCACATTGCAGGTAAACCTTTGGTATCATCAGAAACATTTACATGGTTACGCGACCATTTTAAAACGGCGTTATCGCAAACTAAACCAGAAGCTGAAGATTTGTTGCTTAACGGTGTTAACCACATATTTTTACATGGTTCTACTTACTCGCCAAAAAGGGCGGTTTGGCCAGGTTGGAAGTTTTATGCGTCGGTAAATTTTAATGAAAATAATACCATTTGGGAAGATGCCCCAGCATTGTTCTCTTATATTGAAAATTGCCAGATATTGTTGCAATCAGGTACCCCGGACAATGAAATATTACTCTATTGGCCTATTCATGATGTATGGGACGATTATTTAAAGGGTCAACGCTTTTTTCAGTTTAAAATCCACTCGTTGGATGAATGGCTGCACGGCACCAAATTTTACGGTCTTGCAACAGATTTGGCACAACAAGGGTATGCGACCGACTTTATATCTGACCGATTTATTGAAGACCTATCCTATGAAAATGGTTCATTGCAAACCCAAGGTGTTGCCTATAAAAGCCTGGTGGTACCAGATGCCGATAAAATGCCATTGCCTACATTCAAGAAGCTAGTACAACTTAAAAAACAGGGAGCTCAAATAATCTTTCAAGGGCTACCGGAGTCCGTGCCTGGTTTTGCTGATTACCAGGAAAAGAATAACACCTTGTCACAGTTAAAGACAGAGAATACATCATTGTTGCATCCTGAAAATTCAATTGGTAATGCCTTACGTGATAACGGTCTGTATCCAGAAACGATTGTTGAAACCGGACTCAAATTTATCCGCAGAGACATCAATGGTGAAAAAATCTATTATTTGGTGAACCATACGGCAAATGCTATAAGCGGAACATTTCCTATACAAATAGAAGCTGAAAAAGTACATCTTTATGACCCATTGTCTCAAAAAGAAGGCGTGGGAATAAGCGAAATTCAGAATGGTACAACTTTAGTAAAGTTACATATTCCTTCTGGGGGTTCACTCTTTTTAAAAACCGCTCAATCATCGAGCAAGGAATCTTGGCAGTATTTAAAAGAATCAGAAACATCGCATGTATTAAATGATGAGTGGAAGATTGATTTTATAAAAGGCGGTCCGTCATTACCAGAATCAGCAACTTTAAATGAGTTGAACTCATGGACGGAATTGGGGGAGGATGCCTCTTATTTTTCAGGAACTGCACGATATGAAACCACATTTGAAAATCCTGATGCTACTATAGAAAATTGGAAGTTACGCTTTAACGAAGTTCGAGAAAGTGCTAAAATTTGGCTAAACGGCGTGTATGTAGGTACGCTTTGGGCAAATCCTTTTGAGTTGGAGTTATCAAATTTAAAATCGGGTAAAAACACATTACGAGTAGAAGTTACCAACTTGCCCGCAAACAGAATCAGAGCTAAAGAACTACGGGGAGAAGAATGGAAGATTTTCAAGGAAATTAATATGGTGAATAAAGATTATCAAAAATTTGATGCCACAATTTGGAGCCCTACACCATCAGGATTACTAGGAGAGGTTTCCTTAATACCATTAATCAAAAACTAACAATAAATATATGAAGTGCAATAAATTGATACTTATTTTGGGAGTATGCCTTTTTCAGGGTATGCTGAACGCCCAAGAAATAAACAGGGATTCCGTCTTAAAGAACATGCAACTTGCCAATAATTATTTTATGGAGAAATGGCAAGATGTGGGCAAAACCATAATCACCAATAAAGAACGACCCAGTAATATTTGGACCCGTGGGGTGTATTACGAGGGTTTAATGGCCTTGCATGAAATTTATCCAAAAGAGGAGTATTACAACTATGCCTATGACTGGGCAGAGTTTCATAAGTGGAGTTTTAGATATGGTACCGCAAACAGAAATGCTGATGATTACTGCGCTGCTCAAACCTATATTGACCTTTATAATTTGGAGCCTGACCCAAAGAAATTAAAGAATACAAAGGCAACGATAAATATGTTGCTGAACACCCCTCAAGTAGATGATTGGTCATGGATAGATGCCATACAAATGGGTATGCCCGTTTTTGCTAAACTCGGCGTGTTGGAGAACGATGACCGATACTTTGAAAAAATGTATGAGATGTACATGTTTACCAGAAATAGTCATGGTGATAATGGGTTGTATAATCCTAAAGACGGACTCTGGTGGCGCGATGCTGATTTTGACCCACCATATACTGAACCTAATGGAGAAGATTGCTATTGGAGCCGTGGTAACGGTTGGGTAATTGGCGCATTGGCCAAAGTGTTAACGATTATTCCAGAAGATGCTCCGCACCGCCAGCAATATGTAGATGACCTTGTAGCCATGTCAGAAGCACTGGTTCCCATTCAACCTAAAGATGGTTTTTGGAACGTTAGTCTACACGACCCAAAACATTATGGTGGTAAGGAATTATCCGGTACGGCATTATTTGTATATGCAATGGCCTACGGTGTAAATAATGGTATTTTAAGTAAAGAAAAATTTCAACCTATAATTGAAAAGGGATGGAATGCCATGGTAAAGGATGGTCTGCATGACAACGGATTTTTAGGTTTCGTGCAATCTACAGGTAAAGAACCAAAAGACGGACAACCACTTTCCTATACCAAAATACCTGATTTTGAAGATTACGGATTAGGATGTTTTCTGCTAGCAGGCAGTGAAGTCTACAAATTGAAGTAAATTCAGATTCAAAACCGACCAAACATGAATTTTAAATGTTTTTTACTAGTATTTTGCTTTACCACCTTAGGCTTTTCACAGCAAAAGGAAATTACCATATGGCCAGACGGAGTTCCTGGCAGTATTCAAAATGATACCTATAAAAGAGTCGGTAACCTATGATGCTTTAGAAGTTGTACGGGGCGTATCTAAAGTATCACAGCCGACCCTTACGCCGTTTTTGACCGATGCTTCTATTGCCAATGGTACCGCGGTAATAATTTGTCCGGGTGGTGGGTACACGCATTTGGCAATTAATAAAGAAGGGTATAAAGTTGCAAAATGGTTGAATACGCTCGGTATTTCTGCCTTTGTTCTTAAATATAGAATGCCTACGGATGAAACCATGACAGACAAAACTTTAGGTCCGCTACAAGATGCACAAGAAGCAATGCGCATGGTCCGTAAAAACGCAAAACGCTATAATATTGATGCCAGTAAAATTGGAATTTTAGGTTTTTCTGCTGGCGGACACTTGGCAAGTACACTATCTACCCATTTTAATGATACCGTTTATGAGCACGATGCATCAATCAGTGCAAGACCAGATTTTTCTGTATTGATTTACCCCGTTATTTCAATGAAAGATGGTGTTACACATGCGGGTTCTAAGCGAAACTTATTGGGTGAGAATCCATCCGAAGAACGTATCAATCAATATTCCAATGCACTTCAAATTCAAAATACCACACCACCAACTTTTTTAGTGCATGCTACCGATGATACCGTAGTACCTGTTGAAAATAGTTTGGAATATTATAACACGCTTAAGCAGTACAATGTACCGGCAGAGTTACATATTTATGAAAATGGCGGACATGGTTTTGGACTAGGAGTTTCGGGCACCAATGCAAACTGGCCAAACGATTTAAAGCAGTGGTTTTTAGCGCATAATTTGTTAAAGAAAGATGAGGTATACCTCTTTTCTTATTTTGTAGGCCATGGAGAATATGGTTTACATTTTGCCTATAGTGAAGATGGGTATACATGGGAAAGTCTTCGCAACGGAGCAACCTATTTAACCCCAGAAGTAGGTAATAATAAGCTATTGCGCGACCCTTGTATTACTAAAGGTGGTGATGGTAAATATCATATGGTTTGGACCGTTAGTTGGACGGATAAAGGAATTGGTTATGCATCTTCAGATGATTTAGTGAATTGGTCAACTCAGCAGTTTATTCCTGTAATGGGAAAAATGGAAGGTATCCGAAATACTTGGGCTCCAGAGATTACATATGATGATGCTAGAGGCGTATATATGATTTATTGGGCAAGTACTATAGAAGGTAAGTTTCCAGAAACCAAAAGCAAGAAAGAAAACGGATTTAACCACCGTATGTATTATACCACTACAAAAGATTTTAAATCTTTTGCGGATACTAAACTACTATATGAGCCTGGCTTTAACGTAATCGATTCATCTATCTATAAATGGGAAGATAAATTTATCATGTTCTTGAAAGATGAAACTGTTGAGCCTGAGCAAAAAAATATTAAAATGGCTTTTAGCGATAATCTGGAAGGACCTTATTCGCAAGCCAGCAACCCTATTAGTGGAGATTATTGGGCAGAAGGGCCAACGGCCATTCGTATAGATGGTAAATGGATCGTCTATTTTGATAAGTATAAGAATCATGCCTATGGTGCAGTTTCTTCTAGCGATTTAAAGAACTGGGAAGATATTTCTGATCAGGTTTCTTTTCCTGAAGGGTTGCGCCATGGTACGGTGATAAAAATACCAAGGTCAATTTTGAAGAATTTAAAGTAGTCTGTTATAACATTTGGAGACTCTGCAAGACTTTGCAGAGTCTACGGGTTAGTGTGTTTTCCGAAGCGGCTACCTATTTGGCGAACATTGATCCGTTCTTAGACCGACATCTACTGGCTATGCGCGATGTGCAACGGGAAGATGGTCGCTTTACGGATGTAGCACCCCTTGGGGCAGATTTTATAGACCCGAGTTCTACGTGCATGAAGCTCGTATGCTGGGTGCAACAATACATCCGCCTTGCGTGAATAAAAGCAATGCGGGAAATCGTATTTATGGTAAGGATTTGTATTTAGGATTAGGCTATTTGCGGGAATTGGAACAACGGGTAATGGAGCGTATTTTAAAAGAACGCTTCGTAAAAGGTGATTTTATATCGTTAGAAGATTTTTTGGACAGACTGATGATTTCCATAGAACAAGTCAGTATTTTAATACGGATTGATGCCTTCCGATTTACGGAAACCAATAAACACGAACTCCTCTGGAAAGCACATTTGTTTTTGAACCAAACAAAGAAAATAGACCACCCAAAACTGTTCGCGCCAAAACAGCAACATTTCGAAATTCCGTCTTTATATAGTACCAATCTAGAAGTTGCTTTTACGCAGTTAGAATTATTGGGATTTAGTTTATGTAGTCCGTTTGAACTTTTAGAAGAGGTGCCATTAAATACTTCGGGGAGTAAAGATTTTGAAAAGTATCTAAATAAAAATATCGATATCTATGGATACTTGATTACTATAACGAGCAAAAACTCACACCGGTAAAGCAATGTTTTTTGCAACCTTATTAGACCAACAAGGGCAAGTTTTTGATGCGGTATTGTTCCCTCCGGTAGCGGCAAAATATATGTTTAGAGGAAGAGGAATTTATCGGTTCTATGGTAAAGTAGTCAGTGAATTCGGTTTCTTGAGTATAGAGGTTATTAAACTAGTAAAACAAGATTTCATTCAAGACCCAAGGTATGCCGATATGAAAACTAGTGCCAAAGTTTTTGACCAAAAGAAGACTGGTGATGAGAAAATAGAAGTTAGAAAATAGAGTAAGCGCTACTCGCTATTCGCAATGCGCCACGCGCTTAGCGCAAAATAATTATTTCGTGAAGTTCATCGCGAGACGAAAAGCACCCCGGACATTGCGTCACGGGCGAAGCCCAATTGAAGCGCCCAGCGAAAGGCGTTTAGCGCTTGGCGTAATTACTATCAACCGACAACCGACAACCAACAACCAATTTTCAAAAAGCCTCTAATACATAACCGAATATCCAGTATAGTATTAGAAACACAAAAACGGTTCCTATACAACCACATTTACCTCCACCTATTTTCTTTGCGCCGTACCACGCACCAATAATTTGAATCAATTTTTTCATGATGGCAATTTACGAGTTTAGTTGGTTGCTTTTGATTTAAAAAATAGCTTAAAAACTAAATTTTAAGGAAAGCAAAAATCTCTTCTCTTTCAAATAATACTATATGATTTAGAAGTAGAAGAGATTTTTATAAAGAATTACTTAATTATTTATTGAACTCTTTGTCCAAAAATTCATAACGCGCATCATTTTGAGCATTTATTAATTTACTTTCCGTGTTAATAACCATAACTGGGGGAGTAACGTCTTTTGCGGTTGCCGCATCCCAATTTGGCAAACCTTCACCGTTTGGATTTCCTGTTTTAATGAAATTAGCAAAATAGGTCATCATATCTTTAGATACCTTAAAATCATCCGCCGTCCAGGCATAATCCTTTACCAAATGCAAGTTGCCCATACAGTATTCAATTTCACAGGCATGTGGCGCACCTACCGCTTTTGGCTCTGGGGGAGTGTCGGTACTTTTTTCTACTGTACCACCTGCTAAACCAGAAGTTAGTGTATTGTCTACTAATGGGGGCCTTAGTTTACTGTATAAATATCTGTAAACAGGTTGGTCACTATTTTTTCTATGTAAGTCGAACCATTTCCAGGTGCTATATGAGATAAATCTGTCAGAAGCCAAAGCAGTAGCCGATAATTCAATTTCTTTTTCCGAACCATGAGGGTATAACTCCAGTACTTTTTTATATTCCTTTGGATAAGTTTCTTTGACCTTATTTACATAATTTTCTTCTGTATATGGACCTTGAGTGAAAGCCATACCTGGTATTTCAGCAGAATTCCACCCTAATAATAATGGGACCATAGCTTGTTCTTTATTTTCAAAGATTTCAGGTAGCGTTTTGGGTAAAAAGTAACCATCTAGAACAGCTGGAAAGCCAAATAGTTTAGACTCATTATATATTTCGTATACTTCTCTGGTGCTCAATTTACGTAATGCTGCAATTGATGAATAACCAGCATTTTTAGCAAATTCCTCACCCATATTTTCTGCATCTTTCAATGAAATAGGTGACATAGTAGGGTTGATGCCAGCACCACTTTCACCTATAGCTCCTGCAATTAAATCTTTGGATAATGGAGACGCCATTTGTTGACTTGTGCCAATAGAACCGGCAGATTCGCCTGCAATGGTTATTTTATTAGAATCGCCACCAAAAGCAGCAATATTTTTATTTACCCATTTAAGTGCCGCATTTTGGTCTAGTAGGCCATAGTTTCCCGAAGCCTTATAAGAAGCTTCAGTACTTAATTCTGGATGGGCTAGAAAGCCAAAAATGTTTAATCTGTAATTGGTTGTCACCACGACAACACCCTCTTTTGCCATGCTTTCTCCATCATAACGAGGCTCAGAGGCATCACCTGCAACATTTCCACCGCCAAAGAAATATAGCAGTACAGGTAAGTCTGTGGTGTTTCGGTCTGCGGGAGTCCATACATTTAAATACAGGCAGTCTTCGCTAACTCCGTTTGATCTCGATTTCATGTCACCGAATACCATGGTTTGCATAGGGCGTGGACCAAAGGCTTTGGTCTCTTTAACTCCGCTCCAATTATCTAAAGGTTGTGGCGCCCTCCATCTAAGGTCACCTATTGGTGGTTTGGCAAATGGAATACCGAAATATTGTTGAATTCCGGTATGAGTGTCATAATTACCTTCGATGATTCCGTGTTCAATAGTTACTTGAACAGGAAATGAATTCGTTTCTTGTGCATTCGTGAAATTGAAGGTTAACAAAAGGCTGAATAGTATGATTCTAAGATTTCTCATGATTGCTAAATGTATTATTGTCTCATTATGTAACAATAATACATTTAATTTTTAATTATATGATAATCTGACAATTAAATTTTAGTATTATTGATAAAATTTAGTATCAGATGTTGATACGTATTTTATAAAAAAAATAAATCTTATGAGGTCTACATTTCTAATTCTGTTTCTCGTCATTTCTTCATTTGTATGTTCTCAACAAGCCTCATTAGAGGAACTGAACTCTTTAGTGAAACCAAGAATGCGAGTAATAATAGATAATGATTTAGGAGGGGATCCTGACGGACTCTTTCAGCTGGCACATCATTTAATGTCACCATCTGTAGAAATACGTGGTGTAATTGCCTCTCATTTATATGAACAAGGTTTTGGTGGTCCTGGAACTTCTGCATATGCAAAAGAACAAGCTATGAAGGTTATTGAAATTTTAGAGCTAGAACATAAAATAACGGTTTATACAGACATGAGTCAAAGTATGTCCGATGTTACAAAACCTATAAATAGTGATGCTGTACAGGCGATTATAAAAGAAGCAATGCGTACCGATACTGATTTGCCTTTATATGTTGTAGCTGGTGGCGCATTAACCAATATTGCAAGTGCTTACTTGCTTGAACCTAAAATTGCAGAAAAATTAACCTTGGTTTGGATCGGCGGTCCAGAATATACAGATATCGCAATTCCGCCACCTGGGTATACTACTTTAGAATATAATTTAGGGATCGATATTAAAGCCGCTCAAGTTATATTCAATGATTCAGACATTAATATATGGCAAGTACCAAGAAACGTCTATCGACAACCTATAATGTCAGATGCCGAACTGTTGACAAAAGTTAAAGGTAAAGGTAGACTTGGTAATCATTTATTTAATGTGATGAAAGAGGCTTATGCGAAATTGGATAAATGGAATATTCCTATGGGGGAGGTTTATATATATGGCGATAACCCATTAGTGCTTCTGACCGCTCTTCAGTCGTCATTTGAGCCAGACCCATCATCGAGCACGTATGTTCTAAAACAAGTTCCAAAAATAAATGATGTAGGATTATATGAAACTAACCATAAAGGTAGAAATATAAGAGTATACCACCAGTTAGATAATAGGTTGTTGTTTGAAGACTTCTTTGCGAAGTTGGCCTTGTTGAATAAGTAATGCACTAAGTTTTTATTTTAATAGTTTCTTATGACCTTGGCACACCTTTAGCTCGTGGAGGCGTAGCAATAATTGCCTAAAACGTTCGTTATCTTTTTACATTGAAGTGCTTGAAAAAAAACAAGTATTTGTATAAGTAATTTTAAAGTAACTGAAAGGTCCCCATTTTTAATGCAGGAACAAAGTGTACATCTTACTAATTCATTAAAGTGGTTCGTTTTGGTCGTTAAGACAAAGCGAGAGAAACAAGTTGCTGATATTTTAGAGCGTCATGGCTTTGAAATTTATTGCCCCGTTAAGAAAGAAATTCGGCAATGGAGCGATCGAAAAAAGGTAATAGAAGTTCCCATTTTTCAAAATTATTTGTTCGTAAGACTTAAAGAATCAGATAGAGATACGGTTTTTATCACTTCTCATATAAAAAATTACTTGTACTGGTTAGGGAAAGCTGCAATAGTACGTGATGTTGAAATAGCCATTATCAAAGAATGGATGACTAATGACAATATTTGCAATATCAAATCTTCACATCTACAAAAAGGAAAAGTGATAACTATTGAAAAAGGTGCTTTCAAAGATAAAGAGGCTACCATACATCAAGTTCGTAAAAATGAACTCAAACTTGTTCTAAATGGTTTAGGTATTGTTTTGTTGGCTAAAATTAGAGATGTAGCCTAAGTCATTTTAATTGCACTAGTATCATAAACTACAATCTTAGTTTTATACCGAGATATTTATTATTTACAAGTCATTATAGAATGCTACTTTGTTTTATCAGACTTATCGGTTAACCCTTTTTTTATGTAATTAAGCTTAATTACATCACTTATCTTTTTTATTCCTTTCAAATTACTTTTATTTGCCCTACCATAACTATTAATTTGCTAAACTGAGGTATTTGTAAGATTTTACATCTAAAAATATACTGATGTTTATGCGAATACATTAAACACTAATCTAATTTAATTTTCGCACTATCTTAAAGTGTGAAATTTTTGATGTGGATTTAACGGCGGAGCCGTTTTAAATCTTCAAGTAGAAATCATCCAGAAGTATCGAATTTGTTTCCTAAATTCATTCTGATTCTTTCAAATTATTCTATTGATCATGAGTTTAGTAGTGGGGTATAAATTCTAAAAATAGTTTTTAACATTATTTGATATTCAACTAAATTTAAATTTATCTTTTTAAGACATTAACAAGTAAAGTAACTCATTCGTCGATTGTTATTGGAGCTAAGGTTTGTTTTAACCAATTTTGTCTACTTAGAATTAAAAATTTATAATCATCATATTATTTCGTTCCCCTTTTTAACAAATGAAATACCGTAATTCCGATTTTATAATTCCGATTTCTATATTCTTACATTTATGTATCATAAATGGGGTATTGTTTGTATTAACTCCAGAGACCTATTTAAATGGTTTTAATATTTTGTACTATAATATTAGCTGGCTGTTTATTGCATTTATTTTAAACTATTACACTACTGAACGAAAAGAGCTCTTTTTCACTAGGTTTCATAAAATTATACAAATTCTCTTTGTCTACTTTCTTTCCTATTTTGCATTGTTTGCTATAAGAGATGAAAGCATACCGTCTATTAGATATCAATATTTGGTTTATGTAATTTTAGCCATTTGTCTTATTTGGTACAGAGTATTGTTCTTTTGGGTACGAGGTAAGTTTAGGGTAATAGGTCGTAATAGCGTTAAGGTAGTTGTACTAGGTAGAGATAGAAATTTAAAGAAAATCAGAAAAGTTTTTGATAACCCTACTTTCGGTTACCACTATATGGGTTATTTTTCGGACAGAGAATCAAAGAGTCCCACTTATTTGGGTCAAATTAATGACGCATTTGGCTATATTTTAAATTATGACGTTGACATTATTTATTGTGTGGCTTCTAATTTTAGTGAAGAAGAACTAAAGAACTTTGTAAATTTTGCCGATAATAATCTCATTCGCTTCAAAGTTATTTTGAATGATATGGATGTATTTAATCGCGCTATGTCGGTTGAAACATATGATACTACTCCGGTACTTAATTTAAGAAATGTACCATTAGATACCGAATATGCACGTATTATTAAGCGTGCTTTTGATGTTATATTTTCTGGATTGGTTATTCTTTTAATACTTTCTTGGTTAACACCAATTTTATATGTTTTAATAAAACTAGATTCTCCAGGAGACTTTTATTTTAAGCAATTAAGACATGGTTATAAAAGACAAACTTTTTGGTGTTATAAATATCGTTCAATGACGGTCAATAAAGATTCTGATTCCCAAATGGCAAAAAAAGACGATATGCGGGTTACACGAATTGGTAGGTTTATACGTAAAACCAGTATAGATGAATTGCCGCAATTCATAAATGTATTTAAAGGCGATATGAGTATTGTAGGCCCAAGACCACATATGGTGGTACATACTACAGATTTTGAGAAGTCAGTAGATAAGTACTTGGTACGTCACTTTGTAAAACCAGGTATTACAGGTTTAGCTCAGATAATGGGGTATAGAGGAGAAATTGTTAAGCCGTCTGATATTAAGAACCGTACTCGTTTAGATATTTTTTATGTAGAAAGATGGTCTATGGGCCTAGATATACATATTCTTTTTTACACTATATATAATGTAATCAAGGGCGAAGAAAAGGCTTATTAGTACTTTTGTAAGATTATTTTAAAATAGTACTCTCAATTGATATATCGATTAAAAGAATATGAAATGAAAAATATAAAAAATTATAATTTGGGTTTTAGAAAATTGTCGCTAAATCATTTGGCTGCTATTATGTTTGTGTTGCTATTTGCATCTTGTGGTAATATGAAAAAATCTACCTATTTCTACGAAGCACCAGATTCAATCTATAATTCTTCAAAGTTCGAAAATTTAGAAGATACCTTGAATGAGAATGATCTTTTAAGTATTTCGGTGAGTAGTGTAAACAAAGAAGCCGCAGATATGTTCAATACCTCGAACCAGGTTGGTGCAAGTACTGCAATGGTTAGCGGTGTTTTGGGCCAGGCTTCTGGGTACTTGGTCGATAAGAATGGTAATATTCGGTTTCCTATTTTAGGGCAAATTGAAGTTGCAGGTAAAACGAAGCAAGAATTACGGGATCATATTACAAGGTTATTAGAGGATCAAAAATTATTATTAGATCCAGTTGTAGATGTCCGTTTACTGAATTTTAGAGTTTCTGTACTTGGTGAAGTTTTAAGACCTAATGTATTTACGGTACCAAGCGAAAAAATTTCTGTTTTAGAGGCTTTAGGGTTAGCGGGTGATATTACTATTTATGGAAATAAGCAAAGAGTATCGCTAATTCGAGAGGTTGGTGGTAATAAAGTTTTACGGCATTTAGATTTGACATCAAGTGAAATCTTAAGTTCGCAGTATTTCTATTTGAAGTCTAATGATGTTATTTATGTAGAACCAAGACCATCTAAGGTTGCTGAATCTAGTGTTGTAAGACCTTGGATACCGGTGGCGCTAAGTGTTGTTTCTTTAGCCATAATTACGATTGTTAATTTTAGATAGTACTTTATAAAATAGCTCTATTAGTCTTATAATAGAAAATTAATTAAAAAATTAGTATAACCTCTATATTTCAAATGGCAAATAATAGACAGCAAAATCTATTTCATATAATTCTTCAAAAATTCTTGCCTTTCTGGCCATTATTCGTGGTGTTGGGGGTTGTTGGTGTATTGTTGGCTAAGCTCTTTCTTTTAAGAACGGAAGCACATTACCAAAGTTCTGCTGGATTGATTGTAAATGATGAAAAAAAAGGGGTGGATCAATCGCAATTAATGGAGTCTTTTAATGTGTTTGAGTCCAAAAAAATTGTTGAAAATGAGATAGAGGTCATAAAATCTAAAGATGTTGTAGAAGATGTCGTCAATACACTTGGCTTATATTCCAAAATATATACCTCTGGTTTTTTTAAGGATAAGGTGTATTATGAAGATACTCCTATTAAGATAGTTTTAATGGATCCATCAGATATAAAAATTGATTCTGATATTGATGAGGTTGAATTTTCTGTAGATTATGAGAAAGGATTAGTATTTATTGATGGGGAGGGTATTCCTTTTGATACATGGGTAAGTAATCCTTTCGGTGGAAGTGTACTTAAGTTTCTCCCAAACGGAAATGTAAAGTATAGTTTAGACAAGATTTTTAAATTTCAATTAATTCCTACTAGAATAAGAATAAATCAAATTGTAAGTAACCTCTATGTTGGGGCAGCAAGCAAAACTGCTACGGTAGTAAGAATATTATTTACTGACCCTATTCCAAATAGGGGTAATGATATCGTAAATCAGCTTATAGATTCCTATAAAAAAGCAACAATTAATTCTCAGAATTCATTGGCCTCAAATACTCTTAATTTTATTGACGAACGTATGGAAACTGTTGGGGTTGAACTACAGGCAGTGGAAAAAGATTTAGAGAAATATCGTTCTAAAGAAGGGGTAATTAATTTAGGGGAACAAGGTAATTTATACCTGCAGAATGTAGGCGATTATGATCGCCGTATAGGGGAAATTAATTTACAGCTTTCAGTTCTAGATAAGGTAGAAAAATATGTGGTGTCTAAGAATAATAATACAGGTATTGTACCTTCAACATTAGGTGTTAATGATCCTATCTTAAGTCAATTACTTCAGAAATTATATGATGCAGAATTGGAATATGGTGAGTTAAGTAAAACTACAGCAGAGAATAATCCTCTTTTGACAGTTGTTAGAAATAAAATAGATAATATACGGCCAAGTATTTTAGAAAATGTACGAAGTCAAAAATCTAATTTATACGCTAGTAGAGAAAGTTTATCTACAAATAGTGGTAAGTATAACGAAGCACTGAATGTATTACCAGAACAAGAGCGAATTTTTCTAGAGATAAACCGACGAAAAAAAAGTATTGAAGATTTATATGATTTTTTGGTTCAAAAGCGAGAAGAAACTGCACTGTCTTTTGCACCTACGTTGGGTAATGTAAGAGTTATAGAAAAAGCAGAAGCATCTATAAAACCAGTTTCGCCGAAAAAGTCTGTTGTATATCTAATTGGTTTATTGTTTCCTATTGGTTTAGGTCTTGCCTATGTTGCAGGTAGAGAACTTTTAAATACAAAAATACTTTTTCGATCAGATTTAGAAATAGATGCTAATATACCTGTTGTCGGGGAGGTGGCTTATCTAGACAAACCTAAAGAAGAGTTGTTGGTAACACAACATAAAGATTTATTTATAGTTGATCAATTTCGTCGTATTCTGACCGATATGCAAATGTATGATGGTGTTAAAATGATACAGACCGTTATGGTGACTTCAAGCATTGCAGGCGAAGGTAAGAGTTATGTGAGCTCTAACTTGGCTTTAACGTTAGCATTGTCAGGTAAGAAGACTGCTTTGATTGATTTAGATTTAAGAAAGGCTGGCGTTTCTACGTTATTTCATTTAGAAAATGAAATTGGTATGAGTCAAGTATTGGGCGATGGCACTATGTTGGATGTTGGCGTGCAAAAGACTGATAATTTAACCGTATTTCCTTCGGGCGATAAGACATTAAATTCTTCTAACTTACTAGTGAATGATAATTTTAAAACCTTTATTTCTAAAATCAAGAAAGAATTTGATGCCGTAATTATAGATACACCACCAACTACATTGGTCACCGATGCTAATTTAATAGCGCCTTATACAGATAAAACGGTTATAGTGGTGCGCCATGATCATACACCTAAATTTGTATTACAACATATCGATGAAACTGTACGTAGAAAAGGTTTTGAAAATTGTGCTCTTATTTTTAATGGTGTTAAAACTAGGGGTATTATTAAGCAAGGATATGGATATGGATATGGATATGGATATGAAATTTCTGCATCAGATAAAGAAAAGACACTTATTACCAAAGTATTAGAAAAGTTGGGAGTTAAAAAGAATAATTAAATATGCTATTATACGTATTAGCACTCTTAACATTCTTAATATTTACGGTTTTACTTTATCGTAAGCCCAAGGTAGAAACCTATGTTCTTTTTGTTATATATGCTTTTCCATTTTTAGACCTTAAAATAATACCAGTTTACTTGGGCTATTTGAGGGTTTTTGATGCAATTACCTTGGTTGGATTTATTTTTTTATTCAAAGAATTTATATTTTTTTCTAGACCATTAAAATATTCTGCCTATTTAATTCTTGGTATACTTTTCTTTATACTAAGTTTTATAAGTGGATTAAATGCCGAATTCGGTTTTAGTAATTATTTTTTCTATTACCCTATTATTACAGTTTTTATTTTTTTACGTTTTTTGTTCATTTCTTTTGAAAATAACTTAAATCAGTGGAAGGTCTTAAACGGTTTTAAAACGGCCTATATTTTTGCGTTAGCATTTATGACCTTGCAATTTATGTTTGGTCTTAAATTTACGCTTACTCCAGATATTGGTGTAAATGTTTTTAATGAAGATACAGGTGTAACAAGATATCAAGGTATTTTTGGTGATAGTCAACTAAACGGGCAATTTTTGGCAATGGGATCTTTTATGTTTTTACTATTTCAACAAAATATCTCAATACAAAAGAAATATTTGAATTACTGTGGTTTTATATTGGGTGTAGTATATCTAATTCTAGCAGGCAGTAGATCAGCTGTAGGAGGTTTTTTAGTGGGTTTATTATTTATCTTCCTTCTTAGCAATTTACGTGTTAAAGTTTATGGATTGGTTTTAGGCTTTATTGCAATTTCAGGGCTTTTCTTATTCGCACCTGATAACGCTATATTTTCTAGGTCAGGTAATTTGAGCAACGATCTTGATTTTAGGCAGTCTATTTGGGAAGAAACTATAATTATAATTGAAAACCACCCTTTTCTTGGGGTTGGTTTGGGAAATTTTCAGGAATTTACATCTAAATATAATCAAGATTTATATTTACAAGTTGGGCCAGGTGAGTTTTTGTTCTTTACACAACCTGAAAACGGATATTTGAAAATTTTAGTTGAACATGGCATCTTTGCCTTTGCCCTATTTTCTCTTTTTTTTATAATTCCTTTTTTGAATGTTACCAAGGGAATATTTTTTCGCTCTATTAGCAAAAAAACGTATTATTTAATAGCAGCATTATGTAGTTGGCTGATAGCATTCAATACAGTGTACACCCTAACTGATTATCGTATTCTTTTATTGATTGCATTAATTTTATTTTTTATTATAGTGGTTTTTTCTAAAGAAGATAAAATACTTAATGAAACACTATAAAGAGACACATTTATTAGAGACTTTGTAACCTTTTTATACAATCTGTAGTAATTATAAAAATTGCCATTTTATGAATTTTAAAATTTTAATAGGAATACCTCCCAAAAATCATGTAAATCTGGCTATGGATGAAGTAGATGGGTTGAAAAATTTAGGTAATAATTGTGAGACTATAATTTACACCCGGAATAACTCTAGCTTAAGTGTTTTAAACAAGCTTATTGGAGTTATTTCTAATGCTTTTGAATTAGCTAAACATCTTAGACAGTTTCAGCCTGATTTTCTATACCTAAACTCAAGATTTGAGCCAGTAGGGTCTACCCGAGATTTTATTACATTGATTATTTTAAAATGTTTTGTTAGAAATAGTTTCAAAATTGGCATTAAATCTCATGGTTCTAATTTTGATATTTTTAAAAAGAAGTCCATATTTTATAGAAAATTGGTTTTGCCTTTTTTAATCAAAAACGTAGATATTTGGTGGTTTCTTTCTCAAGATGAAAAATTAACGATTGAAAAGTTCAATAAAGTAATGTTTGATAAAACATTTGTTACACCCAATATAATAGATAGGAAAAGATCGTTATTATCACCATTATTTTTAGAAAAATATAATTTACCAACCGATAAATTCACATTTCTATTTGTAGGGCGTATGGTAAAAGAGAAAGGTGTCTTCAATATTATCAAAAGTATTCCTTTTTTCGATAAACGCGATAATTGCATTTTTGTCTTTGTAGGCGATGGAAATGAATTTAATGAGATTAAGTTACTTGCTCAGCAAGTTAACGTTGAGAAATATATACGCTTCTTAGGTTATTTGCCGGAAGCAGAATGTGATCAATTTTATGCAAATACCGATGCCCTTGTATTTCCATCGCATGACGAAGGGTTCGCTATGGCCTTATTTAAATCTGTAGCTTGTGGTATGCCTATAATTACGACTCAAATTAGGGCAGCGAAAGATTATTTAAAAGAACCTGATAATTGCCTTTGGGTTGATGGCAAGTCTTCAATTAGTATCGGACAAGCTTTGAGTAAACTCTATGATAATCAAGAAATGCGTCAAACTATGCAAAAAAACAATAAGATTTTAGGACAAATATTTTCTCGTGAAATAATTATGAAAGAGATGGAAAACAAAATAAGGGAAGTGATTCAATAATATTATTAGTTATAAGTTTGGTTTTCATAGCCTCTTATTAATAAGGAATAGTAATTCATTTAGTAAAATATAAATAAAATAAACATCATGATATATAGAAGTAAAGCCCCTCTTAGAATAGGTCTTGCTGGCGGAGGAACTGATGTAAGTCCATATTCTGACCAATTTGGCGGTGCAATACTTAATGCAACTATCAGTCTTTTTGCTTATGCAACTATAGTTCCAAATACTAGCGGCGAGATATTATTTCATTCTCAAGATAGAAATGAAATTGAGCGAGTACCATCAAATATTAAGATAGAATATAATGGTACTCTTGATTTATTGAAAGGGGTTTATAATCGTATAGTTAAAGATTATAGCTTAAAACCTTTGTCTTTTGAGTTGCATACATTTGTTGATGCACCAGCAGGTTCTGGTTTAGGATCATCTTCAACCTTGGTAGTTGCAATTGTCGGGGCATTTGCTGAATGGTTAAAACTCCCATTAGACGAGTACGATATAGCTAGACTTGCATTTGATATTGAAAGGGTAGATATGAATATGTCAGGCGGAAAACAAGATCAATACGCTGCTACTTTCGGAGGGTTTAATTTTATGGAATTTGAAAAGGATAATCGAGTAATTGTTAATCCATTAAAAATCAAAAGTAGAAACATATACGAACTTGAAAATAATCTGATTTTATATTATTTAGGTACTAGTAGGCTTTCATCTAAAATTATTGATGGACAAATAAAGAACGTAAATAGTAAAAATACCAAGTCTATAGAGGCTATGCACCAACTTAAAAATCAAGCGATTCAAATGAAAAGAGCATTGCTTTTAAGTGAGATAGATGAAATGGGTACTATTCTTAATTCTGGTTGGGAGCAAAAAAAGAAAATGTCCTCAGGAATAACAAATCCAATTATCGATGAACTATATGATAAAGCGATGGAAAGCGGTTCGACTGGAGGGAAAATATCAGGTGCTGGTGGTGGTGGATTCATGTTTTTTTATTGTCCCGCAAACACCAAATATCAAGTTATAAGAGCATTAAAACCTTTTCAAGGGGAAATAAGAACAATTAAATTCGTAGATGAAGGTCTAGTAACTTGGACAGTCTAAAAAATAAGAAATATGGAGAATATTAAAAATACAATTATTGAATCTATTCAAGTTAAACAACTTATCGCTTCTGATGATAAATTAATTCAAAGAATCAATGAGGTTGCTGAATTATGTATAGCATGTTATAAGAATGATGGTAAAACTCTTTTTTGCGGTAATGGTGGTAGTGCGGCTGATGCACAGCATTTGGCAGCGGAGCTAAGCGGTAGATTCTATTATGACAGAGAACCTTTAGATTCTGAAGCTTTACATGTAAATACATCTTACGTTACAGCAGTGGGTAACGATTATTCATATGATGAAATATATGCAAGATCTATTAAAGGTCAAGGAAAAAAAGGAGATGTACTAATTGGTATTTCTACTTCTGGCAATTCGAAAAATATTGTTAGGGCATTTGAGGTGGCTAAAGATATTGGAATGTTTACTGTTGCACTTACTGGGGAGACTGGTGGCGAAATGAAAGAGAAGGCAGATTTCTTGTTAAATGTGCCATCTAAAATAACTCCAAGAATACAAGAAAGTCATATTCTTATTGGTCATATATTATGTGAAATTATTGAAGCTAAACTTTTTCCTCAAGTATGATTAAAGAAGCAATTATTTTAGCCGGTGGTTTTGGTACTCGATTACAAAAAGTTGTTTCAGAAGTTCCTAAGCCTATGGCAGATATATCAGGAAAACCTTTTCTATATTATCTTTTGACATACCTTCAGAGAAATGGAATTCAACGAATTGTTTTCTCAATAGGCTATAAAGCAGATATTATAAGTGACTATTTTAAAGATTCATATTTAGATATGAGGATTGATTACGCTCGAGAAGAGTTTCCATTAGGTACGGGTGGCGGTCTCAAATATGCACTTACTTATACAGAATCTAAAGACGTTCTTGTAGTGAACGGAGATTCGTTTTACGACATTGATCTTCAAAAATTGTATAAAGTGCACGAAGAAAAAAAGCCAAGTGTTTCGTTTTCTTTGAAAAAACTCTACAATGAGAATAGATATGGTGGTGTTGAAATTAATGAAGATCTTAAAATTACTAATTTTTTAGACAAAACATACAATGGTGAAATTTACATTAATGCTGGGGTATACTTAATTAATAAAGAACGTTTTAATAATGTTGTAGATTCACTGGGGGATAAGTTTTCTTTAGAAACAGAATATTTTTTAGCAAAATTTAAGGAAGAAGTTTTTGTTGGTGTTCCTTATTCAGGAAAGTACTTTTTAGACATCGGCATTCCAGAAGATTATTTAAAGGCACAGAAGGAAATCGTAAAGCTTATTGAAAAGGAAACTAAAAGGAAAAACCTCTTTCTAGATAGAGATGGTGTTATCAATAACAAAATTGAAAATGGATATGTTCTTAATTGGGAACAATTTCATTTTAAGAAAGACTTTATAGATTTTATTCAAAAGCATAATGATAAATTTTCACTTAAAATTGTTGTTACTAATCAAAGATGTGTTGGGCGTGGTTTGATAAGTGCTGATCAACTTAAAAGTATTCATGGTCAAATGATAGAACAACTTAAGGATATAGATGTGACGATTGACAAAGTTTATTTTTGTCCTGAAATTGATGATTCAGCACCCTGTAGAAAACCTAATGCAGGTATGCTTATAGAAGCTGAAAAAGATTTTTCAGAGTTGACCCTTGATCATAGTACATGGTTTATTGGGGATTCTCTTTCAGATATGCAGGCGGGCAAAAAAGCTGGTGTTTGTACAATTTTAGTTTCCAAAGATATTTATAAATTAAAAAAAATAGAGCTAGCCGATTTTATTGTGGAATCCTTGGATGAATTGGATGAAATATTAAAAGTCAAACAATAAATTAAAATTATATTAATAAAACTTCTAGAATTCTATTTTAGTTTATGAAAAAGATAATTACTCATTTTACTCATGTTGCTTATTTAGATACCGCAATTGAACATATTAAAACAGCCTCAAATAACGGATATGACTTACATGTTCTTATAACATTAACTCCACAGGGTCTAAAAAGTAATATTTTAAATTTGGAAATTGATATCGATTCGTACCCTCCATTGGTTTCTTATGAGAGTATAAAAAATGATTGGAATTTAGGTTATTTAGAGCCATATTTTGAAAAATGTAAATCAGTTCATTTTGTTGTTTATTCACCGAAACTAAGTTTAAATTCTATATCGAATAAAATCAAGAAATTTATAAATGGGATTTCTCCTGATTTTATACATTTAGATGGTTTTGTTTCTCGTCAATATCCCTTGATATTATTTCTATTGAAACATAGAAATAAATTGATTTTGAATGTACATGATCCTAAAATGCATAGTGGTGAATTTGAAATAAAAAGATATATAATTACCAAATTTCTACTTAAACTGGTCACTAAATTTGTAGTCTTTGCAAATGATAGTAAGGAGGTTTTGGGAGAACAGTTATCAAAAAATAAAAAAATATTTTTATTACGCCTTCGCCCTAGTTCAATATATAAAGAATTTAGTAAAATAACAGATTTCACTGTTGAGCCTACTAAAATTTCATTTGTTGGAAGGTTGTCTAAATATAAAGGAATTGACCTGTTTATAGAGGCTATTAATGGCGTTCATAAGACAAATCCAAGTCAAGAATTTATAATTGCAGGGAAACCGTTCAAAGATTTCGAAATAAATTATGATATCATCAAAAACAAAAATAAGGTATCAATTATGGAGAAATTTCTTAGCAATGAGGAAATAACAGAAATTATAATAAATTCTAAACTTATAGTTTGCCCATATATCGATGCCACCCAAAGTGGTGTCATATTAATTGCACATGGTTTAAATAGACCTGTTTTGGTTACGCCAGTGGGTGGTTTACCTGATTATATAATTGAAGGTAAAAATGGTCTTGTCGCTGAAAATGTTTCTGTCGAGTCATTGACAAAATCAATTAATGGTTTTATAGATAATAATTTATTTGAAAGTATGAAAAAAGATTTCCATAGTGAAAAATCAATAAATAGCTTGGTAAAGCATTACGTTGCTGTCTTAGATATAATTTATTCTTAAATCACATCTAAGAGAATGCAATCAAATAACTAATTCTATTTGGTTATTTACCAAAATTTATTTACCCATAACTTAAAATTTAAATGCAGAAGTTGAAAATTAAATGGCTGCCTAACATAAAGTCAAAGATTCTTAAAAATAGTTTGTGGGGAGTAATGGGAAGTTTAACTCAAAACATACTTTTGAGCCTTTTTTATGTATTAGTTGCACGTTATTATTCTGTCGAAGATTTTTCAGAATACTTAATAGCAAATAGTTTGTACCAGATGATTTTGGCTTTTTCTGCCATGGGTCTTGGACACTGGTTTATTAGAGAGATTGTGAATGTTGATGACAAAAGTGAGCTAGCCAGCAAATTTTTGAAGATGCAAGCCTATTTCGGGTTCTTTTTCTTGATAATCAATGTTATTCTTGCATTGGTACTTTATGAAAACCCTACGGTGCAAAAACTTTCAATATTATTTGCAATCAATATCATTTTTGATAATATTATTTATTCAATTAAGAATATTAATATTGCTCAATTTGCTCAAAAGAAAACGGTAAAAGTTTTATTTATTGAAGCCTTTGCTAAATTTGGGATTGCGTGTATGTTGTTTATTTATCCGTTTAACATTGTTGTTCTTACCATATTATTAGTTGTTACGCGTTTTATAACATTAAATCTATTTCTAAAAATAGGCTCAGCGGATGGTATAAACTTAAATGGCTTTTGGAAAGCAGACGTACCAATAAGTTTTGTGAAGAATATATTATATAAGTATTGGCCCTTTGCAGTTATTGGTAGTGCATATGTTGTGTATTGGAAATCGGCAACATTGATTATATCTAAAATGTTGCCATTATCTTCGGTTGCTTATTACGAAAACTCCTTTAAAATATTTTCATTAGCACAACTAGTACCAGTGGTAATAAGTTCAACATTACTTCCAAAATTTGTAGAGCTTTCAAAAAATAAAGATTACGATGGGATTAAAGCGCTATACCAGAAAATGTTTATATTATTTACACTTTACGGTTTAGGTGCCTATACATTTACCTATTCTTTCGCAGATGAGATTTTACCCTTAATATTTGGAGAAAAATATGACACTTCAGCTATTTATACGAAAGAGATGTTTTTAACCATGCTTGTATTTCCTACATCGTTATTGCAAGCAAACATTCTTATTACTTTAAAGTTAGAAAAGCTAGATATGTGGTTTAATGTCAATAGTATTATAATAAACACGGTACTTTGTCTAATTGGTCTATCTATATGGTCATCGCTATCAGTGGTTAATTACTCTATTTTTATTTCTTTTGTAATATTTCATTTTAGTCAAGATGTTGTGCTTTTAAAAAATAAACTTACGTCTATTAAACATGTTCTTTTATTTTTTGTAATTATTGGTAGTATTGTAGTAGGTTATATATCGATATCTCAATTTATATCACCCTATGTGTTATTTGCTTCTCTATGGGTTCCAGTTGGTGTTTTAGGGGTGTTCATGTTTTATAAAAAACATTCAATTTTTAGCTTGCAAAAATAATTCCATCTGAATTATAACCATTTTTGGAGATACACTATAATTTAATTATGAAGTAATGCAGAGAAGTTTTTCAATTGATATACTAAGGTCTATTGCAGCTATTCAAGTTGTTATAATTCATATTACAACTTATTATATTAATAATGATTTTAATGGTATCAATTCAGGATTGAGTTTTTGGACTGCTAATATTTTGGATTCTTTTTGTCGAATTTCGGTGCCACTATTCGTTTTAATTAGCGGCAAATATTTATTAGGTAAAAGGGAGTCTTATATTATATTTTTTAAAAAAAGAGGTTCAAGAATTTTGATTCCTACAATTATTTGGACATTAATTTATATCACGTATAGAATTGCTCAAAATTATCTTACTGGTCGCGGTTTATTTGAAAGGTCAATTTTGGAAGATTTCATAACTGGTCGTTCTTTTTACCACATGTGGTATTTATATATGCTGATAGGTTTGTATTTAGTAACTCCGGGCATTAATTTCTTGATTCAAAAAGTATCGCGTATTCAGCTTTGGTTTATTGCAATTAGTTTTCTTTTACTAGGTTTTTTAATGGATATAAATTACAGTTTTTTAGAAAATAATTATTTTTTCTTTTGGTTTGTAAATTATATTGGATATTACATAGTAGGTTATTTGCTACGTGAGATTAAAGTAATTAGTCTATCAATTATGCTGATATCTTATGTTTCTTGTAGTATAGGTATTGCTTACTTTACCTATGAGAGTTTATTAAATTCTGAACAGTTATACTACACTAAATATTTATCGCCTTTTGTAATTATACCGTCTATTCTAGTTTATGGATATTTTGAGGGAATATCATTATCACAAAATTTTCTTTCCCGATTATCCAAATATACGTTTGGCATATATTTAATACACCCATTGATATTAGATATGATGCATCATGCCAATAAATTATTTAAAATGAATCTTATTAATTATCCATTATTTGAAATAATAGGTAGGTTTGTTATTTGCATGTTAATTTCAATATCGGTGATTTTTATGTTAAGTAAAACAAAACATTTAAATAAGATTATTTGATTAGTATATGTGTTTTTTTCTAATTTTAGTTTCCCATTATTCCTATTTTTAATGATTATTTTCAAATTCCAATAAACTTTTGTTTAGTTCTTTTAATGTGATTTAATTAACATTAATATCACTAACATTTCCTTTATAAAATGATTTAGGAATTGTAATAAATTTATATAAACAACTTATAAATCATTTAACTATGTACAAAGTAAAACTTTCAATTGCTAAAGACAACGAAGGTTGTAGTCGACAAACACCTTCTGGATTAGCGCAATGGGGTAATTATCAATTTTATATTAACCAAGAAATTAAAAACCCAGATTTTTGGGCGGTGTATAGTAAAGGCGAACGTAAAACAGAAACTTGTGAAGTTGCTCCTGAGAACACCTTATTTGTTACAGGTGAGCCAGAAAGTGTATATCATTATTCGAAAGGTTTTGTGAATCAGTTTGGTAAAATAGTAGTTTGCCAAGACAATTTAGATCATAAAAGTCAAACGCATTACCAACCTGCTCAACCTTGGCATATAGGTAAGATTGAGAATGAAAAGGGGGAAATTAGTTTTTCAAAAGACTATGATACTTTTAAGAATGAAGAACCGCCAGTTAAATCTAAATTGATTTCGGTAATATCTAGTAATAAAGCATTTACCAAAGGTCATCAAGAAAGAATAGATTTTGTACATAAATTAAAAGAACATTTTGGTGATAAAATTGATTTATTCGGTAGGGGATTTAATGATTTTGATGATAAGTGGAATGTAATTGCACCTTATAAATATCATGTAGTAATAGAAAATTCTTCGTACCCAGATTATTGGACAGAGAAGTTAGCTGATAGCTATTTAGGCAATACGTATCCGATTTATTATGGTTGTACCAATTTGGAGAAATATTTCGATAAAAACGCTTATTCATTAATCGATATTAATGATTTTGAAAGTTCGGTCAAAATCATAGAAGATATTCTTGAAAAGGAATATTGTGAGCAAAGAATAGCTCAAATTCAAGAAGCAAAAGAATTGGTGCTGGATAAGTACAATTTGTTTGCACTTCTCGCGTCTCAATTTGATACTATGGATTCCAATGCTACAAAAAAGCAGGTCACCTTAAAGCATGATACCGCTTTCGTTGATTTTGCGAAAATCAAGATTATGGTGATATCTAGAATTGTTAATAAACTTAAATTGAAATTTAAATAATGGCAACATTTAGTAAGAAGGAGCGCGTTATTGCTGCTATTTTATCTGCTACTCCTGGTTTAAAAGCCTTTTTGAAGAACATTTATATTTCAATTAACGCTAAACTTCATAAAAAGGATTACATTATTAAGTTAATGGAACGACCCGTTCAAATTACACTTATTGATCCGTTAATTAGCTTTGATACTACATCTGAAACATTTGGTGGGTATTATGATATAGCAACAGTGAATAATATGGGTCAGGTTCTTTCGCATCTGAGTTCTGTTGCATCCGTTAATTTGCCCTCAGATTCTGTACCGGTAGATATCGCGATTACAAATATTCATGATGGTACAACAAAGAAAATAGCACAATCAAAAGCGTATAATTGGCAACAAGGCACGCGACTGCATTGGTTAAATGAAGAGCTATTTGTTTTTAATGATTTTAATGAAGATTTAAAAAGGTACGAATCTAAACTGTTTTCCGCCAAAGAGAATTCATTGATCAAAACTTTTGATTATCCTGTACAAGCGGTCTACAAAGACCAGTATTTTCTCGCTATAAATTATCAACGGTTATTAAGTATGCGACCAGATTATGGGTATCGCAGCTTACCACCATTACAGCAATCTGAATTGACCAACCTAAAAAATGATGGTATTTGGAAAATAGATTACGCTTCTGGTATTGCAAAGATGTTGCACACTATAGAAGATGTTGCCAATGTAGAAAGAAAAGATATTTTTAAAGATTGTACTCATAAATTGAATCATTTGATCATACAGCCAAATGGAAAAGGATTTATGTTTATACATCGGTATTTTCAAGGAAAAAGAAGATTTGATAGGTTAATGTATTCAGATTTTGAAACTATTAAAGTTGTAATAGATGAAGAATATGTAAGCCACTGCTATTGGCTAGATAATGAGACTATTTTAGGTTATTTAAAAGCAAATGGAGAAAATGGATATTATTCCTTAGGTCTAAATGGAGTTGCAACATTATGTCCAGAAATGACCCAACTTCAATTAGGTGATGGCCATCCTAGCTGTTTTGGAGATTGGATAGTTTTTGATTCGTATCCCGACAAAAGTAGAATGCAAAAATTGTTTCTTTTCAATAGAAAAACAAAAGAATTACATTGTTTGGCAGAATTGTTTCAAAGCACGAAATACAAAAATGAAACACGTTGCGATTTGCATCCTAGATTTTCAACAGATGGTAAATATGTAAGTTTTGATACTGTATATCAAGGTAAAAGAAGACAGCAAGTTATAGATATTACACCAATTTTATTATTATAATTTTTCAGAAACAAATAAATGACTGATCGATCTCTCTCAGTAATCATGTCTGTATACCATAAAGAAAAGCCAGAATATTTAGAACTGGCTATTAATAGTATTTGGACAGTTCAAAATTTAAAACCATCTCAAATCATACTCATTGAAGATGGTAAATTAACTGATGAACTTTATAGCGTTATTGAAAAATGGAAAAAAGTCTTAAAGCAAACCTTAGTAATTTTTAAGAATAAAGTTAATATTGGGCTTACCAAATCTTTAAATATTGGTATTGATAATGCAACTGGACGATACATAGCCCGTATGGACAGTGATGATGTATCGGTGTCTGGTCGTTTTATAAAACAAATTGAATACTTGGAAAAAAATTCTGAGTATTCTGTAGTTGGCTCTTTGGCACAAGAGATTGACGAGGTAGGTAATTATACTAATATTAGAACTTACCCAATTACAGATGAGGAAGTTAGAGATTACATTTGTAAAGCATGCCCTTTACAACATGCAGGGGTAATGTTGAAAAGGGAAATTTTTGATAGTGGAATACGGTACAATGAAGACTATCGTTTAACACAAGATTTAGCGCTTTGGTTCACCATATTAAATGCTGGATATAAAATTGGTAATATTCCTGAATGCTTAATTCAATTTAGAATAACACAGAATTCTTTTGTCTCAAGAGATAAAACTAAAGGACTACATGAGTTTAAAATCTATATGAAGGGAATAAGGGAGTTAAAGGGTATTACGTGGCGCTATGTGTATCCGTTAAGCAGATTGGTAATGCGATATATGCCATCTAAACTGATTATTTCCATTTATGAAAGCCCTTTAAGGAAAAGGATACTGAAATAATAATTATTTATTTAAAGCTATTTGTTATAAATGCGAAATACTACAAGAAGAGATTCGATTAATAGTATTGAACTAATTGCGATTTTCAATACTTTTCTGATAGTAAGAAATCATAGTCTTTGCTTTCTCTTCCCAAGAAAATTTCAATTGTTGTTTATTACAATTGTTAGATAAATTTGTAAGGACGTCTCTGTTCTTATGAAAATAATTTAAATATTTTGCGAAATTAACTATAGATTGTTTCGGTCTAGATAAAGGTATTTTTCTTCCCACTGTTTCATCAATAACCGCACCCATACCACATGTGTCAAAACATAGTACAGGCAAATTATTACTAACAGCTTCAAGTATGACAGTGGAGGTGTCCTCGCTAACACTGGTGAAGAAAAATAATTGTCCTTTTTTCATAGCTTCCTGTACAACTTGTAGAGTTTGATTTCCATACCAAATAATCTGATCTTTAATACCTAAATCTAAAGCTAAATTCTCAGCTTGTATCTTTTCCCCCTTATTACCCTCTCCATAGATATGCAGAAAAATAGCTTTATTCTCTGTCGCAGCGATAGATTTTAAGGCTAAAAGAAGTTGTTTTCTAAAATCAAATTTACCAACCCAAATTACATTTAAAAAATCCGTTTTAAATTGTCTTTGAGAACTAGGTTCTGAAGGAAGACATCCTGTTTCGGGTATTACTACTGATTCCAAACCTTTATATTTCTTAATCGCGGAATATGAATCGGGGATTGAGCTAATTAGCAAATTAGCATGGTTTAAAGCTTTATCAACTCTTTTATCATATTGCAATTGTAAAATATTCATACTATTCTTTAAACGAATTAAAATGTTTGTTTTCAAATCAACCTCACTTAAGTAGTTTGTAGGAAACTGCTTTAAACCACCAATTGGACCCCATATAAATGGCTTATTTGGAATTTTCCATAAATAGCCCGGTTCTCTAAAACCAATCATATTTAATTGGTGTATAATATCAATATTTTCTTTTTTTGTAATTTTTAAAGCAATTTCGAAGGTTTTCAGTTGCCATTTTTTATAGTGTTTATAAAAACGCCAATCTCCTTGATTCCAGCACATAATTCGAATCTCTGGAGAAATCTCGTTGTAATAAAAGTGCATATTATTTCGCTGGGGTAATTTTAATAAAGCTATTTCAATATGTTGCTTAAATTCACCCTCTGTAATAATGTGTAGTTCTGCATGCTTGGCTAAATTTATACACCAGTTCCAAGCCATGCCTGGTTCACTACCAGTATGTGGGGAACATGCGTAGGCGTTAATTAATATTTTTAACATTTACTTATTTCCTAAAGCTATTAATTCCTCTTTTGTGTAGCGTTCTTCATTTGGATATAATGCTTTTTCATGTTTTAAAATTTCAGCAACGGTAAAACGGAATCTCATTACTTTTGCAGGTGTACCAACTAATATGGAATAAGGTGGGCATGATTTTGTGACCACTGCACCAGCAGAGATTATGCTACCTCTGCCAATTGTGACACCTGCTAAGATAGTTACGTTTATGCCCAACCACGAATCACCTTCAATTACAACATCCTTATCGTCCTCAGGTCGTTTTTCATAGTTACCGTCAAACATAAAGTAACCTACTTTATCAATTCTATGATTGCCTGTAATAATTTTTAAATATGGAGCAATATCTACTTTTTTACCAATATATACTTTAGCTTCGGTTGAGTAAATAACTGCATATCTTGCTATTTTGAGGTCACCCTCAAAATAAAAATTCTCAATTCCTTTGAAGACAGAGGTTGATGGTTTTATCATTACATTTTTGCCGCAATTTCCCATTCCTTTTTTAATAATATATCCCCAAAATTTATCTCGGATAAATTCATATAATACTTCTGCTTTTATAATTAATGATTTTAATTTCATAGAATTACCCTTTGTAAATGCTATTTTTTGTAGTTTAATTAATAATTATGTAAGTATAATTGCCAACGATTTAGACTAAAATAGGAATAAGGTCTTATAAATAATTTTTAATTAGTGTCTCCATGTATTAAAAAATTTACATTAATTAATTTTTAATACAAGCTTATAATTCCTTTCCAGTCTAAGTCCTGTTCTTTAAATATTTGCGAAAATAGGCGAGAACAACATCTTAGAATATATGCTGCAATTAAAATTGCTAAAAACATTCCTATTATATTAAGAGGAAAGTAATTATTATACCTACCTGTTAATAATGATACTTGTACTAAATAAATTTCTAAACAGAGACCTCCAATAATTTTTATAAAAGCACCACCAATATTATTCTGGTAAACTTTTTTCAAAATAGGACTTTTAGCTACTTTATAAAAATAATAGGTTAAACCTATAAGAGGTGCTAATGAAAGCATTTGAAATATGTTGATAATTTCAAAATGCTTAGCGCCAATTACAATTAAATAGTAAAGAATGCAACACCCAATCAGTTTTAGAAAGTCAGATTTGAAGTGATAAATTAACTGTTTTTTGCTTGCACCCATTATAGCCCCCATTAACATAAATAAAAAATAGAAGCCATATTTAAAGTATGTTATGCCATACATGTCATAATCTGATGGCTTATCAATTACAATATACCAAACTATAAAAATTAACAAAGAAATACCCCAAGAGAGCATTAGGTTATCTTTCATGAATTTATTTATGAAGTAAATGATAACATAATAAACCATAATGCATGAAATAAACCATTCTCCGCTATACAGAATTATATAAATGATATCGTCATGTTTATTGACGAACAAAGTGCTTAAAATTGCCCATGCGAAGATTGTTGGATATATTCTATTAATACGTTTCTTATACCAGTTGTCAAACCTGCCCATAGGTTTCAAAAATAAAAGGAAACCTGAGGCGAAAAAGAAAAGGGAATTACCTATTGAACCACCCGTCGCGAGAAATTTGTATGGGTAAAGAAGATCAAAATGAGAATTGGTGATTAATAAAGCTGCTATGCATTTCATTACATCTATGCCAATATCACGTTTATTTAGATTATTCATTATATGGATGCGTTCTTAAAATAATTTTCGATAAGTATAAAAATTTATCAAAATGAGACGTAAAATATTTGAAGTAGTCGTGTTATGTGAAATACAACTACTTATTATTTTAATGTAGTTGTTTGATTATAATTGATTTAAACTGGCATTTTCGTGACTGCCTATTGCACCTTCAGATAATATATTCATGTCATTGTTTACTTCTGTAATTTGAATATATCCGTTCAACTTTATTAAATCCGTGAAGAATATAAGCATGCCATCAAGTTCAGAGACCTCATTAAAACTATAACCATTTTGTCTGCTTTTTACAGTAGCCAAAGAATGAACAACTAATTCTGAATTGTTTTCTTGGATGATATATAAAGTAGTGGGTAACTCTAAATTTTCATTAATTTGAAAGATATTGATGGTAAGCGCTGTTGTACCTTTTTTTCGTTCTTCAAAAACAGCTAGACCATTTATGCTATCATCTTGTGAAAATAAATTGTATGTTAATTTTACACCAGTTAAAACATTTGGTCCAAGATCAGCATAGGCATAAAATTCACCAGTATTGTTATCTTTTCCTTCTATAGATAAATAACCTGAAAATTCTGAAAATTCTTCGTAACTTAATACTTCACCATTATCAAGTCTGGAAATAGTAGTTTCGCTAATACCTGTATTTCCGTTAACATCATTTAGATTAACGGCTATACCGCCACCTATATTTGCAGTGTTATTTCGTATTCTGACAGCATTATTAATGCCATTTACTGTATTATTTAAATTAACGGTAATGGTAGTTGAACCATTGGTATTTTCTGTAAAAGTAACTTGACCAGTAAGATCAGATAAATTTGTGTTTAGCAGTTCGTAACTTTTAGTGACCCCTGTAGGTACAGGAGGTGTGTCATCATTGGAGCTGCAACTGGTTAAAAGACATAAAGAAAAACAATAGATTAGTATTTGAAACTTTTTTTTCATAATCCACATTAACATATTTGGTTGAGCCCTTATTGGTAATATTACTAAAGCAAAAAGTCTATAATAATATATTATTAATTTTATACTTTGAAATAATATCCGAAATCAATCATGAATTTAGGGTAAATATCAGGATAATTACAAATTTAATTCATTTTTAAAAGTAGTTATTCCTCTGTTAATATTTTGTCGGTATAAATGGTGTTTTGTCGATTAAAATGAATGCTGTTTAATTAATTATTTACTTTGTACAGATTTTAATCGCAACTTATTTATACGATTTTTTAATGCCCAAATATTTAACACATTTTCTTTTTCTTTTTATCCCCATTTACCTTAGCTGGAATTTTACTTATGGTCAGATAAAAATAGGTGATAATCCACAAACTTTAGATGTCTCTTCTTTATTAGAATTAGAGAGTTCTTCAAAGGTATTGGTGATATCCAGAGTATCTAATGCTGAAATGCAATTGTTACAGCCTTTACGAGGTGGGTTAGTCTTTAATACAGATGAAAATTGTGTTTTTTTTTATAATGGAAGCGATTGGTCGAATCTTTGCTCAACGGGTGGTTCAAATTCTAATGAGCCAATTTCTCTAACCGATAATGGTGATGGTAGATTTACTTTTTTAGGTACAGATGAACAGCCGGTTACTTTTAATGGTGCCGATGAGACAGTATCTGTTCTAGAAGATAATTTAAATGGTACGTACACATATACCGATGAGGTGGGTGAGGAAACTGTTATTACGTTTGCAGGTAGTTTATTGGAAGATAATGGAGATGGTGCTTACATATTTACAAACAGTGATGGAAGTACAGTGGCGTTTAACACTTCGCCTACGCAAGAAACAACATCTACTTTAGAAGATAACTTAAATGGTACGTATACTTACACAAATGAGTTAGGTGAAGAAACCATAATTACAATTACTGGAGGTACATTAGCAGATAATGGTGATGGTGCTTACATATTTACAAATAGTGACGATACTACCGTAAATTTTAATACTTCGTCTTCGCAAGAAACAACGTCTACCTTAGAAGACAATGAAGATGGTACATATACCTACACCGATGAATTGGGTGAAGAAACCCTAATTGATACTAACCCTACGGTCGAGGAATTTACGGGGACTTCGGGTTCTCTTCTTTTTGCAGGCAATGATGGAAAAGTAGATGAAAATAATGCCAACATCTATTGGGATAATACAAATGCAAGATTAGGCATAAAAACAAATGCTCCTAACTCAACAGTGAGCGTTAATGGGTCATTATCTACTGCTATCAGTTTTACCAGTGGTAATGTTGGGTTAAATGAAACTAATCACACAGTAATTATAAACGGTTCAGGTAATAGTACTTTGTTTATGCCTTCACCTGGTAGTGCCACGGGTAGACTTTATATAATTAAAAAGAAACCAAGTATTACTTTATCAGTGCAAGGTGGTTATATTGATTCCGATAGTATCAACCGCTCAGATGTGCCTGTTAATGTATTGTGGTTACAGAGTAATGGTTTTTCGTGGGAGCAAGTTAATTAGTATTATTTTCTACGTGTTATATTAAAAATTCATTTAGTAAAACTCCATCCAGATTAGTGTTTTCTTCTTTTTACGAGATAATTGATATTAATTTTAAACGAAGATTCATAAACCCATCTCTAATTTCTATAATAGAAATTAGAGATGGGTTATCTTTTTTACGAATAGAATTCACATAAATGAAATGGTTAATTTATTTTTGAGCAAAATTAGAAATAGATGGCTTCAGGTTTTTTTGCAATTTTAGATGATGTAGCGGCACTTTTAGATGATGTTGCTGCAATGAGTAAAATAGCCACTAAGAAGACAGCTGGTATATTAGGCGACGACTTAGCCGTGAATGCAGAAAAAGCTTCAGGGTTCGTCTCTCAAAGAGAATTACCGGTATTGTGGGCGATTACGAAAGGATCGTTGCTTAATAAAATTATCATTCTGCCCATAGCCTTTTTATTAAGTGCTTTTTTGCCTTGGGCGGTAACCGTAGTGTTAATATTGGGTGGTATTTATCTTGCCTATGAAGGTGCCGAAAAGATTCATGAATTCTTTGTTCCACATGAACATGCACATATTGCTGCTGAAATGCAGCCAATGACCAAAGAAGAAATTTTGGAACTAGAAAAAACCAAGGTCAAATCTGCTATAGTTACCGATTTTATTTTATCCATTGAAATAGTCATCATTGCATTAGGTGCTGTTATTAAGGAGCCTTTAGTGACTCAAATTGCCGTAGTATCTGTAGTTGCTCTATTAGCTACCGTAGGTGTTTATGGTATTGTAGCACTAATTGTGCGTATGGACGAGTTTGGTACACGATTAATTAACCTGAACGAAGAAGAGAATAGTATCTCTGATAAAATTGGTAGGTTTTTTGTTAATGCATTACCAAAAGTAATTAAAGCCTTATCTGTTATTGGTACGATAGCACTATTACTAGTTTCGGGCGGAATATTTGTCCACAATATTGATTTCTTTCATCATTTTCTTCCGAATGTACCCAGTATGTTGGTAGAGTTTGTTGTTGGGATGATAGTAGGGTTTGTGGCGCTATTACTATTCAACGGCGTTAAAAGGATATTTAAAAGGAAGTAATTAGTAGGCTCTAGCTTCCCCTTTAATGGCATTGTAAATTGTTAGAAATACAATTTTGGCATCTAAGGCAAGTGACCATTTTTCCATGTAAAAAATATCATATCGTACCCGGTTAACAATATCGGATCGATCAATGATTTCACCTCTACAGCCTTGAATTTGAGCTAAGCCTGTAATACCTGGTTTTAAGAAATGGCGTACTAAATACTTATCTACCGACCCTTCATATTCTTGGGTGTGAATTACCATGTGTGGTCTAGGACCAACAACACTCATATCTCCTTTTAGAACATTAAAAAATTGAGGTAGCTCATCTATGCTCGTCTTTCTCAAGATTTTGCCCAATTTCGTAACCCTGGCATCATCTTTAGTGGCCATTTGAGTATCGCTCGTAGTACTTTTGGTCATAGATCTAAACTTGTAACACCAAAATACATCTCTATTGACCCCATGTCTTTGTTGTTTAAAAAACAAAGGTCCTTTAGAATCAATTTTCATTAAAATGTAGACGATAGGTGTTAACCATGACAGTACGAACACAATAGCAAAGCTAGATACCAGAATATCGAAAATACGTTTGATTAAATTGGAATAGTCTAAATCTAATGGGGAAGCCCTTAAATTCAAAATAGGAACGGATCCATATAGTTCTAATGACATTGCTCTGGAAAAAAGCTCTTTATTGTCTGGAATAATCTTTATTCGTTTAAGACTATTATCGGCAATTTTCATGACATACTGTATCTCAGCCTTAGATAATTTAGAAGCCATACAGTAGACTTCTTCAACATTATTTTCAAAAATATAATTAAAAGAACTTTCTATATCTCCTAAACAACTAGGGTGATCTGATTTTACATTATCAAAATAGCCCATATACCGATACCCGTATTCTGGATTGTCGAAAATGCGTTTTAATTTTTGCAGGTTTTTGTCTTTACCAATAACGACAACTCTAGTACTATTGAATCCTTTAGCTCTATATACTCTTTTGGACCAATAAAACAATACCCTGAATAACGTTAATAAAAAACATATTTGTATATATACCAATGATAGATATATAGGTGTGTACGAGTTTATGCCCAAGAATACAAATGAGGTGAAATAGACCAAGCCATAAATGACAAACAGTACAACAAACGTTTTAAAATTGGTCATAAAACCATCTCTTCTGGCCGTAGGGTAGAAGTTTAAGCTATATGTGGTAATAATCCATGTAAGGTTATAATAAAGTATGCTATAGCCACTTAAATAGATATCTGGTATGTATGCATATAGTGTTACGTTAATTAACAGTATATGCACCACGAATGATAATGGTATAATGAAATTAGATTTCTTCATTTCAGCTTTTAGTAATGGTTGGTCAAAGAGCTAATGATAGGTTATTAATGTTGACCGATAGCTATACGGCTGTCGGTCAACATTAAATTTGAGTTTGATAGAAATCTGTAGGTAAAAAACAATTAATTCTTAGCGGTATACCAAGAATATACTTGCTCAACTCCTTGTGATAAAGAAATGGTATGTTTCCATCCAAGGTCATGTAATTTTGAGGGATCTGTTAGTTTTTTTAATGTACCATCTGGTTTTTCGGTATTAAAATATAATTCGCCTTTAAAATTGATTTTCTGCTGTATTAGTTCAGCTAAATCTTTAATGGTGATATCTACGCCAGTACCTATGTTGATGTGCGTATTGCGTACTTCTTTAGTATTCGTTGAATAACAATCTTTAAAATCTCGCTGCTCCATTAAGAAGACACAGGCATCTGCCATATCTTCACTCCATAGAAACTCTCGCATCGGTTTACCTGAACCCCATATTTCTAAGTAAATGGTGTCATCTTTTCGTTTAATGCCATACTTATCTAGAATAGCAAGTATTTCTTTTTCAGACGAATTTCCATTCACTCCTTCAATAGGCAATGCATTTAAATCTTCAGCAATTGTATTCCAATCATTATTTTCCAAAGCCTTACCTAAATGCATTTTTCTAATTAATGCCGGTAATACATGCGACTTTTCTAAATCGAAATTATCATTAGGTCCGTACAAATTAGTGGGCATTACAGAAATGAAATTGGTGCCGTACTGTAAATTGTAACTCTCGCACATTTTTATACCTGCTATTTTAGCAATGGCATAAGGTTCATTCGTATACTCCAATACATCGGTCAACAAATAATCTTCTTTCATCGGTTGCGGACAATTTTTAGGATAAATACACGTACTACCTAAAAAGAGTAATTTTTGCACCCCATGAACATAACTCTGGTGTATGACATTATTTTGGATCATTAGATTCTCATAAATAAAATCTGCTCTATAGGTGTTATTCGCAACTATACCGCCAACTTTGGCAGCAGCAAGAATTACATAAGATGGTTTCTCGATCTCAAAAAAGTTCGCCACATCTGTGGGGTTAGTCAAATCTAATTCTTTGTGAGTTCGGTAAACTAAATTCGTATACCCTCTACTCTCAAGATTCTTAACTATTGCACTACCCACAAGACCACGGTGACCTGCGATATATATTTTAGCTTCTTTATTTAACATTTGGCACTATTTACCTACGATTAGAAGAATTGACGGTTTATAATTATTTATTCAAAATAATTATACGTTACATAACCACCTTTTTTCAAATATTGATCTTTTTGCATCAATTTTAAATCATGTGTCATCATGTCTTTTACCAAACCTTGTAAGTCATATTCTGGGATCCAGCCTAATTTAGTATTTGCTTTTGTAGCATCACCAATTAATAATTCAACTTCTGTTGGTCTAAAATATTTAGGATCTACCGCAAGAACTTCTTTACCTATTTCTACTTGAATATCTGGGTTAGAACATGATTTAATGTATCCTTTCTCTTCAACACCTTCGCCTTTAAATTCTAGTTCAATACCCATTTCTGCAAACGCCATTCTTACGAATTCACGAACAGGAGTAGTTTTACCAGTTGCAATTACCCAATCTTCTGCCTCATCAGCTTGAAGGATCATCCACATCATACGAACATAATCTTTAGCATGACCCCAATCTCGTTGTGCATCTAAATTACCTAGGTAAACTTTATCTTGTAAGCCTAGACCAATTCTTGCAGCAGCTCTGGTAATTTTTCTAGTAACAAAAGTTTCTCCTCTAATCGGCGATTCATGGTTAAACAAAATACCATTACAAGCAAACATATCGTATGCCTCTCTATAGTTTACGGTGATCCAGAATGCATACATTTTTGCAACAGCATAAGGGCTACGTGGGTAAAAAGGAGTAGTCTCTGATTGCGGTACTTCTTGCACTTTTCCGTATAATTCTGAAGTTGATGCTTGGTAAATACGTGTCTTCTTCTCTAGACCTAACAAACGTACGGCATCTAAAATTCTAAGTGTACCCAAACCATCTGCATTACCAGTATATTCTGGAACTTCGAATGAAACCTGAACGTGGCTCATTGCCGCTAAGTTGTAAATCTCATCTGGTTGAATTTCTTGTATTAATCTAATAAGATTAGTACTGTCTGTCATATCACCATAATGAAGTACAAAATTTCTGTTCTCAATATGTGGGTCTTGATAAAGATGATCAATTCTGTCAGTATTAAACAATGACGCTCTTCTTTTAAGACCGTGTACTTGATATCCTTTTTTTAATAAAAATTCGCTTAAATAAGCGCCGTCTTGACCTGTGACTCCAGTGATTAATGCTACTTTCATACTATTGTAAAATGGATTTATAATGTTTTATCGTTTAAAAATTATCTAAACTATGGTATTAAAACTTTAGACAATTGAAATGCGTACTATTTGTTTAGATGTAATGTAATACCCTCCACACAATTTCTTCGTAAAAGAAAATCTTGTCATACAGGTATACTATTTAAGTAGTATTAGATGCGAATGGTAAGTCATTGTAAAATTAATATATCTAGTTTTTTAAAAGTAAAATATGTTATACCACTACCTAGATTATATAACTTAAATATTTATAGGTCAGTATTAAGTAATGATAACATATTATCAATTACTATATTACCTGAGGATAATGGTTGTGTGACAAATTTAAAGTATTAATTGAGTATTACTATTGAAAAATATTAAACCTTAGGCCAACTATTGATTTATTCGATAAACTGTGTTTTAAGTTTTTCTTTCGATTAGTAATGTGCTGAAATAGAATGAAAATCTAAGAGATTGTTGATTGTTTTAAGTAGATTATTCCCTAGACTGGAGTTCTTTAGTATAGTTAAGTCTGAATATTATTTAATTATTTTAAAAGGGTCAACTGGTTGGTAGTTAATAACCTTGTAGCTATTGCCCTACTTGACATTGTGGTATTTTTTGATTTTAGCTTAATAACTATATTAATGGATTATTCATGGCAGAAAGGAATAAGAATTTGCAGGTAATTATGTGTTGGTAGATTGGATTATACAGCACTTGCTTAAATAAGATAAGATATACCTTAGCAATCATTTTATAGTTGTCAAATTGCCGTAATTTTTGTTAAATTTTAATAAATTTCGCACAAAAGTGGTGTGGTTATTAATATTTACCTTAAGTTTATTTCATGAAAAATTAACAGCTGTTTTTAGTTTATTAGAAATAGAGGTTGAATTTTGATTTGAAATTTTTATTGTTTTTCCCCGTTATTTTATCAACTTAAACCACCATACGATGATATCTAACATTTTAAGCGGGAAGCTAACATCTTCTTATCAGAAGAAAAAGTTAGTTTCTCTTGAAGATTGCTACATGCACCTTAAGCCTTATTTTAGGTTAAAGAAAAGTACAAAGAGTAACGAGACCGATAACGTATTGGTTCGTAAAAAATCGAAGAGTGCAAAAGTTCAAAATGCATTCAACTCCATTGAGCAAAATCAAATTTTGTATGCCAAAATTATGACCGAAAGGTTGTTGAAAGTTTAGGGGATTAGAAGATGAAAATGTGTTCTTCATGAAAGTGTTTTCATTTTTAAACAGATAAGTGCTCAATTGATAATTATACTAAGTGTAGTGATGAATTTATTGTAATTCATTACTACACTTTTTTTGTTTTAAAACTAAACGTTATGGCTTATATAGTTCTTAATTTTTAGTGAATTGTTACTTGTATATATGCTCAAATACTTCTGTAATATTTATGTTTTTTCTTCCCTTTTAAACGCACATCTAATATTCACTACACATCAGCGAAACTAAATTTCTATTCTATTGATTAATAATATATTTATCGCACAATGGTATCATTGTAAATTTTAATCACAGCCATAATGATGTTCGTTTAATGAATTCGACATCTTTAATTTGTTTTTAAATAAGTAGTAAATACTTGATTAAAAGGAATAAAGAAACTTTAAATTATAAGATCTTTGTGGCTGTTGGTTCCCCAAAATTTTGAATTGCATTAACCTAATATTAGTAAAGAAGCTTGGAAGTACTGACACATTTTAACCCTTTTAAAGGTCCAGAGATAAAACATATTCTGTACACTACAGATGCGCAAGAAGAGATTTGGTATTCTTGTTATTTTGGTGGTGACGATGCGAATAAAGCATATAACCTTTCGTTAACCATTGAATTTGAAGGTGATTTAGATATTGCCGCCTTACAATGGTCTGTTGACATGTTAATTAGTAGGCATGAAGCTTTACGTTCTGTATTTAGTCCCGATGGAAAATTCATTAATGTATTTGCTTCCATAATCGCAAACTTAGATTTACAAGATTATTCAAGTCTGTTGGCCAAGGAGAAGGAAGCTGCCATAAAAAACTATACCAAGACCGATACGGGTAAAGCGTTTGACCTAACCACAGAACCATTAATTCGATTCGCCGTTCTAAGAACTGAAATGGATAAATTTCAGTTTATAATCACCACGCATCATATTGTATGTGATGGTTGGTCTTTAGGTATCATCATGCAAGAATTGGGAGCCTTGTATTCTGCAAAGGTCAAAAATGTATCTCATAATCTTCCTGATGCTGTACCGTATACTGAGTATGTGGCGCATCAAAATGAAATAAAAGTAAGTCCCGAATTCAATCAAACGGAACAATACTGGTTAAACGTCTTTCAAAACGATATTCCGATAACTAATCTTCCGACAGATTTTAAACAGATAACGAAGAGAACCTATAACGGTGCGCGAATTAATCAGTTATTAGATAAAAATGTAGTAAAAGGTATTAAGCAAACCGGAATTAAAGGTAATTCTAGTTTGGTATTGACCTTAATGGCCGCTTTTGAAATATTACTATATAAGATTACCCAGCAAGAAGGTATTGTGCTTGGATTGCCTGTTGCCGGGCAATCATCTATGGGGGCAAAGCATCTTGTAGGGCATTGTGTGAAGTTGTTACCGATGAAGAGTAATCTAGACATTGACGACAGTTTTATAGACTATTTAAAGAAAAGAAAATCTGCCAATTTTGATGCTTTCGAGAATCAAGAATTATCATTTGGTAGTTTATTGAAGAAACTTAATATTCCCAGAATACCTGGTAGAGTACCATTGGTACCGGTAGTTTTTAATGTGGATATGGATTTGGACGATGGTGTTACTTTTGAAGGACTTTCGTATCAATACCATAGTAATGAACGAGAGTATGAAACTTTCGAATTATTCTTGAATGCAACAGGGTCGAAAGACAATATAGTGTTGGAATGGTCGTATAATACCAACTTATTCAAAGAAAGTACCATACATGCTATGGGCGAATCTTTCAATGCTATTTTAAATAAATTGATAGAACAGCCTAATGCGAAACTATCTGAAATACTTAACAGATCGAATGAAGAGAGTATTGTAACGGGAGTGTCATTAAAATACCCAAATACAACACTTCATGAGTTATTATATAAGCAGGCGACAAGTACGCCAACAGCAATTGCATTAGAATTTAAAAACGAAAAAGTCACCTATGCAGAATTGCAGCGAAAAATAAATAGTACTGCTGTTTATTTGTGGGAAGAAGGCATAAGAACCGGAGATACAGTGGCTATTTCATTGGAAAGGTCACCTGAGTTAATTGCAACTTTATTTGCAATTCTTCAATGCGGAGCTAGATATGTACCGATAGATACCGGCTACCCTGATAATCGTACTTTATTAATGATTTCAGATGCTAAATCTTCTTTCTTTATTTGCGATACATCAAAACAGGCGCTAGAACATGGTGCTAAAACGATTTTCATTGAAGATATACGGGTCAAAGCGAATGAAACCAGTGAAACTATAATTGATGTAAATGTACCTTCTGATGCAGGAGCGTACATTATATATACTTCTGGTTCTACAGGAAAGCCAAAGGGAGTTCAGGTAACCCATAATAATGTGATAAACCTTTTGTTTTCAATGGGTAATGAGCCAGGTATTACACCAAATGATAAAATATTCGCAACCACCACTATCTCTTTTGATGCCATGGTGATGGAGATTTTCTTGCCATTGGTTCATGGTGCCAGTGTGGTATTGGTCGATGAAGAAACCAGAAAAGACGGACACCTTTTATTACAAAAAGCCATTGAAGATAATATTACAGTAATTTGGGGTACACCAACCATCTGGCAAATTTTATTGGACTCTGGCTGGAAAAAGACATTACATATTAAAGCGCTAATTGGTGGCGAACCGGTTTCTAAATCACTTTCATTAAAGTTGCTAGAAAAGGTTGATGAATTATGGAATATTTATGGTCCTACGGAAACTACTGTTTGCTGTATACTTACTAAAATTTCAGATCAAGATGATCCTATTACCATAGGCAAGCCTATTGCAAATACAGATATTTATATTCTAGATGCTAACGGTAAACCAGTGAGAACTGGGGAAGTCGGAGAAATCGTAATTGGCGGTGACGGGGTAACTAACGGATATTTAGGACAAGAAGAACTGACCAATGAGCGTTTCGTGAACAATACTTTTCAAGCGGAAAAAACCACTAAAATGTATTTGTCGGGAGATTTAGGTAAGCTTTTGCGAAACGGTCAGATCGAATGTTTGGGTCGTAAAGATGGTCAGGTAAAAGTCCGCGGACATAGAATTGAACTGGGAGAAATTGAACATTCTTTAAGTAAACTCAAAGGAATACAATCAGTAGCTACAGACGTTAGAAATAATGCGTTAAAAGCATATGTGGTTTATGAAGGCGACGATTGGAATACTGATGTTACGTTTTGGAAAAAGCAATTAGCAGAGGAGTTACCCGTTTTTATGCTGCCTCATGAATATATTAAATTAGATAAACTGCCCGTAACTATTAACGGTAAATTAGATAGAAAAAGTCTACCAGATGATACGCATATCATCACAACTAAAGAGGAGCGCATTCAAACTTATACCAAAGCTGAGAAATTAGTTTCTGAAGTATGGAAAGAGTGTTTGTTTTTAGATACTATTAATTTAAACGATGATTTCTTTGAATTAGGTGGGCATTCGTTAATTGCTGCCAAAGTAATGACTAGGCTAGAAGAAAAATCTGGTCAACGCTTGCCGTTATCTTCTTTGTTTGAATATTCAACGGTTAAAAGTCTGGCTAGTTTATTAAAAATTGAGGAGCATACCGTAACCTGGGATTCAATGGTGCCCATTCAAAAAAACGGATCTAAAACACCACTATTTATAGTTCATGGTTCAGGGTTAAATATACTTTCTTTTAAAACCTTAAAGCATAATATGGATCCTGATCAGCCTATTTATGCTTTTCAGGCAAAAGGGCTAGATGGTAAAGAAGAATTATTGACTTCAGTAGAAGAAATAGCGGCACATTATAATGAGTCTCTTTTGGCAACACAACCAAAAGGACCTTATAAGTTAGCGGGTTATTCTTCTGGTGGTATTATCGCCTATGAAATGGCAAAACAATTAATGGCAAAAGGGGAAGAGATTTCTGCTCTGGTATTGTTAGATACCTACGCATATGCCCATTACGGTAAGAGTACCAGTTTAGGTAAAAAGATGGCTTATTTTAATTATTTAGCTAATAAGACCTTGCATGTTTTAAAGCAATTATCAAGTAGAGAAGGATTTACATATAGAATAGGAGTCACTAAAGCGAACTTGAAGAAATTGTATTTAAGATTAAAGAAAGATAAAACTACAGTAGCTAAAACGGATTATGATTGGGAGTACGAAAGCCGAATTATTGAGCACAATAAGGTTGTTGATAGCTATCATTTAAAACCATTACCTATAAAAGTCGACTTATTTAGAATCGAAGATGTTATCGATTATACCCACGATAGTGTACATCTAGGCTGGAAATCTTTTGCAGAAAACGGAATTGAGCTACATTATGTACCAGGAGATCACCTGAGTATGTTTTATCCGCCTAATGATAAGGTTTTATCAGCATCGCTGCAAAGAGTGCTTGATAACAACTAAAGCTTAGAATTTACTAATAGTTAAACAGTAGTAGCGGCTAAAATTTCTTTTTCGCTATAATTGTCAGCACCCATATAGCTTAGATAGTGCTCTGTATTGCTATCTTTTTTGGAGTGATGCCACAAATTAAAGCCTGCATTTTTGAACAGTAGTTGGTAGTTATGAGAAAATGAACGCTCATAACCATAAGGTTCCGAATGCTTATTAATTTTTAAATCATGATCAACACCGTTGGGTTCAATAGCGATGAAAATGGTATTTCCTAAACGATTTACCTGTTGAAGAAAATCTTGTAGTCTACTTTCAGTAAAATACTCAAGAACTCCTCTAGAAGTTACAAAGATCATATTTTTGTTCGCATAGGTATTAACCCAGTCAAAAGCATCACTAGCTATGAATTCAAGCTGAATGTTCTTTTTGTAAGTTTCCTTGTTCTGTTTAATCTGATTTTGATTTAAATCAATACCGACAAATCTATCTATTTGAGGGAGTTGTTCGCTTAGATAATTCAAGACCTTACCATTACCTGTTCCTATCTCAACTATAGTATTAAAATCATGGTTTTCACCAGATAATTTCTCCTTTAGTAATTCAAAAATAAAAGAGCATTCTGGTAAGAAATTGTTTTCAAAAGAGTCTGTTGTTGCAGCAAAAAAGTTGTCACCCTGATTTTCCCAATAAGCTTTATGAAATTTAGACAGGGTTTCGTGATCCGAATTTATTTCGACCTTTCTCAATAGAGATTTGCGAATAAAACGTTCAGTTAAAGTAATTTTGTTTCCGTCAGTAATAGTCATGCCGGTTTTAGCAAATTCTTCAGCCTTTTTCGGCATTAGAAAGACAAATAAATCACCAATAAAAATTACAATTTTACTTTTCATCACAAGGTAAAAAAACAATTGATATACAATATTAGATATAAAGTCGATTGTTTTTTTAAAAACGTATGATTCTTAACAGATATTTGTAGTCATTTACCGATGAAATCTGCATATAAACTATGGTTATTTACCCTCATTTTTTAATCTCAATTCAATTTCGAAGAACGTCATTTTTTTATCGATGAAATTTTTGGGAATAAAATAACAATGAGTGGAGTAATTTGCACTATTATTTATTTTAAAATATTGATATTCAAATATTTATGTAATTGTAGTGGCCAAAATACCACTTTTATGCCACTTCTTTGAAATTGAATTGTTTATGATATTTAGTAATTTTACTTGATTGATTATTTGCACTATTTTAGGCAGAAATGTGTATTGAAATTGAATTGGACAAAAAACTGTTGGATAAAAATTTTTATGTAATTATAAAGTTATCCATCTAGTGTTATAAAAGGTTCGTCATTTTCCAATAAAAAATAAGTAAATAGCAACCCCACAAGTCTATATATAATTATCATTTTATAATGGAAGCCAAAAAAGTGAATTTAATAACCGATTCTACCATAGCATATTGGAAGAATATTTTATTAGATGATGTAAAATTACTAGACCTACCGAGTAGAAAGCTAACTGTAAAAAATAGCGTTGATCAAGGTTCTTTGTTACGTACCCAATTTTCTGCAGATGTCACTAGTAAAGTAAAAGCCCATGTAGCTGGTGATTCTAACATCGAAGCTTTTTTAATAACAGCGTTAAGTGTGCTTTTACAGCGATACACCAATCAAAATGATATTGCATTCGGTTTAACTGTCGATGATAACGACAATGCTCATAATAGTCTAGCGCTATTTAGAAATAACATAGACCCTACAATAGACTTTACTACTTTAAATAATCAAACAAAAGAGATACTTGCATTACATAACGCGAATCCATACCCGACCGATAAATTTTTAAAAGATTTTAATCTGGTAAAGGACAATGGTGAGAACGTTGTTTTAGATGTTGTACTAGCCATAAATACTATAATAGATCCGGCTACAATTTCAAACCAAAAGGATGCTACAGATGCCATAGAGCTTATTGGATTGGTCGATTCTAATTCTAATATCAAGTTTGTATTCAATATTGCTGATGAGCATATTAAATTCGATCTCATTTTCAACGAGAATATTTTTGACAAAGAGTTGATCGAGCAGTTCATGCAGCACTATAAGCATATGGTGCCGCTCTTAATTGAACAATCTTCAACAGCAGTTGGTAGTCTTAATATTCTTTCAGAAAAAGAGCGATCTATAGTATTGAATGAATTTAATACCCCTTATGCAACATACCCAAAAGAGAAAACTATTGTTGATCTTTTAAATGAGCAAGCAGTTAAAACTCCGAATAACATAGCGGTGGTTTACGAAGAAAATTCGTTAACCTATGCTGAGCTTCATAAGCTATCGAATCAATTTGCCGACTATCTTATAAAAAAACATGGCGCCGCTAAAGGTAATTTCGCATGTTTAATATTGGAGCGTAGCGAATGGTTGATCATAAGTATGATCGGTATTATAAAGGCAGGGGCTGTGTATGTACCTGTAGATCCAAATTACCCAGAGGATCGAATAGATTATATTAAAGAAGATAGTAATTGCGATTTCACGATTGATGCAGCCGCAATAGAAGAATTTAAGGCAACTAGTGATACGTACTCTACTGAAGAGGTTAGAGACATTAAACTAGAACCAAACGATTTAATATATATTATTTACACTTCAGGTACTACGGGTAAGCCTAAAGGTGTACAATTAGAGCATAGAAATATTGTAAGTCTGTTCGTTAACGACGATCAGTTCTATGATTTTAATGAGAACGATGTTTGGACCATGTTCCATTCGTATTGTTTTGATTTCTCGGTTTGGGAAATGTACGGGGCATTATTATTTGGGGGCAAGCTAATCATTCCTTCAAAAGAGGTGATTAAAGATCCTTATGAATTCATGTCTTTAGTAATAAAGGAAAAGGTGACGATTTTAAATCAAACACCATCTTCCTTTTTAAACATTATGGGCAGTCTACCTACGGGTGATATCGATTTATACTTGCGATATGTCATTTTTGGCGGTGAAGCACTATTTCCTAAGTATCTAGAAAAATGGTATCGCAAATTCCCAGGAATTCAATTTGTAAATGGGTATGGTATTACAGAAACGACCATATTTACCACTTTTAATATCATTGATGATGAAGATATTAAAACCAATATTTCTAATATTGGTAACTGTATATCAACTTTATCTTCTCATGTGGTAAATACCAATAACCAATTGCAACCTATAGGTGTTATTGGTGAATTATGTATTTCCGGTCATGGTTTGGCAAGAGGTTATTTGAACAGACCAGAACTGACCGATCAGAAGTTTATTGATAATCCTTTTGAGCAGGGAGAAAAAATGTACCGTTCAGGTGATTTAGTAAAAAGACTTTCTGATGGTACTCTAGAATATATTGGTAGAATAGATCACCAAGTTAAGATCCGTGGGCACAGAGTAGAATTAGGGGAAATTGAGTCTTCTTTAGATGCTATTGCCGGGATAAAACGTACGGTGGTATTGCCTAATACAAATGCAGAAGGTGAAGCCAGGTTGGTTGCCTACCTTTTAGCTGACGGTGAAAAACCCGAAATAAGTAGTATTAAGCAAGAGCTTTTTGATACTCTACCAGAATTTATGATGCCTACATTTTTTATGTGGGTAGATGAGTTTCCAACAAATTCTAACGGTAAAATCGATAAAGATAAATTACCAGAGCCGGAGTATCTTAGGGCAATATCAGATGTAATTTTTAGAAAACCTCGTACTAAGACTGAAAAAGGTCTTGCCAGTATTTGGGAAAAAGAACTAAAAGTTTCGGGTATAGGTTTAGACGATAACTTCTTTGAAATGGGTGGTACATCTATTGTTGCGCAAAAAGTGGTCAACGCCATTATGAAAACGCTTCAAGTAAGAATACCGGTAACCAAATTATATCAGCATACTACGATTTCTAGCCTTTCAGAATTTATGGGCGGTGATAAGAAAACAGTATTGTTTTCTAGTAAGCGAAAAGTAAAAAATAAGTCTAACGATGTTGCCATAATCGGTATGGCAGGTCGGTTTCCTGGTGTCAATAGCATTGATGAATTTTGGGATGTTTTAAAGAATGGAAAAGAAACGATTTCATTTTTCACGAAAGAAGATTTAGATCAAAGTATTCCGGCATCCTTACGAAATGATCCTTTATATGTTGCTGCAAGGGGTGTTGTGCCTTCTGCAAAAATGTTCGACGCCCGTTTCTTTGGCTTAACGCCTAAATTGGCAGAAGCTATGGATCCCCAACAACGTCTCTTTTTAGAATTGGCTTGGGAAGCTCTTGAAGAATCTGGTCATTTGCCAGAACATTATACAGGTAGAGTAGGGGTTTACGCTGGTACAGGTACAAACACCTATTATAAAAAGAATGTACTGCCAAATAGTGAGGTCGTAGAAAGCATTGGTCAACTACAGTTAGATACGGTGAACGAGAAAGATTATGTAGCTTCAAGAACTGCATATCAATTAAATTTAAAGGGTCCAGCAGTTAGTGTGCATTCGGCATGTTCTACATCTTTATTGGCGATTGCCGAAGCCGTAGAATCTATACGAAACGGTCACTGCGAAGTTGCCCTAGCGGGTGGTTCTAGTATTACCGCTCCAATAAATAGCGGACACCTTTATCAAGAAGGTTCTATGTTAAGTACAGATGGTCATTGCAGACCGTTTGATGCTCAAGCAAAAGGTACAGTTTTTAGTGATGGCGCCGGTGTTATCGTTTTAAAGAATTTAGAGGAAGCTAAAAACGACGGAGATGTTATTTACGGCGTTGTTAAAGGTGTAGGTATCAATAACGACGGAGGAGAAAAAGGAAGTTTTACGGCACCAAGCGCAGAAGGTCAGGCCAATGCGATTAAAAGTGCTATCGACGATGCCAATATTTCACCTGATACCATTAGCTATGTAGAGGCACATGGTACGGCGACTCCATTAGGTGATCCTATAGAAATAGAAGGTCTTCATCTGGCTTTTGGTGCGCAATCAAAAAAGAATTTTTGTGGTCTTGGTTCCGTAAAAAGTAATATGGGGCATATGACTGCAGCAGCAGGTGTTGCCGGTCTCATAAAAACAATCTTAGCATTTAATCATAAAGTAATACCACCTTCTTTAGGTTTTGAGAAACCTAACCCTGTCATTGATTTTGAAAATAGTCCGTTTTACGTCACTAATACATTAACTCCGTGGGAAGTTGAAGGGCCTCGAAGAGCAGGTATCAGTTCATTCGGTGTAGGTGGTACCAATGTACACGTTGTGGTTGAGGAATATGAAATGGAGGCGAAAACTTCTAAATTTCAACGCCCATTACAATTATTGCCTATTTCTGCAAAAACACAAACTAGTTTAGCCGGATTCGAAACAGTATTAAAAAATCATATCGATGCTAAACCAGATTTAAATGTAGCCGATGTAGCGTCTACCTTAAGTACTACTAAAGCTAGTTTTGGTAATCGTAGATTTATTTTAGCGAGCAATACAAAAGACGCTTCTGAGTTTTTGATTGATAACGATCTAAAAGCTACACAGTCATCGGTAGTAAAAAACGTTCCGAGTGAGATTGTATTCTTACTGCCTGGTCAGGGTTCCCAATATTTAAATATGGGTAAAGACCTTTATGATGGGGAAAGCGTTTTTCGAGAGGCTGTTGATATCTGTGCCGATTTACTGTTAGAAACTATAAAGGTAGATATCAGAGAAATCATTTTTCAAGATGCGAATTCTGAAGCGGCAGAAAACAAGTTACGAGATACCCGTTATACACAACCTGCATTATTTACCATAGAATATGCACTTTCAAAATTGTGGATGAGCTGGGGAATACAGCCAACTGTATTATGCGGACATAGTCTTGGTGAATTTGTAGGTGCTCATTTAGCCGGAGTTTTCAGTTTAGAAGATGCCTTGAAATTAGTTTCAATGCGGGGTATTTTGGTAAGCGGACTTCCAAAAGGGAGCATGCTTACCGTGAGAATAGACCAAGAATCGTTAGAAAAAATTCTTCCTAAGACATTAGCTATAGCAGCTGTAAATTCAGTTAAACTTTGTGTAGTATCTGGCGAAGATGATGAGATAACGAAATTCAGTGCTCTTTTAAAAGAGCAGAGTTTAGCATACCGTTTAATTGCTACCAGTCATGCCTTCCATTCTTCTATGATGGATCCTATTTTAGAGGAATTTGGTGATGTGGTCAAGAATATCAACTTAAATATTCCTGAATTACCAATAATATCAACCGTTACAGGTACTTGGCTTACGAATGAAGAGGCTGTAGATCCTGTATACTGGACAAACCATTTACGAGATACCGTACGATTTTCAGATGCTATGGATACCATAGTGAAGTTAGAAGATGTGGTATTGTTAGAAGTGGGTCCGGGTAATACGCTTACTACTTTAAGTCGCCAGAATAAAGGTGCAAAAAATATAAAATCTTTAGCATCATTACCTATCCCGAAAAATGATGAGAATTCATATCACGGGGTATTAAAGTCTTTAGGTCAATTGTGGCTAACTGGTCTTACCATAGATTGGAAAGCATTTTATAAAAACCAAGAAAGACAAAGACTTAGATTACCAACCTATGTTTTTGACCGCAAACCATGCTGGATCAATCCTGTGGTTTCTATTCCAAAAGAAAGAACCTATTTAAATGCCGATCAGCCGATAACTAGAATAATAGAAAAACCAAAAAGTGCCGCACCAATGAGAAACGTCTCTATTTTAAATAAAATTTCAGAGCTAATTTCAAATTCATACGGAATTGAGCTTGAAGTTACCGACAAAAACAGCAGCTTTCTAGAATTAGGATTAGATTCTTTAATTCTAACACAAATGGCAATTACCTGTAAAAAAGAGTTTAAAATTCCGATTACATTTAGACAACTAAATGAAGATATAAACACGCCTGAGCTTTTAGCGAATTACCTAGATAAGAATTTGCCGGCAGAATTTATGGCGCCACAACCGGTTGCAGAAGCAGCTCCTCAACCAGTTGCCGCTTTTAATCAAGTGCAGCAAGTTGTTCCTGCTAATTATACTAGTTCGGCTACGAACCAAACGGCTATTGGCTTAATAGGTGAGCAGCTTAACTTATTAAGTAGACAACTTCAGTTATTACAAGGTAATGCCGTAACTCAAACTCCGCAGCCTGTTGCTGTTACAAATCCTGCTCCGGCAAAAGTGGTAAATGGGTCATCGAGTTTAGATTCAAGGTCCGAAGAAGAAAAGCTTGAGCATAAAAAACCGTTCGGTGCTTCACCAAGAATCGAAAAGCAATCAACTGGTCTAGAACAGGCACAATCGCAGTATTTAAAAGATCTTACGGTAAAGTACAATACCAAAACTATTGGCAGTAAGAACTACGCTCAGAACAATAGGGCTAAAATGGCAGATCCTCGAGTAGTATCTGGCTTTAAGCCATTGACGAAAGAGTTGGTTTACCCTTTAGTAATCGGTAAATCTGCGGGTAACCGTTTATGGGATGTAGATGGTAATGAATACATAGATGCCTTAAATGGTTTTGGATCTTGTTTCTTCGGCTATCAGCCCGGTTTTATTAAAAAAGCCATGCATGACCAAATTGAATTGGGTTATGAAGTTGGACCACAACACCCATTAGCGGGTGAAGTTTGTGAGCTATTATTAGAATTCACAGGTCATGATAGAGCTGCTTTATGTAATACAGGATCAGAAGCTGTACTTGGTGCTATGAGAATTGCACGTACTGTAACAGGGCGTTCTCTTATAATTGCCTTTACGGGATCTTACCATGGTATTAACGATGAAGGTATAGTTAGAGGTTCGCAGAAAAAGAAAACATTCCCGGCTGCTGCGGGTATATTACCAGAGGCAGTTCAGAATATGCTGATCCTTGATTATGGAACAGAAGAAAGTTTACAGATCATTAGAGAAAGAGCTCATGAAGTGGCTGCTGTTCTAGTAGAACCGGTACAAAGCCGAAGACCAGAATTTCAACCTATAGAGTTTATTAAGAAAGTAAGAGAAATAACTACGGCTGAAGAGATTCCGTTCATATTCGATGAGGTTATTACCGGTTTCAGAATGCATCCGGGTGGTGCACAGGCATTATTTGATGTAAAAGCCGATTTAGCAACCTATGGTAAAGTTATTGGTGGTGGCGTTTCCATCGGAGCTATCTTAGGTAAAAAAGAGTATATGGATGCGCTTGATGGCGGATTTTGGCAATATGGCGACGACTCGTATCCTGAGGTAGGGGTAACTTATTTTGCAGGTACTTTTGTCCGTCACCCGTTGGCGTTAGCTTCTGCAAAGGCTGCCTTGCTGTATATGAAAGAACAAGGGCCAAGTTTACAGGCAAATACATCTGCAATGACAGAACGTATGGGCAAAAGCTTGAATGATACTTTTTTGAAAAGCGGACTCCCCATAGAAATCACTTATTTTGGATCGTTATGGAGATTGAAATTCAAGAAAGATATTCCGTATTCAGAATTGCTATTTGTTAGTATGCGTGAAAAGGGAATTCATATTTGGGACGGTTTTCCTTGTTTCATTACCACAGTATATACCAATGATGATATTGACTTCTTAATGAAAACCTTGTTGTCTTCAATAGACGAATTGGTCCAGGTAGGTATACTTACCAAAGAAGGCGTAAACGGTAATCATGTAGTAAGTTCGCAATCATCTTTTGATAAATTGAACACTCCGCCAGTAGCTGGTGCGCGTTTAGGTAGAGATGAAAAAGGCCAACCAGCATGGTATGTGGCAGATGCCAACCAAGAAAGCGGGTATATGAAAATTGATATTTAAAACATAAAAATCTTAAAGCTGAGATTACCTTTTTGAATGACACATCTTTTATTTACGTATTTATCCGATGACGGTAACGATGCTTTTTTTGCGGATGCAGAGCATATGTTCTCGGAGGAGTTTGTACGTAAATTTTCAAAATATAAACGTTGGCAAGATGCGAAATCGACTATAATAGGTAGGTTGCTTTTAGCTTACGGATTAAAGACTTTATATCAAGTAGATATAGATACCCTCAAGATGAATTTCTCAAAAGATAAAAAGCCCTTTTTAGAAAACTCATCTATTCAATTCAACATTTCACACTCTAATGATGTAATTGTTTGCGCAATTACATCGGTGGGTGCGATTGGTGTTGATATAGAGAAAATCAGTGATATCCCTATTGAAGATTTTAAAGATCAATTCTCATTAGCAGAATATGAAACCATACTTGGGGCACCAAAAGTAGTGGAGCAGTTCTATACGTATTGGACCCAAAAAGAAGCCGTGGTCAAATCTAATGGGTCTGGCTTGCATGTACCTTTACAATCCTTTGAAATCAACAATCAATCTACAGTCATCGCTGACCAGCCCTATTATCTTAATGAAATCAGTATTGATGCTGACTACAAGTGTCATATAGCGACACAAAGCTTAATTCATGAAGATGATGTGACGATTATAGGCCTAAAACCCGAATTACTTACCGATTTTGAGTCGGTAAATAGCTTAAAGTCTTTTCGATAATAGCGGTAAACATCGTATGTGGCCGTTAAAGTGTCTACTTAAATATAGCAACTGCTTTCATAAAAAGGTTGAATGGCTGTATTTCTTAATTACGACGATTTTATAAACTATGATGTCGGAATTTATGTGAAACAGATTTTTGTTTGAAGTAATTTTGAACCTTACCATGTTTACGAACTATAAGCGACAAATTATTTTACTTATGAAAGCTATTTTTTCCCCATTTAACCTAAAAAAGACAAGAGGCAACGTACTTAAATATTCTTTATTACTATTCGTTGCAATACAAATATCATCTTGTGGAAGTGCAAAAAAGTCCTCTTACTTTAATGAAGTAGGTAACAATTCTTTTGCTACTTATTTCGAGCCCTTAGAGCCTGTTTTACAGAAGAACGATTTATTAAGCATAAACATTACAAGTTTAAATGCAGAAGTAACTGAGATGTTCAATCTAGCCAATAACGCTGGTGGAGCTCAGCCTACAGGGTATTTAATCGACCAAGATGGTTACATACGTTTCCCGGTCTTAGGTAAAATAGAAGTTTCTGGGTTGACCAAAAAAGAGCTAAGAGAATATATTAGAGAAGAATTGATCTCTAAAAAATTATTAATGGAGCCGATTGTAGATATACGATTCATGAACTTTAAGGTTTCTGTTTTAGGTGAAGTAAATCAGCCTGCGGTTTTTACCATTCCCAATGAAAAGGTAACATTACTTGAGGCTTTAGGGATGGCAGGTGATATGACCATTTATGCCCAAAGAAACAATGTTTTGTTGATCAGTGAAGAAGACGGTGTTAAGAGTACTAAAAGAATTGATTTAACATCAGACGAATTGTTTACTTCTCCAAATTACTACTTAAGACCTAATGATATTGTATATGTGCAACCTAACGATAGAAAGGTTAGAAACACATCTAACGCTGCCCAATGGTTTTCAGTAATACTAGGTTCTTTGTCATTAGCAGTAATCTCTATTTCTACTTTTAAGTAGACGTAACACTATATTTTTAAAAAAGCAGTTTGCAAATCTTAATGTTTTATAACCGTTACAAATCGGTTATGTATACTGAAGCTTAATTACCCTATAAAATTGAATGTAATGACTGAAAAGGAATATTTCGATTCACAAATGTCTTCTAAAGAAAACGGAGAAAATTTTGACTTGAAAGCATTGTTTGCCAAGTACCTTAAATCATGGAAATTCTTCTTGATTTCTTTAGTGATATTTTTAGGTTTAGCCATACTTGCTTTACAATTTATAAATACGTCTTATAATGTGTCTAGCAAATTATTGTTAAAAAACGAAACATCTAATATAGATGCCTCGGGCAATAATTTAGCGAACAATAATCCATTTAGTAACTCAGAAAGGGTGAACAATGCAATTGAAGTTCTAACCTCGGTAAACTTAATGCGTTCGGTGTTAGATACGTTGTCATTGCAAAGTAGATTTACCGTTCCAGATGCTTTTCCTCCTAAAGAAATTTATGGTTCTGAATTACCTTTTAAAATGGTAATAGACACATTGTATCCTTTAGCTTACGAAACTACATTGACCATAAAATTAGAGGGTAAGGATAGTTTTAGTATCACAGAGGAATTTGAAGATTCAATAGAAGGAAAAAGTACTGCTAGTTCTGATTATGGTTATAATACCTATAACTACGGGTATAAAATTGAAAAGCCATATGGAGTTTTTACATTAGTTCCAAATGAAAATAATACATCTAAAGATACCCAGTTCGTTGCAGATTTCAGGGATATTGATGAAATGGCACAAGACTATGTAAAGAAAGCTTTAAGCGTTTATGTCATCAACAAAGACGCTTCGGTAATCAATATTGTTTTAAAAGAAAAAATATCGGAAAAAGGTGAAGATATCATTAATACTCTGGTTGAAATATATGGGCTGAAATCATATTTAGCTACGAATGCCTTGGCGTTGAATAATGTACAATTTATTGATGATCGTTTAAATACGCTTTCTACAGAACTTAGTGAAGTAGAATTGAATGTAGCACAATTTAAAACGGATAATGAACTGGCTAGTGTTGAGTTCGATGCAAATTCTTTTGCTGAACAAGAAATAGATTACGGTAGAAAATTAGCTGATTCGGAAATTGAATTAAAGGTGTTAAGCGCTATAGAACGTAATTTACAAAGAGGTGATAGCGAATCTACCATAAATTCTTTAAGTGTTACGAGTCCGAATTTAATCTACCTAATTGATAGTTACAATAAACTATTGATAGACAAGAAAAGTCTACAAAGAACCGTACCAGAAAATAATCCTAGAATGATTGATATCAAAGATCAATTAGAGCAGCTTAGGAGAAATGTATTGGGTAGTCTTTCAACATCCAAACAAAGCTTACGAACTACTATTAGTAGTATTAAGGGTAGATCTGATCAGTTTGCAGAAAAAAAGCAGAGAATACCAACAATGCAAAGACAACTACTTGAAATTAGTAGAGAACAAGGTATTAAAGAAAATTTGTTTCTATATCTATTACAAAAAAGAGAAGAAGCAGCTTTAATGGTTGGTGTTAGAAATGATAATTTCACCATTATCGATAGGGCGATAACCGATTTTGAATCTGGCTCGCCTAGTAAAAAATTATTTCTTTTAGTTGCCTTTTTAATGGGTCTTTTGGTGCCGATTGGTTTTATACATTTAAAAGAAGGATTAAGCACTAAAGTAAAGAATAAGAAAAATGTTGAGGACAGAATAAGTGTACCCGTCATTGGTGAGATAGTGCATAATAAGACCAAAAACAATTTAATAGAAAAAGGCGAAGAAGAAAGTCCTTTAGCACAAAGTTTTAGAATGATGCGAATGAATCTAGATTTTATGCTTTCTAAAAAGAAGGTACAAACCGTTCTAGTAACTTCGGCAATTAAAGGTGAGGGGAAAACTTTTTTCTCTTCAAACTTAGGCGTGGCCTTGGCATCATCGAGTAATAAGGTGCTAATACTTGAACTGGATAAGCATAACCCTGAATTAATAGAGGCGCTCGGTGAGACAAAAAAGGAATATGGTGTTTCTAATTATCTAAATCAAAATTTTAATACCATAACCGTTAATGATCTATTAATACCTGTAAGTAATAATCCTAATCTATTTGCAATTGGTTTGGGGTCAGAAAATATTGACGGTCTAGAGTCTTTCAATTCTAATAGAATGAATATTTTAATGAATCAATTAAGAAATGAGTTCGATTATATAATAATTGATTCTGCTCCCATAGGTAAATTGGCTGATACATTAGCGCTATCTAAATTTACAGACTGTTGTATCTATATGGTGAGAGAAAATCACTCTAAACTAGATGATTTAGCTATCATAGAAGATGTGAAGGTGAATAAAAAGTTTAAAAATCCTATGGTGGTTTTGAACGATGTAACTTCTAATTAATAGGTTGATTAATTAGTTAATCTATAATTATAGGCACAAGGCACAAGGCAAAACGAAAATGAATATATATTATATCGTCACTTTGTTTTTTTTACTATTCGCTTCTAAAGCCAATTTCTTAGTTAAATCTAATTTAGCATGGTTTGGTTTTGAGGTGCTTATGATAATAATTGCCCTTTATTTTAATAGGGTAAAGAAGAAAGATGTGCAGTTTTTTATAGTAAGTAGTGCAATTTTTTTCATCTATGTTTTATTTAGATTCAAATTAAATCAATTACCTACAGATTATTTTAAGAGTGATGTATTTTATTTTTTCAAATTCGTATTAACATCCTACTTGTTTTGTTTAATACTGAAGGAAAAGACTTTATACTATTTAGTGAAAGTAATTTCGCATTTGGCAATGATATCCCTTGTTTTTTATGTGCTTCAATTTTATCAAGATGGAGCAATAGTAAAGGCAATAGGTAAAGCATTTGAAAGTATTACCGTAGAAACTAATTCCTTACGATATTCCAACTTTTTAATATTTACGTACGATACTATTCATTATTATAGAAATTCTGGCTTTTGTTGGGAGCCTGGAGCTTTCGGTTCATTTTTGACCATAGCACTATTGTTCAATTTTTTAATGAATGATTTTAAGTTAAATAAAGAAGCTTTTATTATTACGCTTGCGATTCTAACAACAGTATCCACCACAGCATATTTGGGGGTATTTCTATTGTTTTTCTTGAGATATCGGGTATTAAACAAGGGTAGTAAAGTAACCATTATTGCTTTTGCAATCATATTAGCCATAGCAATACCCAATGTTCCTTTTTTAGGGGAAAAAATTGTTGAAATATATGAGCAAGATATAAGGGATCTTAAAAGAATTGAGGAATTATCGACCTATTATGATGATGTGCAAAGACAAATTCCGCTGAATAGATTTGCTAGTGCGATATTCTTATATGAGCAATTTGATTGGAAGTTATTTTTAGGTGTTAGTAACCAATATGACGAGTATTACAAATATGAATATAATATCAATATTTCGAATGGTATAATGGATTTTATAACCAAATTCGGTGTTGTAGGTCTCTTTGTATTATTGTATCGTTATGGTACTTTATGCAAGATGTATCTCCGTAAAACTGAATATGTTATTTATGCTGTCCTGATTTTATTGATTCTAAGTTTTGGAGAACCCATATTAATGTTGCCTATTTGTGTCATCTTTATATTTTTGCCCGCATTTAAGAATCAAGATTTTTCAGTTTTATCCTTTAACTACAGAACAAAATATTTAGAATTGCAAAAACCTAATAATTTATAATGATAAAAAGGTTTAATTCCATAAGGGTACTTATTCAATCTTATTTCCAAGGAAATTCTAGGACTAACTTGTTAGTTAAAAACGTTTTTTCTTCGTTGATTTTAAGAGGCTTGGGTACGGCAATAAACTTCTTGTTTGTTCCTTTAGTAATTAATTTTGTCAATGCTGAACGATACGGTATCTGGTTGACATTAAGTTCTGTGTTAACTTGGTTTACTTTATTGGATATTGGGTTTGGTAACGGATTGAGAAATAAATTTTCTGAGGCAGTGGCACTCGATGATATTAAGGAACAACGGAAATTGATACATACTACGGCGGCTGTTTTAATATTTATTTCAGCGGTAATATTTATACTTAACGTGGTATTTACCGATCAATTAAAATGGGATGAATTCTTGGGGGTAGATGCTTCGTACCGAACAGAATTGCAGCAGTTGGTTTTCTTGTTGATATCCTTCTTTAGTTTACAGTTCATTTTTCAAATTTATAACCCCATACAGTACGCGTTACAGAAACCGGCAATGATTGCGAGAACAATATTGGTTGGTAATGCGCTGGGTTTAATTGGTATTCTATATTTAAGAGAATTTTCTGAGCCTTCATTGTTTAATTTAGGTTTTGTAGTTATGGGTAGTAATGTGCTGTCTATTTTCTTATTTACGGCATATTTCTTTATCGTTCAGAGACGAGATTTAATCCAGAAAATAGAAAGACCGACATTAGAAACCTTAAGGGCTATTTTTTCTCTTGGTATCAAGTTTTTCTTTTTGAACATTGCCTATATGGTGCAGTTTCAAACCAGTAACTTCTTAATAAGTAAGTATTTTACCCCAGAGAAGGTGACCGAATTTAATATCGCATTTAAGCTGTTTAGTGTGGCCGCTTTAATATTTGGTATCATATTGAGCCCTGTGTGGAGTTCGGTTACTAACGCACAAGTAAATAACGATTACAGGTGGATTCGTAAACTAATAAACAAGCTGCTACTCATTTGGGCCGTTATTGCCGTTGGTAGCATCATCGTATTATTTATGGCGCCAACCATTTATGATTTATGGATCGGTGATATTATAACCATACCATTTATCACCTCATTAGGGGTATTGTTAATTGTACTGTCTAATTGCTTTTCAGAAATATTTATTAGCGTTCTAAACGGTATGGGTAAGGTGAATTTGCAATTTTATATGTCCATTTTGGTCATTATATTCTTTGTCCCGATAGCGTATTACTTATCGGTAGAATTAGAGTATGGTATTTTTGGAATATGTATGGCAATTGTGATAACCAATGTCAACGGGTTAATAGTCGCGCCATACCAAGTGTTTATAGAAATGAGAAAAAATCGAAAGTTACCAGCTTAGTAAGTTATAAAGTAGAGATGATGTCAACTAAAGAAAAAAAATTAATAACTGTTTTGCTTACGTGTCACAACCGTAAGACAAAAACATATAGCTGCTTGCAGGCACTATCTAAATGTACTTTAGATGATGGTTTCGAGTTGAATATATTCTTGGTAGATGATGGTAGTACCGATGGTACGACCGAGTATTTACAGGGTAAGTTCAATAACCTACATATTATACAAGGATCTGGAAGTTTATTCTGGGCTGGCGGCATGCGTGCTGCCTGGAAATATGCCAATGAACACGAGAAAAATACAGATTACTATTTACTATTAAATGATGATACCATCGTTTTTGAAGATACGATTACTCGATTGTTTAGTGATTTGGAATATGTAAAAGAGCCGAAGAGCATCATCGTTGGGCCTACCCAAAATCCTGAAACTAAGAAGATATCCTATGGTGGGCATAAAATTTTAAATTGGTTTTTATTTAGGGGTGAAATGGTAATACCAAACAATGAGTTTCCTCAAAAATGTGAACTTGGCAATGCTAATATTATGTTAGTGCCAAAAGAAGTGTATAATGAAATTGGCTCACTTTCAAAAAAGTATACACATGGAATAGCTGATTATGATTATACGTTAAAAGCATTACGAAGTGGTATCCGTACATATGTTTCAAGTGCCTTTTGTGGATATTGCAACTATGATCATGGTGTAAATTGGCTACCACAAAATAGTAATTTAAAAGAAAGGATAGCATATTTGTATAGTCCTAAGGGCTTATCTTATAAGGAATATTTACAATTTATAAGAAGTCATTTACCTTATCATTTACCAATTGCATTTTTGTTGCTTTGGGGCAAGACCTTGTTCCCTATTATTTGGCAATTATTTAAAAATGAAGACTACTTAAAATGAGAACAACCACAACCACACCACAAGCACCTGTACTTTTTATCATATTCAACAGACCTGAACAAACAAAAAAGGTTTTTGAAATGATACGAAAGGCGCAACCTAAAAAACTGTATGTTGCGGCCGATGGACCACGAAATAACGGTAAAGACGATCAACGTTGTAAAGAAACTAGAGCTATTATAGATTTAGTGGATTGGGACTGTGAGGTAAAAACGCTTTTTAGAGATGAAAATATCGGTTGCGGTCTAGGACCAAAAACAGCTATAGATTGGTTTTTTGAAAATGAAGAAGAAGGTATTATTTTAGAAGATGATTGTTTGCCATCAGAAAGCTTTTTTAAATTCTGTTCAGAGCTGTTAGAAAAGTATCGAGATAATAGCCAGATAATGCATATCGGAGGTTCTAATTTTCAGAACGGATGGGTGTCAGATTCAGATTACTCGTATTACTTCTCTAATTTTAGCCATGAGTGGGGTTGGGCTAGCTGGAGAAGAGCTTGGAAACATTACGATTATGAAGTATCAACGTATCCGGAGCTAAAAAAGAAAGGATATTTCGATACCTACTTTTCAAATTTCATTGAGAAAAAATACCGACTCAGTAAGGTTGAAAAAACAATCAATGCAGAAGAAGTCACTTGGTGGGATTATCAGTGGGATTATACCAAATTAATCAATTCAGGATTGTCTATCATTCCGCATCAGAACATGATTCAAAATTTAGGATTTGGGGAAGATGCCACACATACTACCAGTGCAAATGATAAAAGGCAAGAGAATAAAGCATCTGATATTAGTTTTCCACTAGCACATCCTAATTTTATTATAAGAGATGGTAAAGCTGATAGAAGATATTTTAAAAAGTTTTTTATAACAACTATTCTACGTAGAAAAATATTTGCATATCTCAGAGTACCTGGTTATACAAATTGGGGTTAATATTTACTGAATATATTAATTGTTAGAAGAGCAGGTGAAATCAAGTACAATAGGGTCTCTCGGTTCAAAATCGATATCGTCCCTATAGTCTACAACTTCAAAACTGTATTCTGGCCAAATAATATTGGTAGGGTTGCATGACTCATAAACTAGGCAGTCAATAATTTTATTACCACCAGAAGTCTCAAAAGCCGCAAATATTAAGGAGTTAGAAGTTGAGTCACCTCTACTTTGACCTAATTCGCCACATATAATCTGCTTGGCACGTAATCTATTAAAGGTGACATTTCCAGAACCTTCAACTGAAGATGCAACACCGTTGCCCATCTGTAAAAAGTCAACATCTTCAACTAGTCCGCCCGTACCTCCACGTGCGCCTTCGGTATTTTGATCTTCAAACATCACACCAACACCATTCGGACTGTTGTTTCCGACGATCAAACCTTTTTTAATCTGTTGTCCGGCACTTTTGTAGATACTGATATTGTCTTCTGTCCAAGCAATTTCTCGGTCGTTAATGACCGAAAAATTCTCCAATAATCCTCCAATACACTTATCGTATTGAACTAATTGCCCTCTAGGAAAAGGACCTCTCATATTGTGGCCTTCAATATAGGTCAATACAGATGCATCGCATTGATCTAACCGAATACCTGTAGAGCCATCTTCTACTTTTACATGTGATATTACTAAATTCTCGGTATCAAACCCTTCAATACAATTTCTGGTAGCATCAGGTAGAGGACCACTAGAAGGGGCATTTGTATATGTTATGGAACAGTTTTCTATCGTTAAATTATCTGCCATCGCGAATTTAATACCGACATAAGCGCCGGTGTATTCAATAATGCAATTAGATATGACGACGCCCGTAAAACCATTAATTTCTATACCATGTTGATTTGATGTTTTAATATGCAGGTTTTCTATTCGCTGGTTATTTTCAGTGATAACTATTGGGCCTGAATCTTGACGACTGCTCGTACACGGTGTTTCTACAATTTCGGGTTCTACAATCTCTGGTTCAACAATTATTGGTATTACGGTATAGTTTTCTTCGGCTCCAGTCTCAGAAGTTACTGTATAGGTAACTTCCTCGGTAAAATCTTGTGGAGTGTTGGTATCAGGAATAACCGTTGAAGCCGTATCAATCGTAATGCTAGGTTTTAGTTGAAGTGTAGATAAGTCAGTTGTATCAATTTCAACATAGATGAGTTTTTTCTCTTCATCGATAATACCGATTATATCTGTTATCAAACCTGTATTATCAGTAGTTAGAATACTGAAATCAGTAATTCTAAGAATAGGAATAATACCAGATTCTACGGTTGGGGTGTCCTTTATAACTGCTTCGCTAAGAATATCGTGATCAGATGTGCAAGATTCTAATTGTAAGAGAGGCAATGCTAATACCATTAAAAAAAGTACTGAAGTATTGAAGTACATAGGTTGAAGTCTAGTTTTAGCCATAATTCTAATTTTTTTCACCAAACCTTGAAAACATAAATTATTGCTTAGTTTGATTGCCTACTCCTTTTAGATAACTAGATTTTTTTTTTAATGTTGTCTTTCATATTACAAGTTCGATAAACGGCTTATTTTTTAAAAAAGTCAAAACTATATTTTTTGTAAACTTTGAGTGTTTCGTAAGAAAAAACATGAAATAATTAATGTCATATTTAAATACTGAATTTGATAACCATATGTCTTTATTTTACAACAGGTTATCGTAAGTAATCTATAATTTTAAGTTAATTTTTTTATTTTTGTACAAGCATTAACTCCCGCAGTAATTGGAACTTTCTTAGCAAACATTTTTTAATTTGTTTTTAAATTAATTACTTTTTTTAAAAATTTTATGAGCATTACAGCAGCAGTTGATTCAGAAGTATTATGCCTAGGTTATCCAGTTTACAATTCTACATTAGAAAATTTACCGTTTAAAACTAAATTGTTGGTAAGTACTATCAATCAATACTCCTATTGTATATCAGAAGAAGATGATGTTTTCAAAAAGGCATTGTTAGAAAGTGACGTTATATTGCCAGATGGTGTCGGTATTGTTGCAGCCGCTAAATGGCTTAACGGGGTCTCCATAAAAAAAATAGCTGGTGCAGATTTTCATGATTTTCAATTGAAAAGATTAAATGAAATACATGGTTCTTGTTTTTATTTGGGAGCATCAGACGAAACACTTTCAAAAATTGGGGAAAGATTAAAAAAAGAATACCCAAATGTTACCTTTGGTAGCTACTCTCCACCGTATAAACCAAGATTTACAGAAGAAGATACAAAGGCAATGATCGAAGCTGTCAACAGTTTTAAACCAGATGTCTTGTTTGTAGGAATGACTGCGCCAAAACAAGAAAAATGGAGTCATGCCAATAAAGAAAATCTAGATGCTAAAATTATCTGCTCAATAGGGGCTGTATTTGATTTCTATGCAGGTACTGTAGAAAGACCTAATAAAATTTGGCAAGATTTAGGTTTAGAATGGTTAGGTCGTCTACTAAAAGAACCTAAACGTATGGGCAATAGATATATTTACTACGGGGCAGTATTTACCAAACATCTGGTAAAGGCGAAATTTAGTAATTAATTGTATTCCACTTAGTTTATGTTTACTTTTTTAATAGAAGAATAATGTTTTCTTTACTATTAATTTCGGTTTTAGAATTAACCATTATACCTTATATCTATTTCAGTGATTCATTTCTTTCATTTTAGGTATAAAATCAATCTTTGAGTATTATTGTCGACTATTATCTATATTAATTACTACAGATTACTGCTTTCTAAGGTTCGAATCTGAATTTCAACTTTCCATTTCTATAGTATTATTATCAGAGTTATTGTGAATCATTATTAATTAAGAAAAATTAAGAATTGTACAAACTACTCTTGGAAAATTAGTGTTTGAAATATTTATAAGTTCCATCAATTTATATTTGAGGACTTCAATCTTCTTTTTTTGATCGGTCATTTTTTATGCTTTTTAGTAAATGGTTACCTTAAATTAATCTACTAATCAGACTAGATTTCTAGTATCAATAGTTTTATTAAAAGCGCCTATAATTTTAGTTGTTGAGATATAAGTGGACTTGTTATATTATAATCCAGTAGCTTTTGTTTTACGCATATTTATGGGTTTGAACTATCATAGTACCATATACTTTATGATGTAAATCAAATAACAGCTAACCGCTGATAAATACAAAAAATAGATTGTATTAAAATTTAATTATATTTATGTAAGAAAAAGATTACGTATATTATACTATTATTAGATTTAGACCGTTATATATAAAATCTTAAACTCCCATCTTATGTTTTTAAACCTATTTAGTTCTAGTATTAAACAGAAGAATACGAAATCTCTCTCTAAAAATTCAGTTACTAATGAATTGAATTCTTTATTAAATGATTTAACGATCGATAGTACGAAAAAACGTAAAGATGCTAATGTAGATAGTTCAATTAAGGAAAAAGCTACATCGGTAGTTTCTTCTTTAGAAAGACAAATAGAGGAGAATCAGATTCTATATGCGAAAATAATGCAAGAGCGAATGATGAGAACGAAAAGAAAATTAGTGTAGCAGCTTATTTATAGCACTATTTAGAAATTTACTAAAGTAAAATATTTATAAACTAAAAAGCTCTCAATTTATTGAGGGCTTTTTTTGTTATGGCTCTAGGCTGAGCCGAGACAGGCAAGTACTCGAACCCGCGACCCTCTCGGCTGAGCCGAGGCATGTATTCTAACCTATTTTATAAGGTTCGTTTTTTGACTATAAAGCCAGAGTAAATATTGCCTATGTTGTCTTTTCAGCATTTTCTCTCTTATAAGAGCTTCTTTTTTGGAATCTAATTTTTCTGCATAGACCAGTTTCCATGGTCCTTTGTTTTTGGTGTATGTTGTTTTGCCTTGATTATGTTGTTCCAGTCGCATTATATAATCTGTAGAATATCCTTTGTAATAGACATCATGCGAAGAAGAATAAATAATGTATACGTAGTGACAGGTCATAAAAACAGAAAATAGTTTATAAACGAAAAAAGCTCTCAATTTCTTGAGAGCTTTTAGCGGTCTGGCTCTCGGCTGAGCCGAGACAGGCAAGTACTCGAACCCGCGACCCTCTCGGCTGAGCCGAGACATGTATTCTAACCTATTTTATAAGGTTCGTTTTTTGATTGAAAAGCCAAAGTAAATACTGCCGATGTTGCCTTTTTAGCATTTTCTCTTTTATAAGAGCTTCTTTTTTAGAATCTAATTTTTCTGCATAGACCAGTTTCCATGGTCCTTTGTTTTTAGTGTATGTTGTTTTGCCTTGATTATGTTGTTCCAGTCGCATTATATAATCTGTAGAATATCCTTTGTAATAGAGATCATGCGAAGAAGAATAAATAATGTATACGTAGTGATAGGTCATAAAACAGAAAAAAGTTTATAAACGAAAAAAGCTCTCAATTTCTTGAGAGCTTTTAGCGGTCTGGCTCTCGGCTGAGCCGAAACAGGCAAGTGCTCGAACCCTCGACCCTCTCGGCTGAGCCGAGACATGTATTCTAACCTATTTTATAAGGTTCGTTTTTTGACTAAAAAGCCAGAGTAAATATTGCCTATGTTGTCTTTTCAGCATTTTCTCTCTTATAAGAGCTTCTTTTTTGGAATCTAATTTTTCTGCATAGACCAGTTTCCATGGTCCTTTGTTTTTGGTGTATATTGTTTTGCCTCGATTATGCTGTTCCAGTCGCATTATATAATCTGTAGAATATCCTTTGTAATAGACATCATGCGAAGAAGAATAAATAATGTATACGTAGTGGTTGGCCATAAAAACAGAAAAAAGTTTGTAAACGAAAAAAGCTCTCAATTTCTTGAGAGCTTTTAGCGGTCTGGACGGGACTCGAACCCGCGACCCCCTGCGTGACAGGCAGGTATTCTAACCAACTGAACTACCAGACCGTGGCGTTAAGCGAGTGCAAATATATACAGTTATTTGTATTGCACAAACATTTTTTTTACTTTTTTTTCACTCTAGAGAAATTTATTTCTTTCTACAAGAAAAGTATTGAGCACTGTAGAGAAATCTCGCTGTATATCAATATCCACATATTTGATTTTATATTGGGCGCATTTCATTTTTATGTCAGATAAATACGAAGTAATTCGTTCATTATAAGCTTCTTTAATATTGTCTGCATATAAATCTAAATGTTCACCTGTTTCTACATCGACAAATCTCTTCGGTGTATTTTCAAAATTGAAGAATAATTCGCGCTGTTTATCCATCGGATGAAAAAGTACGACATCATGCTTATTATATTTTAAATGGCGGAGCGCTTCGAACAATTCATCATCGTTTTTTTCGGTTTGAAACATGTCTGTAAACAGAAAAATCAAACTTCTGCGTTTAATATTCTCTGCAATTTGATGTAAATAGGTGTAAGTATTTGTTTCCTTTGGCGGATTTTCAGTCATACCAACTGCACTTAATTGTGCCAATAACATTTGAAAATGACGTTCGCTTCCTTTTTCGGGCGCATAGTAATTATAGGTATCTGAATAAATACTTAACCCTACAGCATCGCGCTGTCTTTTAAGAACGTTCATTAATGCAGCTATGGCTAAGACACTAAATCCTATTTTGTTTAAAGAATCAATGCTTAAATTATCTACCTGCGGATAATACATAGATGCAGAATTATCTAGTATCATGTGGCACCTTAAATTCGTCTCTTCTTCGTACCGTTTGGTGTACAATTTATCTGTCTTTGCAAAAAGCTTCCAGTCTATATGCCTGGTGCTTTCTCCATTATTATAAATTTTATGCTCGGCAAATTCAGCTGAAAAGCCATGAAACGGACTCCTGTGTATTCCACTAATAAAACCTTCTACTACTTGGTTAGCTAGCAGCTCAAGATTTGAGAATAAAGATGATTTGTTTAATTCTGATTGTAGATTCACAATATTAAAGATACTAAAGACAATTCAACTAGATGTATCGGTCGAATTAAAATTAAACCAAATAAAAAGAGCTGACAAATGCCAGCTCTTTTTATCTTTTATATAAATATGTAGTGCTTACAAAGCTGCGTCAATAGCATCTGTGTAAACTTTTTTAGGTGATACACCTACTTGTCTGCTTACAATTTCACCATTTTTAAATACTAATACGGTAGGTATATTACGTACCCCGTATTTAGCTGCGAATTCTTGATTTGCATCTACATCAACTTTACCAACAACAGCTTTACCGTCGTATTCAGTACTAACTTCGTCTATGATCGGACCAACCATACGACAAGGACCGCACCATGCTGCCCAAAAATCTACTACTACTGGTTTATCGCTTTTTAATACTACCTCGTCAAAAGTAGCATCTGTTATTTCTAATGCCATCTTATTTACTTTTATTGATTATACAAATTTAGTCAATTATTCTTCTGTTTCCTTACGAGTCAACAATTCGTTTTGTCTATTAGGGTATCAAGCTAATTTATCTATTTATATGGTTCTTTTCTTATAGCCTAATGCTAAATTGAAGATGTAATTCGCGGTTACGGTTTGCAAAAATTTGCAATTTTAAATTTCTAGCCCAATACTTACCGATTTAATTCAGTTTAAAATGAACGTCTTGTTTTTCTAAAAGTTGTAATAACTCACTCGAAATCTGTACTTTTTGTTTTCTGCTATTTAAATTCACTTTTATCTTCTCTTCCATCTCATAAACGATAAAATTGATGGCGTGATCACCTTTATGATTGGTGAACACGTCTTTTAAGGCTCTTACTTTTTCTTCTTTCAATTCGGCAATGTTCAATTTTATAGTAAGCTTCTTTGCATATGTTTCCATAACTTCTTGCAGTAGCATAAAGCTATTGAACTGCATTCTAGGGTCTCCTTTTTTACCAGTATCCTTATTCATCCATCCATCACGAACAAATAACTTTACGTAGGCAAATGAATTGATCATTAAAAAGTGCCTGAATTTTAGGTACTCCTCCCCAAAAATGCGGAATTCATAAGAGTCCGTGTAATCTTCCATGGTGAAAGCCGCCCATCCTTTTCCATTTTTAGAAACCCTGTGTTGCACGTCTGTTATTACAGCGGCAAACGTAAGTTCTCTATTTACATAGGTTGGCAAATCATTTACGCAAGCTATATTGGCATTACAAAATGCCTTTACTTCGGTTTTAAAATCATCTAATGGGTGCCCAGAGATATAAATTCCGACCACTTCTTTTTCTCTTCGAAGCTTCTCCATCGTTCCCCATTCTTCACATGGCGGTACTACAGGTTCTGGTATTTGTACTTCGCTGGCATCACCAAATAAGCTTACTTGACTAGAATTTTCACTTTCTTGAAACTTAGCACCATACTTTATCGTTTTCTCTAGAAATGTAACTCCGTCTCCCTCATCATGAAAATATTGTGCTCTATGGGTGTCTCCGAAAGAATCGAATCCTCCGGCAACTGCTAAACTTTCAAAAGCCTTTTTGTTGGCGGCACGAAGGTCAATCCGTTTGGCAAAATCGAAGACGGATTTATAGCTTCCTTCTTCTTTTCTGTTCTCTACAATAGTTTCTACGGCACCACGACCGACACCTTTTACGGCACCCATTCCAAAACGAACAGCACCGGCGTCGTTCACGGCGAATTTGTAGTAAGATTCGTTTACATCTGGCCCTAGTACATCTAAGCCCATTCGCTTACATTCTTCCATAAAGAACGTAACCTGCTTAATGTCATTCATATTGTTACTCAATACCGCTGCCATATATTCGGCAGGGTAGTGTGCTTTGCAATATGCGGTCTGGTATGCGATCCACGCATAGCAGGTAGAGTGAGATTTGTTGAAGGCATACGCTGCAAATGCTTCCCAATCTTTCCAGATTTTTTCCAATTTATCAACGGCATGTCCTTTTGCTGAAGCTTGTTCAATGAACTTTGGCTTCATTTTATCAAGTACATATTTTTGCTTTTTACCCATCGCCTTACGCAAGACATCAGCTTCACCTTTTGTAAAGTCCGCCAATTTTTGCGATAACAGCATCACTTGCTCTTGGTATACCGTAATACCATAGGTTTCAGCTAAGTATTCTTTGTTAGCATCAAGATCATATACAATTTCTTCGGTACCATGTTTACGAGCAATGAAACTTGGTATATATTCCATCGGACCAGGACGATATAAAGCGTTCATGGCAATTAAATCTGCAAAGACAGTAGGTTTTAAAGCCCTCATGTGTTTCTGCATACCGGGTGATTCATATTGGAACACTCCGACAGTTTCCCCTCTTTGAAAGAGTTCGTATGTTTTTACATCATCTAATGGAAAATTCTCTGGATCTAAAACAACACCGTGTTTCGCTTTTACGATTTTAACGGTATCCTTAATTAAGGTCAGTGTTTTTAATCCCAAGAAATCCATCTTCAACAATCCGGCGTCTTCCACTACCGAGTTGTCGAATTGGGTACAGTACATCTCAGAATCTTTAGCCAGCGCTACGGGTACGAATTTGGTAATATCATCGGGAGTAATGATTACTCCACAGGCATGAATACCAGTGTTACGAACAGATCCTTCAAGAATATAAGCTTGGTTTAAGGTTTCTGCTTCAAGACCATCGCCCTCAGAAATTGCTAAAAGCTCATTTATTTTTTCTAAATCTTCAGATCTAAATTTCGCTCTTAAGATTTTTTCATCGACCCCAATAATCTTTTTCAGCTTAGACATATCTGGTATCAGCTTCGCCATACGGTCGGAATCTTGCAAAGGCAAATCTAAGGCACGAGCTGTGTCTCTAATAGCAGATTTGGCTGCCATGGTACCATATGTAATAATCTGTGCCACTTGATTAGAACCGTATTTATTAATCACATAGTCCATTACACGACCACGACCTTCATCATCAAAGTCAATATCAATATCGGGCATAGACACACGATCCGGATTTAAGAAACGCTCAAAAAGCAGGTCGTACTTAATAGGGTCTAAATTCGTAATCCATAAACAATAGGCAACGGCAGAACCTGCGGCAGATCCACGACCGGGACCTACGGAAACATCCATAGCTCTTGCGGCCCTTATAAAATCTTCCACAATTAAGAAGTAACCAGGGTAACCGGTTTTTTCGATTACTTTAAGCTCAAAGTCTAATCGTTCATCAATGGTTGGTGTTATTTCGCCGTATCTTTTCTTGGCGCCTTCATAGGTAATATGACGTAAAAATTTATTCTCACCACGTTTTCCGTTATCTAATTTATCTTCTTCGAATTGAAATTCTTCTGGGATATCGAAAGCAGGTAACAGTACATCACGTGCCAAGGTAAAGGTGTCAACCTTGTCTACGATTTCTTGAATATTGATGATAGCTTCAGGAATATCCTTAAAAAGCTCTTTCATCTCATCAGATGATTTAAAGTAGTATTCTTGGTTTGGTAAGCCGTAGCGATAGCCACGACCACGACCTATTGGTGTCGCTTGTTTTTCGCCGTCCTTTACACATAAAAGAATATCATGCGCATGTGCATTTTCCTTTTCTGCATAATAGGTGTTGTTGGTAGCAACTAATTTTATATTGTGCTTTTTGGCAAACTGAATTAATACTTGGTTAACGCGATCTTCATCTTCTTGACCGTGACGCATGATTTCAATATATAGATCATCGCCAAAAGTCTCTTTCCACCAAATTAAAGCTTCTTCAGCCTGATTTTCACCTACGTTCAAAACTTTACTCGGTACCTCACCATACAAGTTACCGGTCAAAACTATGACATCTTCTTTGTATTGCTCAACAACTTTCTTGTCGATACGTGGTACATAATACTTACCCGAAACGAATGCTATAGAAGACATTTTTGCAAGGTTTAAATACCCTTGTTTAGTCTTGGCAAGCATTACTATTTGGTACCCGTTATCTTTTTGCGATTTATTGGTATGATCTTCACAGACTTGAAATTCACAACCTATAATAGGGGTAATCTCTATTTCTGGTTCTGGTAACTCATGTAAAGGTTCTTGCCCTTCTTCTAACGTACCGTTTGTGGTCGCTTCAAATCGTTTTTGGTTTTCTTCATTTCTAGCTACTACACCTTTATTATGATTGAGTACACCGCTAACAAAATGAAAGGCACCCATCATGTTCGCATGATCCGTCATTGCAACCGCAGGCATTTTTGCTTTGGCGGTATTGGCAATTAGATCTGATATACTGGTGGTGGACTGTAATATCGAGAACTGTGTATGATTGTGTAGATGTGCAAAACTGGCATTTTCTAATGTAGCCAAGTTCACTTCTATTTCTTCTTCTGTTACACCGCCCGTATCTTTTGCCCAAAGTGCATCGGCTATTTTTTTAGATGCCTTTTTTAGGTTGATATGTTTAAGACCGATAAGTTCAATTTCTTTTGGGTTCGCCTCAGAGAAATTCTTGAAATAATCTGGCTGAACATCTAATTGTTCTTTTGTATACTCTTGCTTACGTATTAGCTCTAGAAAACAACGCGTGGTTGCTTCAACATCGGCAGTTGCATTGTGCGCTTCGCCAAAAGGTTCGCCGAATAAGTATTGATGTAATTCTGTTAATGTAGGTAGCTTGAACTTACCACCACGACCACCAGGTATTTGACATAATTGTGCCGTATGCTCTGTACAAGTGTCTAAAATGGGAAGTTCTTGTAACGGATTTTCAACACCCATTCGGTGGAATTCCGCGCCCATAATATTTAAATCGAAACCCACATTCTGCCCTACTACAAATTTTGTTTTAGACATGGCAATGTTGAATTTCTCTAATACCTCAGAAAGAGAAATACCTTTTTGCTCTGCCAGCTCAGTAGATATACCGTGAATTTGTTCGGCGTCATAGGGAATGTTGAATCCGTCTGGGCGAACTAGATAATCTTCATGCTCAATGCATTTTCCCATTTCGTCATGCAACTGCCATGCTATTTGTATACAACGCGGCCAGTTGTCGGTGTCGGTAATAGGAGCGTTCCAATTTTTTGGAAGACCGGTGGTTTCGGTATCAAAGATGAGGTACATAGCGAGTTTTCTGTGTGTTCTAAAGTGGTCAGTTACTTGACCTAAAAAGTGCCTATAAAATTACAAAAAAGGAGTTGTTTGAAAAAGTAGAGTTGCTAAGAGTTATTAACGAACGACATCGTTGGTGCATAAAAATGTACGATTCACTAAATTTTAATCTGTAATATGAATTGATGATTATTCTTATACACCAATGTTTATCATGTTTGGTGTGATCTTTTCTTATTTTTACATCTGAATCATAATGAAATCTTTCTATGGTTATTTAAATAACTATTAATAGTGGTTGTCATTTCGGTATTTTAAATTATATTTGCACCCGCTTAAGGGTAAGCGAAAAAATAGAATTAATAATCAAGGGTCGGGCACCCTACAAATTAATGTGATATGCCAGTAAAAATTAGATTACAAAGACACGGTAAAAAAGGAAAACCATTCTATTGGGTAGTTGCTGCAGATGCAAGAGCTAAAAGAGATGGTAAATTCTTAGAGAAATTAGGTATCTACAATCCTAATACAAACCCTGCAACAATTGAACTTGATGTTGATAGTTCAGTAAAATGGTTGCAAAATGGTGCACAACCTACAGATACTGCTAAAGCAATTCTTTCTTATAGAGGTGTTCTTTTAAAGCATCACTTATTAGGTGGTGTTCGTAAAGGTGCATTAACTGAAGAGCAAGCTGAAGAAAAATTCAATACTTGGGTTTCTGAAAAAGAACAAGCTATTGCTTATAAAGTTGGTGGTTTGGATAAAGTTAAAGCTGATGCTAGAACTGCTGCTTTGAAATTAGAAAAAGAAGTAAACGATAAGCGTGCTGCTGAGGCTGCCGCTGCTGCTTTACCAGAAGTTGCTGAAGGCGAAAACGCTGAAGCTGAGGTTGAAGCTGTTGAAGCTGCTGGCGAGCCAGAACAAGTTGTTGAAACTCCAGAAGCTCCTGCTGCTGAAGAAGATGAAGCATAATTTTTAAGAAGCGATGCGAAAGGAAGATTGTTTCTACCTAGGTAATATCGTTTCAAAATATAGTTTCAAAGGTGAGGTGCTAGTAAAACTAGATACCGATGATCCCGAGATATACGAAAACATGGAATCAGTATTCGTTTCTTTAGGAAACAATCTGGTTCCATTTTTTATTAAAAAATGCCGCCTTCATAAATCGAACTTACTTCGTATAGATTTTGAAGAGGTGAAATCAGAATCTGATGCAGACCGCATTATAAAATCTGGACTCTATTTACCCCTTACCATGTTACCTAAACTTACGGGTAACAAGTTTTATTATCACGAAGTTATTGGCTTTACAATGATCGATTCGGTACATGGCGATATTGGTATTGTACAAAGTGTAAACGATACAACGGCACAAGCCTTGTTCGAAGTCGAAAAAGAAGATAAGCAACTGCTTATACCTGTTAGTGATGACATTATTACCAAAATAGACCGCGAGAACAAAAGTATTTTTGTGAAGACCCCAGAGGGACTTGTAGAATTATATCTTTCGTAAATCTCGTACTATCTCCTATTGCTAATCTCTTAAGCAAACCATTTGTATTTTGTCATAATGACAATTTTTATTTTTCATTTTTATTGATTTGGGTATTATCTAGCTTCTTTACTTCGTTATTGGTCGAATTTTAACTGTTATTATATTGTAAAGTTTGTAAGTTCAATGCAGTTATTAAAAACCTGCACCAATGTTTAAGAACTTCATGAGTAGCTCACTCGGTTTTATAACCATGGCAATTGCTTGCTGTGTATTGTTGAGTTGTTCGTCCAAATCTGAAAAGACAATTGCATTAAATGATAATGCCAGTCTAAACAGTATTCCCGAAAAAATCGATTTTACGTTTCATGTAAAACCAATATTATCTGACCGTTGTTTTATATGTCACGGTCCTGATAAAGATGCAGTTGAAGGAAACTTTTCGCTTCATTCTCCCGAAGAAGCGTATAGGGCTTTAGGGGAACTTAAAGATCATTTTGCTATAGTACCTGGCGATGTATCTAAAAGTGGATTAGTTGAGCGAATTTATTTAGATGATTCGAATCTCATAATGCCTCCGCCAGAATCTAATTTAGTGTTAGAAGAATATGAAAAGAAGATTCTAGAAAAATGGATCGAGCAAGGTGCGGAATATAAAACACATTGGGCATTTATTCCACCAACACCACAAGAAGTTCCTGATAATGAAATAGAATGGGGGAATAATGAGATTGATGCTTTTGTCTTAAATAAGTTGACCGAAAAGAATATGACCCCGAGTGATCAGGCGAATAGCGAGAAATTGCTACGTAGAATTACATTCGATTTAACCGGACTTCCTCCAACATTAAATCAATTAGAGAAATTTGCTGCAGATCCTTCTCAAAAGAAGTATGAGGAAATTATAGATTCATTACTTGTATCGGTCGACTATGCTGAAAATATGGCTGCAGAATGGATGGATATTGCGCGGTATGCCGATACGCACGGGTATCAAGATGATTTTGAGCGTACCATGTGGCCCTGGCGAGATTGGGTAATTCATGCGTTCAAAGAAAATATGCCTTATGATCAATTTGTCACCTATCAGTTAGCCGGAGATTTATTGCCAAATGCCAATTTAGAACAAATATTAGCTACGGGTTTTAACAGGAATCATAAAATTACAGCCGAAGGCGGAGTGATTCCTGAAGAGTACCGGGTCGAATATGTGGAAGATAGAAATACTACATTAGGTACAGCTTTTTTAGGGCTTACCCTAGAATGCGCCCGTTGTCATGATCATAAATATGACCCTATCAGTCAAAAAGAACATTTTCAATTCTATAGTTTCTTTAATAATATTCCTGAGAAAGGCTTGTTAGCGAATGCCGCTGAACTACCAGAACCATATATTAAGGTTACTTCGAAAGAAGTTGATGATATTCTCGGATTCATTAATCTTGAAAAAAGTGACATGAAAGAGGTGCCAGTTATGGTGATGAAAGAAATGGATCAGCCGAGGTCTACCTTTATATTAAAAAGAGGTATTTATGACCAATATGGTGATGAAGTTTTTCCTGATACTCCTACGTCTATTCTTCCCTTCGATGATTATCCTAAGAATAGATTAGGATTGGCACAATGGCTTTTTGAAGATAAACATCCACTTACGGCAAGGGTTGCAGTAAATAGATTGTGGCAGCGAATGTTCGGTAGTGGTATTGTCGCCTCTTCTTTTGATTTTGGTAACCAAGGATCATTACCTACACACCCTGAGTTATTAGATTTTCTTGCCATTAAATACAAAAATGAAGGTTGGAACATAAGAGAGATGCTAAAATACATCGCCATGTCTGAAGCATATCAACAAGAAACAAAATCAACAAAAGAGAAACTAGAGCAAGATCCAGAAAATAAGTATTTAGCACGTGCATCTAGATTACGTTTATCATCTGAAGCGATTCGTGATCAAGCTTTAGCTTTTAGCGGATTATTGAATAAAGAAGTTGGCGGACCAAGTGTAAAGCCATATCAACCTGAAGGTATTTGGGAAGAAACCACCGGTGGCGGTGGTGGTAGTACTGCATCGTATACCCTAAGTGAGGGAAAAGATGTGTATAGAAAAAGTTTATACACTTTCTGGAAAAGAACGGTACCACCGCCGAATATGATGACTTTTGACAGCAGTTCTAGAGATTATTGCTCTGTAAAACGCCAAGAAACCAATACTCCGCTACAGGCTTTAGTATTACTTAACGATCCTCAAATAGTGGAAGCAGCAAGAGTGGCTGCCGTTGGTGAAATGACAGCGCATCCTAATTCTGAAAATGAACAGATAAAGACCTTATTCTTTAAAGCTACTTCGCGATTGCCAAATGAAGTTGAGGTGCAAGCTTTGGCAGATTACTATAATGAAATGTTGAGTAAAGTACAGAGCGGCGAAATTTCGGTAAGTGAATATTTAAGTATCGGTAGAAGTGAAGTGCCCGCAGAAATCAATAAAGAGAAACTGGCGGCAATGACTTTAACGGCACACACGATTTTGAATTTAGACGAAACCATTAATAGAGGCTAATTATGAGCGAAAAGAAAATAGTTGAAGAGCGGTCTCTAATTTTAAACAGACGATCTTTTTTAGGAAAGGCGGCAATGGGTGTTGGGGGAATAGGATTAGCATCTTTATTAGGTACTAACTTATTCAGAAAAGGAGAAAACGGATTATATACTGCAGATAGCGGACCAGCAGGTGTAAAGGGAGTATTAGATTCTTTGCATCATCCATCGAAAATAAAAAGAGTTATTTACCTTTTTCAAAGTGGCGGACCATCGCAACTAGAATTGTTCGATTATAAACCGCTATTGAATCAGCGCAGAGGTGAAGATTTGCCTGAATCTATTCGAAACGGACAACGATTAACAGGTATGACTTCTGGTCAAGATAGATTTCCACTAGTGGGTTCTAATTTCGCATTTCAAAGGCATGGTAAAAACGGCACGTATATAAGTGACCTTTTACCTTATACAGCTAAAGTTGTAGATGACATTTGTATTGTAAAATCGATGTATACCGAGGCAATTAATCATGACCCTGCGGTTACTTTCTTTCAAACAGGATCTCAACAACCGGGTAGACCCAGTATTGGTTCATGGTTAAGTTATGGGCTTGGTAGTGAGAATGAAAACTTGCCGGCATTTACTGTATTGCTATCAAGAGGTTCAGGTAGACCAAACGGGCAGCCATTATACACCAGACTTTGGGGTAACGGATTTTTACATTCACTTCACCAAGGTGTGCAGTTTAGAGCTGCAAAAGATCCTGTTTTATATTTAAATGATCCAAAGGGGACTACAGCAGATGTAAAAAGATCTATGCTTGATAAATTGGCTGAACTGAACGATCAGCATTATCAAGAATCTAATGACCCTGAAATACAAAGTAGAATTGCTCAATATGAAATGGCATATAGAATGCAGACTTCGGTACCAGATGTGATGAATACCGAAGGTGAGCCTGATTATATTTATAAAATGTACGGATCAGATGCCAAGATTCCGGGTACGTTTGCGGCAAATTGTTTGTTAGCAAGACGTTTAGCAGAAAAGGATGTCCGCTTTATTCAATTGTACCATATGGGTTGGGATCAGCATGATAATTTGCCTGGTGCTATTCAAAAACAAGCAAAAGATGTGGATCAAGCTTCTGCAGCCTTAATTGCCGATTTAAAACAACGTGGTATGTTAGAAGATACTTTAGTTGTTTGGGGCGGAGAGTTCGGTAGAACAAACTATTCTCAAGGTTTGCTAACGGATACTACTTATGGTAGAGATCACCACCCAAGATGTTTTACAATGTGGATGGCCGGTGGTGGTATAAAACCTGGTATTGTTTACGGTGAAACTGATGAATTTGGATATAACATCACTGAAAACCCAGTGCACGTGCATGATTTTCAAGCTACGATGCTGCATCAATTAGGTATTGATCATGAGAAATTCACCTATAAATATCAAGGTAGGCGTTTTAGACTAACCGATGTGGAAGGCAAAGTAATCAAAGATATTTTATCTTAATGGAGAGAAGAACTTTTATAAAAAGTACTGCAGCAACGACAGTAGGGTTATTGATGTGTTCCTCTGTGGGTGCAAATCTGTTAGCATATAAAGATGCCATTATCGGTCACGGTAGTCATCAGTATAAGATAGATTTAAATTGGGGTGCGCTGAATCCGAATTACTACCCGGTTAACGATTGCCATGAAATGGTACAAGATTCTAAAGGGCGAATTTTATTATTAACGAACCACACCAAAAATAACATCATCGTCTATGATCGTTCGGGCAAGTTATTAGAAACTTGGGGTACCGATTATCCGGGTGCTCATGGTTTGACGTTGAATGTTGAAAATGGTGAAGATTTCCTCTATATCTCAGATAATACGCGTCATGAAGTTATCAAAACAACTTTAGATGGTCAGGTAGTACAAATTTTTACCTATCCGAAGGAATCTGGAAAATATACATCTAAAGACCAATATATACCTACCGAGACTACCATTGCCGAAAACGGAGATGTGTATATCGCAGATGGTTATGGCGAACAATACATTATGCGCTACAATGCAAAAGGCGAGTTGTTACAAACTTTTGGTGGTAGGGGAAATGCAGACCACCTTTTTAATAATGCCCATGGAATTTGTATTGATAATAGAGGAGGAAAATCTCCTGAGCTTTTAATTACTGCCAGACAACAGAATAAGTTGAAACGCTTTACTTTGGATGGGGAGTTTATTGAAAGTATAAATTTGCCGGGAGCATTTATTTGTAGACCTGTAATTAAGGGTGATAACGTGTATTTGGCAACCATTTGGTCTGGTGATGGATCTGATGGTACCGGCTTTATATCTATTTTAGATAAAGACAATAAACTAATTTCTGCACCAGGTGGATGCACTCCTGTTTATGAGAATAATGTGTTGAAGCCAATGTATCAATCTATCAAAATATTTACGCATCCGCATGATGTATGTGTAGATGATGATAAGAATTTATATGTAGCGCAGTGGAATTCGGGAAAGACATATCCTATAAAATTAAATAGAATATGATGATGCGAACTATTTTTTCTTTTTTTACAATGTTGTTTTGTCAAGTTGGGATATCACAAAATGCAGCAACAGAAATGTTTCAACTAGCTTCACCGAAGATGAATGTTTCCGCTGTTTTTTTCGATTCGTTTACAACACTCGAATTTGCCAACGATCTGCCTAATTCAGTTATAAAATATTCGTTGGATGGAAGCGAAATAAATCAAGATTCTAAAATTTATAATGAGTCATTAAAGATTGTCGAGAGTTCTGAAATAAAGGCAATTATGTACCATCCCGATTATTTGGAAAGCGATGAGGTGCAATTTGAAGTAGTTAAAATTGCCAAGAAAAGTGCGATTAAATCACTTGTATTGAATCCGCAACCTAGTGAGAAATATTCCGGATTAGGAGCATCAGGATTAATGGATTTAAAGAAAGGAAGTGCGCAATTTGGCGGAGATAAGCAATGGTTGGGATATCAAACCGATAGTGTTTTGGCAACGGTTCAATTAGAAAAAAATAGTGAGGTATCTAAAGTGGTGCTTAGCGCTTTGACCAATCAGTCGAACTGGATTTTCGCTCCGGGTAAAATTGAAGTGTTTAATGCTGGAAAATTAATTGGAATCGAAACATATTCTAATAGTAAAATTGAAGCTTCAAATAGTGCTACTTTTTTAACTGTACCCATAACAAAAGGTGTGTATAAAAGCCTTGATGTGGTAATATATCCACTAAGCGAAATACCAGAATGGCATCAAGGTAAAGGCACGACACCATGGTTGTTTATAGACGAACTTATAATTCAATAGCATGATTCAATTAGGAATACAAATAGGCCATCTACATCCGCTTTTTGTTCATTTACCTATCGGTATTATTATGATGGCATTTTTGCTTGAAGTATATAGTCGATTTATTGCAAAAAAGTCGTTCGACGAAATCATTGAATTTACATTATTGGTAGCAGGTGCTACAGCGATATTATCATTAGGCACGGGTTGGCTATTAGGTGAAGAAAGTGGCTATGATGAAGATTCTCTTTTTCTACATCGGTGGATGGCAGTATCCTTTACAGTAACTACAGTTTTACTCTATTTCGTAAAACGGAGTAAAACTATCTGGTTGAGTAAGTCTTATATTCCGTTGTTTCTTGTTGTTTTAGGTTTAATAAGTTTAACGGGACATTTTGGAGGGAATATGACCCATGGCGAAGATTATTTGTTCATGGAAGAAAAGGAAGAACTAGTAATTACAAATGTTCAAGAAGCGAAGGTATATGCACAAATTATACAGCCGATTTTTGATGATAAATGTGTGAGCTGTCACAACGCAAACAAAGCAAAAGGTGGCTTGGTGATGAATTCACCCAGTGAACTTTTGAAAGGTGGCGATAATGGCGGATTTTTAGATACAATCGCTGGTCAAGAACGATCTATGTTTATAGAGCGTGTGCATTTGCCTTTAGAAAATGAAGACCACATGCCACCGAAAGGAAAGGTTCAATTAACAGATAACGAGAAGATACTGTTGGAATGGTGGTTAGATAATAAAAATTGTTTTGAGTGCAAGGTGAACGAGTTACCAAGAGAACGAAAATTAGCTGCAATACTAACTTCTCTTGAGCAAGATACTTCTGCATTGGCTGTTCTAGCCAAAGACGCTGTAGAGATACCTAAAGATTGGTTACAAAATATTAGGGGTGCTGGTATACCAGTACAGACCCTATCTGGAAAAAATCATTTATTGGCGGTGAATATGTCGAGTATGGATTCTATTACGGAAGATATGTTAGAGGCTCTTGAAGATTATGCTCCTAACATTGTAGAAATGAATTTCGGTTTTAGCAATTTTAACGATGAGCTAATGTCGCAATTAAAACCGTTTAAAAATTTACTGAAGTTAAAGTTGCAAAATACAACCGTAACTGATGCTATTGCCGATGATTTGACTGAGTTTGAACTATTAGAATCACTGAATCTTTACGGCACTGCCGTAACGGATAAGTTGTTGGTTGAACTTAAAAAGAACAAAAAACTTCAAAGTATTTACTTATGGAATACAGATGTTTCTACAGATGGTTTAGCACAACTTCAAACAGATCACCCTAGGTTAACCATACAGCAAATTGGGGCAGATGTGTTTGAAGCAACTATTTTAGACCCACCTACGATAATAAGTGATGTTAGTTTTTTTAGTGATAATCTCACTATTTCAATTGAAAGCCTTTTTGATGATACCGAAATCTATTACACTATTGATGGCTCTATACCAACAGAAGCTTCTTTGAAATACGATTCTAAAATTACTTTGCAAACCACTGCTAATGTAAAAGCAATTGCCGTAAAAAAAGAGTGGAAGCCAAGTGTGATAGCCGAGCGTACATTCATTAAGAATAACATCGCTTACAATAATGTAGATTTATTGACCGCACCAAATGAGAAGTATGCTGGTCAAAAGGGCAAAACTTTAATGGACCAGAAACGCGGGTCTATAAATTTTGTTGACGGCAATTGGCTAGGTTTCGAAGGCAAACACTTAAATGCAATTGTTGAGTTAAAAGAACAGAATAAAATATCAAAAGTATCTATTGGTGCTTTATCGGCACCCGCAAGTTGGATATTCTATCCCAAGGCATTTGTAGTTTCGGCTTCTAAAGACGGAGTTAATTTTCAAGAAATTGGAAGAAAAGAAATGGGTGAAGAAGAACCGAATGCAGAAGTTAAACTTACTTTTTTCGATTTAGAAGTTACGCCTACCGATGCTAAATATGTAAAATTGCAAATACAAAGCCCGTTGAAAAACCCTGCTTGGCATACAGATCCAGGGGGTAAAAGCTGGATTTTTATTGATGAAGTAGTGCTAAATTAAATTCAGAACTGAACAAGGGGAATCCGTTTTAATGGTCTGTTGACTAATCAATTTTTCTGTACTTCAAAAAACTGTAGCGTATCATCGTTGTTGCCTACTAAAAAGTACTCTTTTTGACCATTGTTTATTGATACTAGCTTTTTGGCATCTTTATCAGCAAAGAATCCTATTTCCGTGCCTCGCTTGGCGGTAAAAGTACCTTTTGCATTTCCGAGCAAAAGAACACCTGTTCCAGCATCGTTTCTAGGCGTTTCTATTTCTGATACGTATAAATTACCAACAGCAAGCACATCTAATGCTCCATCGCCATTAAAATCCCTTACAAGCATGTCATTAAGGTTAGATAGCTGTGCCATGTTCGGTAAGTCGGTCATTTCGAATTGACCGTTCCCTAAATTCTCTATATAAACCGAAGCAAAGGTGTCTGCGCTGTAATGTAAGGAGTTCTTTAATTTCTCTTCCCCGTATACATCTTTCAACTCCATAGATGCAAAAGCATCATACTTGACAATTTTTTTCTTTAAGTCTGGTACTTGTTCTGAAGAACAGGAGAAACCTCGTAATGGGTAATGTTTTTCTTTATTGTAATAGCCTAGAACGATATCGCTATTACCGTTTGCATCAAAATCATTATAGTAGACATCAAAAGGTTTGTCTGTGCTTGTTTTGTACTTGTAGTTCAAGCCTAAATTGCCTGCGATATAATCCATATCACCATCATTGTCAAAATCGCCTTGTTCAATACTAAACCACCAGCCGTAACTAGAATAAAAATCTTCAGTTTCCACTTTGTTTAAATTGCCGTTCGTGTTTTCAAAAATGGTAATCAGCATCCATTCGCCAACAACGATTAAATCTAAATCTTGATCATTATCATAGTCGCTCCAAATAGCATCTGTAATCATGCCAATATTCAATAATTCTGGAGATAATTGCTCAGTATTATTTGATAGTTGACCGTTATCATTGATGAGTAACATACTTGAAGACGGATTAGGATATTGCTGTGGCGTATGTCTTCCGCCAACAAATAAATCTATATCACCGTCACCATCATAATCGGCAGATTTTATTACTGATCCACTAATTCTATTGGCATTGAGTATGGCTCCTTTTTTAAAGGTGCCATTTCCTTCGTTTAAATAGATTCTGTCGGTATAATGGAAATCGTTTTTAGGGTATTCGTTACCACCACTTACTACATATAAATCTTTTAATCCGTCATTATTGATGTCAGCAAATAGCGCATCAACATCCTCATAGCCTGCTTCTTTTTGCCAGAATGCATTCTGGCTTTCTTTAAAGCCACCATTTTTTTGTTGAACAAATAGGATAGGGGCTTGATCCGCTGCGCCACCAATAAAAAAATCATCTAGACCATCGTTATTTATATCTCCTGCAGTTAATGCGGGTCCGAATTGTGAGAGTTTGTGAGGTAGTAGTACTTGCTTTTTAAAGTCATCAAATTTGTTTTCTTTATGTTGAAATTGAGCAGAGAAAGTCGTTGTTCTATCTGCAAAAAGATATATATCGGGTTTTTCAGTTTTCAGCGTGGTAGATTCCGAATCATTAGAAGAAATTTCTAAAAACTGATTTGCTTTAATGTTTCTTTTAATAGTGGTATTTCCGTTTGGCCACGTAATGATAAGACTATCTACCTTTGTCAATGAGTTTAAACCAAAATGTAGGGTAGACTCACTCGTGGAATAAATGCCACGTACGTTCGTAGATTCTAAAGTTTGAACAGCTTGTTCAGTGTAAATGTTTACTCTAGCGCCAAAAGTTGGTTTGTTAGCTTCATCTTTTAGTGTTATTCTTAGAAAGTTCTTATCTGATTGCGTTTCTGAATTGTTACGGTATAAGAAAGCCTCGTTATTTATGTTATTGGTAACTAAGTCTAGATCACCATCATTATCAAAATCAGCATAAGCAGAACCGTTAGAAAAAGACTCGTCATCTAAGCCCCATTCTTTAGAACTATTCTCAAATTCTAAATCTCCTTTGTTTTTATAGGCATAATTTTTTAAAGGTTGGGAAGGAACCATGTTAACTGCTTTTTCAAGATCGACCACATCCCAAATACTTTTAATGTTCTGTGCTCTCGGGTTTTTTTGAAGCCATTTTGCTCTTGTGGTATTTATATAATTAGCTACATTTTTATCGGCATCAGTATTTCTTATATCTCTTAAAAGTCCGTTTGTGATATAGGTGTCTTTAAGGCCGTCATTATCAAAATCGGCTATAAGGTTAGACCAGCTCCAATCGGTTGCTGCCATACCTGTAAATTGAGCTATGTTGCTAAAAGTTTCATTGCCATTATTCAATTGTAAGGTGTTGTACATGTATTGATAACCACCACCGTCTTCGACTACTTTCCAGAAAGAGTCGATGTTCATTCCACTCATGTTCGATTTTAGTCTAAAGTTGTCTTCAGAAACCATATCCAACACAAATATGTCTAAGTTTTGGTCATTGTTTATATCAGCAACATCAACACCCATACTATAATATGAGGTCTGTTTTAATGCACTCTTTTCAATGCTCGAAAATGTGCCATCTTGATTGTTTAGAAATAGGAAATCCGGAGCGTAAAAATCATTTGCAACATAAAGGTCTGTCCACCCATCATTATTTATATCACTAGCTGAAACTGCATTAGGGAATCCGGTTTTGTTAATGCCTGACTCTTCTGAGACATCTTGAAAAGTATCTCCGTTATTTTTGTATAGCTTTAGAGAATATTCAGGAATAAGAAGATTATTAGCATCGTGATATTTAGATAAACTACCAGGGTTTGGTGGTTGTGTAAGTAGGAATAAATCTAATAATCCGTCTTTATCATAATCTAAGAAAGTAGCATGTCTTGTTCTTTCAGTATTTGCTATCTGATATGCTTCTGCCTTTTCTTCAAATGTTCCATCACCTTTGTTGACGTATAATAGGTTTCTTCGCCATTCAGGATTTTCATCATAAAGCTCTCTACTGACATAAATGTCTAAATGTCCGTCATTATTAATGTCCGCAACAGTAACGCCGGTTGACCATCCATCGAAACTTATGATACCCGCTTCTTCAGTCTTGTCAATGAAGCTTAAATTACCTTTGTTAAAGTATAATTTATCGGGAACCATATTTCCTGCAAAAAAAACATCTTCTAGTCCGTCATTATTAAAATCACCAACACCAACACCGGCACCGCCATAGAAATTAGCGTAAGCGAAGATGTTTTTATCGGTATCATCTTTGACAATATTATTAAAATCAATACCAGTTTCTTCTGATTTTAATAACGTAAATAAAGTGCTGTTTACTTCTGCCACCTTTGGGTCAGATTTACAGCATAAAAGCAATAAAGAACAGCAGTAGAATAGATGCCTAATTTTCATGACTACAAGATACTATTTTATACAAAAAAAGGAGAGTTTCCTCTCCTTTACAAACTCAATAAAAATTAACTCAACGATTATGTGAGGTTTCACTCAAAAACCAAACTTAATTACTGTTATTGTACATCCCACCAAACTCTTGTGGTAAGTACATCTGGACCTTGTGCGGCTACTGCAGCTGCATAATTTTCTGCATTTACACTTGCTTCGCTTTCAGAATAGGTAAGTCTTCTTGGTATTGTGCCGCCAGTTTCATTACCTGGGTAATTAACAGGTGTTAGTACAGGAAAGCCAGTTCTTCTCCAGTTAGAAAAAGTTTCATATTCATTTAAAAAAGTAGCTGCCCAATATTGGGTGTTGATCTGCTCAATAGCATTTGCTGCATCGTACGGATTATTGGTTAAGTATGTTGCAATTGCGCCATCTTCTATTATAGCAGCATCACTAAAAAGAGCTAGTTGTTTCATTGCTGCAGTAACACCATTACCATAATGTGTTTCTGCATCGCCGGCTAAGCCCCAACGCACATTGGCTTCAGCTAGCATGAATTCTACTTCAGCATACGTTTGAAAAATCATTGGTGCATCAAAACCGGCAAGAATCGCCCTGTTAGGTTCTGCATAATTATCTGTGTTTTCTTCACCAGTTAGTTCTAATAATAAAGCACTATCTAATCCATTTGGAAAACCGATTAAATCTTCAACTTCTGTACTGCCATCTGATCTTCTTGCCGCAAGAATTGGAAGTCTTGGATCATTGCCATCTTGTAGAAAATTGATAAAAGTATCACTCATTCTTGGATTGCCGTCAGCATCAAAGACTTCAGATATACCATTTCTATTATCTTGGTCATGCTTTAGGTAGAAAATATCTTCGTTAGAAGTCATTACACCACCAGCGATAGCCTTAGTTGCCCAAGCCTGAGATGCCGCGGCATCTACTTTTATTAAACGTAAGCCTAAACGCAACATTAAAGAATTTGCTAGTCTTTTCCATTTAGCCTGATCGCCACCATAAATAACATCTGCAGCACCAAATTCTGAAGTGCCACTAGATAATGCAGCAGCAGATTCTTCCAATTCTTTTAGCATATCTGCATAAATATCACTTTGCTTGTCATATTTAGGAAGAAAAATACCTTCGATTACAGCTTTACCTGCCTCAGAATAAGGAACATCGCCATGCAAGTCAGTTATTCTAGAAAAAGCGAATACTCTTAAAATACGAGCAATAGCTTTCATCTCTTCAGGAGATTCTTCTTCATCTAATTGTACAATTAAATCTTGAGCAGTTTTTATGGCATTACCATAATATCTATCTAAAAGAGATGATGCGTAACCTCTGTTCCAAGTATACTTATCTCCAGACCAATACCCTGCTGTTGTTGCAATGTGTTGCATCATTGTAGATTGGTAGATCATACCTGCACGCCAGTTATCATAACGTTCACTAGAAATATATTTTTCTAATGCAGTAAGTTTATTAGCTGAAGCTATTTGTGCCGATTTTGTTGGGTTTACGTTTAGTTCTTCAAACCCATCATCGCAAGCGCCGACTACCAGCGCCATTATTAATAAAAGAAATACTTTTTTCATTTTGCTTTTTTTTTTTAAAATTTTAGGTTGATGCTCATACCATAATTTCTTGAAGCTGGAACACCAAAATATTCCAATCCTTGAGAGTTTCCTACAGTGTATGCACTTTCAGGATCAATATTATCTATGCTTCTAGAAATGTAAAATAAGTTAGAAGCAATGAAGGATACATTTACGTTAGTTAAGAATACATCTTCTAAAGCTCTTTTAGGTAAGGTATACCCAATACTCATTTGTCTGAATTTGATATAATCAGAATCTTCCACGAATTCTTCGGCGATATCATTAACCTCTCCCCAATAGGTAGATAGGTTTTCTGGTGCAACAGTTGTTGTAAATGGCTGGTCTGTAGCATTATCAATACCTGATACAGTTAAGCCTGTTTCTCTACCTTCTGTGGTGATTTTATGAAGACCGTTACCATAAAGAATACTATTGGTACCTGAGAATATTTGTCCACCGAACTTACCGTCGATTAAAATATTAAGACTAAGGTTTTTATAGGTAAATGTATTTGTGAAACCCATTGTTAAAGGAGCAACACCTTCACCTAATATTTTACGTTCACCTTCTATCGCTCTTGGTACACCATCTGCATCTATGTCATATTTTATAACACCATTGGCATCTCTTTCGTAAGATACACCTATTATCGTACCGTATCTTTCACCTACTCTGTGTGTAATTCTAACATTCTGTGTACGTGGCTCATCTAAGTTTACGTCTGAATCAACTTCATCGGTCGCTACAACTAAACTTTCATTGTATGCCCCGTTGATCGAAACATTCCAGCTGAAATCGTTTGTTCTGATTGGAGTACCACTTACTAAAAATTCAAAACCTTTATTAGATACTTCACCAAGGTTTGCACTTGCCCCACCATAACCTGAATATGGAGATGTAGCAACATCTACAATATCATTGGTAGTGTTGTTTTTGTAGTAAGCAAGGTCAAACGATAGTCTGTTATTGAACATACGTAGGTCTAAACCTATTTCTGTTTCATTTTTACTGAATGCAACTAAGTTCGCATTTGGTACAGTACCGCCGTTTATAGCACCTGTAGGCTGACCTTGTAGAGGAACTCCGAAAATTCCGTAAGTCAATCCTAATGCATATGGATTTTGAGCTCCACCGGCAACTTCAGAGTAACCACCTCTTAATTTAAGAAAGCTAATGAAATTAGGTAGTTCTAATGCGTCTGAAATGATTAAACTTCCATTAATTGAAGGATAAAAATCATCATTTGGAGTTGTTTTGCCTGGGAAAGATAACGTTGAGAACCAGTCATTTCTTCCTGTAAACGTTACATAGGCCCAGCGGTCGTAAGATAATTCTATAGATCCGTATAATGAACCAATTTTTCTTTCAGAATATTCTCTGCTTCTTGATTGAGACACTGTATTGCCAATATCTTCTAACCCTGGTACAATAAAATCATTACCTCCAAGAAATAAATTTTCACTTTTTAGATGATTGGTGTTTGCACCTACCAATGCAGATATTGCAAATTTATCTGTAATATCTTTGTCAGCAGCTAACATAATATCAGCATCTACTTGGTTTGTTCTTCTTTCAGAATCACTGATACCACCTCTTGGCTTAAAACCAGTTCCAAAAGGTTCAACTTCAGTTCTTCTAATAATATCATTATCAATACCTATTCTACCTGTTAAAGATAACCAATCGGTAAATTCATAACGTAAAGATGTAGAAGCTATGATTCTATTTCTTTGATCTTTTCTTCTAAAATTATAAGCAGAAAAGTATGGGTTGGTAACAAAGGTATTATCAGTAAACTGACGTTCTAGACCGTTCTCATCTGTTGCCGGTAAAAGGTTGGTAACATCTAAGTTGCCAGGTAATAGACCTGCGGAGAAGTTAGCGTTACCTGGACTATCAGATAATCTAGCTCTATTCTGTACTTTTTCAATAATGTATTTCACATTAACACTACTAGTTAATTTTTCAGACATTACAGAGCTTGCGTTTAAAGAAAAAGATTTTCTATTTAAACCGGCGTTTGGTAAAATATCTTCGTTGTTAAGGTCTGAAGCAGAAAGTCTGTACGTAAGATTTTCTGAAGCATTCGTTAAAGCAACAGTATTTATAAAGGTTGATCCTGTTCTGTAGAACTTATCGATATTATTACCTGCATATGAATATGGTCTTGAAACTCCGTCAAATTGAGGTACAAGGCTGCCGTCAAATTTTGGTCCCCAAGAGCTGAAACCCGCTTCTAAAGCTCCTGCTTGGTTTGCAGGTTTTTCTCCTCTAATACCTTGCCCGTAATCAGTTTGGTAATCTTGTAGTGAAGTGTTTACTTGATCAAAAGTTACTTGGCTACTTACTTCTATACCAAAACCTTGTTGGTCTTTACCAGATTTGGTAGTAACAATAATAACACCACCTGCAGCACGGGAACCGTAAAGAGCAGATGCAGCTCCACCTTTAAGAACAGAAATAGATTCGATGTCGTCTGGGTTTAAACTAGAAATACCATCTCCACCATCAGAACCACCCCACATGCTAGCGGCACCATTATTGGCATTGTTAATAGGTATACCGTCTACAACATATAATGGTTGGTTTTCTCCAGAAAGTGAACTGGACCCACGTATAATAACTCTACTAGAACCTGCAGCTCCCGTTGAATTCTGTGAAATATTTACACCGGCAATCTTACCCTGTAAAGAGTTAATGGCGTTTGGTGTTTTGATAGTTGCAATTTCTTCTCCACCTACTTCGGTTAAAGAATAGCCTAACGCTTTAGTTTCTTTACGAATACCTAAAGCAGTTACTACTACTTCATCTAATTCGCTTGCATCTTCTACAATTGAGGTGTTTACAGTAGATCTACCATTTACACCAACTTCTTTAGATTTATACCCTAACGAAGAGAATACTAATGTTGCATTTGCATCAACGCTAATAACATAATTTCCATCAAAATCGGTAGAAGTACCGTTAGATGTGCCTTTTTCAACAACGTTTACACCTGGCAAAGGTGATCCTGTATCGTCTGTGACAACACCTGATACGCTTTTATCTTGACCTGTTATTCCTTGAAAAAAAAGCAGTAAAATAATGGTCAAAAAACTTAAGAATTTTTTGTTCATAAATGATTGAGTTAAGTTAGTTGTATTTAATAAGGTATTAAGGTGAGTTATAATCTGTTGAATGATGAAAAATTTCGACAAATAACTATTGTGAAAAGCTTAACAACGTGTTAACAAAAAGTAAAATTTAAAGAATAAAACAGAAATCATGGTTTTTGTGATGCCTTAATTACTTGCCATTGTTGCTCTGTAATTGCGGGTCCGTCAAAAAACGACACTCCGTTGGCACCATTATTTTTTGCTTGATAAATAGCTTCTTTTAATTGCTCAGCGGTCATTTCTGGCACATAAATACCTGTATGTAATTCTGTGTTTCTTCCTTTTAAATCTTCAACCCCTTGTTTAGTGGCGTACCCGATCCAATCAATTTCTTCGTTGTAGAAGACATTATATATCATAGGTAATACAGCATCTACCTGCCATTTATCCCATCGTTGGCGTACCATATGATCTGCCATTTCTGGATAAGGAAATACAGCTGCTGTCAATAGTTTGCCATTTTCATGAGTAATTTTATAAGCTTGGTCTACAATTTCTTTAACCTTATTGAGCCTGAAATTTTTCCATTCCAAATCAATAGCAGGATTACTAAAGTCATTCGGATTTTTATGATGTTCTTTTTCGAATTCAGCTGTGCAAACATCACAATAGCAGAAGTCATATTCTGGTAGTTCAGTTTCTTGTTTTAGGTCATATTTTGGTAATAGACCAATAGGGAGGAAGATGTCTGAGTATCGTATATAATCTAAATGAAAACTAGCTATACCTTCAACTTTTGCTAATCTTTCTATTAAGCCTAGTATGTGTTCACGAGATTCTTTTCTAGTTGGGCAAAGCCACTTGTAATAACCAACATAAGGTGGTTCATCAAAGCAAGATTTACCATCTCTACTTACCGCGTACCACTCGGGGTGCTGTTCTGCGACTTTATCACCAGGGCGGTTCATGGTAAACATCCAAGCGTGAACTTCTAGATTGTGTTTTTTAGCTATTGGCACTAGCCTGGCTAATAGTTCTGGGTCGCCGTATGTGTTAATTAGAATAGCATCTAAACCGTTATCGCCATACTTCTTAAATTCCTCGTCAAACGAGGCGTCGGTTCTGGTTTTTTCAGCAGTTATCCACGTCCAAAATTTGAAAGTGTCTTTTTTGACTTCAGAGTTTTTACTGATAGTGGTAGTAGCAGTTTCTTTTTTTGTTTCACATGAAATATTCAGAGTGAAGATAAATAGGGCTAGAAAAGGTAAAAATTTAGTTAGTTTTATCATGGTAGGTTTCAAATTTTCCGTCGGTATGTATGATTAGTTTGTTATTTGTGAAGGGACTTTTTACCCAAAGGTCAAAGCCGAAATTATTCTTTTCCAATTGAGCGATAACCGGTTTACCTTTTATTAGTTTGGGTGCTGTTAGTAGTACTTCATTTTTGGTAGTCCATGCTTTTTCGTTTCCGCTTTTAATATCTCTGTAAAGCTCATACATGTACCACTTAATATGTTCATCTTCAGGTATTATATAATCGGTGATATTTGAGTCTTTATTAAAATAAACATAACCCCATCGTTCTGGTTCGTGCATATTTATTACTTCTTGTGGCGACCATACCCAGTTGTATTCTGGCAGAAATTTACCTGCACTGTCCTTTTTTCGAGAATACTTGCCATTTTGTAAATCGAAATCCCAATTCACCCTAGAAAAATTTATTCTCCAAGATTCATTTTCTGGTACGTGAGGTTTTCCGCCAGGTGCAGTGTTGAACGACCATGGTATTGCTATTTCTATTGACCAACCTTCATCAATATCAGAAGCATTGTTCAAAGTGCCATTTACCTGTACTGCTGTTTTTATTCCTTTAAAATCCCATCCATCAGTTATATGACCGTTGTTTCTGTAAGGTTTAGATAGGTAAAGATCCCATATGGTATTTAAGGCGTTCATTTCAAATTCGTAGTAATTATGAGTGTCACCATCTGGGTCAAGAAAGATTTCAAAATCATTATTGTAAAAAATAATGGTGTCTTTCTGTTTTAAGGTAGCCCAAATATGAGGTTCTTTTATTTTTACAAAGAAATATATATTGGCATCGTCCCAAAGCATTTTAAACTTTGTTTCATAAGTTGGCTTTTTGATACCTTCAATATCTATAAAGTTGCTAGACAAAGATGTTTTTTGCCATGAAGGTTCGTCCATTTTGCCATCTACTGTAATGTTCTCTGTAGTATTTTGTGCTACGTAAGTACGAGGTATTTCTTGTGCAGCAATTGATATGGCACCTAGATATAAAAAAAATAAAAGTAGGGCAACTGCTTTTTTTGACCTTAATGAATTTTTATTGATGATTGCCATAACCTTAATTTTTAATGTGGTAATTATTTTTTTGCTAATATCCATTTCTTCAGTTAATACAAAACTTAGAGTTGAATGATATTAGGTAAGTCAATCCTTTTACTTTAATTTGTTCTACCCTTTGGGTGTTTTTAATATTACAATTTGATACGAATTGGCTAATAATCTCATTTCAAAATGAAGCTCTGCTGTTGTTGTTTTTGAGTACATTTAGTAACGATTATTATTTGCCTAGTCTAAACAGTTACGTTGAATATTTTCAAAATATTGGTTAATCTGAATATTTTTAGCCTAACAACTAAAGATCGATGCTCAACGTCAAATTAAGTAAATAAAACATAAGTGTATTTAGCCTATGGATATTAGATTGCGGAAGTTCTTAAGTATGCCTAAATTCTTCGGAACTAGCGAAATTAAACCTTGGCACCATATTTTATTTTGGTTGGTCTACTTCGGGTTTAATACTTTTCGTTGGACCTTCATTCACGATGATTTTCTACTTTCTTTACGTACTAATTTAATAGGTTTTCCTATACACATGTTTTTGGCGTATTTGAATGCCTACTATTTAATGCCGAAGTTCATCTACACCAAAAAATACTTTCAGTATACAGTGTATATATTGTTGGCTTTAGTGGTAATGCTCTTATTCAAATATAACCTTACCTATTATTTGGTTAGCACAGATGTTATGCCCGAAGCGAACGAGGTTATAGATACACTTACAGTTGGCTACGCAGTGCAAACCATGATTGGTGAGGTATATGTAATATCATTTTTTACGGCGATCAAACTTACGGTCGATTGGCTTAGAGAAAGCAGTAAACTTCACGATTTAGAAAAGCGACAATTAAAAACTGAACTCCGTTTTTTGCGTTCTCAAGTTTCTCCGCATTTCTTTTTCAATACCTTAAATAATATATATTCTTTAACGCTAGAAAAATCTGATCAGGCGCCTGAAGTTATTTTAAAATTATCTGAGCTTATGCGTTATTTATTGTATGCAACAAAAAAGCAACGGCAAGATTTAACTAGTGAAATTAATTGTATTAGAAATTACATAGATTTGGAGCGCATTCGGTTCGATGATTCTTTAAAGATTGATATGAATATATCTGGTGACCTTGGTAATTGTAAAATACCGCCGATGTTACTTATCCCTCTTATAGAAAATTGCTTTAAACATGGAGCCAGTAAGAATATTGGGGAAATGAAAATTAAAATTGATGTAAAAGTTGAAGACGGCTTTATGAATTTTAAAGTCTCAAACTCTATACCTAATGTCAATAAAGAGTATGTTTATCCTGTAAAAAGAGGTGGTATCGGTCTGTCGAATGTGAAAAAGCGTTTAGAGTTGGGCTATGGTAAAAATGATTATGATTTGCAGATTTTCGAAGAGAATAAAATGTTCAATGTTTTTTTAAAGCTTAAGGTGATATGATTTTGAAAGTGATAGTAGTCGATGATGAACCGTTAGCAGTAAATGTGCTTAAAAACTATATTCTCAGGGTTAAAGAACTACAGTTAGAAGGCACCTTTTCAAATGCTTTAGATGCATCAACTTTTTTAAGAGACAACCAAGTTGATATCATGTTCTTAGATATTAATATGCCATTTCTTGACGGATTGGAATTCTTGAGTACCCTGCATAAAAAACCATTTGTTATCATGACCACAGCACATGAAGAGCATGCGTTGAAGAGTTTTGAGCTAGAGGCGATAGATTATTTGGTGAAGCCTATTTCTTTACCACGTTTTTTTAAATCTGTAGATCGTGTAATTGGTTTAAAGAGAGGTTCCGATAATGGTTCGTCAGATAAAGACGAGAAGCCTGCTATTTTTGTAAAGGTCGATAAAAAGAAACTTCAGAAAATATATCTTGATGAAATTATGGTGATAGAAAGCCTTAAAGATTATATCAGAATCATTACCCCGACCGCAAAATATATCATCCATAGAACACTAAGTAGTTTTACAGATGAACTACCTGGCGATAATTTTCTTAGAATTCATAGGTCGTACACTATTGCTGTTGATAAAGTAAATGTTGTTGAAGGTAATAGCGTTGAAATTGGCGGTATTAGATATACTATCGGTAGAAGTTACTTAGCAGATGCCAAAAGTAGAATATTAAATGATTTAACGGATTAGGATTTATACTGTGAGCGCACCTTTTAAATTTAAACAGTTCAATGTAAACCAAGATCGCTGCGCCATGAAAATTGGTACTGACGGTGTTCTTTTAGGTGCTTGGGCAAATGTCGAAAACAATCCTGAATCTATTCTTGATATTGGTGCTGGCACTGGTGTTATTTCTTTAATGTTAGCACAACGTTGCTTTGCAGAAGTAATGGATGCTATTGAAATTGATGCAGATTCCTATGAGCAATGTGTCGAAAATTTTGAATTATCACCATGGGGAGATCGATTATATTGCTACCATGCGGGTCTCGATGAGTTTGTTGATGAAATCGAAGACCAATATGAATTGATTGTGTGTAACCCGCCTTTTTATGCTGAGACGGTAACTTCAGGAAACCTGCAACGAGATCAAGCACGACAAAATGAGTTTCTTCCTTTTAACGAACTTTTAGAGGGTGTTTCGAAATTGCTGACCGAAAACGGACAGTTCGCTACAATTATTCCTTTTAAAGAAAAAGAGGCATTTGTGCATATGGCAGCAGATTTAGGTTTGTTTCCAAAAGAATGTCTTCATGTAAAAGGAAATCCCAGCGCAGAAATAAAACGTGTGTTATTGGCGTTCTCTAGAAAAGAGCAAGAATGTAAGATTACCGAGTTGGTCATTGAAACTGACAGACATATCTATACTGCTGAGTATGTGGACTTGACTAAAGAGTTTTATTTAAAAATGTAACTTTAGTCTTGCATAATGTTATATTTCTTTATTTATCTTTGATAAAAGCATTGTTATGAGACCAGATTTATTTGAAGCACCAGATTATTACAATTTAGATGATTTATTTTCTGAAGAACATCTGTTAATTCGTGATGCCGCACGCCAATGGGTGAAACGCGATGTATCTCCAATTATTGAAGAATATGCTCAAAAAGCAGAGTTCCCAAAGCAGATAATAAAAGGTCTTGCTGAGATAGGTGCTTTTGGTCCATATATCCCAGAGGAGTATGGTGGTGCCGGATTGGATCAGATAAGTTACGGACTCATCATGCAAGAAATTGAGAGGGGAGATAGTGGTGTGCGTTCTACGGCATCGGTACAATCTTCTTTAGTGATGTACCCGATTTTCACCTACGGTACAGAAGAGCAACGAAAAAAATACTTACCAAAATTAGCTTCTGGTGAATGGATGGGGTCTTTCGGGTTAACCGAGCCTAACCACGGTTCTAACCCAAGCGGTATGGAAACCAAGTATAAAGATATGGGTGATCATTATCTTTTAAATGGAGCTAAGCTTTGGATATCAAATTCACCTTTCTGTGATATTGCCGTCGTATGGGCAAAGAATGAAGAAGGTCGTATTCACGGTTTAATCGTAGAGCGTGGTATGGAAGGTTTTACGACACCAGAAACGCATAACAAATGGTCTTTAAGAGCTTCTGCAACGGGAGAATTGATTTTTGATAACGTAAAGGTTCCGAAAGAAAATCTTTTACCAAATAAATCTGGATTAGGTGCGCCATTAGGTTGTTTAGATTCTGCAAGATTCGGTATTGCTTGGGGGGCAATTGGTGCAGCGATGGATTGCTATGATACGGCATTAAGATATGCAAAAGAGCGTGTGCAATTCGGTAAACCTATTGCAGCTACGCAATTGCAACAAAAGAAATTGGCAGAAATGATTACCGAAATTACCAAGGCGCAATTATTAGCGTTTAGACTGGGACAATTAAAGAATCAAGGTAAAGCCACTACTGCTCAAATTTCAATGGCTAAAAGAAACAATGTTGAGATGGCTATAAACATTGCTCGCGAAGCTAGACAGGTATTAGGTGGTATGGGTATTACTGGTGAATACAGTATTATGCGCCATATGATGAATTTAGAAAGTGTTATTACGTATGAAGGTACACATGATATTCATTTGCTAATTACTGGTGCAGATATTACAGGAATGCCGGCTTTTCAATAAGGTAACATTTTGGTAGTATAGCCATAACATGAAACAAAAAAACGACAACTACCTTTGTCTTGCGCGTGTAAGATGTGTGCATGTTTTTTGGATAAAAGCTTAAGCCGATGGGAGCATCGGCTTTTTTTTGCGCTTAATTCTTGTGAGATAAAAACTGAGAAAACCACTTTCCTGATTCTTTGATCGTTCTCTTGAGTGTTTTAAAATCGATATGTACCAATCCGAATCTGGGAAAGTAGCCTTCTGCCCATTCAAAGTTGTCAGTAAACGTCCACACGAAATATCCGTGAATATTTAAGCCTTCTTGTTTCGCTTTTAGAACTTCCCTCAAATAACGTTTTAGAAAATTTAATCGGTCTGTATCGGTTATAATTTCTGCTTCAATGGTGTCTTTAAAGGCAGCGCCATTCTCTGTGATAATTATTTTTTTTATCTGGGGATACGCTCCGAATTTTTTGATCATATTGTAAATGCTAGGTGGGTACACCTCCCAATCCATCAACGTAGTTTCTACATTTCGTTTGCTAGCTTTTACAATCTTAGCTTTTATGTATGGCACCAAAAGACTGTACTTTACTTTTTCGCGTGTATAGTTTTGAATTCCGATAAAATCAAAATCGAACTTGCAGTCTTCTATATCGGTCGGCTGAATGTAGGGTTTTAGTTTTTTTAGAATCGGAGCTTCATTTGTGGGGTAACCTAAACCTAGAGTTGGTTCTATAAATAGACGATTGAGCAAAGCATCAACTATTATTACAGTTTTTCTATCTCGCTTATTCTGTCTGTAAGGGGTAATCTGCGAGCATGAAAATGTGGTGCCTATTTGTGCGTCAGGCACTAATTTTCTGAGTATTCTTCCACTTGCCGACTGACAAAGAACTGCGTGGTGTGCGGCAGGTAAAAAATTCTTCAGCCCTTTCTTACCGGGAGCATGTACGCCTAAAAAATATCCGGCTCCTGTAAATACCATGGGTTCGTTTAAGACCATCCAATGTTTTACTCGGTCACCAAAAGCATTTGCACAAACTTGCGTGAATTCTGAAAACCAGGTTACAATTTGTCTATTTGTCCATCCTCCTTTATTTTCTAATATTTGAGGTAAATCCCAATGATAAAGCGTAACCCAAGGTGTTATTTCGTTTTCTAGGCAAAAGTCTATTACTTTATTATAGAAATCTACACCTGCCGCATTTATGGTTCCTACACCATACGGTAAAATTCTGGTCCATGATATTGAAAATCGATAGTTGTCAATATTCATAGACTTCATCAAAAGAATATCTTCTTTATACTTATGATAAAAATCGCAGGAGACATTTGCATTGTCTCCATTACGAATCATTTTCGGGTTGTCGGTAAACTTGTCCCAAATAGATCGACCTTTGCCATCTGCATCATAACCGCCTTCAATTTGATATCCTGCAGTCGATACGCCCCATGTAAAATCTTTACCAAAATCTGATGCGTTCATAAAGGGCTCTTTTTGTTCTTTCAATTGAATTGGGCTTTTTTAGCGAATTACTAGGGATTCTTCTAGAAGTTTTGAAACGATTTTATCTGTAATATCTGGATAATCTACCGATATGATAGTATCGCTATCGAGCCAATGTTTCAGTTTAGCTAAGTGCTTTTTTTTGAACGATTTAATTACAGGAACTCCCATTTCTTCTAATGCTGCAGCATTGCATTGCTGCTCGTATTGCCCTTTCATGGGTATGACCAGTAATTTCTTTTGCATGAAAAGACTTTCTGCAGGGGTTTCAAAACCGGCTCCACATAATACACCTTTACTAGAAGCCATGCTTTTTACAAAGGCTTCGTTTGTAATGGGTTTTATATGAATGTTATTGCTGAAATATTCATAAGTGCTGTGTTTTGAAAAAACCTCCCATTTTACTCTTTTCATCTTGCTTAAAAAGCGCAATAATTTTTCGTCGCTATATGAGGGTAAATACACCGTATAATGTTCACCATTTGAAACTGTAGCAGAACGAACATCGTTTCTTATTATGGGTGTGTAGATATTTGCTTCGTAAGGTTTAAAATGAAGTCCGAATTGATGGCTTGTAGGGGCGTAGTTATTCAAAATCCATTTGCCCATTCTGTCTTTCTTCTTAGGCTTCGGAGCCAAATTAGATAGAACTGCAGCTTGGTGACTAAAACTATAGCAAGGTTTGTTTTTTAACTTACATGCCCATGCCGTTACGGGTTCAAAATCATTTATGATGAGGTCATATTCTTCTACGGGTATGCTTTTAATTTCTTTCTGCAATCGAAGGGAGTTTGCCCTGTAATAGGTCTTCCAAACATCTACGCCTCCTTTTTTTCCAAAGATGAAACTAAGCCCTTTTAATCGATATTTAACAGGGTAGGGCAGCTTAATATCTGCTTGTATGCCGCTCACTAAAATGTCTAAAGAAATGTTGTGTTTCAAAAGAGCAGGTATAACGTCTCGAGCTCTGCTTAAATGACCGTTGCCGGTACCTTGTATTGCGTATAATACTTTCATTTGGTCTGTTGGGTCATTCCACTCATTCTAAACTCTTCTAACAGGCTTTCAAAAAGCTCTGCCTTTTCTAAGACAAAGGTTTCCTCTTTACTATCTTCTTGGTGGTCAATTACGAGTTGATCTTCTAGGTAAGAATATAGTTCCCACTTGCCTTTGTGGTATTCAAGCGCGGTTAAATTTTCGATCCAGTCACCCGAATTTAAATAGGTAACTTCACCTTTATCCGTCTTTATTTTACGAATTTCTGGTTGGTGAATATGTCCGCATATCACATAGTCATATCCATTTTCAATAGCGATAGCTGCGGCAATTTCTTCAAAGTCATTAATAAATTTAACGGCAGATTTTACACCGTTCTTTATTTTTTTAGACATAGAAATCGGACCTCTACCTATTTTCTTGCTAACGAAGTTTATGCCTCTGTTTAGTAGAATTAAGGAGTCGTACCCTTTCGCGCCAAGTTTGGCAACCCATTTACTATGTTGCATGGTTACATCAAAGACATCACCATGAAAAATCCATGCTTTTTTATCTTCAAGCGGAATCACCATTTTATTAACAATGCTTAATGATCCCATACTATAGCCAGAAAATTTACGGAACAGTTCATCATGATTACCTGTTACATAATATACTGGTATGCCTTTCGCAATCCACTCTAATAAAAGCTTAATTACTTTCATGTGAGATTTTGGAAAATAACGCTTACTAAATTGCCAAATGTCTACAATGTCACCATTAAGAATTACTTTTTTTGGCTTTATAGTTTTCATATATTTTAAAAGCTCTTTAGCGTGACAGCCGTATGTTCCTAAATGAACATCAGAAATGACTACTATGTCAACTGGTCTTTTTTTCATAAAATGATTGGAGGTTTCTTACCTGTGAATTTTGAAATACGTAATGGGGATAGATTGACCTCCAACTTGGCATTATATGCAAGAAGAGTGTTTGAGAAGATGGTCAATTTAATAGATTTCATGCACTGAAACATATGACCGTAAAGATTCGAATAATAAGAGTATAGATGAGTTATTGCTAACTTATTTTTGAGTTACCAGATTGTTAAATAATTGAATTTCAATGTGATATTGGTTAACTATTTCTTTACCAATCTCACTTTAACAGACTTGCTAATAGGTGTTTTGCTTCGGTCAGCAAAATGATTGTAAGGGACCAATACATTAGTCTCAGGAAAATAAGATGCCAAATTACCTGAGGGTATATTGTATGGTACTACTTTAAAGTTGTGAGCAGTTCTAATCTGCTCATCATAAGTACTGGTAATATCGACCACATCTAATTTTTTGAGTCCGACAGCTTTCATGTCATTAATATTCATGAAAATTACCCGTCTTGCATTGTATACTCCTCTATATCGATCATCTAAGCCATAAATGGTCGTATTGAATTGATCGTGCGAGCGTATGGTCATTAACATGTACTCATCTTTAGCCAATTTGTGCTCAGGTAATTTATTGACCGAAAATTGTGCTTTTCCATTTGGTAGCATACTAAAATCTAAATCACGTACATTATTTGGTAAGTAGTAGCCTGCACCTACAGAGCGTTCTTCTGTATTGCTGAATCCTTTGGCAACTTGATCTATCAGTGTTCTAATTAATTCATAATCATTACCAAGAGCCTTCCAGTTCATAGAATGTCCTTCCCCGAAATATGAATGTCCCATATTCGCAATAATCTCTGGCTCGCTCATTATGGTGTCTGCGGCAGGTTTTAGAATTCCTTTAGAACGTTTTACGCGCCCCATACTATTTTCTACCGTAAAATGACGTGGTTTGCCATTTTTCATGTCTTTCTCTGATCTACCTATGGTGGGGAGAATTAGGGCTGTTTTACCGGTAATTAAGTGTGTTCGGTTCAATTTGGTACTTACCTGTACCGTAAGGTCGCAATTTTGAATACCCTTGGCAGTATATTCAGTATCAGAAGCCGCCATTAAAAAATTGCCGCCTAAACACATAAATACTTTTGCTTTGCTTTCATACATAGCTTTCAGCGTGCCTACCACATCTACACCTTCATGATCTGGCGGGGTAAAACCTAAATGTTCTTTAATTCGTGCGTTCAGCTCTTTATCAACAAAATGTTGAATACCAACACTACGGTCACCTTGTACATTACTATGACCACGTACTGGGCAAGTGCCCGCATGTGGTTTGCCTATGGCACCTTTTAGTAATAGAATATTTATATATTCTCTTATATTTTCTACTCCATTTTTATGCTGCGTAAGCCCCATTGCCCAACACACAATAATTTTAGATTTGCTAGCTAATAAGGCTACAGTTTCATTAATTTTTTCTTCGGATACGCCTGTTTGCGCTAAAAGTTCTTCGGATGTATAATTCTTAAGATCTGAAATTAAAGATTCATAACCATCTGTATATTTTTCAATAAAGGCATGGTCAAATACATCCTTTGATTGTTCTTCTAATGCAACTAATTTCTTAAGAATCAATTTCACCAAAGGGATGTCTTGATTGATGTTGACCGGCAAATGAATATCTGCCATGTCTTCGCCACCACCGATCCATCCGCCTAGATGTTGCGGATTTTTAAAATTCACCAAACCAGATTCCTCAAGCGGATTTATGCTAATCACCTTACCTCCATTTTTCTTGCACTTTTCTAGGGCAGACAACATTCTTGGGTGATTGGTGCCCGGGTTTTGACCGGCAATTAAAATGACCTCAGCTTCGTAAAGATCTTCTAAAGTTGTGGAACCTTTGCCTATACCTAAAGTTTCACCCAAAGCAATGCCACTACTTTCATGGCACATGTTAGAGCAGTCGGGTAAATTATTGGTACCTAATGCACGGGCAAACATACCATATATGAAAGCGGCTTCGTTACTTGATCTTCCTGAGGTGTAAAAAATAGCCTCATCTGGATTGTTTAGTTTTTTTAATTCTGATGCGATTAAATCAAAAGCAGCTTGCCAAGAGATAGGTTCGTAGTGTACACTATCAGGTTTTAAAATTAATGGTTCTACTAAACGCCCAAATTTGTTTAGTTCGTAATCAGTTAATTGAGACAATTCTTCAACCGAGTTCTTTTGAAAGAAACTTGCGCCAATTTTTTCAGTAGTAGCTTCATCGCCTAAGGCTTTAGCCCCATTTTCGCAATATTCGGCTACTGGTGATGGATGTTCTGGATCTGGCCATGCACAACTTGGGCAATCGAAACCGTCTTTCTGATTCATGCTCAATAATGTGCGCATGGATCGTAAAACGCCCATTTCTTTAAAAGTATGTTTTAAAGCTTCACGAACCCCTAGATAGCCTGCGGCATGCGTTATCGGATCTTTTATTTCAATATCAAAAAATTCTTCTGACCCTCTAAATGAAACGTTACGTTCGGTTTTTGCATCCATTCAATAAACTTAGTAAATGTATGAGTAACCACAGCAGTCAAATTCATTAAAACTACCTTAAAAAGTATGAAATATACTAGATATTAACTCAATTTGGGGTTTGGGTAATTATCAGACTGGTCTTCAATAGTATTATCAAGACAGGTGAAATCTTTTTCTAATAGCAAATAAAGTTCGTTGCCAGAAGTGGTTTTTATAGTATGGTCATAGGTGATGATATCATTTTCAAACCAGACCTTACCAGTAGTTTCTGGCATTTCTAAAGTAACCCGATTGTTCTCAAAGCTAATTCGTAATTGATTGGCATCACTCTTTAGAATAACTCCGTAATTGAATACTTGACCTCCAAAATTAGTACTGTCGTAAATCTCGCCGTTTGTAGAGAGCGATTTCACTTCTGTTTGGGTTAGTCGAAACCTAACAGAATCACCTTTTATTCTAATTTTCATAGCTATAAATTGAGTTCACAACAAAAATAGACCATCTTACAACAAAAAATAAGCAGTTGACATCAATTTGTTTCTAAAAGTTAACCTTACTTGTACATTTATGATGTAATAAAAAACGAATTAAAATTTTTTCATTTTCATATAGTGTTCTCGTAAAAGAGTCCGGTCTGTTAAGATCGGACTCTTTTTAGTTTAGGTCATTTTTGAGCATAAAAAAAACCATTAGATGTACATCTAATGGGTCTTATTTTATAATAATGAATTTCTTATTTCCAAATAGGAGCAGGGTATTTACCTGATTCTGATTTTTCTTTTAAGCTATTCATTGCTTTTTCTTTATCACTAGCATACGTAACCCCAAACCAGTCTCCACCAGAAGGTATACATTTTACTTCAATCTCTTTTGCTTGAAGCATTTCTTGTATCATTAGAGGAATGTACAATTCGCTGTTAGCGATACGGTCATCGTCTTTTAAGAAAATTCTAAATTCAGATTCTATTTTATCAAAGATAGAAGGTCTACATACCCAAAAATTCATACTAGCTTGTTCATCACCAGTAAACTCTAGGTTAGTATCTTCATCAAGAATATTGTTTTCTTTTTGAACCAATTTTAAACGCTCTTGAACAGAAACTAAATTATCTCCGTTTACTTCACAAACACCTCTAGAAACAGAACCGTGTTCAGATAAAGTATCTTTTAAAGTGTATCCTAAAAGTGCATATGCTTCATCATTAGATTTCATGAAGTCAGCAGCTTTTTTGTAAGCTGATTGTCCATAAAAATCATCGGCATTGATAACAACAAATGGTCCGTCGATAACTTTTCTTGCTGTCCAAACAGCATGTGCAGTACCCCATGGTTTCTTGCGCTCACCAGTAAACGTAACTCCGTCAGGTAAATCTGTAAGTTCTTGGGCAAGAACATTTAATTTTATAGTACTTGGTATTCTTTTAGAAAGATGCTCTTCTAAAAAAGAAACGTTCTCTTTTTTGGTAATAACTACAATTTGCTCAAAATTATTCTCGATGGCGTCATAAATGGCAAATTCCATTAAAAACTCACCATTGGGACCTAAATCATCAAATTGTTTAAGCTTGCCATATCTACTACCGCTACCGGCAGCCATTAAAAGTAATGTCATAATTTTCTGTATTTACGTGGCAAAAATAACGAATGTGATTAAAATTCGTACAAATTATCGGGTGTAACCTCATTATAATTGATGATAAGTTAATATGGGTCGGTAACTTTTTATAAATTCAGAGTTCATAAAATTAACATCGCATGGCATCAAGAAGAAATTTTATCAAGAATACATCATTAGCAGGTATGGGTCTATTTGCTGTAACTGGTTTTGCACATAATAGTTTTAGTGCTGCCGATAAACTTAATGTCGGTTTAATAGGTGTAGGTTTGAGGGGTACAAACCATTTACAGAATTTACTACTAAGAAAAGATGTGAATGTTACCGCTATTTGTGACGTTGATGCCGAAAGAATAACTATTGCTAAAAAGCACATTGCTGATGCTAAGGGTAAAGCCCCAAAAGTCTTCGGATCAAATGATTATGATTATAAAAACCTATTGGCATTGCCAGATGTTAATGCCGTAATTATTGCAACACCTTGGTTGTGGCATACGCGTATGACTGTTGATGCTATGGAAGCCGGTAAATATGCTGGTGTAGAAGTCTCCGCTTCTAATACTTTAGAAGAATGCTGGGATTTGGTAAATACACATGAGCGGACAGGTACACATATGATGATTTTAGAAAACGTGAATTATCGTAGAGATGTACTTGCAGTGCTTAATATGGTAAAGCAAAATGTATTTGGTGAAATGGTGCATTATAGATGTGGTTATCAGCATGATTTGCGACATGTAAAATTCAACGATGGTAATACGGCTTATGGAAAAGGGGTGGAGTTTGGTGAGAAAGGAATATCGGAGTCTAAATGGCGTACCGAGCATTCGGTAAAACGTAATGCAGATGTATACCCAACCCATGGATTAGGACCTATTGCAGTGATGGCAGATGTTAACCGTGGCAATCGTTTTATGTCAATGACCTCTCATGCATCAAAAGGTATTGGATTGCATAATTATATTGTTAAAGAAGGTGGTGAACAGCACCCTAATGCAAAAGTGAAGTTTAAGCAGGGCGATGTAATTACCTCTACTATTGATACTGCCAACGGAGAAACGATTATCATTACCCATGATTGTAATTTGCCAAGACCTTATTCCTTAGGATTTCGTGCGCAGGGCGCCAACGGACTCTGGGAGGTAGACGGTAGTCGAATTTATGTGGAAGGAAAATCTGAGCCACATCAATGGGATGAAGCTCAGCCTTGGTTAGATGAATATGACCACCCGCTTTGGAAAAAATATGGCGAATATGCCTTAAATGCCGGTCATGGCGGTATGGACTTCTTTGTATTGAACTCTTTCGTAGAATCTGCAAAACAGAATATTGCACCGCCATTAGATGCTTATGACGCTGCGGCATGGAGTGCAGTAACTCCACTTTCTGAACTTTCTATTGCCAATAATGGCGAGCCTCAAGATTTCCCCGATTTTACACGAGGCCTTTGGATGAAAAGAACACCTTATCACTGGATGAAAGAAACCTATTAAAGTTTAGCTTGCTTTGGCTTCGTTTAAGGTTTTCTCTTCTTTGTAGTTGCCTTTAGCAATGGTCATTTCAGATTTTCTTTTCAATAATTTACTTGCAATCTTACGTTCTCTGTCTACTCTAAAACTGGTGGTTTTGAAAATATCTGGAGCAAAGGAGATGGCCAGAATAATAGCGCCTAAGCCAAGTAAAACAAACGGATTAATAAAGTAATCGCTAAAAGAGAAAATACCTATAATTAGTAGCGTTGAAAATGGTAGAGAACATGCCAAGATGTTTAAACCAAAGTTGACATCAAAAGTAGGGTAGGGTTGTTTGTCTTTATCTTCCATTGACTGAATGGCACTCATGTGTGCAAATGGCCAAAAGCTACAGGCACTTTGAGGAAACACCACCAATAGTAAAATCATTGCCGGAGTTAAAGCGGGTATTGCGTATGCAAAAAGTCCGCTTAATAAAAATGCAAGTCCCATTCTACGAAACAACATAGAAATTATCAACTTAAACTCTCCTTTGTTTATTCTAACGGCCATACCAATAAATAGCAGTACTAACGGCGTCATTAAATCTTTAATGCTTAAAGCGGTGTTTTGAAAAAATGTTGGTAAAGATGAAAGGTCGAAACCAAAGCCTAACATTAACAAACCAACTACGATAACGATATTTATAGGCTCGTTTATTAAAGAAATAAAAAGCCCTTTTAATTTGGCTGAAGAAGATTCCTGTTTTTCTATAACAGCATTTTTTCGATACCAATGCATGGCTAGCATATAAAGAAGTATCAGAACAAATATTTTATTTCCAATATCTGCAAGTGCAGCTAGTGCTAAGGTATCATCACCTAAGTAAGCTACAATAAATGGAAAGCATGAAAGACCAGGTGCAGTAGATGGTAAAAGCATCATCAGGGTCCGTTTTTTACTTTTCTCCTCTTTATGTAAAGATGCGGCCAAAAAATATTTGGTTGCCAATAACATCAAAAGATTAAAAGTTAAGGCTGCTAATGGAAAAACTAATAAGGTTCCGTTAAGTTCTATTTTTAAGAGAGCTACGAATATTGTCGCTGGTAACGCCACACTTAAAATAAGGACTTTGACACCTTTTAAATCTTGCTTCGCTACCTTCTTTTGTAGCAGTAAACCAAGACCGATAATAAGTATTAATTCGAGGGTTTTTTGTAGTGCAAAATTCATTTTTCGAGTGTTTTGGTTTGAGCAGATAGATGAATTATGAATAGTCCGAAGGAGTTGAATTCAGGATTTTTGTGTCAAGGCAATTATCCAATCTTCCAACTCCTGGACTAATTCAAACTTAAACTAGCACTTTTTCAAGGGCAGCTGTAAACAACTTCATCTCATCCATAGTACCCATGCTTACTCGGCACCAGTTTTTACCATAGATTTCAAAAGCTCTTACGCCAACACCTTCGGCGGTCATTTTTTCTAAGAAAGGTTTACCGTCCATTTCAATCGGGAAAATGATGAAACTGGTAGAAGATGGAACATAATCATACCCCATTCTTTTCAGGTTTTTATATACGTACTCCCTACACTCCTTATTTAAAACAATAGTCTTTTCAGAAAAAGCAGTGTCGTCCATACTCGCCATTGCTGCGTGAACCGATGGAAGTGTTATGCCCATACCACCTCGTGTTACACTTTGTATGATTTCTAAAGTTTCAGGTTGGGCGACCACATAACCTACACGTAGTCCGGCCATACCTTGTATTTTTGAAAACGTACGTGCGATCATTACGTTTTTACCTTCGTTGATTAACGAAACCATACTTTTCTTTAAACCTTCTCCTAAAAATCCTAAATAGGCTTCATCAATAAAAACAGGCACTTTTTCAGAAACTCGTGAACAGAAATCTAAAAGTTCATTATGTTCGGTTATGCTTCCGGTTGGGTTGTTAGGATTACAGATATAAATTAATTTGGTGTCAGAATCAATAGCTGCTTCCATCCCTGCCAAATCGTGAGACCAATCGTCTTTTAGTTTGATAGGTTTCCAAGTTGCCCCAGTTGCCTCTGCGACTTTGATCAGAGACATGTAGGCTGGATCTGCTGAAATAATGTTACCGCCTTCCTTAAAAAAGACCATAGCCGTTTTTTCCAATAGATCAGATGAACCCGGCCCCATCATAATTGATTCAGCCTTTACGCCTTCATATGCAGCTATTTTATCCATTAATTCGTAAAGCTCTTTCCAAGCGTAACGATTTCCTCCAACAGCATACTTTTGCATGGCAGCTATTGCCATAGGCGATGGCCCTATCGGATTTTCGTTGGCATTCAGTTTAGCCAAAAGTTCTACCGGTGCCTGAGGGGCATGTGGTAAATATTCTTTAAAAAACGGAGTATAAGGGATGTTTCCTTTTGCATCTAACGATATTGGTTGCGATGGGAATGCCCCGTAGGTCAAATACGGTGCTGCCATTACACCTGCTGCGGTAAGAACGCCTCTTTTAAGCCAATCTCTTCTGTATACATTTGTTTTCATACTGTGCTATATTTAAGTTAAAAAATCTCTAATTTGCTTCAACAGGATCTGCATTGATTCCTAAATCTCCAGTAGCAACTATGGTATCATCAGTAGGGCTAAGGCTAATGCTTACATGGGCATCTAGCGTCATAATTGAATCATAGAAATCGGTATCTGTTATGACAAAGAATTTATTGGTCATAAACTCACCCGTACTTCCACTTACATCGTCTAATGTTATAATAGTAGTGCTGCCCATATCGGCTGCGCCATCTACTATTACTGCAGGGTGCATTTCACCATCAATTGTATTGTACAATGATAATTGGACCAAGGTTTGATTTAAGGTCGTCTCATAAAAGACTATTCTTCCGTATACATTAGACCCATCGGGATCGGTAGACATAACGCTATATGCTATGTAGCTATTTAAGGTTCCGCCACCTTCGGCTGCTGTAAGTACAGGGTCAAGACGTTCTTGTTCACAAGAGACCAACAAGCCAAAAACCAATGTTAATAATAGTATGTTCTTTATATAATTTCTCATAATTTTATTTTTAACGATGAACTTGTTGTTTATAGGCTAAATGTTAGTCTGCCAAAATAATATGAACCTGCTGAACCTTGCTGATAATCAGAATACAGGTTGAACGTACGCAACTCATATCTTATAATTTCTGGATACTCATTAAAGATGTTGTTACCACCTACTGTTAGACTAATCGCATCAGAAAATTTATAGGTAAGACCAATATCGGTTGTAAATTCTGGTGTAAAATATTGATCGGCATAATCTGTCGTACCATCTAAAAGTCCTCTTGTTCTGCTGTCTCTGGTTTGTACCGATCCATAACGTGTACCTCTTAGCATGGCAGAAAATTTACCTACAGAATAGTTTAGGGTACCAATAATTTTTGAGCTAGGTGTGCCGGTTTCAAATTGTCCAATTAGTGAACGGCTCACATAAAGATCGACTAACTCTTCATCTGTTAGTGTGGTATTTATATCGGGTACATTGGCACCTTCGAATTTATTTTCTCTGAATGTACCAGCAAGTACTACTCCTAATTTACCGGCACCAAGGTTGGTGTTATAGTTAACAACTGCCTCAATACCCTGGGTACTAACGTCGCCACCATTAATTCTAAAACTAGCTAAACCACTACCAATAATAGGTTCTAGTACCGGTGCACTAGTGGAATCAAATTCACCCGTTTCAAAAATTCTGTCTAAGATGTCAATTTTATAAGCATCTAGAGTAATGTCTAATTTTCCAATTTTTGTAGTAAATCCTAGACTTACGTTTCTAGATCTTTCTTCAGTTAATTGACCAATGCCTAGTGCTTTTGCAGCAGAACTACTATTAGGATAAAGCGTACCGTCAAAAGGAGTTAGACCTAAGAAGAATGTGTAACTATGAGAATAGTTTAATTCTTGTAGCGAAGGTGCTCTAAAACCGCTACTGAACGATCCTCTTAAAGCAAAGTTCTCACCAATTTTATAACGACCTGCAATTTTTCCGGTCATTACGTTTCCAAAATCTGAATAGTTCTCTACACGTACAGCACCAGAAAGTAATAAATCTTCATTAACATCTAATTCCATATCTAGATAAGCAGCCATTACAGATCGCCAGCTGTCACTTTCATTTTCAGGAGCAAACCCTCTAAAACATTGACAGTTTAATGCATAATTTTTCACCAACTGTTGGCTTACCCCCGCATATTCTAAAACCTGTGGCGCGCCATTGCCATCTACATATGGGTTTCCGCCAAGGTCTTCTAAAGGAAATCCGTCAGGACCAACTAAGGCTTGGTTATCTTCAGTAGCAGTTACTACACCATACGTGCCAGATGTCCAGCTTTCTTCTTGTCCTGCTTCAATAGCATAGTTTTCAAATCTAAGTTCTCCACCAAATGCAACATTTAATCCAGATAAGATATCTTCATAAAAATGTGATGCATCTAAGTTGATCGTATTTTGTAAAAAGCTATGTGTGCCCAAGTTCATATCTGTAGGCGAACCCGGACCGATACTTGCGTTCCAAGTATTGAACATGCCAAATTTTGCAGAGTTGTTTCCGAAAGTATTGCTTAAATCAAATTCATAATCACCTAACATTCCGGTAACCCCAGTGGCTAGAGAAATGTTATATTGGTCATTATATATCTGTGGTCTAAATCCGTTAGGGTATAAATCAAAACTTGCCCTGTCAGATTGTGCCGCTCTTCTATAAAAACAACTATAGGCATCTGAGTACTGGTAACCAACATCACCGAATGCATAGAAACTAGCTGTATCTGATAACGGAGATTCTAAATTAAATGCAAAGCTCATGTTTGTTTTAGCAGGAAGACCAGAATAGGTAGCTACATCTATTTGTTCAATATCTCTAGCATCCATTAATCCTCTTACGGTCTGTAAAGAAGCTATTGATACAGCATCGCCGGCAGCTTGTGCCGCAATTAATTCTGGATTCGTTATTATTGGCAAACCTTGTGTGGTGGTTCTACCATTAGATAGGTATAGGTCGTCATAAAGTGGAGCTCTGTCGATGCCTAATACTGTTGGTCTAACGGTACGTTCAGATTGTGCTACCATTATTGAAGCATTGAAATAGCCTCCGTTCTCAAAACCTACACCGTAATTACCATCAAATTGAAAATTCTCACCATCCCAACCATCTAAAGATCGTGTTAGTTCGCGCTCACCATCTGTTAGGTCAGATTCGTCATAATTCGGTTTGTTCGTGTAAGCACCAGCGGTTAAACTACCAGTAAACTCACCAGTACCTTTTTTCATTACCATGTTTATAACCCCTGCAATGGCATCTGAACCATATTGTGCAGAAGCTCCATCTCGTAATATTTCAATACGTTCTACCCCAACTGATGGTATAAAACGCATGTCAACACCCGGGCCTGGTGTTCCTGTTTGGTTACCTGCTAAAATTGCAGACGAGTGTCTACGTTTTCCATTAACTAGTACTAACATTTGACTTGCAGCCAAACCTCTTAAACTTGGTTGGCTAACAAATGAGGATAAATCACCACCACCACTGGTAAATGCGGTAAATGATGGTGCTGCTGCAGCTAACATTTGTGAAATGTCTTGCTGTGGCATGTTGATAGCATCTTGCGCTATATTAATTACGTCTACAGGTACAGGAGTGTCAAGTTTTGTGCGACCTTGTCTTCTTGATCCCACTACCACTGTCTCTGTCAATTGTTGAGCAGATTCCACGAGTGTAGCGTTTATTGTTGTTTTACTGTTTACCGGTATTTCTAGTTTGCCATACCCTATAAAGGAGTACACTAAAGTGGCATCACTATCGGCGGTAATTGAATACAGACCGTCAAAATCTGTAATGACACCTTTTGTAGTTCCTTTCACCATAACGTTAACACCTGGCAAAGGGCCTTGTGCATCTGATACTTTACCGTTAATTGTAATTTCCTGTGCTTGAGCTACGAATAGTGTACATAGTAGCAAGAAGGATAATGTTAGAATTTTCTTCATAATCATGTGAGTTTAGTTGTTGCTCAATGGTGTATCTACCTAATAAGCAATCCTGGGATTAGCAGGAAAACTACTGGGGGAAATACCTTATGCGTAAAAGAAAAGTTCCGGATACTTTACGAGTCAAAAAATCATGTTATTAGAAGACTAATTGACTTAGACAATATTATAACTTGTTATAGAAAAACAAAAATAGACATAGCCGGTAGGAGTCTGTTTATGAAGTTGTTATACGGTATAAAATTGAATTATAATCAGTTTTAAAAGAAAAAGCTGTCGATAATTCTATTTTATTAAACTGCATGATATTAAATGTGCCTAAGTGATATTATTGCTTAGAAAGATGCTTTTTATGCTATTTTTAATTTGATTAGCAGAAAATAAACAATACCTCATTAATTGGCTATTTTATTGTCATATTATTACTAAAAATTACATAACTATAAATTAAATTTGTTAAAAAGGGTTAAAAGACTATAATAGTTTAATGAAAATTTAGAATTTATTGAAAAAAGTTATTTAAAACCATTTGGACAGATGAGGAATAAATTAGACCAGGTTGATTTTAGTATTTTAAATATTTTAGCTGAAAATGCACAGACTCCTTATACAGATGTAGCTAAACAATTAATTGTTTCTCCGGGTACTGTACATATGCGAATGCGTAAGATGAGAGAGATGGGTTTAATTACTGGTGCTACCTTAAGTTTAGACTATGCTAAAATGGGTTGGAAAATGACCATTTTCCTAGGGATATTCTTAAGTGAAATAAGTCTGTTCAAAAAGGTGATGGAGCGGTTGAACGATATTGAAGAGGTGGTGAAAATACACCACGTAACCGGTAAATACGACATTTTTATAAAAATGCATGCTAGAGATAGCTTTCACTACAAGCAAGTCTATCAAGATGAAATTCTGAGTATTTCTGGTATACGTGGTATAGAATCTTTTATATCAATTGAAGAGAATTTGGAACGCCATATTCAATTCGTAGAAGTAGAAGAAGATTAATCATAATAATTTCATTTCGGTCGGATCCCAGTCTACCGGTTGTTTTCTTGAATAACTTTCATTTGCCAATAGTGCCGCACCTGCAGCTCTTAATCCGAATTTTGGGTCTTGTATTACCTTTCCATCAGTTCTAATACTTGTAAAGAAATTGTAAAAATGGTCGTAATGTGCTCCTTTATAATTTCGTGGCGCTTCCCAAGTAATTGTACCTGTGGCTAAGCTACTTGCTCTAGTATCTAATTTTTTAGCAGCATATTCCGCTCTTATTTTAGCTTGCATATCTTCTGTAAATGATATCATTGAATATCCACTAGGTTCCATACCCAATTTAGAGCGATTTACTGTTACCGAATTCTGACCTATTTCCATTTCGCCTTCGGTACCAATTAATTTGAATCCGCCACCACCGCCACTACCTGCAATGAAATTAATACGAAATGCGGCATTGAAAGGTGCATGTGTATCTGTTTTTGGATAGTCATATAATGTAATGGAAACATCGGGTACGTCTCTACCATCTTTCCAATAGCGCAGTCCACCAGTTGCTAAAGCTCTGTTCGGTCCGTCTGAACTTATTACATAATTCAAGGTAGAGAATGCATGTACGAATAAATCTCCGGCAACACCTGTACCGTAATCTTGATAGTTTCTCCATCTAAAAAATCGATTATTATCAAAAGGGACTTTTGGTGCACTACCCAGAAAGGTATCAAAATCAACGGTTTTAGAACTGGCATCGGTAGGTATTGGATATTGCCAAGCTCCTTCCGCAGAATAACGATCATTGTACATATCTAACATCACAATAGTACCAATAGCGCCATCTTCATAAAGCTCTTTTGCTTTTTCATTACCCAATGATGACATCCCTTGACTGCCTATTTGACAAATTTTGCCAGAATCTTTTTGCGCTTTAATGATTTCTTGACCTTCATTGAAATTTTGAACCATAGGTTTTTCGCAATACACATGCTTGCCTGCTTTTAATGCGGCTACGGTTATTGTTTGGTGCCAATGATCTGGTGTGGCTATTAATACGGCATCAATATCTTTTCTATTTAAAATCTCACGGTAATCTCTTGTTACAAAAATATCTTGTCCCCAAAGCTCTTTTGCTCTATCAAGTCGGCCCATATACAAATCACATGCCGCTACTATTTTTATACCGTCAACTTGTAAAGCAGCCTGTGTGTCATAAATACCTTGAATACCCGTGCCTATAAGGGCTATGTTAATTTGGTCATTTACTCCGAAATCTTGAAAAGAATAAGCTCTTTGTAGTAATTGAGTTTCGTGGTTTGATGCTGCAAGCAGAAATGGTGTTGTGCTTAAAGCTGCTGAGGAAAGTGAAGCTCGTTTTATAAACGACCTTCTAGAATTATTTTTTGTCATGATGGTAAGCGTTGAAATTTGTTGTTGAAGCTATTAAAAATACCAAATAATAATGGTCTGGGGTGTATGCGAATGCTGCATAATCTTCTAATCTTATTTTTCTAAAAGCGAATGCTCTGTGTTTTACAGACATTCACCGGTATAATTGACCAATTGGCAACATTTATGATTTAAATGGCATAAAATTTTTCGAGATCAACGTAGTTTTGCATTCGCTTAAAAAAAACAGAATTGTTGAAAGATATTCTTATTGCTGCACTTTGGAGTATCTCACCACTAGGAGAGGCTAAAGTGGGTATACCCTATGGTCTTCTACAAGGGGGAAATATTTACGTAGTATTTGTGGTTTGTTTTTTAGCCAATGTTATGGTGTTTCCTATTATGATGTTTTTTTTAAATACGGTTAATAGGTACTTGTTGAGATGGCATTTTTATAAAAAAAATGCTTTGTTCGTTGCAAGAAGAGCAAAATCAGGTTCTGGAGATCAGATTAAAAAATACGGATTTTACGGACTCATATTTTTCGTAATGTTACCTGTGCCTGGTACTGGTGTTTACGCTGGTAGTATAGCCAGTTACCTTTTTAAGATAGAAAGAAAGAAAGCCTTTTTGGCAAATACCATTGGTATATTTTTATCTTCTTTAATTGTTTGGGCAACCACTTTGTTGACTATGAAGGGTATGGCGTAATAATACAAAGCAAATATTTTTATCCTTTTATTTTGTGAATAACTATACCCGCTAAAAATTTAATTAACACGGTTTGCCTTTTAAATTTGTAGCTTTTTTAAGCTATGGATACCCTAAATATTGGCGATAAATTATATAATGTAGAGCAGAACGGATTTAACGATTTTGCTAGATATTCTTTCTCTGAAGTTGTTCGACTTACCGAAACTCTTGCGGTTTTGAAAAACGGTGTACGGCTTATTAATAGACCTAAACAATCTTACATTATGGAAGATGTTGGGTATTCGGTTTCTAGAAATAAGGGGGCTCATTGGCATATTGTTTCTTTAAAAGCAATTAGAAATGCCCAGATAGAAAATGAAAAAATAAGAATTCATGACTGGTTTGAAGAGAAACAATTTACGCTAAAAGAAAAACAACATATCTATAAGATGTTTAAAGCTCAAGAGGCGCAGTAATATTTAAAAAGGCTTTACTTGTTACAAGAAATGAACAGACCGTTTTTTTATTAAAAAACCTTTATTACCTTTACAACGTTGTGTTGTGTCTCAAAGAGATTTGAGACAATTGTGTTTATCGAATTTAATCGATAGAACCCAATGAAAGGCTTTCCATTAAGGGAGGCTTTTTTTGTTTTTGCCCTATAGCTTATGAATTACGTAATGAACCAACGAGGCAGCTAGTTTTGCAGTTTGGTCATCAATATCATAATTAGGGTTTAATTCAACTACATCAAATCCTACTAATTTTCCAGAATCGATGATTAGTTTTAGACTTTCTAATACAATATCTGGAGAAAAGCCCATGGGCGAAGGGGCACTTACACCTGGTGCAAAAGCGGATGAAAAACCGTCTAAGTCTATTGTAGTATACACATAATCTACATCTTCTAGAAATTGAATGAGCCTTAATTGAACATGTTCAAGGTAGTTCATATTAAAATACTTCTGAAAAAGGTAGTTGACTTGATGCGCCTCGGCAAATTCTAATAAATCCTTTGTATTTGCATCTTTTCGTATGCCTAAAGCCATATATTTAATGACCTGACCTTTTTCTTGATGATCTATGGCAATTTGGTAAAACGGTGTGCCAGAATTGTTTTCTTTCGTATTTGCCCTTAAATCAAAATGAGCATCAAAATTAATAATTCCTATTTTTTCTTTAGTTTTTACATGTTCTAGTAAACCGTTGTAGTGAGCATATGCCAAATCATGACTACCCCCAATTAGTATTGGTGTTGCCCTATTTTTTATTAAATGGCTTACGGCTTTAGTAAATTCGATTTGTTGCTCTTCTAAATCTTGATCTTTACATTCTAAATTTCCAAAATCTATTAATCGGGTATTATCTTTTAAATGATTGGGCATTTTCGCTAATTGCTTACGAATTTCGTCTGGTCCTAATTCGGCACCAACTCTGCCAGAATTTCGTCTAACACCTTCGTCACTACTGTAGCCCAATAAAGCTATTGTCTTATTGTTCGTAACAGGTAAAGGGTCTTTAATACTAGAAAATGATATTTTTTCGTGCAGATAGAGCTGTTGGTCAGAAACACGTCCTTTCCAATTATCTTTATTAGCTAACTTATAATTTGCCATATCATTTAATTCAGATAAATATTACGATTTTAAATCCGTCGTTTTATTAAAACGATAAAGTAGTCTTAATCTTACATTTTTAGAATAAATCTTTTAAATGTTTTTCTGCTACTATAGATGGCATGGTAACTTTTAGTGTTTTTGTTCTGTCCATTTCTCGTTGTAAAGCAAACATTGCTTCTTTATTTCTCGCCCAGCTACGTCTTGCAATTCCGTTGTTTACGTCATAAAAGAGCATATTTTTTAGCTTTCGTTTAGCATCTTTTGATCCATCGAGAACCATTCCGAATCCGCCATTGGTGACTTCGCCCCAACCTACGCCACCTCCGTTATGTATAGATACCCAAGTAGCACCTCTAAAACTATCGCCAATCACATTATGTATTGCCATGTCTGCGGTAAATTTACTGCCGTCGTAAATATTGCTTGTTTCTCGATAAGGTGAATCTGTGCCGCTTACATCATGATGGTCTCTACCTAATATAATGGCATCACTTAACGCTCCATTTTCGATGGCATCGTTAAATGCCAGCGCTATTTTTGCCCTACCTTCTGCATCGGCATATAAAATTCTAGCTTTTGAGCCAACGACCAATTTATTTTGTTCGGCTTCAGCTATCCATTTTATATTATCTGATAGCTGTTGCTGAATTTCAATTGGCGCTTCTTCTCTAATTTTCTGTAACACACGTAATGCAATCGCATCTGTCTTTTGTAAATCTTCTATTTTTCCTGAAGAACATACCCAGCGAAATGGTCCAAAGCCATAATCAAAACACATAGGACCTAAAATGTCTTGCACGTAAGACGGATATTTAAAATCAATATTATTTTCTGCCATAACATCGGCACCTGCTCTTGATGCTTCTAATAAAAAGGCATTTCCATAATCGAAGAAATAGGTACCTTTTTTGGTATGAAGATTTATGGCATCGGCATGTCTGCGTAACGATTCTTGAACTTTCGTTTTAAATGCCTCAGGATTTTGATTCATCATTAAATTGGACTCTTCAAAAGTCAATCCTGCTGGGTAATAACCACCTGCCCATGGGTTATGCAAAGAGGTTTGATCAGAACCGAGGTGAATGAATATGTCCTCCTTAAAGAAACGTTCCCAAACGTCGATTACATTGCCAATGAATGCTAATGAAACTATTTCATTTTTAGATTTGGCAACTTTGGTTCTACTAACTAAAGTGTCTAAATCTTCAATTAACTCATCTACCCAACCTTGCTCATGTCTTTTCTTTGCTGCAAGCGAATTTACTTCTGCACAGATTGTGATGCATCCGGCTATGTTACCGGCTTTTGGTTGTGCACCGCTCATTCCGCCTAAACCAGCAGTTAAGAATATTTTTCCATTGGGATTTTCATCCGTATTTAACACCTTTCTAAAAGCGTTCATTACCGTAATTGCAGTACCATGAACAATGCCTTGCGGACCTATGTACATATAAGAACCCGCAGTCATTTGACCGTATTGTGTAACACCAAGTGCATTGTACTTTTCCCAATCGTCTTGTTTGGAGTAATTCGGAATCATCATTCCGTTCGTTACCACAACTCTTGGAGCTTCTTTTGATGACGGGAATAACCCCATGGGGTGACCAGAGTAGATATGTAAAGTCTGCTCATTGGTCATTTCTGACAGATACTGCATGGTTAACAAATATTGCGCCCAATTTTGAAAAACGGCACCGTTACCGCCATAGGTAATTAGTTCTTGTGGATGTTGTGCTACCGCTGGATCTAGATTATTCTGAATCATGAGCATGATTGCGGCAGCGTGACTAGTCTGTGCCGGATATGCTGAAATAGCTCGGGCATGCATATCATAAGATGGTTGAAAACGATACATGTAGATTCTGCCATACGTCTGTAATTCTTCAGCAAATTCAGGAGCCAAAACAGCATGCCAGTCCGTCGGAAAATAACGCAACGCATTTCTAATCGCCAATTGTTTCTCTTCTTTAGAAAGTATTTGCTTTCGGTTTGGTGCGTGACTTACTGCCGAAGAACGCTCTTTTTTGGGCGGTAACTCAGTCGGAATTCCAATCTGTATCTGTGCTTTAAAATCCATCTTTATATTTTTATGTCTAGAATATTTCAGCAGGTTCTCGACTGCGCTCGACCAGACATTTATATTATTATTTTAACCAACAACCAACAACCAACAACTATTTATGCCTATCAAAAACCAACGCTCCATTTTTCCAAACCATACATGGTTTTAGATTTCCTTGATTGTATAGAATATCTTGGTAATTATCTGAGTGGAATACGGCTAGATCAGCTAAAAGTCCCGCTTCCAGTTTACCGCGGTCCTCTAATTTCAAAGCGGCGGCAGCTCTAAAAGTGATTCCTGCCAAGACCTCTGCATTTGTCAGTTTTTGAAATGTTCCAAGAATACTGGCTTGGGTTAGTAAATCGCCCATTGGGGCAGACCCTGGGTTGTGGTCACTCGCGATTGCAAGTGCCGCACCTGCATCTAATAATTCACGTGCGGGAGTGAAATCGCACCCTAAACCAATGGAGGCTCCAGGTAATGCAACAGAAATAGTATCGCTATGTGCTAGTAATGCAATTTCTTTCTCTGTACTTGCTTCTAAATGATCTGCGCTTATTGCATTAAACTCAACAGCCACTTTACTGCCACCTGCAGAAAATTGGTCTGCATGCACGGTAATGTCAAAATTCATTTCACTGGCTTTTGAAAAATATGCCTGTATATCATCCGCAGAAAAAGCACTTTGTTCAATAAAGGCATCAATACGGTGTGTTAGATTTTCTTCTTTAAGAATGGGGAACAACTCCTTAGAAATCATTTTTAAATACTCCTTCTCTGTTCCTTCAAAATCTTTGGGTAGCATATGCGCTGCAAGGCAAGTAGAAATCAATTCTGGCAATGCTTGCTCATTGGCTCCTTTAATAGCACGTAGCATTTTCAGCTCTTCAGATACTGTTAGTCCGTAACCACTTTTAACCTCAATGGTAGTCGTTCCATTTTTAAGATGACGATTGGCTCTTTTTATAGTGTTTTTCGTTAATTCTTCTAAACTCGATATTCTGGTTTGGGTAACCGTATCCCAAATTCCGCCACCGGCATGTGCAATTTCTAAATATGATTTTCCTGCGTTTCGCATGGCGTAATCTTTAGAACGAGACCCGCCAAAACAAATATGTGTGTGGGCATCAATAAAACCCGGTAAGCAAACATGATTGCCATTTAAAACCGTAGTGCTTACTTCTGGATACTCAGCCGCTAATGCTTTAAAATTGCCGACTGCCATAATTAATTGGTCTTCAATTAAAATTCCACCATCTTCAATAATCTCAAGCTCATGGTCAGAAATGGCTCCTTTGAGTTTTATTCCGGTCATGGGTAGTAGCTGTTTAAACGGACCTATTAGTGTTCTCTTTTTCATACAACTAGTAGTTTTCGAACTCTTCTGAGTGTTTTGTCTTTAAAGATATATTATGTTCTGCTTGTACACGGGCTATAACTTTTAGTATTGTCTGATCTTTAATCATAGCAATACCCTTTTCAATATCATCAGAAAATACGCGGTCTTTACTGGCGAAAGGCACTTGCTCGCGAACGGCATTATGCACCTCGTCTAAATAGATACCCGACTTCAACGGTTTTCTGAACTCAAAAGCCTGTGCAGCCGTTAACAATTCAATTGCCAATATCTTCTCAACATTTCCAATAACTTGTAACGCTTTTCTACCACCAATAGACCCCATACTTACATGATCTTCTTGACCTAAGGATGTAGGAATGCTATCTGCACTTGAAGGAAAACAAAGACCTTTATTTTCACTTGCCAATGCTGCGGTAGTATATTGCAAAATCATGTATCCGGAATTTATGCCGGTATCGTTCATGAGTAGTTTTGGTACACCGGGACTATTACCTTCTAAAGATAAATATATGCGACGGTCTGATATATTACCGATTTCTGATGCGGCTAAACAGGCATAATCTAATGCCATTGCCAATGGTTGACCGTGAAAATTACCACCGCTAATGGTCAGTTCTTCATCAATGATTACTGGATTGTCCGTCACTGAGTTTAATTCAACTTCTAATAATTCTTTAAGGTGTAACCAGGCAGTTCTTGATGCGCCATGAACTTGCGGAATGCAACGAATAGAGTAGGGGTCTTGTACTTTTTCGCAATCTACATGGGCTTCCATAATTTCAGAGCCTTTCAGTAATTTTTTAACTCGTTTGGCTACATGTACGTTACCTTTAAATGGACGAAGGGCATGCAGTTCATTATAAAATGGTTTAACAGAACCTTGCAAACCTTCTATCATCATAGCACCAATAACATCTGCTTGTGCCAAAATTGAATGTAATTGGGTAACTACTTTTACAGCATGTGCAGCTATAAATTGAGTTCCGTTAATAAGAGCAAGTCCTTCTTTTGGACCAAGTGCTATTGGTTCTAGTCCTGTCCGTTCAAAAAGTGTTTTCGTTGTAATGGTTTCGTTGTTATATTCCACTTTTCCCAGTCCAATAAGCGGTAGGAATAAATGGGAAAGCGGAGCCAAATCTCCCGATGCACCAACTGATCCTTGTGATGGAACAATGGGAATAGCATTATTATCTATATGCCAAATTATTCGTTTTAATGTATTTAATGCTATACCCGAATAACCTTTTGCCAATGATTGCGCCTTAAGAATTAGCATCAATTTTGCAATGTCTTTTGCTATTGGGTCACCAACACCTACACTATGACTTTGAAGTATGTTGGTCTGTAGAATATTGGTTTCCGATTTTGAAATCTTAGTCGTACATAATGGTCCAAAGCCAGTATTAATGCCGTAAACAGGATGGCCCTTGTCTACTATATTCTGCACAATTTTCCAGCTTTTGGTTATTTTTTGTTCTGTAGTTTCAGACAGCACAGTAGATAAATTACCATTAACAATCTGCATGGCCTTACCTGCGGTTAGCCAATCTTCACCTAATTTAAAAGACTGTACATTCATAGCTTTCTGCTTTCAATATTTAAATTAAAATTAATGACTATTTTTAATACCTGGTAATATCAATTTTATCATCAATTCATAACTATGAGTAATCAAATAGAATTACGTCATCTTACCTATTTTCTAGCGGTAGCGCAAGAATTACACTTTAGAAAGGCTGCAGAAAAGTTGTTTATTTCGCAACCGGGACTCAGCAGGCAGATAAAGCAGATGGAAGATATTCTAGAAACCCAACTCTTTGAACGTAATAAGAAAAAAGTGGCGTTAACCCCTGCCGGGCATTACCTAAAGAAAGAGGTTGAATTTATTTTTAACCATATGGAGCAGGTAGAACGGCAGTTGAAATTGGTAGGTGATGGTAATAGTGGAGAATTACGAATCGGATTTTTAGGCTCGGCTATGCAACAAGTAATACCTAAACTATTATTGGGGATAAAAGAAAAATACCCGAAGGTGAAAACGTCTTTAGAGGAGCTATCTAATTTTGCTCAAGTAGATGCGGTATTAAATGATCAGTTAGATATGGGTTTTGTGCGTGTTTCTAGAGTGCCAAGTACCCTAGAAATGAAAACTGTTTTGACTGATACCTTTTCTTTAGTGTTACCAGAAAGATACCCGATGTTAACGAGAGAGTTTGACGGAATGGAGCGATTTGCGAATGAAGAATTTATTTTATTCAGTCAGGCTTATAGTCCGCTGTACTATGAAACTATTTTGAGTATATGTCAAGATGCCGGTTTTGCACCTAAAGTCTCACACAAATCTGTTCATGCCCATACTATCTTTAAATTGGTTGAGAACCATATGGGAATAGCCATTGTACCTACATCTTTGCAAAACGGATTTCAAATGCGGGTGAAATTTATTGAGCTTAAGAATATACCTCAGCGCGCAGAATTATCTGTTATTTGGAAAAAAGAACATACAAATCCTGTTTTAAAGAACTGCATGGAGCTACTTTTAGATGAAAAGAACAGTTATTTATAATAGATTATTTTAATAATTATCTAACACCATTTTAGATGGTTAAGGTTTAATTTTACATGAATAGAGAAAAAGAAAACAAATGATATTTGATATTTTAAAGAAGAGACGTTCAGTGTTTCCGGTACAATACAATGATAGCCCTATTGTAAAAGAGGATATTGAAAAAATATTGGCAGCAGGTAATTGGGCACCAAACCACAAGTGTACAGAACCATGGCGTTTTAAGGTAATACAAGGTGATGCTAAAAAAAAGATTGGGCATTTTCCTATCTAAGAAGTATGAGGAATTGGACCCAAAGCCAAAGGCTATGAAGGTTAAAAAACTTCAAGAGAATCCGCAAATGGCAAGTGCAATTATTGCAATTTGCATGCAAAGAGACCCTAAAGAATCTCTACCAGAATGGGAAGAAGTAGCCGCAGTAGCCATGGCAGTGCAGAACATGTGGTTGCAATGCACCGAAATGGGTATTGGATCTTATTGGTCTTCACCGGGACTTATAAAGTACATGGATGAGTTTTTAAGTTTAGCCGAAGGCGAAAAATGCCTTGGTTTTTTCTACATGGGCAATTTTGATGGCGAATTAACCGAAGGTAAACGAGAGCCAATTGCATCTAAAACAGAATGGATAACCGAGTAAGTTTAATTAAAGTAAGGAAATAAGGCATTACTATGCTCCCAAGCTTTTGAAATGAATAAGCCTAGAAAAACTATGGCTACCATAAATTTTAAAAAAGTACCCGTTAAAAATCCTAAAAAAGAACCAAAAGCCGCTTTCGTAGCGGTTTTTTTGTCCGCTTTATTCAGTAATTCTCCTACTAAAGCACCCACAAAAGGCCATATAATAATTCCGAATGGTCCGAGAATTGGGAATATTAGCGCAACCAACAATCCTACAGTGGTGCCGATAACTCCTGCTTTTGTGCCTCCAAATTTTTTGGTTCCTATAGCGGGTATTACGTAATCTAATCCAAAGACTATTAAAGCAATGGCAAGGGTAATGCCCAAGAACGTCCAATTCATAGTAATTGCACTGGTAGAGTACAACAAAAGTAAACCTACCCAACTAATTGGTGGTCCGGGTAACACTGGTAAGAAGCTTCCTAAAATGCCTACGAGCATTAAAATGAATCCTAGAACTAATAAAAATATATCCATTGTAAAATTTAACTATTGCCTATAAGACTAATATAGGTTGCATTTGTTACATAGACATCAATCAAACATAACTTTTTCAACTATAAAATTAGTTTAAACTAAATATTTAGTTATATTTGAACATCAAACTAAAAGATTAGTTGAATGATACAGTTGACAAAAGCAGAGGAAGAAGTGATGATTGTGTTATGGGAATTACAGAAATGTAATGTAGCATCGATCATTGAAAAATTACCTGAACCGAAACCAGCATATAATACCGTTTCTACAATTGTTCGGATTTTGGAGAGCAAGGGTTTTGTGGATCATGAACAGTTAGGGAAAGGGTATTTGTATTTCCCCTTAGTAATGAAATCAGATTACAGTAATCAGTCTATAAATAAACTGGTAGATGGTTATTTTCAAGGTTCATTTAAAAGCATGGTGTCGTTTTTTATGAAGAAAAATGATATGAGCCTTTCTGAATTGGAGTCGGTATTGAATGAAATTAAAAAGGAAAAACCATGATACAATATATTTTGGAGTGCATCGCCTTTCAGCTTCTTTTCTTGGTTATTTATGACTTTTTTCTAAAGAAGGAAACCTTTTTTCAATGGAACAGAGTGTATTTGATCGGAACATATGTTTTGTCTTTGATTTTACCATGGGTAAAAATAGAAGCTTTTAAGCAGCAAGTGCCACAAACATTTGCACGGTATCCTGAGTATTTATGGGGATTACAAAACGAAGCAGCTGTGGTGCAAGTTGAAGAATCAACGAGATTTAATTTAACCTGGCAAGAAGGAATTTTTTATGGGGGAATGCTAGTGGCATTATTGTTATTTGGTTTAAAAATTAGACAATTATATCTTTTGAGAAAAAGTGGGGAGAAGATTTCTTACCCTTTGTTTACCCAGATTGTTATAGCAAATAGCAATATTGCTTTTTCATTCTTTAAATCCATTTTCATTGGAGATAAAGTATTGAAGATGAAACATGATACCATAATCGCCCATGAATTGGTACATATAAAACAAAGGCATACGTACGACTTGTTATTCTTTGAGTTTATGCGAATTGTAGGCTGGTTTAATCCGTTAGTGTACGTGTATCAAAATCGTATTTCAGAATTACATGAATTTATTGCTGATGCTCAGGTATCAAAAGAGCACAAATCAGATCATTATGAGCAGTTATTAGCTCAAGTATTTCAAACAGAACATATATCATTCATCAATCAATTTTTCACACAATCATTAATCAAAAAACGAATAATCATGTTACAAAAATCAAAATCAAAAAAAGTCTGGCAGTTGAAGTATTTACTATTAGTGCCTATGGTGTTAGGGATGTTGTTATATAGTTCTTGTGAAATGTATAAGGGTACTTCTAATAATCATAAATCTACAATTGATGATGAGCTTTTAATTGCAGAAATAAAGAATAAAATTAAAGAGGATAATTTGGATGTGAATTATTTATATACTTCTGGTTTATCGGAAAAATACAATGATATTAATCAAGAGATTACCAAACATGATTTTTTTCTATATAAAGTTTTACAAGATGAAATGTTGGAGAAAGTATTTAAGGATTATGTTAAAGAGAACCCAGATGAAACTATAAAATTAGCAACGACACAGCCACCTTCTACTGATGGGTTTAATAGTTTTGTAAGTCAAAGAAAAGCATACCAATTAATAGATAATAATTTAAAATCATCGGTTAAAACATTTGGAAAGGATATTACTTTTTATGACAACAGTTTAGGGGTTTACCCACCAGATTTTATAGAATATAAAGTAAGTAATACAACGGCACTTAGTTCAAATGAATTACAAAAATTTAATGAATTGTTAGTTAGTTTAGAAAATGAACCTGATCATTTAACGAATATTATACTTGCTGATGGAACAAATTCATTTTTAATAAAGACAGATATTAAAGATTTAAGAGGAAGCATTGAGTCCCGAAGTGTTAAGATTGTAAGCGAGGAAGAATTTAAAAATTTAGACGATATTAATGTTGCTTTCGCTGTAGTAGAAGAGGTGCCGATTTTCCCTGGCTGTGAAAATTCTGAGGATAAACGAGCTTGCTTTAAGGAAAAAATACAAAAGCATATTAGTAAACATTTTAATTATCCGCAGGCTGCTCAAGATGCTAATATAGAGGGTAGGGTAAATTCAATGTTTTTGATAACCCAAGAAGGCACAATTGAAAATATTAAAATGCGCGGTCCAGATAAATTGTTAGAAGACGAGGTAGAACGTATCATTAAAAAATTACCAAAAATGACACCAGGTAAACAATTGGGCAAAGTAGTGAATGTTCCTTTTTCTATTCCTATTCAGTTTAAATTACAGGATGATAATACAGCAAACATGGTTTCAGAAATTTCAAATGAAAGTGAGATTGATCCATTATATTATGTTGATGATAGAAAAATTACTAAACTAGAAATGGAAGCTATAGACCCAAATACTATTGAAAGTATTTTTATTCTTAAAGATAAAAAAGCGATAGAAAAATATGGTAAAGAGGGTGAAAACGGTGTAATCGAAATTAAAATTAAAAAAGAATAATTGAAACTATTTTTTATTTTAACAGTGCTATTATTACAGATTAAAGCCGAGGCGCAAACCTCGGCTTCTTCGGTCGCAGACAGTTTATACACCATTGGTAATTATTCAAAAGCGATAAATGAGTATTCTAAAGTTGGCGGACTTTCTTCTGCACTTCAAATTGCAAGAAGTTACAACGCTATTGGTAATTATGAGAAAGCGATTAAACAATACCAATATGTGGTTGATGAAGATGGTACTAATCAGCTTGCTCAATTAGAATCAGGTAAATTATTATTAAAAATGAACCGATTTGAAGAAGCTAAATCTGTGTTTACTAATTTAACAGAAATCAATACAGACAACCCTGAATTTCAGTTTTATTTAGGCGAAGCCAATAGAAACTTGAACTTATTAGAAGAAAGTTTAGGGCAATACAAAAAAGCAATTAGCCTAGACAGTACGCATCTTAGAAGCTTGTTTCAGCTCGCTAAATATTACACCATAAAACGAGAACGCGATAACGCTTTGAAGTATATTTTAATGGGATTGAATTTTTATGAGAATGATGTGTCCCTCATAAATTTGCATGCATTGGTGCTATTTAATGATTCTCAATTCGAGAAGGCGATTCCGTTATTCGAACGAGTTTTAGAACTTGGGGAGGATAAAGATTACGTATATGAAAAATTGGGAATCTCGTATAACAAGAATTGGGAGTTCAAAAAAGCTAAAGAAGCTTATACTATTTTATTGAAAAGAGATGATACCAATTCACAAACCTATTTTGACCTAGCCAGTGTTTATCAAAAAGAAAGCAAATTAGATAGCGCGAAAATTTTCATTAACAAGGCAATGGCCGTTCAAAAATCCATTTTCGTAAATGGCTATAGCCACATATATCGCCCGTGAGCAAAAAGATTTTAAAACAGCATTTAAATTCTTCGAAAGGGCGCACCTAGAAGATAATTCTGATGCGCGTGTTTACTATAATTTAGCGACTACTTATGATCAATTTAGCACTGACCTGCAGAAGAAATTAAACTATTATGAGAATTTCTTAAAGCGTTATCCGAACGAGCATCCATTCTATTACGAAACTGTAAGAAAACGAATCTCAGAATTAAAGGAGGAAATCCATTTTAGCAAAGAATAAACTCCTTAAAAAAATCGTAATTTCACCGGTAGAACAGGTGTAATGAAACGAGTTATCTATTTTCTTTTGATGCTGCTGATAAGTTCATGTTCGTTCTTTAACTCAAAACAAAAAAGAACGCAAGAGCTTATTGATGAAGAATTACGCCATATCGATTGGAACAGTGTCGATTCTTATCCGTTTTTCTATACCTGCGATGAAGCTGTTACCAAAGAACAGCAGAAAATTTGCTTTGAAGAAACCTTAATCTCCCATTTTCAAGAAACATTAAATGATTTTGAATTTACCTTGACCGATAAGGAAAGTGAAACGGTTGATGTCATTTTTGTGATAGACACCTTGGGTAGAATCAATGTTGCAACTATTGAAAAGAACGCATTTGTTTTAAATCAAATGCCAGAATTTGATGGCGTTATTACGCAAAGCTTAAAGAATCTTCCTAAACTTGCACCCGCTTTAAAAAGAGGAATTCCGGTGAATACCAAATATCGAATTCCGGTTCAATTAAATACAAACTAAGCATTTTGGCGAACGAGAAAATAATATTGGGTATTGACCCAGGTACGACTATTATGGGTTTCGGACTCATAAAAGTGGTGGGTAAAAAGATGGAATTTCTTCAAATGAACGAATTGCTTCTTCAAAAATACAGCGACCCTTACACCAAATTAAAAATTATTTTTGAGCGTACCATAGAACTGATCGATACCTATCACCCAGACGAGATTGCTATTGAAGCGCCTTTCTTCGGTAAGAACGTACAATCGATGCTCAAACTAGGCAGAGCACAAGGGGTTGCCATGGCTGCGGGACTATCGCGTCAAATACCTATTACAGAATATTTACCCAAAAAAATTAAAATGGCAGTCACCGGAAACGGAAATGCCAGTAAAGAGCAGGTTGCAAAAATGTTACAGAGCCTATTAGGTCTAAAAACACTACCCAAAAATCTAGATAGTACAGATGGTTTAGCCGCCGCTGTATGTCATTTTTATAATGAAGGTAAAATAGAGGTTGGTAAAAATTATTCTGGCTGGGATGCATTTGTAAAGCAGAATGAGAAAAGAGTTAAGAAACCTTAACAATGACCAATAATCAATTAACGGTAAACAATAATTAATTTGCAATGAATAGTGAAAATCCTCTTTTGAGTAAATCTTATGATTTTGCTTTGCAGATTGTTACTCTTTATCAAGAACTAACTAAGAATAAAAGGGAATATGTTCTATCTAAACAACTTTTAAGAGCAGGAACTTCTATAGGTGCGAATATAGCAGAAGCTAATGGCGCGATATCAAAAGCAGATTTTTCTGCTAAGATTTCAATTGCTTATAAAGAAAGTTTAGAGACTAAATATTGGTTAAACCTTTTAAAGGATTCAGAATATATTGAATTGTCAATTGCGAATGGGCTAATTGAAAACGCTGATGAACTTTCTAAAATAATGTTTGCTATACTTAAATCTACAAGGATTAAAAAACAAGCATAATTGTTAACTGTTTATTGCTAATTGATAATTGAACACATGAGCGGTATCTACATCCACATTCCATTTTGCAAACAAGCATGTCACTATTGTGATTTTCATTTCTCTACCACTATGGGGAAGAAAGAGGCGATGGTGAATGCATTATGCAGAGAATTGGAACTACGTAAAGATGAGTTTTCTAATATCGTTGTAGAGACAATCTATTTTGGTGGTGGTACTCCGTCTGTTTTACAGACTTCAGAAATTGAGCAGCTGATAGCCGCGGTTCGTGAACATTATGATGTTATGGCGAATCCGGAAATTACGTTAGAAGCCAATCCTGATGATTTATCCGAAGAGAAAATAATACAACTGGCAGCTAGCCCAATAAACAGATTAAGTATCGGAATTCAATCATTTTTTGAGGAAGATTTAAAACTCATGAACAGGGCCCATAATGCCTTAGAGGCGGAAAAAAGTCTTCAACTGGCTAGTGAGTATTTCGATAATATTTCAATTGACCTTATTTACGGCATGCCAAACATGACTTTAGAGCGTTGGAAAAGGAATATCGATAAAGCACTTGGTTTCGGTATTCCGCATATATCTAGTTACGCGCTTACTGTCGAACCGAAAACTGCGCTTGCTAAGTTTGTGGAGGATGGATTGATCATTCCCGCTACCGACGAAGAAACACAGGAGCATTTTAACCTGTTGAACGAGATTTTAATTTCAGCAGGGTTCGATTGCTATGAAATATCCAATTTTGGAAAGCCAGGGTATTACTCTAAGAATAATTCTGCCTATTGGCAGCAGAAAAAATATATAGGCATTGGTCCGTCTGCACATTCTTTTGACGGTGTACGTAGAGGATGGAATATTAATAATAATCCGAAATACATAAAATCTATAGAACAAGGTTTAGTACCTATGGAGGTTGAGGTACTTTCTAAGACCGATAACTACAACGAGTATATTATGACTGGCTTACGCACTATTTGGGGAGTTTCGTTAACAAGAATTGCAACTGAATTCGGACCTAAATACCAAGAATACGCGCTATTACAAGCAGATAAATATATAGAAGAACATTTACTTTTTGTTGATGGCGACGACATCCTCAAAACTACCAAAAAAGGCATGTTTTTAGCAGATGGTATTGCGGCAGATTTGTTTATGTTGAATTTGAGATAACATATTTCACTTTGTAAGTTCGAGTGATTTTTTATTGAAGTGGAACGGAAATATAAAATTGTATCGAGAACAGGTTTGGGACACGCGAGTTTTTTAGTTGGACATTTTTTTTAAAGAACTACTTCAAAAAATCGTAATTTTCTAACTCTTAAAAGAAAAGTCCTAACCATACGTCTACACATAGATTTACAAATTGTAAAATGAAGACTACCATATCATACAAATCTAACGAGTATCATATAGACCTGTCTAAACCATTAGATATCTCTATACCCATTACAAATAATGATAATGTAAATGCCTGGTATGTTAAAGCACCAACTATAGAGCCTCATAAAGAAGCTAATTTTACTGGGAGTATAGCGGCGGGGTCAAGTACTAATTTCTATGATATTTCTTTCAATCCGCATTCTCATGGTACACATACTGAATGTGTTGGGCATATATCTGTAGCGCATCAATCTGTAAACCAGAATTTACTTCAATTTTTCTTTTTGGCGGAGGTGATTACGATTACTCCATCCAAAGAAAAAGGAGATTTAGTTATCACGAAAAAACAACTTCAAAATGTATTGGGCAATCATACTCCGACAGCATTAGTGATACGTACGATACCTAATACGGATTCAAAACGAAATAGGCAGTATTCTCATACCAATCCGCCATACATATTAGAAGATGCTATGGTGTTTATCAGGGAATTGGGTGTGGAGCATTTATTGATAGACCTACCTTCTGTAGACAAAGAAAAAGATGATGGCAAGCTTTTAGCGCACAAAGCATTTTGGAACTTTAATGGCGATGTTCGACTTTTTGCAACTATCACCGAATTTATTTTTGTACCAGATGCGATCGTTGATGGTTCGTACTTTTTAAACTTACAAGTAGCGCCTTTTGAGAACGATGCTAGCCCAAGTAGACCGGTACTTTTTAAAATAGAATAATTATGAAAAATCTACTGAAATTAGAGGAGTTAGCCTTAATGATTCTTGGCATTTTTATGTTCGGCTTATTAAGCTACCAATGGTGGTGGCTACCTGTTTTAATTCTGACCCCAGATATATCTATGTCGGGTTATTTACTAGGTTCAAAAATAGGCGCAATCTCTTATAACGTGTTTCATCACAGAGGTGTAGCCATAATTTTATACTTTATAGGTATCTATTTTATGTCGCCTATAATTCAATTAATAGGTACAATTCTTTTTATACATATAGCCATGGACCGTATCTTTGGCTATGGACTCAAATATGATAAAGGGTTCAAGTTTACTCATTTAGGAGAAATAGGAAATAAAAATGGATAATATTTTTGATACCATTCTTGGTTTAGTTTTAGGTGCAATTGGTATGTACTGGCTTTTTAACTTTTTTAAAGGCAAGAAAAGTAAAGAGATTACCACACACCAATCTACCGTGTTATTAGAGAAAATGAAAAGTGTTTGCAAGTTAATTTCTGTAGAAGGCGAGTTTGCAGAAATCTACAAATATGAAAATGTAAAAGATTTTCTAAGTCTGGTCAGTAGCAAAAAGAAAGCGCTGGTGGTCATTAAGGCGAAAGCACATATTGGCTATGATTTAAGCAAGTTATTAATGCATGCTGATGAGAAGAACAAAAAGATAGTTCTCGATAATTTTCCGCAGCCAGAAGTGTTGAGCATTGAACCTGAATTGGAATTTTACGATATTAAAAGCGGTTTTTTCAACTTTTTTGCTCCCGATGACCTTACTAAACTAAATTCAGAAGCAAAAGCACATATACGTGAAAAAATTCCGGAAAGTGGCTTGATGGATACTGCTAGAAAAGAAGCGTTACAAACTGTTTTGATTATGGAAAAAATAGTAGAAACCATTGGCTGGAAACTTGACTATTCTGCACTTAAAATTCCACAAAAACAAATTGACTTACTTGAAAAATAACAACAAACAACTAAAATTGATAATGAAAAACGTAATTTGTATCCTTGTAATAACACTAATGACCACACTAACTTTTGGTCAAAATGATAACGAAATGACAGAATTCGATTCTAATTTTTCCCATACCGTATTTTTCTGGTTGAAGAATCCAGATAATCAAGCAGATCGTACTGCTTTTGAAACTTCTTTACGTAAGTTTCTAGATAACTCGGCGTATGCCAAAACGCAATTTATCGGCAGACCACCAAAGGCAAGTAGAGACGTTGTTGATGGTTCATTTACGTATTCTTTAATTGTAAGTTTTGACTCTGCAGAATCTCAACAAGCATACCAAGATGAGGCTCCACATAAACTTTTTATTGAAGAGTCAAGTGCCCTTTGGTCTAAGGTAATCGTCTACGATTCAACTGGTATTTAAGAGACACCATGATTTTTAGAAACGGCACTTCTAATGATATTGAACGAATTGCCAATTTACACGCGTTAAGCTGGCAACAGAATTACCGCGCTTCTTTTAGTGCCCATTTTTTAGATAATTTGGCATTTGATAATCGGTTAAAAGAGTGGACGAATCGATTGCAGCATCCAGGAGATGATCAATATGTTTTATTGGCGGAAGAAGATGGTAACATGCTTGGTTTTATCTGTGCCTATTTTAGTGAAAACGCCCAATTTGGCACATTGCTAGATAATTTACATGTTAGTCTAAATACACAAGGTAAAGGTGTCGGCACGAAGTTAATGGCAGCTTTAGCGGAAGAGATTCTTCAGCGCAAAAGTGCTGACGGATTTTACTTATGGGTGTTGAATACCAACGCTGCCGCAATTATTTATTATGAAAAACTAGGTGGTGTAGCCATAGAAACTCTTGAATCTAACGATATAGGCGATAAACCATTTTTGAAGATAAGATACTATTGGGAAGATGCGTCTCGATTTTTGGATAATATAAAGGCTAAATCACATAAAAAATGAATGTCGAAGAATACCGAGATTATTGTATTTCAAAAAAAGGAGTTACAGAATCTTTTCCTTTTGATGAGACAACTTTGGTATTTAAAGTAATGGGTAAAATGTTTGCTCTTTGCGGGTTGGATAATGTTCCACTACGAGTCAATTTAAAATGTAACCCAGAAAGAGCCATAGAACTTCGTGAAGAGCATGATGGTATTATAGAGGGCTGGCACATGAGCAAAAAACATTGGAACACTGTGTATTTAGATAGAATTTCTAAGGAACTTACTAAGGAGCTTATTGACCATTCTTATGATCTGGTGGTGTCTAAATTGACAAAGAAGGTAAAGGCGGAATTAGAAGCTCTATAGTACTAGGTAACTAAAACCTTTTATAATTTGTAAAGCGATCTGTTCCCTCACTCAAAACCACCATTCACTCATTCCTACTTTTATTAATTTTCTGTTTTTCAGTACTTAATAGTGTTTAAAACTACTATTCATGAAAAACCACAGATCACCTCAAGAAGTAAATGCCGGTTCTATGGCAGATATCGCTTTTCTATTACTCATCTTTTTCTTGGTCACCACATCTATAGAAAATGATGCGGGACTCAACCGGGCTATGCCTCCTGATATTATTGAAAATAGTGTTGATATCAAAGAGCGAAACTTTTTTGAAATCAGTATAAATGATGCTGATCTAATAATGGCAGAAGGTGATATTATAGATCCTAAAAATCTTAGGGAAAAAGTAATCGCCTTTATAGATAACGGCGGTTATACGATAGGTGTTGACGGGTACTGCGATTATTGTAAAGGAGACCGGTTAGCAGATTCATCTGAAAACCCTGATAAGGCAATCATTTCTATAAAATCACAACGAAATACGAGCTATCCAGTTTACGTTGCGGTACAGAATGAAGTTATTGGGGCTTACAACACGTTACACAATAGAGAAAGTTTACGATTATTCAATACAACTTATGAAGCTATTAATGCTGATTATTACAATGAAGAAATTAGTGAAAACGAAAAGCGAAAATTAAAAGGACGTCTTGAAATTATAAGAGCACTTTATCCGCAGAAAATTCTAGAACCAGAAACCGTAAAAACTAAAGCCATGATAAAATTTAACAAATATAGATCTAGCAAAAGCTTGCCACCTGTATCAACTGCATCATTGCCAGATATCTTTTTTATATTGCTCTTTTTCTTTATGACAGTTACGGTGATGAAGAACCAAAACTTATTGGTAGAGAATACCTTGCCAACAGCAACTGAAACTGAAAAATTGGACAAGAAAGATCGAGTCATAGAAATTTATGTGGGTAAGCCAACTTCTGGCGGCAATTCAACTTTAGGAGATAAGCCCAGAATTCAAATGGATAATAAATTTATTACCGTAAGTGAAGTCGGCGACTATGCCTTACAAGCTTTGTCGTTAATGCCAGAACATTTAAGAAGTGTTGCAACAGTTTCTATAAAGGCAGACGTCGGAGTGAAAATGGGAATTATTGAGGACCTGAAAAATAAACTGCGAATGGTTAATTTGTTAAAAATAAACTATACCACTTATGAAGGTACGGCTGTCGATAATCTATAGAAAGTATTGTAGATAATTCTTGCGCTTTAAAACTGTTTTCCATTTAAAGAAACCACTTTGTAAGGTTATCTTTGCCTTTTCTATAATAGGTTGATATTCATGAATAATTTAGAGGAATTTTACACCCAACGCGTACAAAAATTTGATGAGGTTATTGATGCTTTAAATAAGAAGCTCTTTTTATTTAGTACGTTACGTTTACTCATATTTTTAGGCACTATCGCTGCACTTTATTTTGCTTCGATAAATGCAAAATATGTGGTTGCCGTGCTATTTGTAGGTATACCATTATTCTTGTTTTTAGTAAGTAAGTACACAAATCTGAAACTTCAAAAAGCTAAAATAGAGGAATTAAGAAATATCAATCTGGTAGAATTGCAAGTGCTAAAAAGAGACTTTTCTAAATTACCTAACGGAAAAGAATTTGCCGATGATATTCATTTTTTCAGTCAAGATATAGACTTGTTTGGGGAGGGTTCTTTTTATCAAATTTCTAATAGAACAAAACTTGCTGAGGGTAGCCTTTTATTATCCGATATCTATAAAGAGAATTCTATTGCCGACATCACCGAAAAGCAAGAAGCTATTGCTGAAATTGGCGAGAAAGTAGATTGGCGACAAGAGTTTTCTGCGATGGCAGCATTGACCAAAACAGAGACTTCTACACATACCATTGCTAAATGGTTAAAGAATTATGAGCCTTTTGTGCCAAAGGCAATGAAGTTTATTCCTCTTGTATTTTCAATTATTTCAGCAGCTATTTTTGTCGCTTACTTTTTAGATTACTTGCCAGAATCTGTGTTGATTACATGGTTGGTTTTAGGTTTGATTATCGTTGGGTTATTCACTAAAAAAGTGACCAATTTAGGACAGAGTGCTACCAAAATGAAATCTACTTTTGACCAGTATAATCAGCTATTGGCAATGATAGAAAAGACTAATTTTACATCTGATCTTTTGAAAAAACAAAAGTCAAACATTTTAAGCAATGGTGAGCATAACTCTAAGGTTCTAAAGAAATTCGCATCACTTTTAAGCAACCTGGATCGTAATAATAATCTACTCTATTTAATTTTTGCGAACGGATTTTTCCTTCGCTCGTTAACAGATTGTCTTGCCATTGAAAAATGGATTGAGGCACATGGTAAAAGTGTAGAAATATGGTTCAATACCATCGCATTTTTTGACGCCTATAGTAGTTTAGGGAATTTTGCTTTTAATCATCCGAATTTTACATACCCGACGATTACTAATGACGGAGTGGTATTGAAATCTAAAAATGCTGGTCACCCGTTATTAGACCCTGCAAAAAGTATATTGAATGATATTACAATTGATGGCGGACAGTTTTTTATCATTACCGGAGCAAATATGGCTGGTAAGAGTACGTTCTTGAGAACGGTATCGCTGCAGATTATGATGGCAAATGTAGGGTTGCCAGTTTGTGCGGAGTCAGTAACCTACTCACCAATTAAATTAATTACCAGTATGCGTACTACAGATTCGTTAACTGATGATGAATCGTATTTCTTTTCAGAACTTAAGCGATTACGCTACATCGTAGATGAAATTCAAACGGATCGTTATTTCATTGTTTTGGATGAAATCTTGAAAGGAACAAACAGTACAGATAAGGCTTTAGGTTCAAGAAAATTTGTTGAACGCCTAGTGAAAAGTAAATCCACCGGAATAATTGCTACGCATGATCTTAGTCTTTGTGAAGTTGCCGATGAATACGAAGCAGTTAAAAATCATTATTTCGACGCAGAAATTATAGACAACGAATTACATTTCGATTATACGTTCAAAGATGGTATTTGCCAGAATATGAACGCTTCTTTTCTCTTAAAAAAGATGGGGATTATTGAATAGAAAAGAAAATAGTAAAAGAAGAAGTATTTAAATCAGAAGGTATTTTAATTTATTAAAATAATATAACAACAGTTATTAATTCCCCCTTTAGGGCTTGGGGGATGAGCTTATGGATTCATTAACACAAATAGTTCTCGGAGCGGCAGTTGGCGAAGCTGTACTAGGTAAGAAAGTCGGGAACAAGGCAATGCTTTATGGTGCCATTGCAGGTACAATACCCGATTTAGATGTTATAACCCGTTTCTTTTTAGATACAGTTACAGCTACTGAATGGCATAGAGGTTTTAGTCACTCCATTTTCTTTACTGTATTATTTGCACCTGTTTTTGGATGGTTGGTTTGGAAAATTAATAAGAAAGAATCGGTTACTTGGAAAGAGTGGTCTTGGTTAATGTTCTTGGGACTTTTTACTCACCCGTTATTAGATGCTTTTACTACGTGGGGCACACAATTGTTTTGGCCCGTTGAAACCAGATTAGCATTTCAGAGTGTTTTTGTGATTGATCCATTGTATACTGTTCCGTTTATTATTTTCTTGATATTAGCAATGTTTCAAAAGCGAACTTCTATGAAACGTAGAAACTATGTGAAGCTCGGACTTGTAAATAGTTGTGTTTATTTGGTATTGACCTTGGTTTTAAAAGGTGTCGCTTTTCAGAAATTCGAAAATGCTCTTAATGAGCAGGGTATTTCTTATACTGAAATGAATACAAGGCCTGCGCCTTTGAATACGGTGCTGTGGATGGCAAATGTGGATACTAAAGATGCCTATTTAATGGCAGATTATTCTTTTTTTGATAGCCAACCAATTTCATTTATATCATATCCTAAAAATCATGAATTGCTGGGTAAATGGTCTGGTAATGATAAAATAATGCGACTTATAAAAATAACCGAAGGCTGGTATACGATTACTGAAAAGGATGGACAATTGTATTTTAATGACCTAAGATTCGGACTCATTAGTTTAAACGAAAATGAAAGTCAATTTGCATTCAGTTATAAATTAATACTAGAGGAAGATGATTTAATTGTAGAAGAAAGACCGAAGTTTAAAAGAGATGCTAAACGGTTAATGGCTGTACTGTGGCAACGAATGTGGGGAAATTAATGAAGGAATTTGAAGGGTAGTCATAAAAACGATTGTCCGCTCGGGTTCAATTGAGTAGTATTAGATTGTAGATGAGAGATTTCGACTGCGTTCAACCATACATCATACTACATTAAACCATCGCCTGATATTTAACTATTTAGCTTTAATAATGATATTTAAAATGGATAACCGATAGCAAAGTTTAAAGTCATATTATTATCTGCATTTCCAAAGAATGGTACGTTCCACCGTTCGTTTTCATCTAAGTATGGTATGCGTAAAGGGGAAGCCAAATCTAACCGAATTACAAAACTTTGAATATCTAACCGCACACCAAAACCGACTCCTGCAGCAATTTCTTTTAACCAATCTTTTTCAAATTTTCCATCAGTAAAAAGGGTTTGAGAAAAACTACTGGTTAGTTGGTCATCTTCAATGTCAGAATAATCTCCTGTTAGCCAAACATTTCCTGCATCAACAAAAAGAGCACCTTTTAAATACGAGAATAACGGAAAACGATATTCCACATTTGCTTCCAGTTTTAAGTTACCAGATTGGTCAAAATAATCTGTGGTTGCATTTTCTGTTTCTGCATTAAAATTACCAGGTCCTAATGAACGAATATTAAAAGCTCGCACACTGTAGGGTCCACCAGAATAAAATTGCTTTACAAATGGTAAAGTTGAGCTATTACCGTATGGTACTCCCCAACCTGCATATAATCGAGATACTAAAGTGCGCTCTTTTTTCCAACGTAAATACAATCGTACATCGGCATCAGCTTTTGCATATTGTGCGTATTCAGAGCCAAATATGGCACCTGATCCGCCGCTGACCAAATTGAGCATGTTTCCTGCTAGATCAAAATTTGCATTAAAATAGATGGGAGTTTCTTTTCTGAGGTTAGAGACTTCATCATATGTGAAACTATATAACAAACCGGCAATAAAACGTTGCTCAAAACTTTGACTCAAAAACGGATTATCATCAAGTATGGTCTGAAAATCATCTGTTACATTAGAAAGCCTTGAGTAGTTAATACTGATAGGGTCTAATGTATGGTATACATACTGGTTTTCTTTCCATGTGTACCCAAAAGAACCGTTTACAGAGCTTAATGTGAACAACTGACTTCGCTGTAGAAAATCTACGCCTAAAGAAATTTTAGTTTTTGGTACTGCGTATTTAAACCTTCTTGGGGAAAAGGGTATTGACCTAGGTATTACGAGGTCTGCATTAAGACCACCGGCGATACTGCTTAAGCTAGAATTACTACCGCTAGATAATTGCGATTCATAGCTGAAATTGGCAGATATACTAAAGGTTTCCCCACCATTAAAAACGTTTCTATTGGTATGGCTCAGTAATATGCCAGGGCCGGTAAATCCGTTCGATTTTGAAACTGCTTGTAATTCTGCTCTAATGGATCGTTTGGTTAAAGGTGCCAAATAGATACTTGCGGCCAAAGAACCGCCGTCACCGTCTGTAGCAGTGGTATCTAGCTCTGTATATTGTATGTTTACGTATTTATAGCTACCAAGTGCCGACAGCCTATTGCTCGTTTGTTTCGAGATATTGGCATCGTACAAATCGCCTTCATTGAATAATAAATACGATTCTAATAAGTCTGGTTTAAAATATAGTTCGTTCTGTATAAAATCGATGTTGTCGACTTGGGTAACATTATCTTTGGTTAAAGGCAATGTATCGCCTTCAATCGAATAATTAGGGTACACCGTAATAGAATCTATGGTATAAGGAATGGATGCACGCGCCGGCACATTCTTTTTCAATCTAAGAAATAGATCAAATTTTTTATTGTTGTATTGATTAGTGTCTGCCTCAAAAATCAATAAATCTTCTTGACTGTTGTAAAACCCTTTTTGTTTGAGCCCGTTATTTAATCGTGCTCGTTCTGCCTTCAATAAATCGAGATCAAATCTATCTCCTTTTACTAGTGCCGTTTCAGGCAGCATTTTCTGAATTTCTTTGTAAATGGGGAGGGAGTCAGATTCTAGATTGTAATTTTCTAACTCATACGGTTCGGGTAGGGTAGCTGAGTACTTTACCGAAACAAAGTTGCTGTCAGCAAAGGTCTCAGATGTTGATCTGCTATAGAAGAATCCGTTATTATCTAGTCTGTTTAAGATCAATTCTTCGACCCTTTCTGTATTTACATTAGAAAAATAAACCGGCTCTTCGCCAAAAGATTTGTTCAAAAATTTATAAAGAAACCCAGGTTTTTCTCGCTGTGCTTTGTAATGAAAAAACAACGCAGGCTTCATTCCTAAAAATGTTGTATTGGGGTACGGTTCTATTAAACCAAATAATTCTGTCTTAACTTCTTTTTGGTCTTTTAACTCGCTTTCTGAAATTATTTCAAGTTCTGCGCCTGTATATAATTGTTCACCTTCAGGTATATATTTTTCTATACCGCACGAATAGGTAATTAAAAATGCCAACCAGCATATGGTACGATATGTAAAGATTTTATTTTTCAATGTTCTCTTGTTCTTCTTTGGTCTTTGTGTCTTTTTTTGAAGGTTTCTCTTCAGATTTTTCTTTTTTCAGCGGATTAAATAATTGACTGAATTTATTGAATTCTCGGTTAAAAATAAAAGCCACACCGGTAACGATTAACTGCCCATCAATAATATTTTGATACTCTTGCCTTCTAAACCCTTTAAGTCTATATATACCTTCTTCACTCAGTAGATATTCTAAGGTTACATTGCCAATTAACGGTGTCTCGGTATCGCTTGTTGATGCACTACCTTCAACATCTACGGCACTACCGGCAGTAACGATTAATCGGTCGTTAAAAAGTTTTTTACTGGCGTTGATATTTATTTGCGTTCGACTCTGGGCAGTTCCACTTCCATAATCATCAAAACTATCTAAATCAAAACCAAGCTCAAAACCTGTATTGCCCAGCAATTTGTTAGAAATTGATGTAAGTTCATTTGATAGTACCTTATTCACGTTATTTCTAGCTATAGAAACTGCCCCTCCACTACTACCATCACTTCCTGTTGTTGGGTAAAAACGGTTTAGTGCCAATAAAGAGAAAACCTGCTTGTTCAATTCAGATTCTTGTTCGTTTAATTGTTGAATGCGGCTATATACGGCTCCACCAAAATTACCCTGGGCGCTTTCTGGCATATCTAAAGCAAACGATAACTCAGGTTGTAAAAGTTGGCCATCGATATTTAAATATACCAAGAATGGTGTAGACTGTTGATATGAGCCAGATACATTGCTGTCTGTACCGTAACTTATAGAAGACATTAGAGATGATGCCGATGTCTCAATTTCATAAATAGCGGTTACATCCATTTTTGCATCATATGGGTCACCGGTCCAAACAATACTGCTGCCTTTTTGTAATTTAAATTCGCGGCTCACTAAATTATATAAGCTGGTTCTGTAGAAGCCAGAGTTTAATTCTAACCTACCTGATAAGCGAATGTCTTGGTTTGGGTCTATATTTAGGTTTAAGATTGCTGCACCTGATGCCTGTAGTTTATCTTGTGTTTTTTCATCAAGAACAATGGTGAACTTTGCCTCGTTACCGATTTCTAAAAGGGTATTAATATCCATACCGGCAAAAAATGAATCTGACTTTTCGCCATCGTTACGGGTCAATATAGCTTCGGGGTTTTCTCTATTTACAAAAATTACCACGCCGTCGCGTTCTTGAATATCTAACTGATCTTGTGGTACTATATAGGTAAGGTCTGTTACATCGCGAACACGCAATTTCCCATCAATTACAGGTAATTCTAAATTTCCTTTTACGGTCAAATCTGCTTGAATACTAGCAATGCCATACACTAGTTCGTCATCACCCTTTTTAGAATCTAATACTCTAAATTGATTTGTTTTAACAGATAGGTCAAAACCAGGATTTGCGAAGTTTTTGGTGATAACCTTACCATCTATAGTTAATACACCTTCATTAATATCGTTTATAGTGAAGGTCTCTAATGTAATTTCATCTTGATCGATATCGATAGATTGATTATCTATTGCCAAAGTAGATTTGTATGCTTTGAGGCTTAGGCTGAAATCATTGAAATTAATTCTACCGGAATATTTAGGCTCGGTCAGTGTACCTTTGACCAATAGACTACCATCTAAATACCCTTTGGCATCGCTTAATTGGTCTCTTGCGAACCCCTGTAAAATACTTGCTTCAAATTTTTGAATATCGAGCTCCATATTCAAATCTGCCGTATTTTCTTTAGCAGTATAGTCCCCGGTTAAAGTGAGATTGGCACCACCGTCTTTCAATGCCAGATCAAAATCATATTCAGATAACGATTTAGAAGATGCGTCTAAGGTTAATGTGCCAAGCGGATTTTGCATCACTTGAAAATCTTTAATATCAATTTCTGCGACCAACCCAGAAGCGGCATACGGATTGAGTATCACGAAATTCCCTTCGACTTTACCTTTAGCTAAAGCCTCATCAGGATTAAAAAAGCTTAAAAATGTTTGTAATTGAAAATTCTCGAAAAGGATACCGATATGATCCGATTCCATTTTAGGAACCTTGTTTGAAATTTCCATTTTTTGGGAATTTCGGCTTAAGATTACATTTTGAAAATCGGAATAAGACGTGGCTATTACAATATTATTATCTTCGGGAATGTCCCATTTTTTTCTATTTAATATCAGATCTTTCGGAGTGATGTGAAGTTTTAAAGTGTCTTTTTGAAATGATAATGCCGATCCTAGATGCATTACCTGTGTGGTGTCATTTTTAGACGTAAAGTCGAGCAACAGTTCTTTGTTTTTCAATCTACCTTCTATATATGTCTGTTTTAAGTGAATGGGGTCGTAAATTAAATCTGCCAAACCAGCAGAGAATTTTAGGTCTACCGAATCACCTTTTATATAAGCGTTTAAACTGTCGACAGAACTTCCGGCATATGATATATGTGGCACTTTAACTTCGGCAGAAATCTTTTGCGTTTTTGAATTGAAGCTAGCATCTATATTTAAAGAATCTAAATCTTTTACGCCGTCAAAAAATACTTTTGACAATACAGGTGTGGGCACTATGGCAAAAGCCAGTTTAGCCTCTATAGTATCATCAGGTTCGAAATTAGTGCCGTCGGTAGAGAAATAATGTTCTATTTGTTTCTTAAGGGCATCGGTAATACGGTTAGGTGATGCATTAGACGCTAATTGCCCGTTTAAAAAATTGCTTTGTATCGATACATCTGTAATCGAATCTTCAATATGGGCTTTTAAGGCAATAGTAGAAACTTGATATTGCTCATTATCGGCAATCGCAATACCGTCTTCAATAGTTGTATTTATATTGAAATTAGAGGGAGTGCCGGTATAATTGCCTTTAATATTTGCGGCTATTTTGATATTGTTTTTTGTGAGACCTAGTTCTTGTAAATCTGCGCCAATAATATTTGAAGTAAAAACAATGTTGTTTTCTTGTGATGAAAGTGCTATAGTAGAATTGACTTTCATGTTCAAATTTGGGTCATCGATATTGGCGGTAACTGTGCCGTTTCCGTTGTTTAGATTTCCCGTAATTTCTATGTCGTTATAATCATATCCGTCAAGTTGAAATTGGGTAATACTACCATCAATAGTACTGTCAAAATTACTGAGTTTAGAACCTGCACCTGTACCTTCAATTTTAAGTGATATTTTACCCAGTTGTTCGTTTTGTAATAGTTTACCTAATTGCAAACTATCAACAGAAACTTGACCATCGAAATTCATAGCTTCACTAAAATTTACAAGCGCATTTATAGTAGCAGAACCTTCTGGTATTTTGATATTCATATCAGGCTTTACCCATGTGGTTCCGCCAGATAAACTTCCTTCTGCGAGTATAGTTTCGGGAATAGAAACACCTAATTCTTTAGACGATATTATTTTTTTGATTGCTAATTTTGTGCTTTTGAAGCTAATTTTGTTCAAATTGTAATTTAGTGAATCTACATTGGTAAGATTACTTATACTCCCATTTGCGGATAGTTTAGTATCATTTCCCCATTGTAATTCGGTATCAAAATCATTTACTTTTTTTAGATTCCCTTGTGCTTTTAGATTCCCAATAATAGGGTATGCCGACAAGGAATTTAAGTATTGGTTTTGGGCAAGTTCGGGTAACAATTTTTGTACATCTTCTATCTCTAAATACATGTCTGACAATACCGCAGATAACGAACTTTTTTCAGGATATTCTATAGCGTTGTTTAAAGAACTGAACTGGATATCTAAAGCTGCTTTTGCAGCACTGTTATTCAATTTAAAAACCAGGTTTGAGAGGGATGCCCGTTGGTTAGTAAGACCGGCTTTAAATGCTAATTGATTTAATTGGATGCCACTCGGCTCTGAGAATGTAAAAGAAGAAACATCAAGGTTAAAGAGCTCAGGTCGGTATTCAAATTTATTAGCTAGAAGTTGAAAATCTTGTATTGTAAAGGCATTAGGGTCAAAACTGCTTGAGTTTTGCTGTTCGCCATTTAATATATAGCTAAATGTGTTTTTTGCGATGTTGATATTATTGGCAGCAATTATAAATTCTGGCCACTTAAATTCTGAGTTTGTGGATGTGCTATTTTGTTCAACTTCCTCACTTGTTATCTGAATAGCTATCTGCGAATCTTGTAATAAGAGGTCGTCGGTTTCGTATCTATTTTTAGAAACGTCTGCCAGTATATCGGTTAGTTCAAGGATTCCTAATTTTAATTGTGATGTTAAACCATCAGGCTGGCTGTTGTAAGTGATAGCTACATTTTCCACTTTAAAATCTTCTAATTGTATAAAAGGTAGTGCAGTACTGGTAGTATCTTCTGTAATAGGGAACGGGTGTGTTTGGTTATAAGTGAATTGGATATCTCTTAAATTTAAATCATCTAAAGAAAACTTCATTTTTTCTAAATCAAACTCAGAAACGTCTATATCTAAGTTGCCAAGTACTAGGATTATGTCCGTTCCTAAATAGGCATCGTTATAATTCAATTTCCAATCGGTTAAATCTAAACTTCCTATAGAGATTTCCATAGGTTCAGAAGTAGCTGAAGCTGTATCTGTTGGTGTTACTAATGCATCGATAAGAAAAGTGAAATTAAATTCATTAGGATTATCTTCTCTACTAATATGGGCAACCACACTATTAGAAATGACTTTATCTATTGCTAATGAATTTTTAAAAATAATAGGGTAAATAGGAATATCTGCTTGAAGCGATTTTGAGTAGAATAAAGTATCGCCTTTTACATCTTCAAGATATACATTCTCGACCAATATATCTCCAGAAAAAGTTAAGTACACCTTGCCGACTTCTACTTTGGTATTTGACTTTTCTGAAATATAATTAGTGACTTTAGTAACGATTAAATTTTGAGCCCACGGAGTTCTAATGACTAACACCAAAATAAAAAATAGCAGTAGTATCCCCAGAATTATTTTCCCGAAGAGCTTTGCTAATTTTTTAATTTTTAGATTTTTATCGGTCATATGGTTTGTTATAATGGATTGAACTTTAACATTCAATTTTTAACGGAGACATTACCATCCCAATTGTGCCATAAAACCTGTAGCAATTATTATTAATAGAACTATTATGATAACAAGGTTATAAAACCTTTTTTTCTTCTTCTTGGTTTCTTTAAGTGTTGCCATTCGTATGCAAAGTTAATACTACCAATATATAAAGTTAGCTTATTTGCTACGAAGATTATCGGTATAGAACATAATGAACATGAATTACATATCTGGTTCTAGTGAGGTTTAAAATATATGAAATGGTTCATCGATACATAATGTTCATTCGTCTACACTTAAATTAATTTAGTCTAAAGCGACCAATTTTTAAGTCTCATGCTTAATATCTTTGAGGTGTAATTAATGATTTACTAACAAGTTTAATGTTACGAGTTAAGCATTAATTCTAGGGGCTAAGCCCATAAAATTTTAATAGTTGTTCAGGTAGTTCCCCCAAATCAAAGAAGGCCAATAGAAGTATTGGTCTTTTTTATTTTAAGCCTTTTGTTTGAATGTTGTGAAAACTGTCTGCTTGTAAACGTAGCAACTCTTCTGCTTTTTTCTTTTTGTAGCCGTAAAGCTCTTCTTCGCCCTTTAAATCTTCATATATTTTCTGATTGATTTCACTATCAGTCGAAGCAATAAGTTTTCGTTGGGCCAGTTTTTGTTCGACCCAGGTAGAAAGAACGCTTTCTTCCTCTTCTAATTTAATATCATATTCTCCTTTAGGGGCAAGTAATTTTGCAATAATTGGTGATGTTTCTATCGCTAAGAACAACAGAAAAATAAAGAATGACGGTAGCCATGGCAACTCGTCTAAAGCGGTAATTCTTGCCATTAATCCGTCGAAACCGTCTATTATCGGTTGCGAATTTTTAACCACTTCGGCATATTCAGTATCTAATGCTGTAATTTGAGATTCTATAGCTTTTACTTTTTCACCATTTGCAGTTTTTAGCGCTTGTAACTCGACAAGTGCAGCATCATGCTTATCTCGCTTTTCAGCGTAAACGGGACCTTTACCTAGCAGTTTGGTTCCGGCAGTACCTTCGGCTTCATTGATATAAATATCATACAGTGCATTTGTCTCCGTTTCTTTGTTTGCGATTTCTGATTTTAAATCGGCAATATCTTGATTCAATTGCTCAACTTTTGGTGAGTATTGCAGCGCAAGTTGGTCTTTATTGGCAAGGGTAAGTTCATTCTTTTGTTCAAGTAGCACCTGATTGATTTCTTTCTCGAAAATTTTCATTTCTAGAGGTTTTGAAATCACAATAGCAATAATAACTGCGAGAATAATACGGGGAGTAGCCTGTAAAAATTCTTGACCAAAGTTGTTTCTCTTTTTAATGGTAGCAACGATAAAACGGTCTAAATTGAAAATAAGTAGTCCCCAAATGAAGCCAAAGAATACTGCACTATACACATTGTCGAAAACCGTGAATAATGCATAGCTACTAGCGATAAAAGCCATAACTGCCGTGAAAAATACGGTCGCACCTATACCGGCATACTTGTTTTGCTCACCTTTAGAGCAAGTTTTTAAAAGTTCAGAGTCTACGCCTGAGCAGAGAATAAAGAAGTCTTGTATCATGATTAATGATTTATTTTTGATTGATGATGTATACTGGGTGAACGTAACTATTTCACTTTTGGTACGCAAAAAGCCCTCGAAAAGAGGGCTTTAACATTTGTTTGACGTTGTTGTTATTCGATTGTTACAGGTTCTTTGGTAATTCTTACTTCTGCTATGCCATTTTTCGCTTTAGATTCTATATTTAATTCTTTGTTTTTCTTTAGCAGGTCAATGGCTTTATCAGACGAGACTTCTTTGCCTTGGTAAAAGAAGGTTGCTCCTTTTTTTGCCATGCCAATAGCATAGTCTAATGGGGAAGGCGGAGTAGGAGGTGAGGGAGGTGGTGGAATTAAGTCTGTATCTTCTTTTTTGACATGAGGACTAGGTGTTAAAGGAATATCACTTTTTTCACCTTTTGCAACTTTAGGTGCCTTTGGCGCTGGTGGTGGTTCTGGGAACTCAGGAAAAGGCTCTGCAGCTGTTTTTTGTTTAGTAGACATTAATCTGTAGATATAATTTAAATTATCAAGATCAGCTTTCATGATGCGAATATTACCACCTTTAGATATCATGGAGTTGTAACTTTTTGCCAACTTATTGTAAGTGGATATTTGCTCTTTTGTAGCATTATCTTGTAAAATATGATTGTTAGTTTCTGAAATAGTTGCTTTGGGAGTAATTTCTAAATCTTCTTTATAGTCATCGGCCGGTATGATATATTTATCAGAATAAATGGTAATACTTTTAGTATTTAATTTTCTTAGCTCTTTTGAGATAGCATCTGTTAAATTTAAGTTGATAATTTCAGTGGAATAAATTTGCGCAGCTAGTTTATTACTCTTGACTGCTAAAGGAAATTCTGATGCTACACTATTTGAAAGCTGCGAAAGTTCAATCTGATTGTTATTAAACCATATTTCGTTTTCATCTTTAATTTCTATCCATGCAATTTCAAGTAATGGTTCATTGTTAACATCTGTTTTAAATCCATTAAGCACATTATTCTTTCGAATTTCTTTTGCCTCAGATACTGTTTTTCCATCATAATCACTTGAAGCAAATCCATTTTGATTAAAAATCCCAGTTGTCCTTTTACTAAAATGTTCAATATTAAAAATGCCCACAGACTGAAGTTCTGATTGTACTTGATCTATCAATTTATATTGATTTTCATCATATAAAATATGTGCTGTTATGTAATTTTTAAAGATATATGTGTCAATATTTTGATTTATGTTAAGTGCTTTTTCAGATAGTTTTTCTAAACCTACTGGCTCGTTATTTATTAATAAACTTCCAGTTTTTGTGATTTCTATATTAATGTCTTTAATCGTGTTTTTCGACACCACATTTTTTTGACTAAATCCGTAAAGCATTAAAGTTAGTACCGGAAGTAGTAATAAACTTCGTAACAGGATACTCTTTTTTGAGGTTTGTTTTTTCATGATGATAAATCGTTTTTTGATTGATGAATAATTTATGGCATTTGCAATACCAATTGATTTATGGGTGTTAAAGCTGTCGTTTGATAAGTACGACAATAATGTTTTTTGATAGTTTAAGTGGTCTTCTTGACCATTTAGTACAGCCCTATCAGCTAAGAACTCATGGTTTAGTTTAATACAGATTTTGTAAAAGTGAATGATAGGGTTGAACCAGAAAATTACTTGTATAAATTCAATAAATAAAACATCTAAACTATGTTTTTGGGCTGAATGTGTTTCTTCATGAAGTAGAACAACATTGGGTATGCTATTAGCTTCATATTTCTGTTTATTCAGAAAGATATAGTTAAAGAATGTATGCGGTGGCAAAGACTCCAGTAAAAGCACCTTGATATTAAAGGGCTGTTTCAGCCTGGTGTTATTGCGTATTCTTGACCATATTTGATATAAATGCCGGATAAATCGAAAACCGAATCCTACAACTCCTATTCCGTAAACAGACCATAAAATTAACGACCAGTTAAAAGGTTTTTTTTCAATTTCTTGAACCACAGGTTCAGTCTCAGTTGTAAACTCTGTTGGCGTTTCTATGTTTAATACTTGGGTAGATATATTTGTAGGTACTGTTTCAATGTATTCGGTAAAAACTATACTTGGTATTATGAAAGAACCCATTAAAGCTAATAGCAGAAAAAATCTTTTAAAATGATGAATACTTTCCTTTTCTAATAGGAATTTATAGAAGAGCAGAAAAATACCCATGCATGCGGCGGATTTTAAAAGATAGATAACCATAATTATTTCTTTTCGATTTCTACGTCTATTAACTTTTTCAATTCTTCTAACTCGGCTTTGCTTAAATTGGTTTCTTGAGTAAAAAACGATGCGAACTGACTAGCACTATCATTAAAAAAGTTCTTAATGAGTCCGTTTACGTGCTTAGAGAAATAGTCTTTCTTTTTTACCAATGGAAAATATTCTCTACTTCTACCAAAGCTTTTATAGTCAATAAATTTTTTGTCGGCCATTCTTTTTAATAATGTGGCAACCGTGGTCGTAGCGGGTTTTGGCTCTGGGTAAGCATCGAGTAGATCTTTCATAAAAGCCTTTTTTTGCTTCCATAGCATATTCATTAATTCTTCTTCCGATTTGGATAGTTGCATTTTCTACAAGTTTAGAGTATGTTCTACAAACATAGAATAAATAATTTAATTCTACAAGTGTAGAGTATTTTTGTTTTTTTTGCCTTAGGGATAGTAATGAAAAGCCCGCATTTGCTTTTTAGCAAAGCGTACTTGTAATGAATAGCCCGACCCCAATTCTTTGGGGAAAGGTCTAATTGACCCACTTAAAAGATGTAAATTCGTATTATAAAAATAATGAATAATGAGTGTATTAGCTGATTTGGAAGCGCGTAGTGGTTCCACTTGCGAATTATGTACGGGAACCAATAATTTAGAAGTTTTTGAAGTTGAACCAGTTACTATTAGCGGAGTCGATTCTAGTATTTTAGCTTGCGAAACATGCCGAACTCAAATTGAAGATCCAGAGCAAATGGATGCAAACCACTGGCGTTGTCTAAATGACAGTATGTGGAGTGAGTATGATTCTGTGAAAGTTGTCGCTTGGAGAATGCTATCTAGATTAAAATCTGAAGGTTGGCCTAAAGATTTATTGGATATGATTTATTTAGAGCCAGAAGCTTTAGACTGGGCAAAAGCTACAGGCGAAGGTTTAGCAGAAGCTGATAAGATTATTCACCGCGATGTAAACGGAGTAATTTTAGAAAACGGAGATAGCGTTGTTTTGGTAAAAGACTTGAAAATAAAAGGATCTAGCCAAGTAGCTAAGCAAGGTACTGCAGTTCGAAGAATTTCTTTGGATCGTGAAAATGCAGAATATATAGAAGGTAAAGTAGGACCAACAATGACGGTTATAATTACCAAATACGTTAAGAAAATATAGTTGATAGTTCATGAAGCTTTAACAAAATCTAATTTGTCTAAAAAATTAAACGTCTTTGCTCTCAAAGACGTTTATTTTTTAATTTACTGTCAACTTTCAACTATTTCTTGGTCATTTCTGTAAAATACTCATAGAAATAAGGGATGGTTTCAATTCCTTTAAAATAATTCCATACTCCGAAATGTTCGTTAGGGGAGTGTATGGCATCACTATCTAGACCAAAGCCCATTAGAATAGTTTTACTCTGTAGTTCTTTTTCAAAAAGAGAAACAATAGGAATACTACCTCCACTACGTTGGGGAATCGGTTTTTTGCCGAATGTAGTTTCATAAGCTTTTGAAGCCGCTTGGTAGGCAATGGTGTCAATAGGGGTAACATATCCTTGTCCGCCATGATGGGGTTTCACTACTACTTTTACACCTTTAGGGGCAATTGACTCAAAATGAGTTTTGAACAATTCTGTAATCTCTCTCCAATCTTGATTTGGAACCAAACGCATAGATATTTTAGCAAATGCTTTGCTTGCAATAACTGTTTTAGCTCCTTCACCTATGTACCCTCCCCAAATACCATTAACATCTAATGTAGGTCTAATGGAATTACGCTCGTTGGTAGAATATCCTTTTTCACCGTAAACAGATTCAATATCTAAAGCCTCTTGGTATTTTTCAATACTAAAAGGTGCTTTTGCCATTTCTGCACGTTCTTCAGCAGAAAGTTCTTCTACTTTGTCATAAAAACCTGGTATGGTTATATGGTTGTTCTCATCGTGTAGACTAGCAATCATTTTAGTTAAAATATTAATAGGGTTGGCAACCGCACCGCCATATAAACCTGAATGTAAATCACGATTAGGTCCTGTAACCTCTACTTCAACATAACTTAGTCCGCGTAAACCTGTAGTGATCGATGGTACATTATTGGCAATCATACCTGTATCCGATATTAAAATAACATCGTTTGCCAGTTTCTCTCTATTCTCGGCTACATAGATGGCAAGGTTATTACTACCAACTTCTTCTTCGCCTTCGATCATGAATTTTACATTACATGGTAATTGATCGGTTTTCACCATCAGTTCCAATGCTTTTACATGCATGTACATTTGACCTTTATCATCGCAAGCTCCACGAGCGAATATGGCACCTTCTGGGTGTTTATCCGTTTTTTTAATAACAGGCTCAAATGGTGGTGAATGCCAAAGATTGATGGGATCTGCCGGTTGAACGTCATAATGGCCATAGACGAGAACTGTAGGTAGATCAGTATTTATGATTTTTTCACCATATACAATTGGATACCCGGCAGTTTCATGAATTTCAACAATATCGCAACCTGCTTCCTCTAATCTGGCTTTAACCATTTCTGCAGTATCTAACACGTCTTGAGAAAAGGCAGAATCTGCGCTAACAGACGGAATCTTAAGTAGTTCTATAAGCTCATTTAAAAATCGGTCCTTATTTTCCGATAGATAATTCTTTACGTTTTTCATGTACTTTTTTATATGACTTTCGATAAAAGTACAAAAAGCGTAATTTTTAAATAGCTAAAATTTAGAGAATTGATTTTTTGCGTTATATTTGCACCCCGATAATCACTATTTGGTGATTTAGGAAAGTATGCAGGCGTGGTGGAATTGGTAGACACGCTAGACTTAGGATCTAGTGCCGCAAGGTGTGAGAGTTCGAGTCTCTCCGCCTGTACAGAGTCAAAAGCTCTTCAGAAATGAAGGGCTTTTTTTATTTTAAATTTCTATTTGCCTAAAACAAATCTTATTTTCCTTGCTGTAAGTTTTAAGTATTATTTACTTCTAATACTATGATTACATTAAAAATATAGAAAACACTACATATGGGTTTTGAACGCACCATCCAAAAAGTTTTGTATCCATAGATAAAGCAGATCATTTATTGACGAATAATGAAGATTCTACGTATCTGGATAATGTAATAGCTGGTTGGGCATCACGATATTTAGATATTCCGAAAAGACAAGAATTGAAAACTGCACACCAAGTAGCGGTAATTATCGGTAATGAAGGTTTTACCTCTGAAATTGTTTCGGGTAATCATTTGTTAATAGCAGATGAACCAATAGATTTTGGTGGTAATGATTTCGGACCATCACCTTATGACTATTTGGCTTCTGGTTTAGGTGCTTGTACGGCAATGACCTTAAGAATGTATGCAACTAGAAAAAAATGGGATTTACAGAAAGTCATTGTCCATGTAGATCACGGTAAAGAACATGCACCTGATTCTGAGAATACATCAGTGGTCAAAAAAATTGATACCTTTAAAAGGAAAATTGAATTATTTGGTAATCTAGACGATACACAAAGAAAAAGATTATTAGAAATCGCCGATAAATGCCCTGTTCATAAAACATTTGAGTCGGAAGCTGTTATAAAAACTGAGTTAGTCTAAGAGAAATAAATATCTTAAAAAATGGTAAAAGCAATTTGGAACGATGTTGTTATAGCAGAAAGTGATGCAACTGTTGTAATTGAAGGAAATTATTATTTTCCGCCGAACGATATTAAAAAAGAGTTTTTTAAAACTACGGATACACATACAAGTTGCCCCTGGAAAGGAGTTGCTTCTTATTACGATGTAGAAGTAAATGGTAAAGTAAATAAAGATGCGGCATGGTATTACCCAGAAGTTTCAGAATTAGCAAAGGGTATTAAAGGATTTGTTGCGTTTTGGAAAGGTGTTGAAGTAAAATAAAAGTGAATATTTAGAATAGAAAAAGGTCAGCTAATAGCTGACCTTTTTTGTTTTATCTAATTTGTAAATTATAAATAGGGTGTCTTTGTCTTATTAAGAAGTACTGTTTCTAAATATTACTTATTTGTTGCGGTTAAAAATGTTTTTGACCTGAAAATTCCATTGCTTCTCCTTTTCCAAAACCAAAACTAATACCTAAGGTTACAAAGCGACCTCTTTGACTAAAATCTCTTAAATAGTATTCTGGTTGGCTGGTAATACTTTCGCTAATACGTGAAGCGAAAACGTCTCTAACACTTAAATTAACTATTGCTTTTCCTTTAAAAATTTTCTTTCGTGCCCCAAAATCCATAAATATGTTTTCAGTGATTTCTTGTTGTAACGTTCTATACCCTGAGCGGTAATTTCCAATAAATTCTAAATCAATATCGGCTGGTAATTTAAACTTGCTAGTAAGTCTTGTGGACCACTGGTCTCCTTTGAAATCAAACAAATTCCCTTCAAAATCTCCTTCTCTGGTAAAGTGACTGTAGTTAAAATCATTGGTAAAAGACAACCAATTTGCAGGAATATATTTCGCATTAAACTCTATACCGGTTGTATTGTTGATACCAACATTTTCAGGTCTAGATATACTTACATTGTCTTCAAACGCTACAATACGTTCTACAACATCTTCTGTATGTCTAAAAAAGACACCAAGATTCATAGAAACCTTGCCTATTTTATAGATACTGGTAACCTCATAACTATCTGTGAATTCTGCTTGCAAATCTGCATTACCCGTACTAATGCTGAAATTATTTCTAATGTTGTAAAACGGATTTAAATCCCAGAGCCTAGGTCTGAATATACGTTTAGAATAGCCTGCTTGCAGCGAAAGATCATCGTTAACTTTATAAGAAGTATGCCCACTTGGAAAAAGATTACTATACTTTTTATCATTACTGACATTTGTGTTTTGTAATAGCGTAGCAACATCAGTGTCTTCAAATCGTAATCCTACTTTTAAGCCCCATCTATCACTTTCGTATGCGGTGGTTCCATAAATACCAAATACTTTTTGAGTCCATTCAAAAACATTGGTTAAATCAGGATTTTCAATGAAATTTCCACCATTGAAATCACTTATTGCAAAATCATTCTCTACATCGTTAATTTGATATTGAGCACCCGTTTCAAGAGTAAATTTCTCTGAAAAAGGATATGTGTAATCTGCCTTGAACGTATATTCTGCTTGGCTAAAATCTGTTCTACTACGTTGCATCATATCATCTTCATTACCTATGGTAGTGGTATTTGTAAAATCTGATGTTTGATCTTTTGCAAAAAGATTTCCAGTAGCACTTAATAATAAAGACTGCTCATCATTGCCTTCAAAATCTTTTTTATATTGAAGTTCGTATGAGTATTTAGGGTTGGTGGCCGTAGTCAACTCTGTACGCCTAAAAGCATCTGTTAATGTGTTGCTAGAATTTAATGTATTAAAAATAGCATCAGCATTTTCTTTTTCCCATTCGTATGCAAAATTTCCAGATAATGTAATTACGTTGAGGTCGTTAATGTGGTAATCTGTTCCAAGAATAAGATTGAAAAACGTTTCGTTCTTATCATTTTTTCCAATGCTGCTAATGTAAGTGTCATCTATAAGATTCCTATTTTCGGTCTCCTCGTCACTAGGAAATGTTCTGCGACCAAAACCTAACTGGCTAAATAGATTGAATTTTTCTGTTCTTCGGTTAAGACTTAAACCAATACTATGATTGTTAGGTATGCCCGTATTTAAAGTTACGGCACCATTCAACCCTTTTTTCTCTTCTTTTTTAAGTACTATATTGATGATGCCAGAAGTACCTTCTGCATCGTATTTTGCAGATGGGTTTGTAATTACCTCAATACGCTCTATCATATCTGCCGTTAAGGTTCCCAAAGCATTTCCCTGCTCATTGGCTATTACAGATGGCTTGCCATTTATAAGCATTTGTACACCTTGGCTACCTCGTAAACTAATTTGCCCTTCAATATTTACATTAACAGACGGTACATTATTTAAAACTTCTAATGCGCTGGCGCCCGTACTACTTAAATCTGCACCTACATTAAAAACGCGCTTATCTAATTTAAAAACGGTCTGGCTAATTTCCCCTTGCACTACAACTTCATCCAATTGCTGGGAATCTTCTGCAATAGCTACCGTACCTAAATCAATTTTACCGTTTACAATTTTAGGATTGTCAAACCTTTTGGTAGTGAAACCTATAAAACTGACTTCAATATAAAATTCTTGTGCATTGGTTTCTAACACAAAGCTCCCATCTTGTAGGGTGGTAGTGCCTACAATAGGTTTTTGGTCTGTAGGATTCCCAACTAAAACCGTTGCAAATTCGATAGGGCCACCGTCATTAGCTTCTACTATTTTACCGGTAATAGTTGTTGTATTTTGAGCTATTAAAGTATTGACGCCTATAAATGAAACGAACAATAATGTTAATAAAGTAAGTTGATTATGCATATTAAAAGTTGATGAGTTTGTATGTAAAGATGCATTTTACTTTTATGTTTTAATAGCTAAATTCTGCAAACGACAAATGTTATAGTGTAAACGACATCGTCATATTAAATGGCGTTTACCAGTAATTTATTGTCGTTGGCGGTTTTGTTGAATTGCGTATGTCTGTAAAACGTTATTTTTATAATATGACCTTTACTCCATTTTTTAAAAATACAACTAGAAACGAAATTCTTTTTCAGATTCTATTGCATATTGTGGTATTTTTATTTTTTTCTTTTGACAGGTACGAACCTGAAATTCAAGGATTTAAAATTGTGACTTTTCTTAACTATGCCTTGGGTGCCCTAGTGATAAATTATGTGTTGTTACCTCTATTTTTTTATCAAAAAAAATACGTTCTTTTCTTTTGTTGTGTAGCTGTTTTGGTAAGTATAATTATGGCTTTTGAAGAACTTGTTTTAGAACAAATATACTATCCGGATTCAAGGGCAAAATTTTTCCCCGGGATAGTTTATAGTCTATTAGATGTAATGCCCGTAATTTTAATTTTAGTGGGATTTAAGTTTGCATGGGACGCCTCTATAAAACAGTTGGAAGTGGAGGAACTTAGGACGTCGGTCAAAGAAAGTGAATTGTTATTCTTGAAGTCACAGATAAACCCGCATTTTTTGTTCAATAACCTGAATAATCTATATTCATATGCCATAGAACAATCGCCTAAGACACCATCTATTATACTTGAGCTATCTTCGGTTTTGCGGTATATGCTATATGATTGTAGGGCTAAATTTGTTGGACTGGGAAAGGAAATTGAACATTTGAAAAATTTTACCCAGTTGAACGAATTACAGATCGAAGAAAGAGGTAAGGTTAGTTTTCAAACAAAACATATTAAAGACAACTATGAAATTGCCCCTTTAATTTTATCTGTTTTTATAGAAAATGCATTTAAGCATAGTACGGCTAGCCAGGCCGATGGTATATTTATAGATGTAAATATTTCATTGGATGATAAAGGTTTTTTAAATTTTGAATGTAGAAACTCTTTTTTAGAAACGACAAATACAGATAAGCTTTCTCATGGTATAGGTCTGAAGAACGTAAAAAAACGATTACAACTTTTATATCCCAATGCACATAAAATGTACATTCAAGAAGATCAAAATATATACTACGTTCATTTGAGGTTAATGTTAACACAAGGTAGCATATGATAAAGTGCATTATTATAGAAGACCAACCACCAGCACAAAGAGTGTTGAAAAAATATATTTCTGATATAGGAAACTTAGCGCTTAAAGCTACTTTTGCCGATGCCCTGTCAGCCATAGATTTTTTAAAGACCAATACCATTGATTTGATTTTTTTAGATATTCATTTACCTAAAATTTCGGGTATTGATTTTTTAAAAGTTGTAAAGCACCGACCTAGCATAATATTAACTACGGCATTTTCAGATTATGCTTTGGAGAGTTATGAATATGATGTGGTAGACTACCTTCTTAAACCATATTCCTTTGAACGTTTTATACAAGCGGTACATAAAGTGCCTATTAATACTATAGCCTTTTCTAAAAAATCTAAAGGTTTGGGTAGCAATGAATTTACAGACGTAGTGTTTATCAAATCTGGATACGAACACATCAAAATAGAAGTAGGTGACATTTGTTACATTCGTTCAGATGCAGATTATACTGAAATTCATACAAAAGACCAGAGACATCTTTCTCAAGAAACATTACGTTACTGGCAAGAATATTTGGATCCACAAAAATTCTCAAGAATACATAAATCGTACATATTAAATATTTCAAAAATTCTTAAGATAACAGGTAATCAAATACAGTTAGAAGAAAATACTCTTCTTCCCATAGGTAGGGCTTATAAGGAGGATTTTATGAATAGTGTCATAAAATAATTAAGGGGTAATCGTAACAATAACCCGTTTATACCTAGATAGCGCGGGAGACCCTTTGTCGGTTACTTTTAGTATAAAATGTAATGTTCCTTTCTTTGTTACTTTAGGTGCGGTTGCATGAACAATATGAACATTGTCGGCGCCTAGGTTAATTTTTTCTTTATACGAGCTTTCTTCTGGATAGTGAAACCATAAAAAGCTCAAATTATCTCCATCTGGATCTGTAGAGTCTAGTGCATCTAAACTGAACGCTTGACCAGATTTTACTTCAAATTCTTGGGGATGACTTAGTACAGGTACGGGAGGGTGATTAGCATTTTCAAAGCTCATGGTACACCAATCCATACGAGCGGCAAAATCATTGTTAAAATCATCTCTCCAGCGCCAAAGTGTTTCTTTGAATCCTGTAAATGAAGTAGAATCAGGTTTAACGGATCTGCCATATTTAGATGGTATGTGTGGTATGTAATTATCAATTGCATTAGTCCAAATAGCCCGTTTTTCAGCCCCAATCTCAACTATGGAGTTCCCTTTTTTAGTTTTGGAAAAATCTGGTTTGTATAGCTCATAACGCCCACCCCATGAACCCCAATTAGGATGTTCAGATTCGTTTAGTCCATTTGGTATCAACGATAAAAATGCCGGGGTATCTCCTTCAACGCCCCATGCAACATCTGGGTATATTGCACCAAGTGGGCCATGGTTTTGTTGAATGTTATCTGCTAGCCATTCATTACTAATGGTTGTGTTATCTATACCCTTTATAAAAGTATTGACTCCCGTCCACGTAGCGTCTTCATAATTATCACCAGGGGATACTATATAGAAAACATCAGGAAAATTGTTTCTGATCCATAATCCGCTATCATCTTGATCAGAAATAGTATAAACTCTAAGTTTAGAAATCAACTTTTTAGCATCTTTTATGCTTTTTGTGTTTTTTATTTTATGCAGAGATTGTGCTAACGTATTTACACCGCCCCAAACAGATATCCAAAGAGGGCGGTCATCATCTTTTTCCAACTCGTTTATTATCCAATCAGAACCTTCAGAATCCATTCCATCTCCAACTCCTGTCATGCCATATTTTGGCAAGCCTTCTTTAATAATTGAGCGTAAAGCTTCTGCAGAAGGATAATCTTTTTGATGTTTAAGAAGGTTAGGTTGAATTTTGCCATATGCATCAACTATTTTTTCAATAGAATTTGGGTTAATAGTAGTTTGCATCCAACAAGACGTAGTAGCGACAATTCCTTTAATGTCGATTTCATTTGCGTAGAGAAATAAACGTACAAATGATTGTGTGTCATCTGGGTCTGCTTCAATATCAGAAAGTATAATTACCCTATTTTTTTGAGTTGTTTGGGATAATGATGATTGAATTGTTAATAGGGCTAAACAGAGTAATGTAAATTTTTTCATTGGTATTTAGGTTGTGTACCACAAGTTAATTAATAACTTATAAATGCTTTTAAGTTGTTATAAAAATTAATCAAGAAATATGACATGCTATTTTGGTGTCAAGGAATTTCAATGCACTTAATATGATGTCCAATTTTAAATATCTTATATTTAAATTCAACAAATTTCATCTCCCCTTCAATGATATTGAAATCTTATTTTAGTGTAATATTTCTTTTTGCATTGTGTATTTCAGCTCAAGAGTTGCCGCCAATACAGAATTTTACTCCTATAGAATATAATGCCGGTAATCAAAATTGGTCTATAGACCAATCTAATGATGCCTCTGTGTACTTAGCCAACAATAGTGGGTTAATGGCATTCAACGGTACATCGTGGAAGTTATATCAAGTTCCTTACGGTACTCCTGTAAAATCTGTAAAGGTTGTTGATGATAGGGTTTACACTGGTAGTTACATGGAATTTGGATATTGGAAAGGAAATGAATTCGGGACTCTAGAATACACTTCACTATCAGCTCATTTAAATACTTCCCTTATAGAAGATGAGGATTTTTGGAATATTACGCATTTTAAAGATTGGATTTTATTTCAATCTTTAGATAGAATTTATATCTACAATGTTAAGAATGCTTCATTTGAAATGTTGGAGGTAGAGACCATAAGTCCTAAAATATTTGAAGTTGGAAACAAATTATACTTTCAAAAAATTGGTAAAGGTTTATATACGCTAGATAATGGTACACCTATTTTGGTGTCTAATGATGCAGTTCTTAAAAATACAGGTATTGTTGGTGTTTTTCAATCGGCAACTAAAATTCTAGTAATTACGGAACTTGGAGAATTTTATTATTTAGATGGTTCTCAGCTGATAAAATGGGAAATATCAGCAGAAGTAGATTTATCAACAACCAAAATCCATAGTACTTTACGTCTAAATGATGGTTCTATTATATTGGGAACAATATCCAAAGGTATCTTTCATTTAGATGCTAATGGATTGTTGATAAGGCATATTAATCAAGAAAAAGGGCTAAACAATAATACAGTATTATCCTTATTTCAAGATTACGACCAAAACTTATGGCTGGGGCTAGATAACGGTATAACCATCATAAATTTAGACTCACCATTTAAAGAATATATAGATCATGTTGGTGCTATTGGTGTTGTGTATACTGCTAAGAAATTAGGTGACATTTTATACTTAGGTACTAATCAGGGTTTATTCTATAGAAGAACCTTTGGAGTAGATGGCTTTCAACTTGTAAATGGTACACAAGGCCAAGTATGGTTATTAAAAGAAATTGACGGTACATTGTTCTGTGGTCATCATAACGGTACTTACGTAATAGAAAATGAAAATGCAACCAAGATTTCTAATGAACCAGGAACTTGGGATATTCAATCTTTAAAAAACCAAGAGGATTTATTGATACAAGGAAACTATAAAGGTTTAAGTGTATTGGAACGAAAAAATAATCAATGGCAATACCGTAATGATATTATAGGATTTGATAATTCTAGTAGGTTTTTTGAATTTGTTGGGGAACATCATTTACTTGTAAATCATGATTATAAAGGGATATTCGATTTAACGGTTGATTCAGAATTTACTAAAGTCATAGAAAGTGATCACAAAGAATCTAAAGGTATTGGTTCAAGTTTAGTTCGCTATAGAGATGATATTGTTTACAGTACTATAAACGGAGTTTTTAAATATAATGCGGAACAACATGATTTTCTGAAAGACTCTGTACTTACCACTAAATTCTTTAATACTGATGAGAGTATTGTTGGTATATTACAATCCACTAATAATTCAGAAAGGTTATGGGGATTTACAAATGATAATATAATTAGTGTTTCTAATGGACATTTAAGTAATGAACCACAAACAGTAAAAATTCCAATTCCTAAATCTTTTAGACGCAGTATGGGTGTCTTGGGTTTTGAATCTGTGGTTCATTTAGAAAAGGAACTTTATTTAATCGGAATCTCTAATGGTTACGTTACTTTAGATTTACAAAAAGTAAAACAGAAAGATTATCAAATACATATTAATTCCATTTATAGAAAAACACACGAATCCCCTAAGGTGGATATTGTTCTTAATGGTTCTCAGGAATTTAAATATGCAGAGAATACTATAAATTTTAATTACAATGTTACCGAGTATGATAAGTACACAGAGGTATATTACCAGTATGAATTAAATGGGTTTTATAATGAATGGAGTAGTTGGTCAACAAGCCCTAATGTTTCCTTTGAAAATTTACCCTATGGTTCTTATGAACTTAAAGTAAGAGCAAGAGTGGGAAATGAGTTATCTAAAAACATAGCCACTTATACGTTTGTTATACAGCGACCATGGTATATATCTTACTGGGCAATTTTATGTTATATTTTTCTTGGGGCTCTGCTTTCTATTTTAATTCATAAACTATATAAAAACCATTATAAAAGGCAGCAACAGCAACTCATAAAAGAAAATCAAAGGCTTTTAAAACGTAAAAAATTAAAAAGTCAAAAGAAAATTATTCAAATTAAAAATGAGCAGTTACAAGAGTTGGTTGAAAGTAAGAATAGAGAATTGGCAATCTCTACCATGAGTATTATAAAGAAGAATGAATTTTTAAATTCAATCAAAGACAAGTTGAAAAAGAGTGATGAAAATCCTCAAATAAAATCAGTTATTAGAACTATAGATAGAAATATTAATAACGCTGACGATTGGAAATTTTTTGAAAATGCTTTTAATAATGCCGATAAAGACTTTTTGAAAAATGTGAAAGAGAAGCATCCAGATTTATCTGCGAACGACTTAAGATTGTGCGCATACTTAAGATTGAATTTATCCTCTAAAGAAATTGCTCCACTTTTAAATATATCTGTTAGAAGCGTAGAGGTGAAAAGGTATCGTTTGCGAAAAAAAATGAATTTAGCACATGAAGCTGGTTTAACCGAGTATATCATCAATTTATAGTTTCCTCAACACTTGGTGAAATCACCACAACATTACCACAACATTCTTAAACTTTTACACTAGTTAATAAATTTCATACTGCTAATGATATATTTAGGCAACGCCTATATTTTATTACGATAATCTCTTTTATTATATCTTTTTTTTGAATTGTATGTTTTTTGTAGGGGCGATAATTTAGAAATTAATAATGTTCTGATTTAAATTGCGATAGCGATTATTCTTATCAGAACACAACAATAGTATGTGTAATGTTCAGGGTGATTTCTAAGTCAAATAATTAACTCTAACAAAAAATTAAACTATGAAAAACTTTATGTACACAATGTTTGTATTTTTAATGGTCTTTGCTAGCTGTGAAGATGATGATACCTTTTCGACTGGGGCTTTATCTAATTTAGCGGTTACCACCGAAATAAAAGATGATGGTTCTGGTATAGTAATGTTTACTCCTAGTGCTTCAGGAGCCAAGAGTTACACCTACGACTTTGGGGATGGTACTACAGGGGAATCTCTAACGGGTTTTATTTCAAAAACCTACACCACGGCGGGAGAAAATACGTTTATTGTAACAATTACCGCAATTGGTTATGATGGTACTACCTTAACAGAAACTGTTCAAGTCACTATAATTTTGCCTGCTACAAATTCAGATTTAGTTAATTTAATTACCGACGGAAATTCTAAAACTTGGTTTTTGGCAGCAGCTCAACCAGGTCATTTAGGATTAGGTCCGGCAAGAGAAGGTATTGATGGTGATTGGTGGTACCCTAAATGGTATTCAGCCCAAGCTTTTGAAAAATGTGCAATCGAAATATCCGATTGTTTTTGTGATGATGAATTAACATTTACAGTTGATGATAGTGGTGATGTTACTTATGTTTTGGATAATAAGGGTCAAACCTTTTTTAACGTCGGACATAAAGATGTAGTTGGGGGAACAGCAGACGAAGATTATTGTTATGACTATGATAGTTCTGGAGAAAAAGACGTAACCTTTTCATCGGTAGAAGGAAATGTGCCAACTGCGGAAACAACGGGTATGCAAATGGAATTTTCTGATGGAGGATTCATGAGTTATTATGTAGGTTCATCTACATATGAAATATTAACTATAAGTGAAAATTTACTTTACGTTAGAACTTACGATACCAAGAATGCGGATTTGGCTTGGTATTTAAGATTTACCTCGGCTCCTTCAACTGGTAGTGGTGAAGAAAGTTTAGAAACCATTTATACTAATTTGATATGGTCTGATGAGTTTGATGTAGATGGTGCACCTAATCCTGCAAATTGGACGTATGACCTTGGAGCAGGTGGCTGGGGTAACGGTGAAGCTCAAGAATATACAGATAGCTCGGATAATGTAATTGTGGAAGATGGTGTTCTTAAAATTACTGCTAGAGGTTCTGGTGCAGTTGGTGGAGCTGTTCATTATTATGATGATATTACTCTGATCGCTACTGGTGGTGAAACTTTATCTGTACAGGATTTTGAAAGTAGCGCACCGGTATTTACAGATTTTGGTGGAGCTTCAACTGCTGTAATAGACAATCCTGATGCATCGGGTGTAAATACTTCTGGTACAGTAGCAGAATCAACAAAGAATAGTGGTGCCGAAGTTTGGGCAGGTTCATTTTTTGATATTGCCGCTCCTTTAGATTTAGAGACATATTCAAGTATGAATATAAATACTTGGTCTCCTGTAACAGGTGCAGTGGTTAGATTGAAAATCGAAAATCAAGCAAATTCAGAAGAATTTTTTGAAGTAGATGCAACTACATCGGTATCAGAGTCTTGGGAGACATTATCTTTTGACCTTAGTGGTGCTCCGGCATTTAATTATGATAGGGTAGTGTTGTTCTTTGATTTCGGAGTAAGTCCTTCGGGTGATGCAGCTTATACTTCTGCTAGAATTAAATCTGAAAATTTATTTGAATTCACATATGGTAGAGTAGAGATTAGAGCAAAACTTCCTTCGGCTGGCGGTACTTGGCCTGCACTTTGGGCATTAGGTGCCAATTTTGATGAAGTAGGATGGCCTGCAACGGGTGAAATAGATATTATGGAGCATGTAGGTAACAACAGCAATACTATTAGTAGTGCGTTGCATTATCCTGGTAATTTTGGTGGTAATGCAGTTGTAGGTAGTACGCCTGTAGAAACCGCCACGTCAGAATTTCATAACTATACGGTTGAATGGACTCCAGATAGTATTAAGTTCGTAGTTGATGGGGAGCTAGTCCATAATAGTTTAGTCAATAGTGCAACTACACCCTTTAATAGTGATTTCTTTCTAATTATGAATATTGCAATGGGCGGTACACTTGGTGGCGCTATAGATCCAGCATTTACAGAAGACACAATGGAAGTGGATTATGTAAGGGTTTACCAATAGAATAATTTAATTAAAAGGGAAGCCGTCAAATTCATTTTTGACGGCTTCTTTTGTTTATATATTATAACTTTAGGAGTATAATAATTTTCTTAACTGGTGTAAATTGTGATTTAAGGTAAGGTTTAAGTTAATTCAGCATAGAAACTTGATAATATCCATGTTTTGCATAGTTATACTTTAGATCACCTTTGCATGATATAATTGTTAATTATTTAAAGAATGAAAAATAGTAAAGTTTATCCAACCATTTGGCAAACAATGCCGTTTTCACTTGATGTTTTGGATATTTGGAAAAGAAGGAAAAAGGCAAAATCAAGATTAATCAAGTGATTATATTTAATGATGTAATCGTATAACTTTATAAAATGAAAAATGCCCCTTTTAAAAGGGGCATTTTTTTGAAGTAATTTTTTTCAATAAGGGTTTGGTATTAAAAGGTTAGACAATCCCTATTAGGGCTAAAAAAGCTCCTACTACAACTACTGCTAAAAATGCATGCATTGCAATAACAAGCACGGATAGATAAGTTTCTACTCCGGTTTTAAATGATAAATCGTTCATAACATTACCTACTTTAAAGTTACACTACTAAAGTTAGTTGAATTGGGCAACATTTCAATACAAAATGTTGTATAAATTTACAAATACGATGTAAAAACTTACAAATTTGTGGTTTGAAGTAGTGCCGAAATGTAATTCACCCCATAAAAGTGGCAACTCGTCGATTTCGATTTGTTGCAAATTCTACTAGTTAACGAATGTAGTGTTGTTTTTAAAGTATGTTATTGAATCTAATTATATAATAACTCCAAGCCAATCTGCTATTCCTGCTAGTGGTACAGCTAAAAGTATTACGACTAAACAGGTAATCATTAATTTAAGAAATCCGTTGAGTATTTTAACTCCGGGTGTTAGTTCTCTTTCCATAATCTTTGTTCTATTGTTCTGTACTCAATATAGGTTTATCTAGTATAAAGTACTGTTGTATAGGCTTGTAAAATCGATTAACGTAAGCAAAACTCCTTTGTACAGTATAATTAATGAATATTAATAGGCATAAAACTTCGTTGAGAATTATGCGAAATAGAGCGTGGGTAGATAAATTACTAAGTGTAAGGTTTAACCAATTACTGAATTAAGTATGGTCATTATACGGTCTGTGGCACCAGATTTATTTTTGATATATGCGGTATTTATACATCCAGTTTTTACTCTAAAGTCATCATTGGTAAAACAATTATTAGTGAGTTTTGTAAACTCATTTGCGTTTTCAATAGTAATAACACCTTTTAGATCAACTAATTCTTCCACTTCTGCAAATCCGTCATATTTCGGACCAATGATTACCGGTATACCGAAAACTGCTGGCTCTAAGGTATTGTGCAGACCTGTCGCAAAGCCGCCGCCAACATAAGCCATATCTGCATAGCTGTAAATTTTGGTTAAAAGCCCAATGGTGTCAATAATTAGCACTTCGCAATCTTCTAGATCACTATTCTCTAGCGTTGTAAAGCGTGTAACCTTCTTGTCTAAAGATTGAATTATTTCTTGAATATGATTGTCCTTAACAGTGTGTGGTGCGATTACAAATTTAATAGGGTAGGTGGTCTTATTAATATATTCTACTATCAACTTCTCATCTTCAGGCCACGTACTGCCTGCAACTAGGCAAAATTTACCATCTTTAAAACGTGTCATGAAATCTAATGCGTTGTTTCTTTCTAAAATTTCATTTACCCTATCAAAACGAGTGTCTCCGGCAATGGTAATATTGGTATGTCCAATGGAATTTAATAGTGTTTTTGATGTTTCATTCTGTACAAAAAAATGTGAGAACTCATTTAGTGATCGACGCATAAAACCACCATACCACTTAAAATAAATCTGATTCTCTTTAAATAATGCTGAGATTAAAAATATTGGTGTATTAGCTTTTTTTAATGCATGTAAGTAGTTGGGCCATATTTCATATTTAATAAAAATGGCGATATCTGGGTGTGCGGCTGTCAAAAAGGAATTTACGTTGCTCTTCGTATCCATAGGTAGGTAACAGGTAACATCAGCTATTTTATTGTTCTTTTTCACTTCATAACCAGAAGGAGAAAAAAAGGTTAGGATTATTTTATACGAAGGATAATCAATTTTTATTTTTTCTAAAATGGGTAATCCTTGCTCGTATTCACCTAATGAGGCTGCATGAATCCAAATAACGTTGTCATCTATTGAAACGGATTTTTTAATTAAGGAGATTGTCTCTTTCCTGCCATTTACAAATAGCGAGAGTTTAGAATTCACCAATGCCAATACCTTTAAAATAGTAGATGCGCATATTACGATAAGGTTATAAAGAAAGTACAAACTGATGCTTTTGGGCTAAATTACGTTTCTTTCCATAAAATTAGTGTCGCCCGTTTCGTATTTTTGTATGACTTCATGTAATTACAACAGATGAAAAAGATACAAATGGTAGACCTTGGCGGTCAATACCAAGAAATTAAAGAACAAGTAAATTCTTCTATAGCTCAAATATTAGAAACCTCGGCATATATAAATGGTCCTGAAGTTCATGCTTTTCAAAAAGAACTAGAAGATTATCTTCAAGTTAAGCATGTTATACCATGTGCTAATGGTACCGATGCTTTGCAAATTGCAATGATGGGTTTGGGTCTAAAGCCAGGCGATGAAGTTATTACTGCAGATTTTACTTTTGCTGCAACAGTAGAGGTTATTGCATTGTTACAGCTGACTCCGGTTTTGGTAGATGTTTATCCAGATACTTTCAATATTAATATTGAAGCTATAGAAAAAGCGATAACTCCAAAAACAAAAGCAATTGTACCGGTTCATCTTTTCGGCCAATGCGCCAATATGGATGTTATACTTGACCTGGCTAAAAAACACGATTTGTTTGTTATTGAAGATAATGCTCAGGCAATAGGGGCTAAATATTTATCAAAAGATGGTACAAAGCATATGGCAGGTAGTATGGGGCATGTTGGTGCTACGTCATTTTTTCCTTCTAAAAATTTAGGATGTTATGGTGATGGTGGTGCAATTTTCACCAATGATGATGATTTGGCACATACCTTACGTGGTATCGTTAATCATGGTATGTACGAGCGTTATCATCATGACGTGGTTGGTGTAAATTCTAGACTAGATTCTATACAGGCTGCAGTTTTACGTGCAAAACTACCTAAGTTAGATGGTTATTGTGAGGCAAGAAGAAATGCTGCAAGGGCATATTCTAAAGCTTTTGAGGGGCAAGAACATATTATGACTCCTGTAACGGTTAATAATTGTCAAGGTATTTGCGATGTGTGCGATTGTCATGTCTTTCATCAATATACATTGAGAATCACAAATGGAAAAAGAGATGAGTTAGGGCAATTTTTAGCTAAAAATGAAGTTCCTTTTGGGGTATACTATCCAATTCCGTTACATAAACAAAAAGCTTATGTAGATGACCGTTACAATGAAGCAGATTTTCCGGTAACGAATCAATTGGTGACAGAGGTATTGTCTTTACCGATGCACACAGAATTGGATGAAGAGCAGATTGACTTTATAACGCAGTTAATTATCGGATTTGTTAACGGGTAATGGTGTAATTTTTTAAATTTGATAACGTTCAAACAGCATTATAAATGAAAGTATTAGTAACAGGCGGTTTAGGTTTTATTGGGTCTCACACTGTAGTAGAGCTTCAAAACAAAGGGTTCGAAGTAATCATTATAGATGATTGCTCTAATTCTGACGAAAATGTACTTGAAGGCATAAAAGCTATTACAGGTAAGAAGCCGCTTTACGAGAAAATAGATTTAAAAGAGAAGCATAAGGTAGAAGATTTTTTTCAACGCTATCAAGATGTTGCTGGTGTTATACACTTTGCAGCTTCTAAGGCAGTTGGTGAAAGTGTTGAAAAACCATTACTGTATTATGAGAACAATATTGGTACGTTAGTTTATATCTTAAAAGAGCTTTGTAAAAAGAACAAGGCTAGTTTTATATTTAGTTCTTCTTGCACGGTTTATGGTCAAGCAGATAAAATGCCTATTACGGAAGATGCACCTATTAAAGTTGCTGAATCGCCTTATGGTAATACGAAACAAATGGGTGAAGAGATCATTGCAGATACCTGTAAAGTAACGCCTAGTTTAAATGCAATTGCATTACGTTATTTTAACCCTATGGGTGCACACCCGAGTGGTGAAATTGGGGAATTGCCAATAGGTGTACCTCAGAATTTGGTTCCATTTATTACTCAGACCGGTATCGGACTCAGAGATCAATTATCTGTTTTTGGTGATGATTATCCTACGCCAGATGGTACTTGTATTAGAGATTATATTTATGTGGTAGATTTAGCCAAAGCTCACGTAATAGCTTTAGAGCGTTTATTGAGCGGCAAAAACGAATCTAATTATGAGGTGTTTAATGTTGGTACGGGTACTGGTAGCTCTGTGCTAGAGGCTATACATAGTTTTGAAAAAGTATCTGGACGAAAATTAAACTATAAAATAGTAGATAGAAGACCTGGTGATATTACAACTGCTTATGCCGATACTACTAAAGCCAATAAAGTGTTAGGCTGGAAAGCAGAATATACTTTAGAAGAAGCCATGAATTACGCGTGGATCTGGGAACAGAAAATACGTGACTGATTTTTTCAGGTTTAACGATATGAATAAGGGGAAATATAGCTATATTTCCCCTTATTCAATTTTAAGACCACCTCTTATGAAAAAATCATTATTTCTTCTTATGCTTCTTTCTTTTACAGTAGCCACAGCTCAAAATACATATCTTCAATGCGGTAAAATTGTTGATGTGGAATCAGGTGAGATAATGTCAGAGAAAACGATCATTATTTCAGGTAATAAAATTACAGAAATTAAGAATGGCTTTGTGGCCGGCGGTGATCAAGATGAGGTGGTAGATTTAAAATCTAAGACCGTTTTACCAGGTTTTATAGATATGCATGTGCATATTGAAAGCGAATCAAGTCCGTCAAGATATTTAGAGGCTTTTACTATGAATGAAGCTGATATCGCATTTGAATCGACAGTTTATGCTAAAAGAACATTAATGGCCGGCTTCACAACTGTGCGAGATTTAGGTGGTTCGGGAGTAAATATTGCCTTAAAGAAAGCAATTAATAAAGGTACTGTAGTTGGGCCACGTATTTTTACCGCTGGTAAAGCCCTTGCCACTACTGGTGGTCATGCAGATCCAACTAACGGAAGAAGCAATGAGTTAATGGGTGATCCAGGACCAAAAGACGGAGTGGTTAATTCTCCTGAAGATGGAAGAAAAGCGGTTCGTCAACGCTATAAAGAAGGTGCTGATGTTATTAAGATAACTGCTACTGGTGGTGTGTTAAGTGTAGCGAAAAGTGGTCAGAACCCTCAATTTACGATTGAAGAAATAAAAGCGATTACCGAAACAGCTAATGATTACGGTATGCTTACTTCAGCTCATGCACATGGTGATGAAGGTATGCAAAGGGCAATTTTAGGAGGTATAAAAACTATTGAGCACGGTACATTAATGTCTGAAGAAACAATGGACTTAATGATAAAGTATAAAACGTTTATGGTGCCTACGATATCTGCAGGTCAAGAAGCGGCTAGGTTGGCTAAAATACCGAACTACTTACCGCCTGTTGTAGCTAAGAAAGCTTTGGAAATCGGACCTAAATTAAATGCAACTTTTGCAAAGGCGTATAAAAAAGGCGTAAGTATCGCTTTTGGTACAGACTCTGGTGTGTCACCTCATGGAGATAATGCGAAAGAATTTATTTATATGCACAAAGCAGGCATGCCAATTATAGAGGCTTTGCGCTCTGCTACAATTACGAATGCAATGCTTTTGGGTGAAAAGGAATTAGGTCAAATAAAAGAAGGTTTCATAGCCGATATTGTTGCTGTAAATGAAAATCCTTTAGATAATGTAGAAACGCTTACCGATGTTGTTTTTGTAATGAAAGAGGGTGTAGTATACAAACAATAGTATAAATAATAGGTTGTTATTTTTTAAGGATAAATCAATTGCATGAAGTTGAATGTTGACAATAGTGAGCAATTGATGCAAGTAGTGAAAAGTGATTCGCTATTTGATAAACTGGTACACCAGGTCGAGAAAGATTTTGTTCTTGCCAATGTTTCTTTGAAAATACCTGATACACTAGGGCATGTAGCTTTTATTGCCCTAGTTCGTGAGAAGGTGTATTATCTAATGATGGAGCATTTTTCTGATTATCTAAATTTAATGTATATTATAGATATTCCAGAAAATGATTTTCAGAATATTGAAATCACCGATACTGTTGATGTGGCTGACCAGGTCACATTATTAATATTGAAAAGAGAGTATAAAAAGGTATGGTATCGTAATCGATATCAATAGCACTTATACTTTTACGTAAATTCCTTTTCTATCCATAATATAACCAACAAGCCAGCAGGTGAACATGATCCACAAGGCAAATAGCAGTGAGCCAAAATAATCGCCTGCTGAAGCAATGAATATCTTATCTGCTATCCAATTATAAGCGTTTGTGCCTTTCATAGATAGCTCTGCTAAACTGATAATGAATAACTCTGATAATAAGTAGATGAATAGTGTGTTTCTGCCAAATACTTCGAAGAAGTAGGTCCATTTGCCGGGTTTAGACATATCTAAGAGATAGATTAAAACAGCTATTACAAAAATGTCAATACCGCTAGTCAACAGTACAAATGAGCTAGACCAAAGTTTTTTGTTGAATGGGAATATTATATCCCAAGCAAAACCGGCAATTATCAAAATACCGGCTGCCATAATAAGTTTAGCAATAGTCTCAAAATTTTGCCCATTCTTTTGAATAAATTTACCTGTAAAATAGCCTGCGATTACATTTACAATCGAAGGTAATGTGCTTAGTAATCCTTCAGGGTCAAAAGCTATGCCGCCATTACCATGATACATATGATCTGCACCGATAAGAAATTTATCAAGTTTTAATACTGCATTGCCTGTCAAGGTTAAGTCGCCGAATACTACTAGTATAATATGATAAGCTACTAAAGCTAAAGCGCTAAAAATTAGAACAGATTTGGTTTTAAAATAATGAAGAAAAATTGATGCAAACAAGTAACACAGGGCAATGCGCTGTAATACTCCGAAAATTCTAGTTTCGGCAATCGGCTTAAGTCCGCCATCTTCAAAAAACGGAAACCAGTACATTAAAAATCCTAATAGGAAAATAATCGAAAAACGTTTAAAGACTTTTTTTAAAAATACCCCACTGCCTTCGCTTTCGTATTTTTTCATACTAAAACTCATGGCATTACCGACAACAAATAAAAATGTTGGGAAAACTAAATCAGTTAGTGTGAATCCGTTCCAAACGGCATGTTTTAAAATTCCAAAACTAGTATCTCCATTTCCGGGGGAGTTCACAATAATCATTAGAGCGACATCCATCCCTCTAAAGACATCTAATGAAAGAAATCTATTTTTTAATTTACTCATGCTGGTTGGTTTGGTATAGAGAAAGGTAGTAAAATTTAGAAATAGACACGTACAAATGGCATTATTGAATTGCCATAAATACTTTTGTTGTCATTATACAAAAGGTCGTACCGTAGACCAACGGTTACATTTCTAGTGCTATAACCCGCCCCTATAAAAAATGCTGGCAGCCAATAATTGTCTTCTATATTAATAGTTTGGGTGGCGAGAGTTCTATTAATTCTAAGTTGTTCAAATTCGGCTGATAATTGAATTTGTGGTATGGGGTTGAAAAGGGAAAGTACACTACCGCCGTATGCTAAGAATTTATCGTCAGCAAATTTTGCATAATTCAAACTTAAACTTGCGCCTGTAGCAAATTTCTCATTAAATTGATAGATAGCGCTTGGCGAAATGGAGCCATTGAAACCATTATTTGTGAACCCTAAGCCAATACTTCCGCCAAATCTTACGTTATTCCAAAAATCAGAAGCATTATTTGAAGATTGAGCGAATGAAAGAGTAACAGTAAGTGTTGCTAGCCCTGTTAAAATTAGTTTTTTTAAGCTCATATGATAATTTTGTTTTAAAGTTTCATTTTTTTCAATAATACATGGCATTCTATCGTTAGATATTGTAAATGTTGTATTTTTGTTAGAAATTTATTCTAAAGATACAGAAAGTAATTCATGGATAAATATTCCTTTTTAAATACCGCTCATACCTCTTTTTTTTCAGAGTTATACGATAAGTATTTAGTGAATCCGGATAGTGTAGAGCCAAGTTGGAGAGCCTTTTTTCAAGGATTTGACTTTGGTATGGAGAGTTCATTAGATGAACTTGAAATTGATGAGAATCGAACTACAGTTTTAGTAAACGGCAATAAAAGTGAAATGCCAGAATCTCTACAGAAAGAGTTTCAGGTAATTCGTTTAATTGATGGTTATAGAAGCCGAGGACACTTATTTACGAAAACAAATCCGGTACGTGAGCGAAGACATTATGAACCTTCATTAGAAATTGAAAATTTTGGACTTTTAACGTCTGATCTTGAAACAGTATTTAATGCCGGTGATATAATTGGTATAGGTCCAAGTTCCCTTAAAGAGATTGTTAGACATTTACAAAGTATCTATTGCGATGCTATTGGTGTAGAATATATGTTTATTCGAAAGCCAGAACGTGTTAAATGGATTCAAGATTGGATCAATGTCAACGATAATCACCCGAACTATGATGCCGACCGTAAAAAACATATTCTTAAGAAGCTAAATCATGCGATCTCTTTTGAATCTTTTCTACATACTAAATATGTAGGTCAAAAAAGGTTTTCATTAGAAGGTAATGAATCGTTGATTCCGGCTCTAGATGTAATTGTAGAACGCGCAGCTGAAATGGGCGTTAAGCAATTTGTTATGGGTATGGCACACCGTGGTAGATTAAATGTACTTACCAATATATTCGGTAAATCTGCAAAAGACATATTTAGCGAGTTCGACGGTAAAGACTACGAGCAAGAGATTTTTGACGGTGACGTTAAATATCACTTAGGTTGGACGTCAGATAGAAAGTCTGATAACGGTAATAAGATTAAAATGAATATTGCTCCTAATCCTTCACACTTAGAGACCGTTGGTGCAGTGGTTGAAGGTATTGCAAGAGCAAAGCAAGATGCTCATTATCAAGATGATTTTTCAAAAGTATTGCCTATAGTAGTACATGGCGATGCAGCTATTGCTGGTCAAGGTTTGGTATATGAACTTGTTCAAATGGCAGGTCTTGATGGTTATAAAACTGGCGGTACCATACATATTGTGGTAAACAACCAAATAGGCTTTACTACAAACTATTTAGATGCAAGAACATCTACCTATTGTACCGATGTTGCCAAGGTGACGTTGAGTCCGGTTTTACATGTAAATGCAGATGATGCCGAGGCAGTAGTGCACGCATCTCTTTTTGCGTTAGAATATAGAATGCGTTTTTCTAGCGATGTATTTATTGACTTGTTAGGTTATAGAAAATATGGGCATAATGAAGGTGATGAGCCAAGATTTACCCAGCCTAAATTATATAAGGCTATCGCCAAACACAAGAACCCAAGAGATATTTATGCTGAAAGGTTGATCAAAGAAGGTGTTATTGATGACACGTATGTTGCGCTACTAGAGAAACAGTATAAAGATTCGCTTGAAGAGAAATTAGAAGATTCACGAAAAGAAGATAAAACTGTAATTACCCCGTTCATGGCAGATGAATGGAAAGGTTTTGACAATGTTCGTGAGTGGGAAATGATGGAGCCTGTAAATACCACATTCGCTAAAGCCAAATTAGATAAAATTGCCAAAGTAATAACTGCGTTGCCTAAGGGTAAAAAGTTTTTACGCAAAGTTGAGAAACTGGTTAATGATCGCTACAATATGTATTTTGAAGCTGATAACCTTGACTGGGCAATGGGAGAGCTTTTAGCATATGGTACATTATTGGAAGAAGGTTTTGCGGTTCGTATGTCTGGACAAGATGTGGAACGTGGTACTTTCTCTCACCGTCATGCAGTAATGAAAGTTGAAGAAAGTGAAGAAGAGGTTATTTTGTTGAATCAGTTATCTGAACAGCAAGCTAAATTCCAAATCTATAACTCACTTTTATCAGAATATGGTGTTGTTGGTTTCGATTATGGTTACGCTATGGCGAGCCCTAATACCTTAACTATATGGGAGGCACAATTTGGCGATTTCAGTAATGGAGCACAAATTATGATCGACCAATATATTTCGGCTGCCGAAGATAAATGGAAGCTTCAAAACGGATTGGTAATGTTATTGCCACATGGTTATGAAGGTCAAGGTGCCGAGCACTCTTCTGCTAGAATGGAGCGTTACTTACAATTATGTGCAAAAGATAATATGTACATAGCAGATGTAACTACACCTGCTCAGATGTTTCATATTCTTCGTAGACAAATGAAGGCGAATTTTAGAAAGCCATTAATCATTTTTACACCGAAGAGTTTATTAAGGCACCCCAAGGCTGTTTCTAAAATATCAGATTTAACCAATGGAGGTTTCCAAGAAGTTATAGATGATGAAATTGCAGACCCTAAAAAAGTTAAAAGTTTAGTATTCTGTACAGGTAAATTCTATTATGACCTTTTAGCTGTTCAAGAAGAGCAAAAAAGAGATGATGTTGCCCTTGTTAGGGTAGAACAATTATTTCCGGTGCCTGAAGAGAAAATGAAGGCGGCAATGACGAAATATAAAAACGCAGATGATATTGTATGGGCACAAGAAGAGCCTAGAAATATGGGTGCTTGGAGTCATATGTTAATGCATTTTAGTGAAATTCAGAAATTCAGGGTTGCATCTAGACGTTTTTATGCGGCACCAGCAGCTGGTAGCTCTGTTCGTTCTAAAGCACGTCACCAACAAGTTATCGATTACGTCTTTGATAAAACAAAAGACAACATGTCAAAACCAAAAAAATAAATAACATATCAAATTATAGAAAGAATGATTCTAGAAATGAAGGTCCCATCGCCGGGAGAGTCTATCACAGAGGTGGAAATAGCGGAATGGTTAGTTGAAGATGGGGATTATGTAGAAAAAGATCAGGCAATTGCCGAAGTAGATTCAGATAAAGCTACTTTAGAGCTACCTGCAGAAGCTAGTGGTATTATAACATTAAAAGCAGAAGTAGGCGATGCCGTTGCGGTAGGTGCTGTAGTGTGTTTAATTGATACTAGTGCAGCTAAACCAGGTGGATCTGATGATGCGCCAGCTGCTGTTAAAAAAGAAGTTGCAAGCGTTAAAAAGGAAGTTGTTGCTGAAAAAGCACCACAACCCGCAAAAGCTAAAGAATCGTATGCATCTGGTGTACCTTCGCCAGCTGCAAAGAAAATATTAGATGAAAAAGGTATTGATAGTAATGCTGTTTCAGGTTCTGGTCGCGATGGTAGAATTACCAAAGAAGATGCGGTAAGTGCTGTACCTTCAATGGGGTCACCAACCGGTGGTAATCGTGGGGAGTCTCGCTCAAAATTATCGATGTTACGTAGAAAAGTTGCTGAAAGATTAGTTTCTGCAAAGAACGAAACGGCAATGTTAACCACTTTTAACGAAGTGGATATGAGTGCCATTTTCGCACTTAGAAATAAGTACAAAGATGATTTCAAGAATAAGCACGGTGTAGGTCTTGGTTTTATGTCATTCTTTACAAAGGCGGTAGTTAGAGCTTTAGAGATGTATCCTGCAGTTAATTCTATGATTGACGGTAAAGAAATGGTTTCTTATGATTTCTGTGATATTAGTATTGCAGTATCTGGGCCAAAAGGATTAATGGTTCCTGTAATAAGAAATGCTGAAAACTTAACCTTTAGAGGTGTTGAAGCTGAGGTGAAAAGATTGGCGATTAGAGCGCGTGAAGGTGAAATTACTGTTGATGAAATGACAGGTGGTACTTTTACTATTACCAATGGTGGTGTATTCGGTTCTATGTTGTCTACACCAATTATCAATCCGCCTCAGAGTGCAATTTTAGGTATGCATAATATAGTTGACAGACCGATTGCTCGTGACGGAGCTATTGCAATTGCACCTATAATGTATGTTGCTGTTTCTTATGACCATAGAATTATTGATGGTAAAGAATCTGTAGGTTTCTTGGTAGCAATCAAAGAAGCCTTAGAAAATCCTGAAGAGTTGTTGATGGATAATAATATTAAGAAAGCTTTAGAGATGTAATTTTCTTAAGATTTATATATAAAGTAAAGCGTTGGGTAATCTCAACGCTTTTTCTTTTTTAGATAAATACATTTCTTATTGTAATCAATAATCGCTTTTGATTTTTTTAAAATGTCAGCGCCAATAATACCATCTACAGGTTCGGCGCTGTGTGCGGTAAGTGCTTCGTTAACATGTTTTAAGTCGAAAAGAACTATTTCAAGTTTTTTATATTTCCAAGAGTTTAATCCGATCTTGTTTTTTTTCGACACAAGGGTTTCCATATTCGTTGCCCCAGCTCCTGCAGCCTTTATTAAAGACTCTTCAGATATCAATTTAAAATGGTCAATTCGATCTATTCCAACACAGGTGTTAGAGGCGCCAGTATCTAATATAAATCTACCGGGTACTGAATTTATTTCTGCATATATTTCAAAATGGTCGGTAGCTGTCAATACTAAAGGGATGCGTACGTAATCTTTATCCTTCAAAAACTTTTTGAGGGTACTCATAATTCATTTTTTTCAAAGATAAGTCTATTTTTGCGGCATGATAATAACCGATACGCATACCCATTTATATAGTGAGGCTTTTGATGAAGACCGAAAAGAAACCATTCAAAAAGCAATCGATTTAGGCGTAGAAAGATTTTTTATACCTGCCATCGATTCTACCTATACCGAGCGCATGTTGACTTTAGAGAAAGATTTTCCTGGGCATATGTATTTAATGACGGGCTTGCATCCCACGCATGTGAAAGAAAATTTTAGAGAAGAATTGGCGCACGTTGAAGAAATGTTGGGTAAGCATACCTATTATGCAATAGGTGAGATTGGTATTGATTTGTATTGGGAGAAGAAGTATTTAAATGAGCAGCAATTAGCTTTTAGAACGCAGATACAACTCGCAAAAAAAAATAAATTGCCAATAGTTATTCATTGCCGCGATGCTTTCGATGAAGTTTTTGAAATCTTGGAAGAGGAAAAAGGAGATGATTTAAAAGGGATTTTTCATTGCTTTACAGGTACCTTAGAGCAGGCTAAAAAAGCTATAGGCTATAATTTGAAGTTAGGCATTGGGGGAGTGGTTACTTTTAAAAATGGTAAAATCGATACCTTTTTAAATAAAATCGACCTAAAAAATATTGTGTTGGAAACAGATTCACCATATTTGGCGCCTACACCTTATAGAGGTAAAAGAAATGAAAGCGCCTATATTTTTAATATTCTTGAGAAGTTGGCAGATATTTATGGGGTCTCAAATGAACAGGTCGCTTTAGAAACGACAAAGAACTCGAAAGAAGTTTTTGGTATATAGTAATGAGTTTAAATAGGAAGTTTTGAGCATAGAAAAGAAAAATATTTTACTGATATATACTGGTGGTACTATAGGTATGATGAAAGATTATACCTCGGGTGCCTTAAAAGCTTTTGATTTTACGCAATTATTGAAAAACATACCAGAACTAAATCAATTGGACTGTACGATATCTAGTTTTTCGTTTGATGAGCCTATTGATTCTTCGAATATGAACCCAACACATTGGGTTTCTATTGCCGATATTATTTCTGAAAGATATAGTGATTATGATGGTTTTGTGGTATTACATGGTAGTGATACTATGAGTTATACGGCATCAGCTTTAAGTTTTTTACTTGAAAATCTTTCAAAACCTGTCATATTAACTGGTTCGCAATTGCCAATAGGAGATTTAAGAACAGATGCTAAAGAAAATTTAATAACTGCAATACAAATTGCCGCTTTACATAAAAAAGGGAAGCCGGTTGTACAAGAGGTCGGGCTTTATTTTGAGTATAAACTGTACCGAGGAAATAGAACTACTAAAATAAACGCAGAGCATTTTCAAGCTTTTGCCTCTTTAAATTATCCTCATTTGATCGAATCTGGGGTGCATTTGACAATTTTTAAGGAGTATTTATTGCCTCAAAAAAGAAAATTAACATTAAAATCTCATCGAAAGATGGATGATAATGTGGCAATTTTAAAAATTTTTCCAGGAATTAACAGAAATATTATTGATGCAATTTTAAATGCAGCCGATTTAAAAGCGCTCGTTTTGGAGACGTATGGTTCAGGAAATGCGCCGATGGAAGAATGGTTTTTAGAGAAATTAAATAATGCCATAAATAAAGGAATACATATTATTAATGTAACTCAGTGTTCTGGTGGTGCCGTTATGATGGGACACTATGAAACAAGTTCAGGGCTTAAAAAAATGCAAGTGATTAATGGTAAGGATATTACAACTGAGGCTGCCATTACCAAGGCAATGTACTTGCTCGGTAGCGGTGTGTCGCATGAGCTATTTAAAACAGTTTTTGAAACTTCGTTAAGAGGAGAAATGCTATAAATTTAACAGCATTTTAATTTCGATAACTAAGATTTTTTTTGTTATTTGCCCACCCTTAAAAAGGGTAACTTAGAGAGGTGGCCGAGTGGTCGAAGGCGCACGCCTGGAAAGTGTGTATACCCCAAAAGGGTATCGAGGGTTCGAATCCCTTCCTCTCTGCAAGTAAGTTTTACTTTTTTTATATTGTTTTTTTTTTATCTTTAACCCTATTAACTAACTAATTTAAGTTCGAAAAAATGAAAAAATTATTCCCAAGCCTAGCAATTGCTGGGGCATTTGTAGCAGGTACAAATATGGCAAGCGCTAAAGTAGCCGCAGTAGCTTTATTACTTCAAGACGCACCTGCAGAAGCAGAGAGAGGTTTTACTCAAATGTTAAAAGAAATGTTTATTACTGGTGGTGCCGGCTTTATGGGCATCGTTCTTTTATGTTTGATCCTTGGTCTTGCAGTTGCTATTGAAAGAATTATCTATTTAAACATGGCAAGTACTAATACTGCTAAGTTGAAACAACAAGTTGAAGACGCATTGGCATCTGGTGGTGTTGAAGCTGCAAAAGAAGTTTGTAGAAATACAAAAGGTCCTGTTGCATCTATTTACTATCAAGGTTTAGATAGAGCTGGTGAGAGCATAGAATCTGCTGAAAAAGCGGTTGTTGCTTATGGTGGTGTTCAAATGGGTCAATTAGAGAAAAACGTTTCTTGGTTGTCTTTATTTATAGCTATTGCTCCAATGCTTGGTTTCATGGGTACTGTAATCGGTATGATTCAGGCTTTCCAAAAGATTGCAGCTGTTGGTAACTTAAGTGCGTCTCTTATCGCAGGTGATATTCAGGTTGCATTATTAACAACTGTATTTGGTCTTATTACGGCTATTATTCTTCAAATTTTTTATAACTATATCATCGCTAAAATTGATAGCATTGTTAATGATATGGAAGACTCTTCGATTACTTTAATCGATATGTTGGTGGATCACAAAAAATAAGTAACACTTTTAATACCTAAAATATTATGCAAAAAATTGTAAAAATAGCATTGGTAGTAATAGGATTACTTGGTGCAGTACTTTGGTTCATGCTTCCTGGAAGGGATATGCCTGCGGCTGAAGCAGCTCAAAGTGGTGCTATGAACTTTATGTTTATCATAACTTACTTCCTTTTAGCGGTTGCCGTTATAGTAAGTTTAGTCTTTACCTTAAAAAACTTATTCTCTAATCCTCAAGGTTTGAAAAAGACTTTGTTTGTTATTGGTGGTCTTTTATTGGTAGTTGGTATTTCTTATGTTCTATCAAGCGGAACGGACGTTGCTCCAGAATTCGCTTCTATGACAAATGAAAGTACAGTAAAGAATATTGGTATGGGATTGAATGTATTTTTTATCCTTACAATAATCGCTGTATTATCTTTAGTAGTGCCAGCTGTTAAAAATATGTTTAGTAAATAATAAAATAAAAAACTATGGCTAGAAGAGCAGGAGCACCAGAGGTTAGTGCGGGTTCAATGGCGGACATAGCTTTCCTTTTACTTATCTTTTTCTTGGTAACAACTACTATTGAAACTGATGCAGGATTGGATCGTATGCTTCCACCAATGGAGCCACCAACTGAAGCGCCACCAATCATTAAAGAAAAGAACATTTTTACGGTAAATATTAACCGTAACGGTCAGTTATTAGTTGAAAATGAAATTCTTTCAATTAACGACTTGCGTGAAAAAGCAATGGCCTTTTTAGATAATGGAGGAGCGGCTTCAGGTAGCCCAGATTATTGCAGTTATTGTAAAGGAAAGCGTAACGCTGATTCTTCTGATAATCCGACTAAGGCAATTATCTCTTTGAAAAATGATCGTGAAACTAAGTATAGTACTTACATTACAGTTCAAAACGAATTGGTAGGGGCTTATAACGATCTTAGAAATAGAGAGGCTAAAAGATTATACGGTAAAGATTATGTTGCGATGGAAGCCGAGTATTTGAATCCTGAAACTGAAGATTCTGTTAAAGAGGAGTTGAAAGATAAGGTAACCAGAATACAAGGTTTGTTTCCACAGAAATTATCTGAGGCTGAAACTTCAAGTGAATAATTAATAAATTAAAAGTAACACTATGTCAAAATTTGCAAAGAAAAAAGATGGAGAGGTACCAGCGGTATCAACAGCTTCCCTTCCTGACATTGTATTTATGCTTTTGTTTTTCTTTATGACGGTAACCGTTATGAAAGATAGTTCCTTGAAAGTTGAAAACGTACTGCCGAACGCTAGTGAAGTAAAGAAATTGGAAAAGAAGGATCGTGTGATCTATATTTATGTTGGTAAGCCAACTAAAGAATATGAGAAAACTTTTGGTACAGAACCAAAGATTCAATTGAACGATAAATTCGCTAGTCCGTCAGAAGTCGGTGATTATATTTTAATGGAAAGAGCTAAAAAGCCTCAAGAAATTCAAAATGTACTGACCACAGCGCTTAAGGTTGATAAGAACGCTAATATGGGATTGATATCCGATATTAAACAAGAGTTAAGAAAAGTAAACGCTTTAAAGGTAAATTATACTACCTATGAAGGTGATGCTTTCAATAATCTACAATAGTTAGTTAAGTAGAATATTACATTTTCAAACGCTTCAAATTTATTTGAAGCGTTTTTTATTTCATTAACTTTACTTTATGCGTTTTGTAATTCTATTTCTTTTAATCATATTTCAGTCTAATGCTCAAGTAGCAACTGACAGTATTAGTGATACACGTTATTTTGAAGATCAGTTCTACTTAGGTCTTTCATATAATTTTATACTAAATCACCCAGTGGGCTCTAACCAACGTAATTTATCATACGGTCTACAAGCTGGGGTCATTAAAGATATCCCCTTAAATCGTACGGGAACTAAAGCTATAGGTATTGGTGCTGGTTTAGCTTTAAATAGTTATTATTCGAACTTAGTTGCCGATATTTCTGGTGATGATATTTCTTATAGTATCAATGATGATATAACTAGAAGTAAATTAGAGACACATCTAGTAGAGTTTCCTTTAGAGTTTAGATGGCGAAATTCTACTGCAGAAGATTATAAATTCTGGCGCGTATATGGTGGTATTAAAGCTGCTTATGTTTTAGGTGCTAGGTCAAAATACGACTTAGGTGATATTAGTGAAGGATTCAAAAATACAGACCTAACTAGATTTCAATACGGGCTAACATTAAATTTTGGTTACAATACATTTAATTTACATGCTTACTATGCGCTAACCGAACTGTTTAATGGTAATGCTTCTGTCAATGGTGAAGTTCTACAATATAGACCTTTACGAATAGGTCTTATTTTTTACATCTTATAACCAGAATCTAACGGTTAGTAGCTGCGATAATATGCCTATAAAAAGTCCTACAACAAGTTCTAGTGGGGTGTGAGCCTTCAGATTTAATCTTGCACTTATAATACCCCCCGTAAATAGTATAAATACGCTTATCGCAATTATAAGGTTTATTTCAAAATGAATACTTAGGTTAATTAGGTACATAAGCAACCCACTTACTCCTACGGCATGTAAACTAGTTTTAAAATTTAATACTACAAGTAAAATACACGCGATAGTGGCGCCTAAAAGCCCTGTAAAGTAAAAATAGAGCTCACTTACATAATTGTTCGGAATAACCTTATATAGGATTAGTAGAAGTATAGAAGCGTGTATATATAAAGGGTATTTTCTTTCTTTAACTGATTCTAACGAAATGGAATGTACCAATCCCAAGTTTTTTAATATTAGAAATGTTACAATTGGTATAATAACGGTCAATATAAAAATGGGTAAAATACTGGCGCTTTGTATTTCTAATGGCGTATATTTTGGCGTAATTAGAAAGTAGGCGACCGTACCGCCAATAGGCATAAAAAGTGGGTGTAATAAATAAGAGATGAAATTAGAGAAAACCTTCATTAGATTTCTTTTCTCATACGTGCAACCGGTATATTTAACTGCTCTCTATACTTTGCTACGGTTCTTCTAGCAATAGGATATCCTTTTTCTTTTAAAATAGCCGCCAGTTTATCATCGGTAAGTGGCTTCTTTTTTGTCTCGTTCTGTATAACAGTCTCTAAAATCTTCTTTATTTCTTTTGTCGAGACATCTTCACCTTGTTCGTTTTTCATCGATTCTGAGAAATACTCTTTTATCAACTTTGTGCCGTAAGGTGTATCTACATATTTACTATTTGCCACCCTAGATACGGTTGAAACATCCATACCTATTTCATCAGCTATATCTTTCAGGATCATAGGGCGTAAATTACGCTCATCACCAGTTAAAAAATATTCTTTTTGATATTGCATTATAGAGTTCATTGTAATGAACAACGTTTGCTGGCGTTGTCTTATGGCATCTATAAACCACTTTGCAGCATCTAATTTCTGCTTAATGAACATGACAGTATCTTTTTGAGATTTAGATTTGTCTTTGGCTTCTTTGTAGCCTTTAAGCATATTGCTATATTCTCTAGATACATGCAGCTCTGGTGCATTTCTGCCGTTCAGGGTTAGTTCCAGTTCTCCCTCGGTAATTCTAATAGCGAAATCGGGCACCACATGTTCTGTCATTCTGTTGTTGCCAGAATAAGAACCACCTGGTTTCGGGTTCAATCTCTCTATTTCACCAATAGCGTTTTTTAATTCTGCTTCGGTAATATTGTGTTTTTGAATTAACTTTTGATAATGCTTTTTGGTAAAGTGTTCGAAAGACTTCTTAAGTATTTCGGTCGCAAGTTCTATGCTTGGTGTAATATCTTTTCGCTCTAATTGAATAATTAAACACTCTTCTAAGGATCGAGCTCCGACCCCAGGTGGATCTAAATCTTGAACGATAGATAGTATTTTGGTAATAGTAGCTTCATCTGTATACACGTTTTGGGTAAATGCCAAATCGTCCATAATATCTGTAATTGGTCTACGGATGTAGCCACTTTCGTCTATACTGCCAACAAGAAACTCGGCGATATTCCACTCATCATCGGTAAGATAAAACGTGTTCAGTTGATTTATTAAATATTGATTAAAAGAAATACCTGCGGCATAAGGCACGCTTTTTTCTTCATCATCTGAACTATAGTTATTTGCCTTGGTACGGTAATCAGGTATTTCGTCATCACTTAAATAATCATCAATATTGATGTCTTCCGTATTGATGGTTTCATTATCTGATGCGTCATCGTAAACATCATCATAGTCGTCAGAAGTAGTTTCTAAATCTTCTTTACCGGTCTCTAAAGCCGGATTCTCCTCTAATTCTTGTTTCAGACGTTGTTCAAATGCCTGCGTGGGCAATTGAATCAGCTTCATCAATTGAATTTGCTGTGGAGATAACTTTTGAGATAATTTAAATGATAGGTGTTGTTTCAGCATTAGTTTATTCTAGTACTTGTAAAAGTAACTAAATCCGCTTAGAATTCGGCATTCTGTGGTGTTCTTGGAAACGGAATTACATCTCTAATGTTACCCATGCCAGTTGCAAAAAGAACTAAACGTTCAAAACCTAGTCCAAACCCACTATGTTCTGCAGTACCAAACTTTCTTAAATCTAAGTACCACCATAATTCCTTTTCGTCGATACCCAATTCTTTGATTTTCTCTTTTAAGACATCTAATCGCTCTTCTCTTTGAGAACCACCAACGATTTCGCCAATACCAGGAAATAAAATGTCCATAGCCCTAACAGTTTTGCCATCTTCATTTAAACGCATATAGAACGCTTTAATTTTCGCAGGATAATCAAATAAGATTACCGGACATTTAAAATGCTTTTCTACTAGGTAACGCTCATGCTCACTTTGTAAATCGGTACCCCATTCTTCAATAGGATAGGTGAATTGCTTCTTTTTATTGGGCTTACAATTTTTAAGAATTTCAATGGCTTCTGTATAGCTTACCCTTTTAAAGTTGTTGTCTACTACAAATTTTAATTTTTCGATTAACGCCATATCACTGCGTTGTGCTTGGGGTTTGCTTTTTTCTTCGTCTAACAATCTATTTTCTAAAAACTCTAGATCTTCTTGACAATGGGTCAATGTATATGAAATAACATTTTTAATGAAATCTTCGGCAAGGTCCATATTCGCATCTAAATCGAAGAAAGCCATTTCTGGTTCGATCATCCAAAACTCTGCTAAATGTCTAGAGGTGTTAGAGTTCTCGGCTCTAAATGTTGGTCCGAATGTATATACTTTACCTAATGCCATGGCATAAGCCTCAGCCTCCAACTGACCAGATACGGTAAGGTTTGTTTCTTTTCCGAAGAAATCTTCTTTATAATTTACATGACCATCTTCTGTCAATGGCGGATTTTTTTCATCTAACGTGGTAACACGAAACATTTCGCCTGCACCCTCAGCATCAGACCCAGTGATAATAGGTGCATGAAAATAGTTGAACCCGTTTTCTCTAAAATAGTTGTGAATAGCAAAAGCTAGGGTAGACCTAACACGCATGATTGCTGCGAAAGTGTTAGTTCTAATTCTTAAATGTGCCTTTTCTCTTAGGAACTCTAAAGAGTGTTTCTTTGGTTGAATAGGATATTCTTCTGGATCTGCAACACCCAATACTTCTAAAGCGCTAACTTGGATCTCTACAGATTGTCCGCGACCTTGACTTTCAACAAGAGTACCCGTAACTTTTAGAGCTGCACCTGTGTTTACTTTCTTTAATAATTCTTCGTCGAAATTTTCAAAATCAACCACGCATTGAATAGTGCCTAAAGTTGAACCATCATTAAGAGCAATAAATCTGTTGCTTCTAAAAGTACGTACCCAACCTTTTATAGTTATTTCTTGTAGTAAGTTTTTACTTGCTAGTAATTCTTTTATTGTAGCTAAACGCATGATGTTGAATTGAAAATTAAAGACCCAAAGATAGGATTTTGTTAAAAAATAATGAGCTTATAAAGCTATATAAACATGGCAAAATGATTTCAGTTAGTTATTACTTTCATCTTGTGGTAAAATGTCTATTTGTGGTTTTTTTAATGTTTGCTTGTTTGCAATACTTTTTTCTAAAGATAAAAGTAATGATGGCAATAAAATTAAGTTGGCCAACATTGCTAGCAATAAGGTAGCAGAAACTAAAGAACCTAAGGCTACTGTGCCACCAAAATTAGATATTACAAATACCGAAAAACCGAAAAATAAAACGATGGAGGTGTAGAACATACTAACCCCTGTTTCTCTTAGGGCATTATATACTGATTTTTCTATGCGCCAGTTATTAGCGGTGAGTTCTTGCCGATACTTTGCGAGAAAGTGTATGGTGTCATCGACCGATATACCAAAGGCAATGCTGAATACTAAAATAGTAGAAGGTTTAATGGGCACGCCTACAAACCCCATAATACCTGCCGTTATAACCAACGGTAGTAAATTTGGTATGAGTGAAATAATAATCATTCTAAAAGACCTGAATAAATACGCCATGAACAAAGCAATTAATGCAATCGCCAATGCAAGTGACATAATTAGGTTTTTTACTAGATATTTGGTTCCTTTTAAGAATAACAAGGCACTACCCGTCATGTAAACGGTATAACGTTCGGCAGGAAATATTTTATCGATGTTCTCTAGTAAACGAGTCTCGATTTCTTCCATTCGGCTAGTGTTAACATCTCGCATGAAAGTGGTTATTCTTGCAGTTTGCCCTGTGCTGTCAACAAAAGCTTTTAGCAAATCTCCATTATCAGATGATTTACGCGCAACATCCATTATAAAAGTATTCTCTTGACTGGTAGGTAGTTGGTAGTATTTAGGAATACCATTATAAAACGCCTGCTTTGAATACTTTACTAAATTAACTACGGATACCGGTGTAGAAAGTTCGGGAATCTCTTCGATGACCTCACTAAACTGATTCATGCGCTTAAGGGTTGCAGGTTTTAAAACACCTTTCGGAGTTTTAGTATCCACAACTATTTCAACAGGCATGATACCTTTAAATTCTTTTTCAAAGAATCGAATATCATGAAAGAAATCTGCATTTTTAGGCATGTCTTCTATAGGACTTCCTGAAATTCTTATTTGGTAAATACCAATGATGCTAATTACTAACAGAGAAATTGAAACTATGTAAACAGTAATTCTTCGGTGTCGTACAATACGTTCCATCCAATGAACAAAAGCATCGATCCATTTTTTGTTCAAATGCTTTAAATGCTTTGTTTTTGGCAGTGGCATAAAGCTATATACAATAGGTATAATCAGTAGCGACAAAACAAAAATCCCAATAATATTTATTGAGGCTACAATACCAAATTCTTTTAAAAGGGTACTATCAGTAATAATAAATGTAGCAAAACCTGAAGCCGTAGTAATGTTTGTCATCAAAGTGGCATTCCCAATTTTAGAAATTACACGTTGTAATGAAAGTGCTTGATTACCATGTTTTTTAACCTCTTGCTGGTATTTATTAATTAAGAATATGCAATTTGGTATACCGATAACAATAATTAACGGAGGGATCAGTGCAGTTAGTACGGTAATCTCGTATTGTAATAACCCTAGAAAACCAAAAGCCCACATAACTCCAATAATCACCACACACATTGAAATGAACGTTGCCCGTACACTTCTAAAGAAAAAGAAGAAAATTAATGAAGTCACCCCTAGGGCAGCTAATATAAATTTACCGATTTCATCAATAATGTTTTGAGAGTTCATGGTTCTCACATAGGGCATACCAGATATGTGAACATCTAAATTGGTTTCGTCCTCAAAATTTTCGATGAGTTTATTTACATCTTGTAGAATAAAGTCTTTTCTGACCGCAGTATTTACTATATCCTTGTCTAAATTGACTATAGTACGTATTGTTTTACTTTCTTTATTATAAATAATATTGTCGTAAAAAGGTAGGTCGTTAAATAAATGGTTGGTAATGCTATCTATTTCCTTTTTTGTTTTTAGCTCTCCATTTATTAAGGGGCGCATTTTAAACTGTTGTAACTCATTGTCTTTGACCAATTCTTTAAGATTGTCGGTCGAAATAACGAATTCTACTTCAGGAAAAGCCGCAAGTTGCTTGCTCAGCTTGTTCCAACGATTAAAATTTGCAGGTGTAAATAGGGCGCTATCACGAATAGCAAATACTACGGCATTCCCCTCTTCGCCAAATTTGCTAAGAAAATCTTGGTATTGCTGATTTACGGGGTGGTCGTCTGGTAGTAAGTTTGTTTGCGAGCTCGAAAATCGCATGTATTGCCATTGCCAGCCCATGAAAATGGTGAAACCGGCAATCAATAGTAAAATTAAGATTCTATTGCGGAGAATTATGTTTGCCGTTTTAGGCCAAAATCCTTTCGTAAGTTTAGCTACCATAACTGTTTTTGCAGGTGGCAAAGGTAACTATTAGCTACATCTGTTCCTAAATTGAAAAGTTTAAATTTTATACAATAAAATAAAGCTACCGAATAGGGTAGCTTTACTTACGTATTTTTGACTTAAGTTACCTATATTTTCATAATCTCTGCTTCTTTTTTCATCAAGAAGTCATCGATTTTTTTAGTATAAGCATCGGTTAGAACTTGTACATCTGCAGTGGCATTCTTTTGAAGGTCTTCAGAGATATCCAAATCTTTTATTTCTTTATTTGCATCTTGTCTAGCACTACGTACACCAACTTTTGCATGTTCAGATTCTGCCTTTGCCTGTTTGGTAAGTTGAATTCTGCGTTCTTCTGTCAGTGGTGGTACGTTGATAATGATCATATCGCCATTGTTCATAGGGTTGAAGCCTAGATTGGCATTCATAATCGCTTTTTCAATTTCTTGAAGCATGTTCTTTTCCCATGGTTGAACAGAAATCGTTCTACCGTCTGGTGTATTCACATTGGCCACCTGAGATAACGGAGTTTGCGACCCATAATAGTCAACCATAACAGATGACAACATTGCAGGGCTGGCTTTACCGGCTCTAATTTTTAAAAATTCACGTTCTAAATGCGCTATAGCGGCATCCATGCCTTCTTTTGTAGCGTCTAAAACAAATTGTACTTCTTCGTTCATATAATAAGTATATAGCTATCGCAATATCATAAACTATACCGAAAGTTATACGTTTACGGTCGTACCAATAGTTTGGCCGTCAACAATTTTCAGTAAGTTTCCTTTTTTGTTCATATCAAAAACTACGATAGGTAGTTCGTTTTCTTGACTTAAGGTAAAAGCCGTAGTGTCCATTACTTTTAACCCTTTTGTAAGTACTTCTTGAAAAGATATCGTGTCAAATTTCGTTGCACTTTTGTCTTTTTCTGGGTCTGCAGTATAAATACCATCAACGCGAGTACCTTTAAGAATTACATCAGCTTCAATCTCAATAGCTCTTAAAACCGCTGCAGAATCGGTAGTGAAATAAGGGTTACCGGTACCACCACCAAAAATTACTACTCTTCCTTTCTCTAAATGCCTCATTGCACGTCTTCGAATAAAAGGCTCTGCTACTTCGTTGATTTTAATAGCAGATTGCAATCTTGTTTGTACACCGTTCATTTCTAATGCACTTTGTAATGCTAATCCGTTTATAACGGTAGCCAGCATTCCCATATGATCGCCTTGTACTCTGTCCATACCTGTTGCGGCACCGGCTAATCCTCTAAAAATGTTTCCGCCGCCAATTACTATGGCAACCTCAATTCCTTTTTCTACTACTTCTTTTATCTCTTCGGCATATTCGTTTAGACGGTTAGAATCTATACCGTATTGCTTTTCGCCCATTAAGGCTTCACCGCTTAATTTAAGAAGAATTCTTTTGTAGTGCATCTAAATATTTATTTGCCACCAAAAATAATGAAAATTTTTGATGGGCGTGGTCAAATTTTAAACAAGCAAAACATAATTCTATAAGTTTGGGTGGTTACATATTCTCTATCTTTGGTAACCATTATTTTTAAAAATGCACATATGAAGTTTTTTATGAAAAAAAATGTATTAGTTATTGTTATCGCTTTGATATTAAGTGCCTGTGGTGCTGGTAAAGCTTTAGTTTCGGTCGAGAATGCGCCGATAGTTGCGGCTATAGATTTGGTGAATGTAGTAGATGATAGAGTTCAGGTCGATTTGAACCCTGGGGCTTTTACCACATCTACCGTTATTTTTAGTATTCCGAAGACAGTGCCCGGAACCTATAGTTCTGATAATTACGGACAGTATATTCAAGATTTTAAGGCTCTTGATTATAAAGGAAATCTGCTACAGTTTACAAAAATTGATGAGAATTCTTGGAGTATTGACAATGGAACTCAACTTGATAAAGTTCAATATTGGGTAAATGATACCTATGATACCGAGAATGAAGTTGATGATGCAGTATTTTCTCCTGCAGGGACAAATATTGCTGCCGGTAGTAATTTCATGCTTAACCTACACGGATTCGTTGGTTATTTTGATGGATTTAAAGAAGTGCCTTATTCAATTTTGATTAAAAAACCCGCAAATTTAATTGCGACTACTACACTTTCTAAAGAGCCAAATAGAAAACCAGATCCTCTGTGGGATGGTTTTATAGCTAAGCGATATTTTGAGGTTATTGATAACCCTATTATGTATGCGAAGCCTAATACTGAGATTTTTGAGATTAATGGAATAATGGTAACGTTAAGTCTTTTTTCTCCTAATAATGTATACAAGGCTGCTGATTTGAAAGAAAAAATGGTGTCTATGATGGGTGCTCAAAAAAGGTTTTTGGGTGATGTAGATAGTACAAAAGAATATAACATATTATTATACCTGTCTGATGTTAATATACCAGATGCTCAAGGTTTCGGTGCTTTAGAACATCATACTTCTACTGTTGTAGTGTTGCCAGAAGCAATGGATCTTGGTCGTCTTGAACAAGCAATGGTAGATGTGGTATCGCACGAATTTTTTCATATTGTAACACCACTATCGGTGCATTCAAAAGAAATTCAATATTTCGATTTTAACAATCCGAAAATGTCTGAACATTTGTGGATGTATGAGGGTACAACTGAATATTTTGCCAACCTTTTTCAAATTCAACAGGGTCTTATTTCTGAAGAAGAATTTTATGAGCGTATGCTTACTAAAATAAATAATTCTTTATTCTATGATGATAGTATGTCATTTACGGTAATGAGCAAGAATATATTGAATCAGCCTTATGAGCCAAATTACGCTAATGTATATGAGAAAGGTGCACTTATTAATATGTGTATTGATATAATATTACGAGAAAAAAGTAATGGTGAAAAAAGTATGCTTTGGCTATTGAAAGAATTGTCAAAGAAATATGGTGCCGATGTACCTTTTGAAGATAATGCTTTGTTAAATGAAATAGTTGCAATGACCTACCCAGAAGTGGGTGAGTTTTTTAATACACACGTAATTGGTGAAACACCAATTTATTATGATGATTATTTTAAAAAGGTTGGTTTAGCAACACAAGATGTTGAAGAGCCTACCGGATACTTTTTTGACGGACAAGTACCTTATATGGATGTTGATGTACAAAACGACAGTGTAGTCTATATTAGAAAAAATATAGAATTGAATTCATTTTTCAATAATTTAAAATTAAAAGGTGGTGATATTTTTAGGGTGATTAATGGGCAAGAGATAAACTTAGAAAGTTTGCGCCCAGTTATAGGTGAAAGTTTTGGGTGGACACCAGAAACACCAATTACTATGACTGTAGAAAGAGATGGTGAAATGATTTCAGTAGAAGGTACTGTTGGTCAGCCTGTAAAAAAGGTTAAGAAAATAGTAGCTTTAGAAGGTGTAAACGAAGCAGCTGATAAGTTGCGCAATGCCTGGTTGAAGAATTAGAGTTGTTCTTTAATTTATAACAATAAAAAAACCGTCTACTTTTTACAGTAAGACGGTTTTTTATTGAGTTAGTTGAATTGTAATTAACCTAATGCAACTCTTTTGAAACCAACAACCTCTAAGCTAGAGTCTACTGACTTTACGTATTGAGCAACACTTTGTTTGCTATCTTTAATGAAATCTTGGTTAACCAAGGTATTATCTTTAAAGAAGCGATTTAATTTACCTTTAGCAATATTATCAAGCATTGCTTCTGGCTTACCTTCTTGACGTAATACATCTTTTGCAATTTCGATCTCTTTGTCAATAATTGATTGATCCACACCAGCTTCGTTTAAAGCTACAGGGTTCATTGCAGCAGCTTGCATAGAAACATCTTTAGCAACTTCATCAGCACCGGCTACGACAGCTGAAAGTCCTGTTAGAACAGCTATTTTATTTCCTGCGTGAATGTATGATCCAACGAAAGGAGCGCTTAATGTTTCATAACCACCTATTTCGATTTTCTCACCAATAACACCAGTTTGCTCAGTAAGTTTTTCTTGAACTGTCATTCCTTTGTAGTCAGCAGCTAAGAATGCATCTTTAGAATCAAAATTGATTGCTAGGTCTGCTAATTCTGTAGCTAGTGTTACAAAAGTTTCGTTTTTAGCAACGAAATCTGTTTCACAGTTCAAAGAGATAATAACACCTTTAGTGTTATCACTATTTACTTTTGCGATTGCTGCACCTTCAGAAGAATCTCTGTCGGCTCTTTTTGCTGCAACTTTCTGACCTTTTTTACGAAGAACTTCGATTGCAATTTCAAAATCGCCATCAGCCTCAACTAATGCGTTTTTGCAATCCATCATTCCTGCACCAGTAGTCTTTCTTAATCTGTTAACTTCTGCGGCTGTAATCTTTGCCATTTTATTTTACTTTTAGTATACCTGTTTTACGAGGTTGTTCTTAGATTTATTTTAAAACTGTAGTACCTTATTCTACACCACCTTTGGTGTTGTCTTGCCACTCTTTAAGCTCGTCCCATTTACCATCTGCAGCCATTTTAGCTTGCTTTGGCCATGATGTTGGATCTAAATGTGCCATTCTAGAACTTGCTTCAGTTAAGATTTCTTTAATCTTATCAGCATCTCCTTTAGAAAGGTCAGCGAAAGTAGCAATACCTGCAGCAACTAATGCTTCAGCAGCTTTTGGTCCGATACCTTCAACTTTTGTTAAATCGTCAGCTTTTGCATCTTTAGCAACAGCTTCTTTGGTAGCTTCAACATTTACCTCAACGTTTGGGACATTATCAACCATTGGTGCTGGTTTAGTATCAACTTTTGCTGGAGTTGGTTCTGGCTTTTCAGCTGTTAATTTTTTCTTTGGAGCTTTGTCTTTTTTCTCTGATTTACCTTCTGGTGCATCACCTTTTTCAGCCTTACGATCAGCAAGACCTTCAGCAACTGCATTGGTAACCTCTGTCATAATGATGTCAATAGACTTAGAAGCATCATCATTAGAAGGTATAAGGTAATCTACATCTCTAGGGTCACAGTTGGTATCGACCATTGCGAAAATAGGAATGTTTAATTTTTGAGCTTCTTTAACTGCAATGTGCTCTCTCATTGTATCAACGATGAACAATGCACCTGGTAAACGTGTCATTTCAGAAATAGAACCTAAGTTCTTTTCTAATTTTGCACGTAAACGGTCAACTTGTAATCTTTCTTTTTTAGAAAGGGTAAGGAAAGTACCGTCTTTTTTCATACGATCGATAGAAGCCATTTTCTTAACAGCTTTACGAATAGTAACGAAGTTTGTTAACATACCACCTGGCCATCTTTCTGTGATGTAAGGCATGTTTACTGCTGCAGCTTTTTCAGCAACGATATCTTTTGCTTGTTTTTTGGTAGCTACGAAAAGTATCTTTCTACCTGATGCTGCAATTTTGCTAAGAGCCTCATTGGTCTCGTCTAATTTTGCAACTGTTTTGTAAAGGTTGATTACGTGAATACCATTACGCTCCATGTAGATGTAAGGAGCCATGTTCGGATTCCACTTTCTTGTTAGGTGACCAAAATGTACACCTGCTTCTAATAATTGTTTTACTTCGACTCTCGCCATTTTAAATTTAGTTTACGTTCTTATGAATTAGCAATGATAAAGTGGTATTTGCATAAGCAAAAGCCTTCACCATTTAGATGCTAAACTAATCTTACCTTTAATTTTAAAGTGATTAAAGGATTTTTAATTGTCCCCAAAAGGACTTTCAATGAACTTGTTAATACTCTGGATTTTCCAGTTTGATAAAATATAAAAATAGGCACCCAAAAAGGGTGCCTGATAATCTTGTAACTCGAATTAACGTTTCGAGAATTGGAATTTTTTACGTGCTTTCTTCTGACCGAATTTCTTACGTTCAACCATTCTTGGATCTCTAGTTAAAAGACCTTCTGGCTTTAAGATAATTCTGTTCTCAGCATCAATCTCACACATTGCTCTAGATAAAGCAAGACGAATAGCCTCTGCTTGACCAGTAATACCACCACCGTAAACATTTACTTTTACGTTGTATGTATCTAAGCTTTCGGTTAATGTGAAAGGTTGTTTTACTTTATATTGAAGTGTTGCAGTTGGAAAGTATACACTCAAATCTTTATTGTTAATAGTGATATCACCATTACCATCAGAAAGATAAACTCTCGCTACAGCGGTCTTTCTACGACCAATTTTATGAATTACTTCCATCTTATTTAACGTCTTTTAAATTAACAACAGTAGGCTTTTGAGCTTCCTGACCGTGCTCTGTACCTGCATAAACTTTTAGGTTTCTAAAAAGCTCAGCACCTAGTCTGTTCTTAGGTAACATACCTTTGATCGCTTTTTCAAGAATACCTTCTGGATTTTTATCCAATAATTGTTTTACGGTAGTAGAACGTTGACCACCTGGGTAGCCAGTATATCTCAAGTAGGTTTTATCAGACCACTTGTTTCCAGAAAGAACAATTTTCTCTGCGTTGATAATAACAACATTATCACCACAATCTACGTGAGGGGTGAAACTTGGTTTATGCTTTCCTCTTAACAAATAGGCGACTTTAGAAGCCATGCGTCCTAATGTTTCTCCTTCGGCATCTACCAATAACCACTCTTTGTTGACAGTTGTTCTGTTGGCCGAAACGGTCTTATAACTTAATGTATCCACTACTGCTATTTTTAACTATTATTTTAATCAATCCCTAGAAAGGGGCTGCAAATCTACGATTATTAACTTGAATTGCAAATACTTGTTTCTTTATTTTTTACATTTTTTAAATAAATGTAATTTCTAACTGCGTAATGTAAATAGAGATACTGTTAAACTTATCGGTTTTATTGGTATTTCTGTAACAATACTATTTTTTTGCCGTCACTTCATTTATAAAACAATCAATCGAACAGCGAACTATTATGAATAAATACTTGATCAAAAGTATCTTATTTCTTTTGTTAACCACTACTGTAATTGCTCAAAAAGATTCGGTAAAGGTACAAAGGGAATACAATACCATGCAACTTCCGGTAGGGGAAGAAATTACTATTGACGGTATTCTGTCTGAGATTAGTTGGGAAAATGTGGCTTGGCAAGATGATTTTACTGTTTTTGAACCAAATAATGGCGAAAAAGCAAGTCAACGCACAAAATTTAAAATAACCTATGATGCGAAGTTTTTATATGTGGGTATTCGTTGTTTCGATAGTATACCCGAGAAAATAGAACAACGACTTGCGCGTAGAGATAATTTTTCTGGCGATTGGATAGAAGTTAATATTGACAGTTACAATGATAAGCGCACAGGTTTTTCTTTTAATGTTTCAGCAGCGGGCGTAAAGGGTGATGAATTTATTTCTCAGAATGGTGATTTTTGGGATGCCAGCTGGAACCCCATTTGGTACACTGCAGCTAATATTGATGAAGAAGGATGGACCGCAGAAATGAAAATTCCGTTCAGTCAATTAAAGTTTGGTGCTGCTGAAGAACAATTATGGGGACTTCAAATTCATAGACGATATTTTAGAGGCGAAGAACGCTCTATTTGGCAGCCCATTTCTTTAGAAGCGCCGGGTTGGGTTAGTGAATTTGGTAAGTTAACAGGTTTAAAGAATATTGAGCCTCAAAAACAATTAGAGATTCAGCCGTTTGTAGTAAATCAGTTCGATAAGTACCCTGCTCAAGAAGGTAACCCTTTTCGAGATGGTAAAGATTATATTTTAAATGCAGGTTTAGATGCTAAAATCGGATTGACTAATGATTTGACGTTGGATTTAACGGTGAATCCAGATTTCGGTCAAGTAGATGCTGATCCGGGAGCAATCGCTTTAGACGGATTTCAAATATTTTTCGAAGAACGAAGACCATTCTTTATTGAAAATAAAAATATATTCGACTACGAGTTTGCCGATGGTAACGACAATGTTTTTTATAGCAGAAGAATAGGTAGAAGTCCGCAAGGGTTTGCCGATGTTACGCAAGACGAGTTTGTTGATCAACCGACCAATTCTACCATTCTGGGCGCCGCAAAATTTTCTGGTAAGACAAAAAACGGATGGTCTTTGGGGCTGTTAGAAAGTGTTACCGGTAAAATGTATGCGGATATTGAAGATGTTTCTGGTAATAAAAGATCAGAACTAGTAGAGCCTTTAACCAACTATATAGTGGGTAGGGTGCAAAAAGATTTTAATGAACGGAATTCTTTCGTTGGCGGAATATTTACTGCCACCAATAGAAATTTACCCGAAAATCTTGAGTTTTTAAGAAGTGGAGCGTATACTGGTGGTTTAGATTTTAAGCATAATTGGAAGAATAGAAATTATTATGTTGAAGGTAATGTGGTCGGTAGCCACGTTACAGGTAGTGAAGAAGCAATAACGAGAACACAAACTAGCATTACCCATTTATTTCAAAGAGTAGATGCGGGCCATGTTTCTGTTGATACTAATAGAACATCATTAACTGGTACTGGGGGTAAAATAGAAATAGGCAAAGCTGGTGGTGGAAATTGGAGATATGATGGCGGGGTCATTTGGCGATCACCCGAGTTGGAACTGAACGATATCGGATTTTTAAGACAGGCAGATGAGATAAAACAAACTGCATCTTTAAGTAGACTATTTATAAAACCTACTAATTTTTATAGAAGAGCTAATATGCAATTAAGTCAGTATTCTACATATGATTTTGAGGGTAATTACAATAGAATACAATATCAGTTTGAAGGCTTTATAAATTATAAGAATAATTGGTGGACAGAAGTAGGTGCTGCCCATAAACCTCGAATATTTTCAAATACGGTACTTCGTGGCGGACCACGCTGGCGCTGGTCCGACGAAAATTTTGCGTATCTATTCTTTGGTTCTGATAGTAGAAAGAAATTAAGTTTTACCCTAGGTTATGTAAATAGTCAAGCAGCAGAAAATAACTTCTCGTTAGCGCGTTATGTTTTTAGATTGTACTATCAACCTTTTGATGCTTTTAACCTGTCTATTTCATCAGAATTTGAAGAGAATCCGAATAAGACGCAGTACGTTACCGAAACCAATTTTAATGACGATGCGAGATATATTACCGGTAATATTGATCAAAAAACGTTTAGCACATCCATCCGTTTTAATTATAGTATAAACCCGAATTTATCTATTCAGTATTATGGCGAACCATTTATTTCCAGAGGTACATATACCGATTTTAATTATGTAAATAATCCTATTGCAGAGAAACTGAATGAACGAGTAAGCTTATTTTCAGATAATCAAATTTCGCAATCTGCTAGTACTGATAATTATTTGATTGATGAAGATTTTGATGGAACTGTCGATTATCAGATTGAGAATCCAGATTTTTCATATGTTCAATTTAGATCGAACTTAGTTTTAAGATGGGAATATGTGCCTGGGTCAGAAATCTTTTTGGTTTGGTCGCAAGGTGTAGTAGGGGCAGGTAACCCTAGTGAAACATTAGGTAGAAATTTAGATCAACAAATTTTGGGTCAGAAGAAAGATAATACGTTTTTATTGAAAGCAACGTATCGGTTTATACTGTAAGTACTTGTTTTTTAAAGATCACTGTTTGATTAGAAATGAAATAATAAGTTGATTTGTTCGTTTTTATGGGTGTACAACAAAAAAACTAAAATAATGTATAAACATATTTTACTTAGTCTAGCAATGGCATTCGCCTTAGTATCTTGTAGCTCAGACAAAGAAGATTCCACATCTGAAGACGAAATTAATAGCACTGCTATTTTAGGCACTTGGGAGGCTACTGAACTTATAATCGATAATGAAACCGCTAGTGATGACGTTAAGTTTGGGAAACAAATTTTAGATTTCCTATCTAATAAAGATTGCTATATTATTACATTACAATTTAATGAGGATCTAAGTGCTACAGCTTCTAATTCTGCTAATTATGTAGAAGTTAATGCTACGGCAGATGGTTTAGATATACCTTGCCCAACAGAGACAGATACAAATGAAAGTACCTATGTCTTTGACGGAAAAACGGTAACTACGATTGATGAAAATGGCGAAGAGTTAGTTATTGGCGTAACCATTGAAGGAAATGTTATGACTGTTGATGCAGCAGATCTTGATATTCCTAATTTCTCTGAAGACGGACAATTGATTTTTGTGAAGCGATAAACAAGCTTAAATTATATTCAAAGAATTCACCCTTACATTTATTGTGAGGGTTTTTTATTGCTTATAAAATTTAGCTTTTACATTTTGATGTTCAGATTGTATGGTAATCATGTACAAGCCTTTTTCAAGATTAAAAACGGGTATGTTAAGCGAGTTTCTTTTAATATCCCACTGGTGGTAGATAATTAGGGTTCCGTAGCTATCTCTAATGCTTATAGCGGCATTCGAATCATTTTTGAGTCCTAAGACATTAATGACATTCGTTGCAGGGTTAGGAAACACTTTTACAGTACTTTCTGCATCTTGAGCGCACAAACTCGTTGCGCTACAAATGATGAAAAGTGATATAAGAAAAAGGTGTTTCATAAAATATAGCGTACCTCATTGTAGAAGTACGCTATATGCTAACGTTTTAAAAATACGTTTTCGTCTCCTTTTAAATAAACTTTAACTTTCTAAAAAGAAAAGGATGTTTCGCTGGTAGATGAATTGTTGTTACTGTCTTTTGAAATAACTTTAATTACATACTGTTGACCAGCTGTAATGTTATAGGTGGTGTTTAGCAGTGTTGTATTTTCTAATATCAATTCTAAAGTTTCGCCCGATCCAATATATACATCATAATTTTCTAAGTCGTCATCTAAATCTTCACCTAACCAAGAAGCGGTTACGGTACCGTTACCATTATCTGAAACACCGATTTCTGCAGGAAACGGTGCAAAATTCTCTGTACTCGTACCTTCCGAATAAAAGTTCCAAGAATCACTTACCAGCGTTTTCGAACCCAAAATAGCGGTTACTGCCCATGAAAACTGTGTGCCTTTAGGCAAACCTACAGCAAGGGATGTTGTGGTTACGGTTCTTGTGTCGGTAGAATTGGTTTCTTGATTGGTAATTTTTACTTCATACGATGTAGCATTTGTAGATCCCGACCATTGAAATTCTATGCTTACCCCGTCGGTACCATTGTCTTCCCCTTCAGTGCATATTAAATTGTTCTCAGGAAATACAAGATTGAAAGCGCCCAGTTCTTTTTCTGTTTCCTCTGGTGGATTGTTGTTATTGTCATCCTTACCGCCGCATGACGCAACTAGTAATCCCATTAAAATTAATTTTATAGCTAATCTCATTTTTTTACAAATTTTAAATTGATTTCTTTATCTCCATCTACAATAGTTAACATGTAGACGCCAGGAGAAAGGTTAGAAATATCCATTTCTAATGTGCCGTAGTTTATTTGATAGTTTTCTTGTAATGATGTAACTCCGCTTAAGTTTGATACAATTATTTGAGCATCGGTTATCATGTCCAAACCTTCAACTCGTAACATGTCTACTATTGGATTCGGAGATAAAATAGCTTTACTGAGTACAATACTATCATTAAAAACACCTTGGCAAATTTTATCGGTTTCTATAGAAATAACATTAGCTCCTTTATCAAGCGGAAATGATAATTGCTTATTGTCAATATTATCAACTTCAAAGGAATATACCTTATCATTCACTAAAACCTCGTAATTTTTACTTCCAGAAACCACAACACTTGCTTTTTTGGCAGTGTAGTCTATTACGGTTTTACCAGAAATAAATTCTTCGGGAGTTTCTATGTTTAGACTAAATTCAACATTTGGGGCGCCAACTAATCGACCAATCTCTGAATTAGCAACAATGGTATATGTCCCTGGTTCAAGATTTGTAATCTCTAGTGTGCTTCCGTTTGGTTGCGTGTAATTAGCAGAAAAATTATTAGGACCCGTAATCGCTAATATATGTGTTTGATTAACTTTAAATTGAACATTAAGTATACCGTTAGCTGTGTCAGGGCAAGAAGTACTTGTAGCTTTTGCAATAATATCATCTGGTTTTGGTACTAAAATGTCTTGATAGCTACAACCAGTAGCACCAGTTACTGCACCGATAGGTGTATTCTTGCAAACATCAATATCATTAGGCACTCCGTCGTTATCATCATCATTGCTTATTAATTGACTCTGAGAGCATCCATGAGTATTTACAGCTTCGCCAGTTGGTGTGTCAGGACAAATATCATTTGTATTATTAACACCGTCATTATCATCGTCTAATTGGCTTTGTGTACAGCCGTTTTGGTTCACTGATGTACCAGGAGAAGTATTTGGACAAAAATCTTCAGAATTTTTAATGCCGTCATTGTCATCATCACTTTCACCATCAACCCCATTAATCGTTATCGTTATCGAATTTCGATACAATGTCAAACTTGGCACATTTAGGTTTGTTATTACACAATCATAAACCCCAATATCATTTACCGTAGAAGAAGGTATAGATAAGGTAGAATTTGTTTCACCAATTAAATTAGTGCCATCCTTACGCCATTGAAATTGATTGTTAGAATTTGATAGGCCGCTAACAGCTAAGTTTGTTTCATCACCTAGTTCTAATTCTATTTCATCCACATTATTTAAATTACGCTGCGGATGTATATTAAATGAGGTATTTGTAGAATTAATAACTGAATTTTCTAAATCACTGAAGGTTAGATTGTTATTTTTAAGCACCACATTTTTCGATAGGCTTGAACTGAAAACGGGTATGCTTCCAGATAAGCTGCAATTCTCACATCTAAAGCCTGTGAGTTTTGCTAAATTTCCAATCTCTACGGGTATACCTCCAGTTATAGTATTATTACTAAAATCAGCAGTACTCAAATTACTCATATTACCTATTTCACTAGGTATGGTGCCTGTTAATTCATTGGTGTTTAGTATTAAAATTTCTAGTTGGGTAAGGTTTCCTATTTCGGGCGGAATGGAGCCAGAAAAATTGTTGCTGCCAAACCATAAAGTTTTTATTGAACTTAGGTTGCCAATACTTGCAGGTATGCTTCCGCTTATTTGATTGTTAGTTAGATAGAAGTTTTCTAAAGATGTCAGATTACCTATCTCAGAGGGTAAACTACCAGAAAGATTGTTTTCTCGCAACCCAATCTCTTTTAGAAGTGTTAAATTTCCAATGCTTGACGGGATACTTCCAGAAAAATTATTGTTATCCAACCTTAATTTTTCAAGTTTCGTTAAGTTGCCAATTTCTTGTGGTAATGGTCCAGAAAAATTGGAACGGAACAAGGCAAGGTCTTCTAATTGAGTTAGACTTCCAATTTCTGACGGTATACTACCTGACATTTGCGTATCACCTAACCTAAGAAAAACTAATTTAGTAAGGTTGCCAATTTCTGGTGGAATTGTACCTGTAATGTTTGTAGAGAATATATTTAATTCTAAAAGTTCGGTAAGATTATAAATTTGAGATGGTATTTCGCCGCTTAAATCATTATTCCCGAGTACTAAATTTTTAAGATTAGTTAAGTTACCTAGTTCTTGTGGAATAGTGCCTGCTAGTTGATTGCCGTAAAGACTTAAATAGGTCAATGAGGTTAAATTCCCTAAGAATACTGGTATGGGACCAGATAATTGATTTAAGGTAAAATCCATTTGTTGAATTGAGCTTAAATTACCAAGGTCTATTGGTAGTGCACCAGTAAGATTGTTAGAATTTAGAAGTAAAATTTCTAAATTTGATATATTGCCTAATTCACTAGGAACATTTCCCGTTAATTGATTTGTGCGGAGATTTAGTCTTTCTAATTTTAACAAATTTCCGAATTGTTCGGGAATTTCCCCTATAAGGTTATTTCGCCCAAGGTCTATCCATTCTAGTTCTGTAAGATTGCCAATTTCATTTGGAATTTCTCCTGTTAAATTACGACTATCTAAAATTAGAGTTCTTACCCTACCTTCTGTATTTAATGTTATTCCTGCCCAAGTGCTGATATCTGCATTTAAGTCCCAAGAAATGGTCCAATTGTCGCCGTCCGTAGCATTGTATAGTGCAATTAAAGCATCGCGGTCAAGATTGGTAGTTGTGTCGTCACCCAAAACTTTTAAATTGTCTACTATTATTGAGCTTGCAGGACTTGTGTTGGCTCTAAACATTAACTCAAACGCATAATCTTCTTCAGTATCCGTATCAAAATCAAAAGTATAGGTATGCCAAGCTCCGTCACTTTCTAAAGGAATAAATTCATGGATATATTGAATGGTATAACTTCCTTCGTCTTTAACTATATCTAGATAGGCACTTAGATTATTACCGGCTTCTGTACTAACCTTGTAATCGAAAGAGAAGGTGTGATTAGAATTAGAAGCTAAATTAATAGCACTGGCATTCCAAGTACTTAGTGTGGTTTGGTTTGCTAATGTATTATTTAAACCTAATTCTAGTGCAAAATTGCCATCTGTAGCATCGCTACTTTTATTTATGCTATTTGCATTAGTAATAACCCAATTATCCAATGATTCTGGACTGCCAGACCAATTTTCAAAACTAGAGTTCGTTAAATAGTTTGTTTGTGAAAACCCATTAAAGAAAAATAATATGGATGCTACTAAAAGTAGCTTCGAGTAGTTTTTAAGCATAAGTCTGATTTAGCGTTTTAATAAACGCTAAAATAATAGACATAAGTATATAAAAGCAATATTATTCGATATAATACTGCTTACATAATTATTAATGTGAAGATGCAATTGTTTGTTAATTAGTGAGCCACCAACCAGTTATCGCCAACACCTACTTCAACATCTAAAGGAACTGCAATTTTATACGCATTTTCCATTTCAGATTTAATGAGAGTTTGCAATTCTTCCAATTCTGGCTTGTAGATATCGAATACCAATTCATCATGTACTTGCAATAACATTTTAGATTTGTAATTGCCTTTTTCTAGTTTGTTGTGAATATTGATCATGGCGATTTTTATGATATCTGCCGCACTACCTTGTATGGGTGCATTTACGGCATTTCGTTCCGCAGCTCCACGTACTATAGCATTACTACCATTAATATCTTTTAAATACCTCCTTCTTCCTAGTACGGTTTGTACATAGCCATTGTCACGTGCAAAATCTACTTGCTCGCTCATATAGTTTCTTAATTTCGGATATGTTTTATAATAGGTGTCTATTAATTCTTTTGCTTCGCTTCTAGATAAATCCGTTTGGTTGCTTAAACCAAAAGCAGAAACACCATAGATAATACCAAAGTTTACCGTTTTTGCATTACTACGTTGCTCACGTGTTACTTCTTCTAATGGGACATTGAAAACTTTTGATGCTGTAGAGGCATGAATATCTTCACCATTTTTGAAAGCTTCTATCATGGTAGTTTCTTCACTTAACGCTGCAATAATACGCAGCTCTATTTGTGAATAATCTGCCGCTAACAAAGTGTAATTCTCATCACGTGGAATAAACGCTTTTCTAACTTGTCGCCCACGTTCCGTTCTAATAGGAATGTTTTGTAGATTAGGATTGTTACTGCTTAAACGACCTGTTGCGGCAACAGTTTGCATATAATCTGTATGTACTCTGCCAGTAGTTGGTTCTACCTGTTCTGGCAATGCATCTACATACGTGCTCTTTAATTTTGCAAGACCTCTATAATCCAATACATTCTGAATGATTTCATGGTCTTTGGCCAAATACGATAATACATCTTCTGCAGTGGAGTACTGACCTGTTTTGGTCTTTTTAGGCTTAGCTACTAATTTTAGTTTATCAAAAAGTATCTCTCCTAATTGTTTTGGTGATCCAATATTGAATTCTTCACCAGCAACTTCGTAGATTTTCTTTTCTAGATTAGCGATATCATTGTTTAAATCTTCTGAAAGTGAATTCAAGAATTCTTTATCCAAATTAATACCTTCTAGCTCCATATCTGCCAATACACGTAGTAATGGAATTTCAATATCTTGAAATAACTTTTCTGTATTTGCCTGTTTTAATTCTGGCCTAAAATGTTGTGCTAATTGATAGGTGATATCGGCGTCTTCTACCGCATATTCCGTTTGTTTTTCTAGCGGAACATCGCGCATGCTCAATTGATTCTTGCCTTTTTTACCTATAAGTTCAGTGATGGAAACGGGAGTATAATTTAAATATGTCTCTGCCAATACATCCATATTATGACGCATATCTGGATTAATTAGATAATGTGCTAACATGGTATCGAACAAAGGTCCTTTTACATCAATGTTATACTTGTCTAAAACCTTAATATCATACTTGAGGTTCTGACCTATTTTTTCAATTTGCTCTGCTTCAAAGAATGGGCGTAGCTCTTCTAAAAGTACTTGTACTTCTTCTTTCTTGTCTGTGAAAGGTATGTAATATCCTTTTGTTGCTTCCCAGGAAAAAGCAATTCCAACCAATTCTGCTGTCAATGGATCTAAACCTGTAGTTTCGGTGTCAAAACAAACAGAAGTTTGCTGCATTAAGCTTTTTAGAAATAATTTCATTGCCATACCTGGCGCTACACTTTGGTAAGAGTGTGCTACATCGGCAATGGTCTGCCGGCTCGAGTAGTCTTTTACCGTAGCTCCAGAATCTGCGGGACTCCCAAATAAAGAGAACTGACCAGATCCTGCATCTTGAATTTCTTTTTTTACCACAGGTGCACTTGGGGTTTGTACTGGGGTTTCTTCAACTTCTGAAGAGAATAATTTTATAAACTGATCTTTTAATCTTCTAAACTCAAGCTCTTCGAAAATTTTCTGAACTTCTTCGGCATTAGGTTCAGACATTTCATAATCGCTGGCGTTAAATGTAACATCGACATCTAAACAAATTGTCGCCAGTTTTTTAGATAGAAGTCCCAACTCTTTATTGGCTTCTACCTTTTCTCGCATTTTACCTTTAAGCTTATCGGTATTTGCAAAGAGATTTTCCATGGAATCAAAATCTTCAATAAATTTCTTTGCTGTTTTGTCACCAACGCCTGGTAATCCAGGGATGTTATCACTAGCATCGCCCATCATGCCTAGATAGTCAATAACCTGCTCAGGCCTTACCACTCCAAAACGTTTTTGAATTTCAGGAATACCCCAAATTTCAATTCCGTTACCCATTCTTGCTGGGCGGTACATAAAAATGTTTTCAGAAACTAATTGTCCAAAATCCTTATCTGGCGTAACCATAAAAACTTTGTACTCTTCTTTCTCGGCTTGTTTCGCCAAAGTACCGATAATGTCATCTGCTTCCCATCCTTCTTTGACGACTACAGGTATATGCATCGCCTTTAATATATCTTGTATATAAGGAATCGCTATACGAATGGCATCGGGAGTTTCGGATCTGTTGGCTTTATATTCTGGGAATAGATCTGTACGTTCTGCACTACCTCCTTTATCAAAACAAACGGCTAAATGGTCGGGTTTTTCACGACGAATAACATCGAATAAAGAATTCATGAACCCCATTATAGCAGAAGTATCCATGCCTTGGGAATTTATTCTTGGGTTTTTTATAAGTGCATAGTAACCACGAAAAATTAGTGCGTATGCATCTAGCAAAAAGAGTCTTTTTTGATCTGCCATTTTTGAATATTGATTGTAAAAGGTTAAAAGTACAAATTGATACGGAAACATTAAGGGAGATTGCCCTATTGCTTCCGCATTAAATATGTTATTGAGATGTACTAACTTTTTAAATAACTATCAGAAGGGTTGTTGATGTGACCTTCTTTAGTGTAGGTTCTATAACTGAATCCTGGGTGAATACAGTAGCCGCCAGTTTCTCCTTTTTTATTGATTGCGATAAACCCGATTTGAAAATCTTGCTTATCCTTATTTTTAGCGATGATGCGTTTTACACCTTCTTCACATGCTTCTTGTGGCGATTTGCCTTGTCGCATTAATTCAACAATTAAGAAACTACCAACGGTTCTAACCACTTCTTCGCCAACACCAGTAGCGGTAGCTCCACCAACTTCATTGTCCACGAAAAGTCCGGCACCAATAATAGGGGAGTCACCAACTCTACCTGCCATTTTATATGCCATTCCGCTAGTGGTACATGCGCCTGCAATATCACCATCGGCATCAATTGCTAACATTCCAATTGTATCGTGATTTTCTATATTGATAATAGGCTTATACTGCGATGTTTTTTTCCACTCTGCCCAAGCTTGTTTCGACTCTTCAGTTAAAAGATCTGTCTTCTCAAAACCTTGTTCATAAGCAAATTGTTCAGCTCCTTTGCCGGCAAGCATTACATGCGGAGTCTCTTCCATCACTTTTCTAGCAACAGAAATTGGGTTGGCTATATTTTGCATGGCAAGAACAGCGCCACAATTGCCGTCTTTGTCCATAATACAGGCATCTAAGGTAACATTGCCATCTCTATCTGGTCTGCCGCCATTACCTACTGTACTGTTGTTTAAATCGTTTTCTTCGACCATAACACCTTGGTGAACGGCATCAAGAGCATTGCCGCCTTTTTCTAAAACTTCCCATGCTTTAGCAGTTGCATTTCCAAAATCCCATGTGCAAATGGCTATCGGTATAATACCAGCTTTGCTGCTTACTTTTTCTGTAGTTTCATCTTTGAATGAAGCTAATAATGGTGCCGATACTATTACTGCCGCCGCAGTAGTAGAATTTCTTAGAAACTTTCTTCTTTTCATGGGTTTGGTTCTTTACTTTTAATGACCATAAATATAGCAATATGATAGTAGAAGTTTGTGCTAATTCTTTAGAATCTGCCTTGGTTGCCGAACGTGCTGGTGCAGACCGTATTGAGTTATGCTCAGAACTGGCAGTTGGCGGGTTAACCCCTTCATACGGGTTGTTGAAAGCTGTGAAAGAACAAGTTACTATTCCGGTTCATGTGTTGATTAGACCACGTAGTGGAGACTTTACTTATACTATTGATGAATTGAATATCATGCTTGCTGATATTGATTTATGTGTTGAATTGGGTTTTGAGGGAATTGTATCGGGAGCTCTTTTAAATGATTTTTCTTTGGATGTTGTACAAACCCAAAAGCTAAAGATTGCGGCTTGCAATTTAAAATTCACCTTTCATAGGGCGTTCGATTGGATTTTGAATCCGTCGGAAGCTTTAGAGCAACTTGAAGCAATGCAAGTAGATTATATATTATCATCTGGTCAACAGAAATCTGCTCCGCTAGGTATTGATGTCTTATCCGAATTAAAAAGTAAGACTAAGACTGTTCAAATTATGCCTGGTTCAGGTGTTAATGCCAGCAATGTTGCCAGTTTTAAAGAAATGGGTTTTAGTGCGGTTCATTTATCTGGTACAACTATGATGCAAACATTGGCTAAGAAACCGTTAATTTCTATGAATTCAGAAAGCTTTTTAAGTGATGATCATATTGCCGTTACGCAATTAAAAAATATTAAAGAAGTTATTGCCGAGGTTAAATAAAATGCAAATGAGCACGTATACCGCTGTTATACAGATATCTTTGTTAAAAATTATTTCATGATACGTTGGGTTCTTTTTGTTATAGCTTATGTGGCTTTAAGTTTTTATGTGCTTCAAGCCTTAAAAACAATTACTAAACAACTGTGGTGGTCTTGGATCTATATTGCAATCTCTCTGGTTGTCATGCTCAATTTTATATATCAATTCTCCATTGGTGAAGAAACAGGTCGTGTACTAAGTATACCTAAAAGTTATGCTTTCGGGTTTTTATTGACTATGTTAACTTTCAATATCATCACCATTATTTTCTTGTTTTCTGAAGATATGTATCGCCTTATTTCTGGTCTTTATCAAAAGTTATTTGGAGAAGAAAAACAATTTGGATTACCTGCTAGAAGACGTTTTTTAAGTTTAATAGCTTTAGGTATTGCTGCCGTTCCTTTTGGGGCACTATTATACGGTATGTACAAAGGGAAATACAATTTCAAAGTCTTGAAATACGAGTTAGAGTTCGATGATCTACCCGATAGTTTTGATGGGTATAAAATCACCCAAATTTCAGATATACACAGCGGTAGTTTTGATGATAGAAAGATGATCGAGTATGGTGTTGACTTAATAAATAAGCAAAAAAGTGATGTGCTTTTGTTTACTGGTGATATGGTCAATAATATGACCTCTGAAATGTTACCTTGGGCAGACTTATTCAGTACCCTTGAGGCTAAAGATGGCAAGTTTTCAGTATTAGGAAATCATGATTACGGTGACTACATCCCTTGGGACACAGAAGAACTAAAACATCAAAATTTAGAAGACCTAAAAACGTTGCAAAAAGAAATGGGTTTTGATCTGTTGCTTAATGAGCATAGGTACTTGCAAAAAGGAGATGATAAAATTGCTTTGGTAGGAGTGGAGAATTGGGGTAAAGGCGGATTTAAAAAAGCCGGTGATCTTAAAAGAGCGGCTTCAAAGATTAATGCAGATGATTTTAAAATATTAATGAGTCATGATCCATCGCATTGGGAAATGGAAGTGATTCAAGACGCCTATCATTATCATTTGACCTTAAGCGGTCATACACACGGTATGCAGTTTGGTATTGAAATACCTGGGTGGATTAAGTGGAGCCCTGTAAAATGGAGATATCCCTATTGGGCAGGTATCTATAAAGAAATGGGTCAATTCATTAATGTAAACAGAGGTTTCGGATTTTTAGGATACCCGGGAAGAGTAGGAATTTGGCCTGAAATCACCGTAATAACACTCAAGAAAAAGGCGTTAACATGATTTTAACCCTTTTAAAGAATTACAATTGGATTGCTAGGAGTAGTATTTTAACAATTTTTATTACATTTGGCTAACATAGAAAAGCATTTTATATGTCCAAATTTGGTGAGCTAATAGATTTAAAGGTACCCGTTCTTCTGGATTTTTATGCAGAGTGGAACGAACAGTCGACCGCAATGCATCCAGTACTAAGAGATGTGGCTGCAGCTTTAGGTGATAGAGGTAAGGTAATTAAGATTGATGTGGACAAGAATAAAGAGCTTTCTCAAGCTTTGCGAGTTAAAGGTCTACCTACACTTATGATTTACAAAAAGGGTGAAATGGTTTGGCGCCAAAGTGGCGAGCAAGATGCCAATACACTTATCGGTATTCTTAAAGAATACATCTAAACTTCAGTTATTTTTAAAATAAAAAAAGCTTTGAGTGCAAACTCAAAGCTTTTTCTTGTGCCTTATTTTAAATAACGACTATTATTCTATGATGTCTGTTTTGGTGTTGTCTGGTAAAATAGAATCAGATACCGGTATAGTGTCCATCATATCTGGGTCAGCCTGAAATGCATCTTCTGGCATACCCATATCATCTTCGTCTTTATAGAAGTGTTGAAATTTATCGATGTACTCGTTAAATATTAGCGTTTCTTTCTCTGCAATATCTTCGCTATCATTAGTGATAATGATGTCTATATTACGTCTGTAAGCCTCCATGTCTGCAATAATATCATCAATATTGCTGTATTGTTCATCTAAACTTGTAGAAGCATAATATTCTAATCGCTCTTGATACTTCACCTTAAGTTTCTCGAATAGTGCACGTGCTTTCTCGCCTTCACCTACTTTATAGTACCCATCTATAAAAGGTTCTATTAAAGTGTAATACCCAAATTTATCAACTGGCATATTGGTTAATGATATTTCAATAATATCTTTCGCCTTGTCGATTTTGTTTTCCTTGATTAATTGTTCTGTTAAACGAGCCAAGTTGCCTCTGAAAGACACACTCTGTATACGTGTTTGTGTATCGTGGTAAATATCGCCGCCAGCGTTACCCCAATCCCATCCTTTTACGATGTCGTACATTAGATCGGTATCGATACGGCCTAGTTCAAAGGCGTTTGGTCTTTCTGTACGAATAGGTACTAGTTTGTAGGCTAAACCATCTAATTGAAGGTAATCTTTCATCCATAGGTATTCAGCATCGTCAAAACTACCGCCTGAGAAGTATAATGGGCGTTTCCAATCATTGTTCGCTAGAATGTCAAGCATCATCATGCTCTTTTTCGTAATTGCACCTGGTAGCTCAATATCTATGTACTCTACTATAAGATCGGCATCTTTTTCTTTCACCAAACCGCTGCTTAAAACATTTTGCTTGTTTACAGGCACCCTAATTTTATTGGTAGGGTAGTAGACCATATTTTGAATCTCTTCTGGGTACTGACTTAAATCGGCACCATTCTGTTCAAGTAGATATTTGTATTTTGTTCTAGGTTTGTCACTATCGATCCAATTGATAAAATCTTTAATTGGCCACCTGTTTTCAGTAATACCTTGGTGATACAGTACATCTCTTGAGCCCCATCTATATTTTACATGCGAAATCTGTGAAGGTATCGGCGCACTTTCATATGCGGCAACCTTCATTTGATCTACATACCAATCTGTTTCAAAAAGACTGGTACATACTATACGTACATCTGTTCTGTAGTTTTCAATTTCTTGTGCATACCAAATAGGGAAAGTATCATTATCGCCAATAGTAAATAAGATAGCGCCTGCATCTTCTTGGCAAGAGTCTAAATATGCTTTTGCAGATGAATTTGCAGTGAATCTGCCAGATCTATCATGGTCGTCCCAGTTTTGAACCGCCATTACCGTTGGTACAGCTAATAGGGTAATTACAACCACTGCCGGAGCCAATATTTTAGGAGTAATCCAATCTTTAAAGCTATCGTAAAGTCCGTACACTCCTAAGCCTATCCAAAGAGCAAATATGTAGAACGATCCAACTAATGAATAATCACGCTCGCGAGGTTGAAAAATTCCCGGATTGGTATAAAATTGAATAGCTAAACCTGTAAAAAGAAAGAAAATCAATAATACCCAAAACTGTTTTTTGTCTTTTGAAAGTTGAAAAACGATGCCGATGATACCTAAAATAAGAGGTAAGAAGAAATAGGTATTTCTTCCTGGATTATTTTGTATGTCGCTTGGTAGGTTTTCTTGACTGCCTAATCGCATACTGTCAATTGCATTTATGCCGCTCAACCAGTTACCATTTTCATTATATCGACCTTGAACGTCATTTTGCTTGCCAACGAAATTCCACATAAAGTAGCGTAAGTACATATAGTTGAATTGAAATTCTACCATATATTTAACGTTGTCCCAAAGAGTAGGTGGCTGTACTTCTATATACTCATCGAAACGCTTTAAAAAGCTTATGTATTGATCTGCTCCAATTTCACCGTTGGCGAAACCTATTTTAACCTGCTCTGCAGCTTGTCTTAATTCTTGATTTGGTTTTGTAATCTTAAAGTCTAATGCACCAAAATAGCGCATGTAGTTCTCTGCGTTTTGTGAACTCCACATTCTAGGTAATAGACCTTGGTGTTTTGGATTAGGACCTTGAACGGCATCAACATATTTGTTTACAATAATATATTTACCAAGAGTATAATCTTTCTCATACTTTGGCTTACCGTCTTGTTTTTCGCCTGCCTCGGCAAACATATCTGAATAATACGTACCATATACCGGGCTATCAACACCAGGGTATTGCTCTCTATTATAGTATGCTAAAAGTGCACGTGCATCTTCTGGATTGTTCTCGTTGATAACCACTTTGGCATTTGCCCTAATTGGCAGCATTAACCAAGAAGAAAAGCCTAAGAACAAAAACATCAAACACAAAACAATTGTATTACCGGTTCTATAATTGTTTTTGCGAGTATAGTTTAAACCGAAGTAAAAAGTAGCTATGAACAGCAGACCAATTATAATGGAGCCAGAGTTAAATGGTAGACCTATACTATTAATAAAAAATACTTCACCCCAACCGAAAAGTTGAAGAATATAGGTAAGTGAAAATTTATAGACCAGCATTAAAATTGCAATAACAATAATATTCGCTAGTAAAAAGTTCTTTACAGTTGTCTTCTTGTAGGTTTTAAAGTAGTATAATAATCCGATTGATGGTATGGCTAAAAAGCCCATAAATTGAATGCCAAAGGTTAGACCAACTACGAAAGAGATCAATACGATCCATCTATTGCCGCGCGGGTCATCTAGATTATCGGTCCATTTTAAGCCCATCCAAAGTAATAAAGCCATTATAAAACTCGCCATGGCATACACTTCTGTTTCTACGGCATTGAACCAAAAACTATCAGAATAGGTAAATGCAAGCGAGCCGACTAAAGCACTACCGAAAACTGCAATTGCCTTACTATTTGTAAACGGACCATCTTTATCGATTAATTTTCTGGTGATGTTCGTAATCGTCCAGAACATAAATAAAATGGTAAATGCACTTGAAACTCCAGATACAAGGTTGACCATCATGGCTACCTGACTAGGTTCTAAAGCGAACATGGCAAAGAATGCACCTATCATTTGCAGTAGCGGTGCTCCTGGTGGGTGACCCACTTGAAGCTTGGCAGCTGTTGCTATATACTCCCCCGCATCCCAAAAACTATTGGTGGGTTCAACGGTAATGTAGTATGTAATAAGTGCTATGAAAAATACGGACCATCCTAATATGGTGTCCCACTTGTGGTAGTTCTTTGAAAACATGAAGCTTGGGTTAAACCTAAGTGGCGAATTTACTAATTAATATAGAAAGGAATGAACTATTTTTATAAACCTTTAACATTGGTAAAGAAGATTTTTTTCATTTTTACTTTAAAAAATGTTTGGTGAAACAAAACTTTGTTTTAAATTTGCAGCCTCTTAAAAAGGTATTGGCCCATGGTGTAATGGTAACACTTCGGTTTTTGGTACCGTCATTCAAGGTTCGAGTCCTTGTGGGCCAACTAAGAGAACAAAAAAAATCCTGATATCATTTGATATCGGGATTTTTGTTTTTATGACCTATGTCATTTTGAAAGTCTTTTAAATATTAGTTCTTTACCATTCATACGTACGTAAAGACTTATTGTGAAGAATTGGTTTATTGTGTGTAAGTATTTTTGTACATTTAAACCGATAACGCTACAAATTCATCGGAAAAGAAACCATTTCGATTACGTTATTATTTACTTTAGTACCCTAAATAACTTAACCCTATGAAACTCTCTCCAAAAGTTTTAAAGATTTTATTAATCGTTGTTTTACTAGGCTTTGGCATAGGATTCTATTTGCAGGATCTAAAACACGAAGAAAGTACTGCCCATGCCTATAAGGCAAATCGCTATAATTTAGATCGCTTTAATAAAATCATGGAGTATAATAACAAAATGAATTCTTCTAATTGGAGGGTGTTAAAAGATAGTATCGACCAACAATTGGATACTTTAATGATTCTTCGTTTTCGTAAAGAAGTGGATAGCTTAGGTGATTTAGAGCCACAAGCGTATAGTGATCAAGTTGAGATGCAGGCTTCTTTTTTACCTCAATAAATTTTTCAATTATATAGTCTATGTTATTGGGCTATAACTTAGAGATATTTTAAATAATGTCTTCAGTATTAGTCTGTGGTGGTTTTTCGTTTTCTTGTTCTAATAGTTCTTGGGATTCCGATTCTCTTAGGGCATCCTCAGCTAAATTTCTTTCGGTGATTTCTTCGTCTATTTCGTCAAGCATAGTTCCCATTTTGCGTTTATCGCGAATCATTGCCCATGTCATAACTAAGCTGGTGGCAATAATTACAAATAATAGAATGCCAGAGTCAAAACCTTTAATCTGTGCTTCTATTGGTATGGCGTAGAATAATAATACCGTTATTAATCCTCTTGGTGCAATAAATAATTGCGGAAGCATATCCTTGCCAACAAAAATAACAAGTACTAAAAAGCGTATGATGTAGATAGATGCTATAATGAGTAAGCTAACAGTGGCTACGTTAAGGCTGAGTAGTGATGATAATACAATGGTAATTCCAAATATTACAAAGAAGAAAGTACGTACTACAAATGCTGTTTCTAGGGTAACAATGTGTAGTTCATGATAAATTTGTTGCATCCGTTCTTTCTCTAAAAATATTTTAGTTTTACCGGGGAAGAACAGATTTACATTTTTTACAATTAATCCAAAAACAAGAATAATGATTAAAGATGATAGGTGCATTTTCTTGCCAATGGCGTATAGTAAAAGCAAAACAGAAATAAGTAAGAATAGTTTAGCTTGGCTTTTTATACGTTGAAAAACAAGTATGATAGCATAACTGGCTACCAAAGCGATTATAATGGTGATAATTATATTGATTCCGAAACCAGCTGCACCGGTGTCTTCTGCAGGGTTCAGTTTGCCAGTTAAAAAGTAGAACATCATTATGCCCATAATGTCAGAAAAGGTGCTCTCGTAGATATGGAATTCTTTTTTCTCTTCACTCAGTTCGCCTACGCTAGGTATAATTATAGCGCTAGACAATATAGAAAGCGGGGTTGCATATAGCCAAGCAGATTGCATGGTCATATTGGGTATAAATTGATAAAGTATTAAAGCGGCAATGTACGCAGAAGCTACGAGCCCTATTAGTGCGATGGCCATAGATTTAAGAATAGGCCATAATTTTTCTCTTTTCAGTTCAAGTTCTAAAGCGGCTTCTAAAACAATCATTATAAGCCCCACTGTTCCTAATATTTCTAAAGAACCCTTAAAGTTGGGCACTTCTGGAATAAAGAATTCAAGACCAATTTTAATAAGTATACCTAATACTATAAGCATGAGTACGGCAGGTATGTTAGTCTTTTTAGATATGCCGTTAAAGAAAAAAGATAGTACAACAATTAAAGAGGCTCCAATAATAAGGTTGTAAGATGAAAGAATTTCCATTAAGTACTTTTTGGTTGGTGTTTGGATAAAAATAAGATAATTTTTAAAAGAGGTTAATTTTTCTTTCGCTACTATTTTATTTGATTCTTTTAATAGTGAATGAATTAGGTGTAAATAGGCTATTGTAGGAAATTAAAATTGTTGTATATTTGCAAAGCTGAAAGGATATAAAAGTATTCATGAGGGGACAATTAGTCCCCTCTTTTATTACTTATTATTTATGCTAAAGGAAAAAGTAAAAGAATTATTGGAACAAGGTCTTCAAGAAGACCCCTCCCTGTTTTTAATCGAATTCACAATGGGTGCAGATAATAGCATTCATGTTGTAATAGACGGTGACCAAGGGGTTACGGTTAACGATTGTATAAAAATAAGTAGGGCTATTGAAAATAATATAGATCGTGAAGAACACGATTTTTCTCTTGAGGTAGCCTCTGCTGGTGCAGCCGCGCCATTAGTTATGCCGCGTCAATATTTAAAGAATATTGGCAGAAAGCTTGAAGTTCGTACGAACGATGATAAGTTTGAGGGAGATTTGACCGAAGTAAAAGATGACTCTATTATTTTAGAGTGGAAGGAAAGAGAGCGCAAACCTGTAGGAAAAGGTAAGGTGACGGTTCAGAAAAAAGAAGAAGTAAATTTTTCAGATATTATTAAAGCGAAAGTTGTATTAAAATTTTAATTGTAATTACCAATGGAGAATATTGCGTTAATTGAATCTTTCTCAGAGTTTAAGGACGATAAGTTCATAGACAGGGTGACATTGATGGCCATTTTGGAAGATGTTTTTAGAAATGCGCTGAAAAAGAAGTTTGGTTCAGATGATAACTTCGATATAATTATCAACCCAGATAAAGGGGATTTAGAAATTTGGAGAAACCGTATTGTTGTTAACGATGGTGAGGTCGAAGAGCCAAATGAAGAAATTTCATTAACTGCAGCTCGTAAAATTGAGCCAGATTTTGAAGTTGGTGAAGATGTATCTGAAGAAGTTAAATTGATCGACCTTGGAAGAAGAGCTATTTTGGCGTTACGTCAAAATCTTATTTCTAAGATTCATGAGCATGATAATACAACGATATACAAGCACTTTAAAGATTTAGAGGGTGAGATTTATACTGCAGAGGTGCATCATATTCGTCATAAGGCGATTATTTTGTTAGATGACGAGGGTAACGAGATTATTTTACCAAAAGACAGGCAAATACCTTCTGATTTTTTCAGAAAGGGAGATAATGTAAGAGGTATTATTGAAAGTGTAGAATTAAAAGGTGCAAAACCTACTATTATAATGTCTAGAAGTTCACCTAAATTTTTGGAGCAATTATTCTTTCAAGAAATCCCAGAGGTGTTCGATGGTTTAATTACTGTTAAGAAAGTAGTAAGAATACCAGGTGAAAAGGCTAAGGTTGCTGTAGACTCTTATGATGATCGTATTGATCCAGTTGGTGCCTGTGTGGGTATGAAAGGATCAAGAATTCACGGTATTGTTCGTGAATTAGGTAATGAAAATATCGATGTTATTAATTGGACAGCTAACCCGCAATTGTTAGTGACCAGAGCATTGAGTCCGGCAAGAGTTTCTTCGGTTAAGTTAAACGAAGAGAAGAAAACGGCACAAGTTTACTTGAAGCCTGAAGAGGTGTCTAAGGCAATAGGTAGAGGTGGGCATAATATTAGATTAGCTGGTCAATTAACTGGTTATGAGATAGATGTGTTCCGTGAAGGAGTAGAGGAAGATGTTGAATTAACAGAATTCTCTGATGAAATCGATGCTTGGATTATTGAAGAATTCAAGAAGATCGGTTTTGATACCGCTCGTAGCGTCTTAGAACAAGATGTTGCAGATTTGGTGAAACGTACAGATTTAGAAGAGGAAACAATTTTAGAAGTTGTGCGTATCCTAAAAGAAGAATTAGAAGATTAGCTATATATTAGCACTTAAATAAAAGAACGGGAATCAGTATTTATGGCAGACAATGCGAAAATAAGGCTTAATAAAGTTCTTCGTGAACTTAATATTTCCTTGGATAGGGCAGTGGACTTTCTTAACGGAAAAGGACATGATGTGGAAGCGAGGCCTACCACAAAAATTTCCGATGATGTTTATCAGGTTTTGCTTGACGAATTCCAGACGGATAAAAGTAAAAAAGTGGCATCAAAGGAAGTTGGTGAGGAGAAGCGTAAGGAAAAAGAGGCAATTCGAGTTCGATTAGAAAAAGAACAAGAAGATCGTCGCTTGTCCCGTGAGCGAAGAAACTCTGAAACTGATGACAAAACTTTGGTTGGCAAAGTTGAACTTGCCGGTCCTAAAATGGTGGGTAAAATTGACCTGAATCCTAAGAGAAAGGTTGAAGAAGCTCCTGTTAAGGAAACTCCGAAAGTAGAGGTAAAGGCAGTGCCTAAGGTTGAAGAAAAAACTGCTCCTGTAGTAGAGATTAAAGAAACCCGAAAGGTTGTTTTACCAGGTCCAAAGATAATATCTCAAGGGGTTAAGAATCCTGAGGTACCTAAAGAACAGCCAAAAGCTGAGACTCCGAAAGTAGAGGCGCCAAAAGTTGAGGAAGTTAAAAAGGTAGAGGTTAAAGCTGAGAAGCCTAAAGAACCTGTAGTAGAAGTTGCTCCTGAACCAGAAGCACCGACAACTATAGAAACCCAATACCAAAAGTTGACTGGTCCTAAAATTGCTGGTGAGAAAATTGATCTTAGCAAGTTTGAGAAGCCTAAGAAAAAGAAAGAAGAGAAAAAGCCTGCTGATAAAGCTGGTATTGATCGTAAAAAGAGACGTAGAAGAATTGTTACTAAGAATCCTTCAGGTCCTGGTCAAACTAGAGGTCCGGGTTCGGGTCTTGGTTCAGCTCCTCGTACTGGTAATACGGTTGATAGAAATAAAGGTAGAGGAAGATTTGCACCTGTTGCAAAGGTTGAACCTACTGAAGAAGATGTACAAAAACAAGTACGTGAAACCCTAGAGAAACTTCAAGGTAAATCTAAAAAGGGTAAGGGTGCTAAATATAGAAGAAGTAAAAGAGATCAGCACCGTGAGCAAACGGAAAAAGATCTTGAACAACAGGAATTAGAGAACAAGGTTCTTAAAGTAACTGAGTTCGTTACTGCAACTGAAGTTGCAACTATGATGGGTGTTTCTACTACGGAGATTATTTCTGCCTGTATGTCTTTAGGTATCATGGTAACTATGAATCAGCGTTTAGATGCTGAAACATTGTCTATCGTTGCTGAAGAATTTGGTTATGAAGTAGATTTCGTTACTGGAGATATTGAAGAAAGTATCGTTGAAGAGAAAGATGCTCCTGAAGATTTAAAACATAGAGCTCCTATTGTAACGGTAATGGGTCACGTGGATCACGGTAAAACATCTTTATTGGATTACATTCGTGAAGAAAATGTTATTGCCGGTGAAAGTGGTGGTATTACACAGCACATTGGTGCATATGGGGTTACCTTAGAGAAAGGAGAGCGAATTGCTTTCTTAGATACACCTGGTCACGAAGCGTTTACCGCGATGCGAGCTAGGGGTGCTCAAGTTACCGATATTGCAATTATTGTAGTTGCTGCCGATGATGATATTATGCCGCAAACTAAAGAGGCAATTAGCCATGCACAAGCTGCTGGTGTGCCAATTATATTTGCTATAAATAAAATCGATAAGTCTACAGCTAACCCTGATAAGATTAAAGAAGGTTTAGCACAAATGAACTTGTTAGTAGAAGATTGGGGTGGTAAAATTCAATCACATGACATTTCTGCCAAAACAGGTTTAGGTGTAAAAGAGTTATTAGAAAAGGTATTGCTTGAGGCTGAGTTGTTAGAGTTAAAGGCAAATCCTAATAAGAAAGCTACAGGTACGGTTGTAGAAGCTTTTTTAGATAAAGGTAAAGGATATGTTTCTACTGTTTTAGTACAGTCTGGAACACTTAAAATTGGAGATTATGTATTGGCTGGTACCACTAGTGGTAAGATTAAGGCAATGCAAGATGAAAGAGGTAATATCGTAAAAGAAGCCGGGCCGTCTACGCCAATATCTATATTAGGTCTTGATGGTGCTTCACAAGCTGGTGATAAGTTCTACGTTTTAGAAGATGAACGTGAGGCTAAGCAAATTGCTTCAAGAAGATCTCAATTACAACGTGAGCAGTCTGTTAGAACGCAACGTCATATTACACTTGATGAAATCGGACGTAGAATCGCCTTGGGTGATTTCAAAGAACTTAACATTATTCTTAAAGGTGATGTTGATGGTTCTGTTGAAGCGCTTACAGATTCTTTCCAGAAATTATCTACCGATGAAATTCAAGTAAATATTATTCATAAAGCAGTTGGACCTATTACAGAATCAGATGTGCTATTAGCTTCTGCTTCAGATGCAGTTATTATTGGTTTTAATGTAAGACCAATGGGTAATGCTAAAGCGATTGCTGAGAAAGAGGAAATTGATATCCGTATGTATTCTATTATATATGCTGCGATCAATGATCTTAAAGATGCAATGGAAGGTATGTTGTCTCCTGAAATGAAAGAAGAGATTTCTGGTACAGCTGAGATAAGAGAAACATTCAAGATTTCTAAAATTGGTACTATTGCAGGTTGTATGGTTACTAGTGGTAAAATCTTTAGAAATTCTAATATTCGATTAATACGTGATGGTGTTGTAATATACACTGGTACATTATCTTCATTGAAACGATTTAAAGATGATGTTAGAGAAGTTGCAAAAGGATATGACTGTGGACTTCAAGTTAAAAACTACAATGATATCATTGAAGGTGATATTGTAGAAGCTTTCCAAGAAGTTGCTGTAAAGAAGAAGTTGAAATCTAAATAGATTCTAAAAGGTGATATTTGTATCCCTTTTAAAAATAAGCAAAAAAAATCGACCTATTTGGTCGATTTTTTTGGTTTTAATAACATGGCGTCAGGGTACTTTATTCTTACCTCGTTGAACTTTCGTTCTGCATCTAATTTCGAAGTAAACCTTCCTACTCTAACTCGGTATGTTGGTGAGTCGAAATCTATTTTTGAAGACAAATCAGGAAAATCCTCTTCTACATTTGCTTTTATAGCTTGTGCTTTCGCGTAGTTTCCAAAACCGACCTGTATTCTGTAATATTCATTATTGCTTAGAGAAGATTTGTAGATTTCTAGCAATTGGTCAATTTTCGGGTTTTGTTCAATGTTAACATTTGCACCTTGCGCATAGCTAAAGTGAGCAAAACAAGCAAAAACTACGATGGTACTTAGAATTTTCATAACCTATTTTTAATTTTATTTTCGTTACACACAAAAGTAATTTATTAAGGATCAAACAAATAAATCAGGATCTATTTAGAATATTTCTAAATTGTAAATTATAGATACATTAACATTTTGCGAATAAAGTCTATGTCGTATTTTTGTATTCGATTTAGGCATTTGGTGGATTATAATTGGTTTCATCTATGACCAAAATCATGCCAAGATTCCGATAGAAATATTCGATATATGAAAAAGGTTCCAAACCGAAATCAGTTTTCTAAAATTTTAGGTTTATCCCTAATAGCTTTTTTGCTTTTTGTAAGTCCGTTAACAGCGCAGGATGAACCTGCTGCCGAAGCTGCAACTACTGAGGTAGCGGCTGGTGCAGGAGACGCTAAAAATGGTAAGGCATTGTTCAATCAGAACTGTGCTGCCTGTCATGCGTTGAATCGTAAGATGACCGGGCCTGCATTAGAAAATGTAGAAAGTAGACTAAGTGAAGATGAAGGCTTAGGTAAAGAATGGTTATATGCTTGGATTAAGAATAGTCCTGGTGTTATTAAATCAGGAGATGCTTATGCTAACAAAATTTATGCAGAGTACAACCAGGCTGCAATGACTGCTTTTCCAACGTTGTCTAATAGTGATATTGATGATATATTAGCATATACCGCTGCTGCTCCGGCTGCTGCACCTGCTGCAGTTGCAGGTGATGTTCAGACTGCTGCTGCAACTGATGGTTCTGCTGGTGTTTCTAACGAAATCATTTTAGGTGCTTTGGTGCTTGTATTCGGTTTGTTGGTGGTTATGTTGTTGTTAGTGAATAAAACTTTACAACGTATAGCTCAGGCAAACGGTATTGTTGTTGAGAAAGACAAAGCAGCAAAAAGAACTCCAATTTGGAAAGCTTTTGCACAAAATCAATTTTTGGTTTTGGTAACTGCAATCGTCTTATTGTTAGGTAGTGCTTATTTTGCTTATGGTTGGATGATGCAAGTTGGTGTTGACCAAGGTTACGCGCCTATTCAACCAATTCATTACTCACATAAAATTCATGCAGGTGATAATAAGATTGAGTGTAAGTACTGTCACTCTTCGGCAAGAGTTTCCAAGCATTCAGGTATTCCGTCTCTAAACGTATGTATGAATTGTCATAAATCAATTTATGAGTATACTGGTAATCCAGAAGGTCCTTCGCAAGAAGATTTGGAAAATGGTTATACTAACGAATTCTATACTGGTGAGATTAAGAAATTATACAAGGCAGTTGGTTGGGACGAAGAAGGTCAGAAATATACTGGCGAAAGTCAACCTGTAGAATGGGTTAGAATTCATAACCTTCCTGATTTTGCTTATTTCAACCACTCTCAGCACGTTTCTGTTGCAGGTGTTGAATGTCAAACTTGTCACGGTCCTGTAGAAGAAATGGAAATTATGTATCAATACTCTCCATTAACAATGGGGTGGTGTATTGACTGTCATAGAGAAACAAACGTGAAAGTTGAAGGTAACGAGTATTACGAGAAAATTCATGCTGAGCTATCTAAGAAGTACGGTGTAGAGAATTTAACAGCTGCTCAATTGGGTGGACTGGAATGTGGTAAATGTCACTATTAATAATAATTTAAAGAAGCTAATTACAGATAATACGTATGGCATCAAACAAAAAATATTGGAAGAACGAAGCGGAGTTAAATCCTAACGATTCCATTGTTGAGGCGCTAAAGCAGAACGAATTTGTAGAGCAGATTCCTGTGGATGATTTCTTGGGTGACAAGGAAACTTTGTCTAATACAAGTACAAATCGTAGAGATTTTTTGAAGTATGTTGGGTTTAGTACCGCAGCAGCTTCATTGGCAGCATGTGAAGGTCCGGTTGTAAAATCGATTCCTTATGTAGTATTGCCAGAAAATATAGTACCTGGTGTTGCTAATTACTACGCAACAACTATTGCTAACGGATTTGATTTTGCAAGTATCTTAATCAAAACACGTGAAGGTCGTCCTATTAAAGTTGAGAATAATACCTTGGCTAAAATTGGTGGTTCGGCAAATGCAAGAGTTCAAGGTTCTGTTCTTTCGTTATATGATAGTACAAGATTACAAGGACCATTGGCTAATGGTGAGCCTGTTGAATGGGATGTATTGAATGCAGCGGTAAAAGCTAAGATGGGTGGACTTAAGGGTTCGGCTAAAAAAATAGCTATACTGACGCAAACATATGCAAGTCCATCTACTGATAGGCTTATGGCTGATTTGGTAGCGGCTAACGAAAATGTTGTTCATGTTACTTATGACGCAATTTCTGAAGATGTTGCTTTAACGGCATTCGAAAATAAATATGGTGAGCGTGCTTTAGCGGATTATGATTTCGAAAAAGCAGGTCTTATAGTTTCTTTTGGGGCTGACTTTATTGCCGATTGGCAAGGAGGTGGTTATGACGCAGGATATTCTAGAGGTCGTGTACCAAAGAATGGCAAAATGTCAAGACACGTGCAGTTAGAGGCGAATATGTCTTTAACCGGTGCAAATGCAGATAAGCGTGTGGCTATGAAGCCAAGTGCTCAAAAGGTCGTTTTGGCTAAATTATATGGAAAATTAATGGGTACTTCAGTAGGTGGTAACACTTCTGAGTATGATGCATTGGTTGATTCAATAGCTGCAGAAATAAAGAAAGCGGGTTCAAGTGCAGTTGTCGTAACTGGTTTAGATGATGTTAATGCTCAAGCTGTTGTTTTGGCAATTAACGAAATGATGTCTAGTAAGGCATTTGATGTTACTGCACCTAGATATGTTAGAAAAGGTAATGTTAAAGCGGTTAATGCTTTAATTGCCGATATGAAAGAAGGTAGAGTTGGTGCTTTGTTAATGGATGGGGTAAATCCTGTGTATTCTTTGCCAAATGCTGCCGATTTCAAAGAAGGTTTGTCCAAAGTAGATCTTACCGTAGCATTTTCTACAAACTGGAACGAAACTACAGAAGCTGTTCAATATGTAGGTTCTGCGAATCACTATCTGGAATCATGGGGTGATATTGAAATTAAAAAGGGGCATTATAGTTTAATGCAGCCTACTATAAAAGAATTATTTGATACAAAGCAGTTTCAAACCGTAGTTTTAGAATTACTAGGAAGCGAGCAAACGTATTACGATTATATAAAAGATACTTGGTCAAGCGCTGTTTTAAACGGAGCTAGTTGGAACCAGGCATTACAAGACGGTGTTTTCAGTACAGACACTATGGTGGTTAATGCTGAAGGTACTGCACAGAATGTAGTTGCTGCAGTAGTAGAGCCTACCGAGGTTGTATCAAATACTTCAATGGCTTCGGCTGTTCGTAGTTTGGCAAATACCACTAGTGATGGAATGGAACTTACCTTGTATTCAAAAGTTGGTATGGGTGATGGTCAGCAAGCAAGTAACCCTTGGTTGCAAGAATTCCCCGATCCAATTTCAAGAGTGTCTTGGGATAACTATGTAACTATTTCTAAAGCAGATGCTGTTGAGTTAGGTGTAGAGAACGTAAATGTTGCTAATGGCGGTATGGACGGTAGCTATGTGAAACTTACTGTTAATGGTGTTAGTTTAGAGAAGGTTCCGGTTGTAGTTCAGCCAGGTCAAGCAAAAGGTACTGTAGGTCTTTCTTTTGGTTACGGTAAAAAGGTAGGATTGAAAGAGGATATGCAAACTGGGGTTAACGCCTTTGCTTTGTATGATGGTTTCAATGCTAATCAATCTGTAAGTGTAGAAAAAGTTGCTGGTAACCATGAGTTTGCTTGTATTCAATTACATAAAACCCTAATGGGTAGGGGAGATATCATTAAGGAAACTACCTTAGAGATATTCAATACTAAAAATCATGCTGAGTGGAATGAGGTTCCTATGGTTTCTTTAGATCACCAAGAGGTTCCTGCTACATCTGTTGATTTATGGGATAGCTTTGATCGTACCATCGGGCATCATTTTAATATGTCGATTGATTTAAATGCTTGTACCGGTTGTGGTTCATGTGTTATCGCTTGTCATGCGGAAAATAACGTACCAGTTGTTGGTAAGGCAGAAGTTAGAAAATCAAGGGATATGCACTGGTTGCGTATCGATAGATACTATTCTTCAGAAGAAACTTTTGAAGGTGATAATGAGAAGAAAGATGGTTTTGATGGCTTATTTGGTGATGCTGGTTCATTAGGCGGTTTTGGGGAGTTAGAAGATCCTTCTGCAAATCCTCAAGTTGCTTTTCAACCTGTAATGTGTCAACACTGTAACCATGCGCCTTGTGAAACTGTTTGTCCAGTAGCGGCAACATCACATGGTAGACAAGGTCAGAATCAAATGGCTTATAACAGATGTGTAGGTACTAGATATTGTGCAAACAACTGTCCTTATAAAGTGCGTAGATTTAACTGGTTCTTGTATAATAACAATGATGAGTTCGATTTCCATATGAATAACGATTTGGGTAAAATGGTATTGAACCCAGATGTAAATGTTCGTTCTAGAGGTGTTATCGAGAAATGTTCTATGTGTATTCAAAAAACACAAAAAACTATTCTTGATGCTAAAAGAGATGGGCGTGTTATTGTTGACGGAGAATTCCAAACAGCTTGTTCTTCTGCATGTAGTAATGGAGCCATTGTATTTGGTGATATTAATGATGAGAAGAGTAAAGTAGCAGAATTAAAAGCGAGTGACCGTATGTACCACTTATTGGAGCATGTAGGTACTCAACCAAATGTTTTCTATCACGTCAAGGTTAGAAACACCAACGAAGCATAAACAATAGAAGAAAGTAATTATAACAAAAGTCTATGGCGTCGCATTACGAAGCACCTATACGTAAACCCCTAGTTATTGGAAATAAAGGCTACCACGATGTAACTGTGGATATTGCCGCTCCAGTAGAAGGCAGAGCAAACAAGCACTGGTGGATAGTTTTTTCCATTGCCTTAGTGGCATTTCTTTGGGGAGTAGGTTGTATTATTTATACGGTCTCTACCGGTATCGGTACTTGGGGTCTTAACAAAACTGTTAACTGGGCTTGGGATATTACCAACTTCGTTTGGTGGGTAGGTATCGGTCACGCTGGTACATTGATCTCAGCTGTATTATTATTGTTCCGTCAAAAATGGAGAATGGCAATTAACCGTTCTGCAGAAGCGATGACAATTTTCTCGGTAGTTCAAGCAGGTTTGTTCCCGATTATTCACATGGGTCGTCCTTGGTTAGCCTACTGGGTACTACCAATTCCGAATCAATTTGGTTCTTTGTGGGTAAACTTTAACTCGCCGCTTCTTTGGGATGTATTTGCGATATCAACATATTTGTCTGTTTCATTGGTATTCTGGTGGACAGGTTTACTTCCTGATTTTGCAATGATTCGTGATAGAGCTGTGTTACCTTTTCAAAAGAAAATATATAGCTTATTAAGTTTTGGTTGGAGTGGTCGTGCTAAAGATTGGCAACGTTTTGAAGAGGTATCTTTGGTACTTGCAGGTCTTGCAACACCATTGGTATTATCAGTACACACCATTGTATCTTTTGACTTTGCTACCTCGGTAATACCTGGTTGGCATACAACAATCTTTCCACCTTATTTCGTTGCAGGGGCTATCTTTTCTGGTTTCGCGATGGTGAACACGTTATTGATTATAATGAGAAAGGTTTGTCATTTGGAGAACTATATCACTGTTCAGCATATAGAGTTAATGAACATCGTAATCATGCTTACAGGTTCTATTGTAGGTTGTGCTTATATTACAGAGTTGTTCATGGCTTGGTATTCTGGTGTTGAATATGAGCAATATGCATTCTTGAACAGAGCAACCGGACCTTACTGGTGGGCATATTGGTCAATGATGACTTGTAATGTATTCTCTCCACAGTTTATGTGGTTCAAAAAATTAAGAACTAGTATCATGTTCTCTTTCTTTATTTCTATCGTAGTAAACATAGGAATGTGGTTTGAAAGATTCGTGATTATCGTAACCTCTTTACATAGAGATTACCTTCCTTCTTCTTGGACAATGTTCTCGCCGACATTTGTTGATATCGGTATATTTATTGGTACTATAGGTTTCTTCTTTGTATTGTTCTTACTATATGCTAGAACATTCCCTGTAATTGCTCAAGCGGAAGTAAAATCTATCTTGAAGGCATCGGGTGAGAAGTATAAGACATTAAGAGATTCTGGTAAACCTATGTATCAAATTACAAAGTTAAAAGCAGAAGTTAGAGAACCGATTACCGATGATGTTTTAATGGGTGAAGTAGTTCCTAAGGTAGGAGATAAAATAGGAGTGTCAGAATTGTTAAGTGCAGTAGGTACTTTTGATGCAACTACACAAGTAGCAGATAATTTGAAGAAAGTAAAAGGTATCGGACCTCAAATGGAAGCTACCTTAAATGAAATAGGAATTTACACTTTTGCTCAAGTTGCTAGAATGACAGAGAGTGAATACAACTTGTTAGATTCTATTACCGGTTCTTTTCCAGGAAGAGCACAACGTGATGACTGGGCTGGACAAGCAGCAATTTTATTAAATAACAAAAGATAAATATGGCATCTAAAGTTATACACGCTTTTTACGATGATGATGACGTGCTAATGCTTGCCGTTAAGAGGGTCAAAGCAGCAAAGTTTCATATTGAAGAGGTATTTTGTCCTTTTCCTGTACACGGGTTAGACAAAGAAATGGGGTTAGCTCCAACTAGATTGGCGATAACAGCCTTTTTATATGGTTGTGTAGGTATTACTGTGGCAACTGTTATGATGAATTATATTATGATAGAAGATTGGCCTCAAGACATTGGTGGTAAACCAAGCTTTAGCTACCTTGAGAACATGCCAGCATTTGTGCCTATTATGTTCGAATTAACGGTTTTCTTCGCAGCTCACTTAATGGTGATTACTTTCTATCTAAGAAGTAGATTATGGCCATTTAAAGAAGCAGAGAATCCAGATGTAAGAACCACGGATGATCATTTTTTAATGGAGATTGAAATCCATGACAACGAGCAAGAATTAAGAGATTTATTAATCGATACTGGTGCAGTAGAAATTAATGTTTCAGAAAAAAACAGTCATTAAATATGAACAGTTTTAAGAAATTAGCAATACTATTCGGTTTAGCGATCGTAGTGACTTCATGTCAGAGTAAAGGTTCTCGTAACTATCAGTACATGCCTAATATGTATGAGTCTGTTGGTTATGAAACTTATGGTGAGGCAGACTTTTTGCCAAATCAATCAGAGGCTATGTTACCACCTGCGAATACGATTAATAGAGGATGGTTGCCTTACGAAATTGAGAATTCACCAGAGGGTAAAGAATTGGCAAGATTACAATTCAGTCCTTTAGATTCAATGAATGTTGAAAAGAACATGGCAAAAGGCGGACAGTTATATACTATCTACTGTGCAATTTGCCACGGTGATAAAGGTGACGGGCAAGGTACTCTTGTAAAAAGGGAAAAGATACTAGGAGTTCCTAGTTACGCTGACGCAGTAAGAAACGTGACCGTAGGATCTACATATTACACAATCCATTACGGATTGAATTCCATGGGTTCTTATGCATCTCAAATGAATACAGAAGAGATGTGGCAAGTATCTGAATATGTAATGAAACTGAAACAAGATTTAACCAAATAATAGGTAAACAATACTATGTATACGTTTTCAAATAGACTTAAAATAGCTTCCATTGTTCTAATGATTGTTGGTGCATTAGGAATCATTGGCGGATTTGTTATGGCTCCTGGAACTATAGCAGAGGCAAAAGAAATGGTAGCAAGTCATGACGGAGGTCATGGTGATGCCCATGCAGCTGAAGCTGAACATGCAAATAAAGAAAATGATCATGCTGTTGCTGAAGCACATGGTGAAGAACATGGTTCTTCTCATGACCAGCATTTGTTAGATCAATTACAGAATAGACCTTGGGCGGCATTATATGTTGCGGCGTTCTTCTTTTTTATGATATCATTAGGGGTATTGGCGTTTTACGCTATACAACGTGCTGCACAAGCAGGGTGGTCTCCATTGTTGTTCAGAGTTATGGAGGGGATTACTTCTTACTTGGTTCCTGGTGGAATCATAATATTTGTGATATTACTTCTTTCTGTACTTCATATGAATCATTTGTTCATTTGGATGGATGAAAGTGTAGTAGCACATGATGCATTACTTAAAGGTAAAGCGGGATATTTAAATCCTACGTTCTTCTTAATAAGAGCGGCTATATTTTTAGCTGGTTGGATTGGGTATAGAGAATACTCTAGAAAATTATCAATAGCACAAGATGCTTCTGATGATGATTCAAACTTTAAATTGAACTTTAGAATATCTGCTGGTTTCTTAGTATTCTATTTGATTTCAGAGTCTATCATGTCTTGGGATTGGATTATGAGTGTAGAACCACATTGGTTCAGTACATTGTTTGGATGGTATATATTTGCAAGTATGTTCGTATCAGGTATTACGGTTATTGCAATGGTAACTATCTATTTGAAATCTAAAGGTCATTTGCCAGATGTTAACAACAGCCATATTCATGATTTAGCTAAATTCATGTTCGGTATTAGTATCTTTTGGACATACCTATGGTTCTCTCAATTTATGCTGATTTGGTATTCTAACATACCTGAAGAGGTAACGTATTACGTAAGTAGAATTGCAGACTATAGATTGCCTTTCTTTGGTATGGTAGCTATGAACTTTTTGTTCCCAGTTCTATTATTAATGAATAGTGACTACAAGAGAATCAATTGGTTCGTAATTTTAACAGGTATTGTAATTCTTGCAGGTCACTATATGGATATCTTTAATGCTATAATGCCTTCTACCGTTGGTAAGAATTGGTATATCGGTATTCCTGAAATTGGCTCTGTATTGTTTTTTGCAGGCTTATTTATATTTTGGATTTTTAGAGCGATTTCAACACAACCGCTACAACCAAAAAGAAATCCTTTTATTGAAGAAAGTAGACACTTTCATTACTAGTAATTAAGTAAAGTATAACATTTATATATACAATGACGACATTATTAACTTTAGCTGTACTTGTTCTTGTAGCCATTGCCATTTGGCAATTGACTAAAATATTCGAATTATCTCAGCTTAAAACTGAACAGCACCAAATAGCATCGGATAGCGATAATAAGAATAACGGATACATGTTATTCGCATTCTTGGTATTCATATACGCAATTACAATTTTTAGTTTCTGGCAGTACGGTAAATTTTTATTACCTGAAGCTGGATCTGCACATGGTGAGGAGTATGATAGCTTGATGTTGGTATCAATGGTTATCATATTTATTGTACAGACACTGACACAGGCATTACTACACTACTTTGGTTATAAGTATTCTGGTAAAAAAGGTCAGAAGGCATTGTTTTATGCTGATAATGACCGTTTAGAGTTTATCTGGACCATCATTCCTGTAATTGTTTTGGCAGGTCTAATTCTTTGGGGATTATACACTTGGACAACTATTATGGATGTCAATGATGAAGATGATCCTTTAATTGTTGAGCTTTATGCACAACAATTTAACTGGACTGCTAGATACGGTGGTGGAGATAATGTTTTAGGAGGTGCTAACGTTAGAATGATCGATATCGATAAAGCAAATGTATTAGGTTTAGATGAAGCTGATACGTATGCACATGATGATGTTATTGTTAAAGAATTACATTTACCAGTTGGTAGAAAAGTGAACTTTAAAATGCGTTCTCAAGATGTATTGCACTCGGCTTATATGCCACACTTTAGAGCTCAGATGAACTGTGTGCCAGGTATGATTACTGAGTTTTCATTTACTCCTATATACACGACAGAGGAAATGAGAATGAATGAAGATGTAGTAGACAAGGTGAAAAGAACCAATAAGATACGAGCAGAGAAAGCTGTTAGTACTGGAGAGGCAATTGACCCTTGGGAATTTGATTATATCTTACTTTGTAATAAGATTTGTGGTAAATCTCATTACAATATGCAAATGAAGATAATTGTAGAAACTGAAGAAGAGTATAATGAATGGATGAAAGGTCAATCAACATTTGCTGAGACGGTAATGAAAGATGAGGCCAGCCCTGCATTCAATACTGTAGATGAAGTTTCAATAGGAGAGTAATTTTTATTCTCAATTAGACAAAGCTATAATAAGAAAATTAATAAAAACCAGATTACGATTATGTCAGCAACAGCACATGCACATGTAGATGATCATGCACACGACGATCATGGACATCATCATAAAGAAACTTTTGTAACGAAGTATATCTTTAGCCAAGATCATAAAATGATCGGAAAACAATACTTTATTTTAGGTGTATTGGTTATGGGATTCATCGGTATTGCAATGTCTTTATTATTTAGAATGCAATTGGCTTGGCCAGGTGAGGCTTTTCCAATATTTGAAGCTCTTTTAGGAAAATGGGCGCCAGGTGGGGTTATGGATGCTGATGTTTATTTAGCATTGGTAACTATGCACGGTACCATTATGGTATTCTTTGTTCTTACCGCTGGTTTAAGTGGTACGTTCAGTAACTTATTGATTCCATTACAGATTGGTGCTCGAGATATGGCATCAGGCTTCTTGAACATGGTTTCCTTTTGGTTATTTGCATTAGCTTCTTTAATTATGATTACATCATTATTTGTAGAAGCAGGACCGGCAGCAGCTGGTTGGACGATTTATCCTCCATTAAGTGCACTACCAATGGCACAACCAGGTTCTGGTTTAGGTATGACTTTATGGTTAAGTTCAATGGCAATATTTATTGCTTCATCTCTTTTAGGGTCTTTGAACTATATTGTAACGGTTATTAACTTAAGAACTAAAGGAATGTCTATGACAAGATTGCCATTAACAATTTGGGCTTTCTTTGTAACGGCGATTATAGGTGTTGTATCTTTCCCGGTTCTATTATCTGCAGCATTATTATTGATAATGGATAGAAGTTTCGGTACTTCTTTCTTCCTTTCTGATATTTTTATTCAAGGTGAGGTATTGCATTATCAAGGTGGGTCTCCGGTATTATACGAACATTTGTTTTGGTTTTTAGGGCATCCGGAAGTTTATATCGTGATTTTACCTGCAATGGGATTAGTATCTGAGATTATGGCTACTAGTGCACGTAAACCAATTTTTGGTTACCGTGCTATGATTGCTTCTATATTGGCAATTGCTTTTCTTTCAACCATTGTTTGGGGTCACCATATGTTTATTTCTGGTATGAATCCATTTTTAGGATCTGTATTTACATTTACAACTTTGTTAATTGCGATACCTTCAGCGGTAAAGGCGTTTAACTGGATAACAACGCTATGGAAAGGTAATCTACAGTTAAATCCTGCCATGTTGTTTTCTATTGGTTTTGTATCTACTTTTATTACAGGTGGTTTGACAGGGATTATACTAGGGGATAGTACTTTAGATATTAATGTACACGATACATACTTTGTAATTGCTCACTTCCACTTAGTAATGGGTATCTCAGCACTATATGGTTTATTTGCAGGTGTATACCATTGGTTTCCTGTAATGTTCGAAGGAAAGCTATTGAATAAGAACTTAGGATATGTCCATTTTTGGGTAACTGCAGTTTGTGCGTATGGCGTATTTTTCCCAATGCATTTTGTTGGTATGGCAGGTGTACCTAGAAGATATTATGAAAATACTGCTTTTCCAATGTTTGACGAGCTTACAGATATACAAGTATTAATGACCGTATTTGCTATCATTGCAGGTGCTGCTCAATTAATCTTCGTCGCTAACTTTATCTACAGTGTATTCTATGGTAAGGTAGGTCCTGTTAACCCATGGAAATCTAATACATTAGAATGGACAGCTGAACAAAAGCATATTCACGGTAACTGGGCAGGTGCTATTCCTAAAGTTCATAGATGGTCTTATGATTATAGTAAAGTTGATGAGAATGGAGAATATTACATTCCAGGTCAAGATTACATTCCTCAACATATTCCATTACAGGAAAACGAAGAAGAAATGAGCCATTAAGAGTTCATGTTTTATATAAAAGCCCAACTAGGAATAGTTGGGTTTTTTTTTGCAATCTTATTAAGATATTACTAAGTTGTTTTATTATTAGTCAAAATTAAATACCTTCAATTTTTAAATAGAAGTTTAGATTATGAAAAAGTTCACCCTACTTATTATTGTATTGATTATATCATCTAGTGCATATTCGCAACGTAAACCCAAAATAAAGGGTAATAAAAACGTGGTTGAAGCACGTGAAGATTTAGAGCCTTTCAGCGCTATTGAATTGGTTGATGATCTAGATATTGTTATTCAAAAATCAACTAATGATGGCTATGCCTTAGAAGTGGATGATAACCTAATAGATGTTCTAAAATTTAATGTTGATGATGGTGTTTTGAAGATTTCATCATTCTATAATATCACATCGAAGAAAAAACTAGAAATAACCATTTTCTTTCAAGAGCTAAGTAGTATTAAAATGCTAAATGGTAAAATTAGTATGAAAGACGTTATTTCTACTGATAGGCTAAGAGTGCAAACTTTTGGTACATCTAGATTAGAATTAAACGCAACTGCCGACATTATGGATATTACGATGGAAGAAATAAGTTCAGGTGATTTTAATTTAGCCAGTGACTCTTTAAATATCACGTTGAAAGATAGAATAGATGTAAAATTATATACCACTGGTGCTAGCAATAATATTTATATGTATAAAAATGCATCTGCCAAAATGGAAGGTACAGCCGATTTTTTAATGGCAAAACTATATGGTAATAGTTCTCTAAAGGCATCTGATCTTCAAGCTAACGATGTTTTGTTAGTTACCGAAGATGCACCAGATGTAGAAGTTAGAGCATTAAATACATTACAACTAAGTTCTAAGGGTGGTACTAGAACTAAGCTATATGGTGAGCCACAGATTACCATTTTAGATTTTCTAGATACCTCGCGATTAGAAAAAGAGAGGAACTAATTTGATATAGGTGCGGTCATTAAGTGGTCTGGTATTCCGAAACCATCGACTAGGCTATCTAAATGCGGCCTCAGTTCTGTACATAAACGCTCCACACGTTGTCGTATCGCTTTTGACTTTGTTCCACTAATGTAGCCTTGTTCTAAATACCACGAAGCATCTTTCCTTATTTCTTGAAGTGCATATAGTGTACCTAGTTTTTCAAATAGTTCTTTATACTCTGGGTCGGTAATTGTGTTTGTATGGGCTATAAAAGACTTATATGCCAACTCTGCGCTGTAAGCCTTGCCAAGTGTCATTAAATGGGTCTGAACCTTTAAGAATGCTTGATAAGAGGGTATTCCTTTTTTGATATATCCTCTAATACGCATGGCAATCGTATAAGTCAATCTTCTTGTTCTGTGCTCAAAGGCATGAACATGAAATTTAGGATTGTACAAATGGTCTTTGTCTGTCTTATTGGTATATAGCGGATTTATGGTAGAAAGCTTGTCGCTCAATTGCGAACTCAATAATTTTAAAACGGTTGAAAAGCCTGCACTGTTGAATTCAGCTTTAAAATCTGAAAGTACGCCTTTGGCAGCTAACTGCAGTAAAACGTTATTATCGCCTTCAAACGTGGTGAATATATCTACATCGCCTTTTAAATCTGCAATTCTGTTTTCTAAAAGATAACCTTTGCCGCCACAGGCTTCACGGCATTCTTGAATAGTATCGTTTGCATACCAAGTAATGATAGATTTTAAACCAGCTACTTGTGTTTCTATCTGTCTTTTGTCTGGTCGCGATTCATCGCAATAAAGTGCCATCATTTTATCTAATGTTACATGATAAACGTATGCACTGGCAACTAGAGGTGTTAATCGTAATTGATGTGATGGGTAATCCATCAATAGATCTTCTTGTATTTTTACACTGTCATTGAATTGCCTTCTTTTTAAAGCATGCTTAATAGCTACTGTTAAAGCATATTTCGCCCCGCCTAAACCTGCTCTAGCAACACATATTCTACCACCTACTAAAGTGCCCAGCATGGTAAAGAATCGTTTATTCGGGTTTTTAATTTCTGAATAGTATTCTCCATTACCTAAAATTGTACCATACTTATTTAGCAAATTTTCTTTTGGTACCTCAACTTGGTTAAACCAAATCTTACCATTATCAACGCCGTTCAGTCCGAGTTTATAGCCGTTATCTTCGACTGTTATACCCGGTAGTAATTCATGTTGTTCATTTCTAAGAGGAACAAGAATTGCATGAACTCCTTCATTTTTTCCATTGATAATGAGTTGGGCAAAAACAGACGCCATTTTAGAATGTATAGCATTGCCGATATATTCTTTGTTGTCATTTTTTCCAGGAGTATGTATAACAATAGTTTCAGTTTTCTTATTGTAAGTTGCCGTAGTTTTTATTCCGCGTACATTGGATCCGTGTCCGGTTTCGGTCATAGCAAAGCATCCTAATAGTTCTGCTTTTCCTGTTGCGGTTAAATAGTGGTCATGGTGTTTTTTGGTGCCCAGTTTTTGAATACTTCCTCCAAACAACCCAAATTGTACACCAAATTTTATAGCTAAACTCCCGTCTACCCACATCATATTTTCGAAAATGGTGGCATAACCCTCCATGTCATTAGTACCGCCATAGTCGTTTGGGTAAGCCATTGCACCATAACCTTTATCCGCTAGAAATTCTACTTGTTTTAGTACATGATTTCTAAACTCTTCTTTGTTACGTCGAACTTCCCATGAAAATATAGGGTCGTTTAAAACTGACCTGAAAGAATCTATAACTTTAGCATGTTCACCTTTTAAAATTGAGTCTATAGCTTGTGCCGAATATTGAGAAGATTTTTTTTCTAAATCGATATGAACCTCAAATAAATGATTGTAATGATTGGGTTGAATACCCAGGTTTATTTCAATCTTTTTAATTTGATCATTGAACAAGATGTCATTATGATAATGCGATGCTACTTTTTGGCTGAATGCAGTTAGTGGATATGTTTCATGTTCTACCAACTTTACATTGCTATTAATGATCAATTGTTTCCAAGACTTAAACAACTCGTTCTTTGGCGGATTTTTGACATTCATCCACGCTTTAAGTTGTTTTTTATCATCATTCGATAAGGTGCTATCTTCGGAAATGGCATTCTCAACGACATTTATTTCTGATGCCGACAGCAGGTCATCTGACCATATAATATAAAAGACCGGAATATATTGTAAAACCTGTGCAGTGTAATTTTCTTTTGTCATGCTATGAAATTACAAATTTAAGTTAGAATACTCATGAGATTTTAATGCTTCATTTAAGTAGGTATATAAATTTAATTACCTGATATGTTAGCTGTAAAGTTATCTCGTGTTTGTCTATCTTTGTTAGTGTATGAACGAGTATTTAGACCCATCTGCTGATGGTTTCTCTAATGAGGAACTAGACATTGAAAGAGCATTAAGACCCATAAATTTTGACGATTTTACGGGTCAAGAACAGGTGCTTGAAAACCTTAAGGTTTTTGTTGAGGCTGCAAATAGAAGAGGCGAGGCATTGGATCATACCTTGTTTCATGGTCCCCCAGGTTTGGGTAAGACCACGTTGGCAAATATTCTTGCCAACGAGCTTGGTGTAGGTATAAAGATTACTTCTGGACCTGTTTTAGATAAACCTGGCGATTTAGCCGGACTCTTAACCAACTTAGACGAGCGAGATGTTTTGTTTATTGATGAAATACACCGACTAAGCCCCATTGTAGAGGAATATTTATATTCTGCAATGGAAGATTATAAGATTGATATTATGATAGAATCTGGCCCAAATGCCAGGTCTGTGCAGATTAATTTGAATCCGTTTACTTTGATTGGTGCCACCACCCGTTCTGGATTATTGACTGCGCCGATGCGTGCTCGATTTGGTATTCAAAGTAGGTTGCAATATTATTCTACCGAATTACTTTCTACCATTGTTGAGCGTAGTGCAGAAATTTTACGCGTGCCTATTTCTCAAGATGCAGCCATAGAAATTGCCGGAAGAAGTAGAGGTACGCCTAGAATATGTAATGCGCTATTAAGAAGAGTACGCGATTTCGCAGAAATTAAGGGTAATGGGTCGATTGATATGGGAATTTCAAAATTCAGCTTAAAGGCATTAAATGTAGATGCACATGGACTAGATGAAATGGACAACAAAATTCTAACGACTATTATTGATAAATTTAAAGGTGGTCCTGTTGGCATTAGTACCTTGGCAACAGCTGTTTCTGAAAGTGCAGAAACTATTGAAGAAGTTTATGAGCCCTTTTTAATTCAGCAAGGGTTTATTATGAGAACTCCTCGTGGTCGTGAAGTAACCGAATTGGCATACAAACACCTAGGAAGGGTAAAAGGAGGAATTCAACCCGGCTTATTTTGAGTATAGACATAAAATCTAAATGGACAAATAGTATTAAAACCGAAGCCAAACGCCTCGGTTTTTTATCATGCGGTATATCCAAAGCAGATTTTTTAGAGGTAGAAGCTCCTCGTTTAGAAAAGTGGTTGAATAATAATATGAATGGCGAAATGAGCTATATGACGAATCATTTCGATAAAAGATTAGACCCGAGATTATTGGTTGAAGGTTCGAAATCGGTAATTTCTCTTCTATTAAATTACTATCCGGAGGAAACCCAAATTGATGATTCTTACAAGATTTCTAAGTACGCATACGGTCAAGATTATCATCATATTATAAAAACTAAATTAAGACAGTTACAAGAATTTATTACCGAAGAAATTGGCGAAGTCGATGGTCGTGCTTTTGTAGATTCTGCCCCGGTATTAGATAAGGCATGGGCGGCTAAAAGTGGCTTAGGGTGGGTCGGTAAAAATAGTAACCTACTGACCCAACAAGTGGGTTCCTTTTACTTTATAGCTGAGCTAATAGTTGATTTAGAACTAGAATATGACCATGCAGTAACCAATCATTGTGGTACTTGTACGGCTTGTATAGATGCCTGCCCAACTCAGGCAATTGTTGATCCTTACGTGGTTGATGGAAGTAAATGCATTTCTTACTTTACAATTGAGTTGAAAAATGAGCTTCCCAATGAGATGAAGGGCTCTTTTGATGATTGGGTGTTCGGCTGCGATGTTTGCCAAGATGTGTGCCCTTGGAATCGGTTTTCGAAACCCCATAATGAACCATTATTCAACCCGAACCCAGAATTGCTCAGTATGACCAAAAAAGACTGGGAAGAAATAACTGTCGATGTCTTTCAAAAGGTGTTCAAGAAATCTGCTGTTAAGAGAACGAAGTTCGACGGACTCGCAAGAAATATTGAATTTCTGAAATAATTGAACCTTCTCAATCGTTTTCGTTCGTTTTTCTGAATACGAATGTGTTAGAACAGCCCTAATTATATTATATTGGTAGTCGCTCAATTTTATGTTTTTCGAAATAATAACATGTGTTTTGTGAGAATCTATTAAAATGTATCACCAATTAAATAACATATCCCGTACATGAAGTTCAATAAACCAAGTCTTAGTTTCTGGCAGATATTTAATATGAATGTTGGTTTTTTAGGAATCCAATATAGTTTTGGATTGCAACAAACCGCTATTAACCCTATTTTTTTATATCTAGGTGCACCTGAAGATATGCTTCCTATTTTAAACATCGCTGGTCCTATAACTGGGTTAATTGTTCAGCCAATAATTGGAGCTATTTCAGATAAAACATGGTCGGAACGTTGGGGTAGAAGAAAGCCTTTTTTCTTAATTGGGGCGATTTTGGGTAGTTTATGTTTGTTCGCTTTTCCAACCAGTCCCGTTTTATGGTTTGCAGTTGGTTTACTATGGATTCTTGATGTGGGTAACAACATGGCAATGGAGCCTTATAGAGCTTTTGTAGGTGATAAACTTCCTGAGAAACAATTAAGTTTAGGCTATCAAATGCAAAGCTTATTCGTAGGTGCAGGTATACTTTTAGCAAATGGATCTATAGTACTATTTCAATATTTATTTGGCGGAGAATCGGTAGAAGTTGCCGGTACTATACCTACTTGGTTGTATTATTCATTTTATATTGGTGCAATTCTTTCGATAACTACCATCCTATGGTCCGTATTAAAAACATCAGAAATACCGCCTAGTTCACAAGAGCTTGTTGGAATTAATGCAGCGAAAGCCAAACCCTTGGCAGAACGTATTGCATTACCATTTAAAGAAATAGCAGAAGCGATAAGTAAAATGCCGAAATTTTTATGGAAGCTAGGCGCGGTTTACTTGTTTCAATGGTATGCATTATTTATCTATTGGCAGTATACGACCCCTTTGTTTAAATTGACAATGGGTTATTCTACCGGCGAGGCAGCTTCGCAGTCTGCTCAAATGAGTTTGACCTATAACATTGTTACCATGGTCGTTGCCTTGGCATTGGTGCCTTTATCACTTAAGTATGGAGGTAAAAAAATATATGCGCAGAGTTTGCTGGGTACTGCAATATCACTATTTATAATACCTTTTATTTCTGATCCTATAATGGTTTTAATACCTATGGTTCTCTTTGGTGTTGGTTGGGCAGCTATGATGGGTATACCATATACCATGGTTTCTAAAGTGGTGCCGCAAGATAGACGTGGTGTATACATGGGTATTTTGAATATGATGATTGTTATTCCAATGGGTATTGAGACACTAACATTCGGACCTATCTATAAATATCTACTAGGCGGTAACGCCATTAATGCAATGTTATTTGCGGGCGCATTCTTCGCTATCGCTGCATTTTTTGCAATGCGTTTGAATGTTTCTAGTAATGAAGAGGTAGCTGATTTATAATGGTATAATCTTCTTTGAGATGGTTGTAACAGAGCAATTTATTTTGTTTATATAAATAGTGTTCCTCTTAATGCTTTCTTATAGATTACCTTTAAATTTGTTTTTTTAAAATAGAAGAGTATGAGCAATGAAAAGCTAAGAAGGGAAGCACTTATCTATCATGCAAAACCACAGCCTGGTAAGATAAAAATTGTACCCACTAAACCATATAGTACACAACGTGATCTTGCTTTGGCTTACTCGCCTGGTGTGGCAGAGCCATGTTTAGAAATAGCGAAGGATAAAGAAAACGTATACAAATACACATCTAAAGGTAATTTAGTTGCCATTATTTCTAATGGTACGGCAGTATTAGGCTTGGGTAACATCGGTCCGGAGGCATCAAAACCTGTAATGGAAGGTAAAGGCCTTCTTTTTAAGATTTTCGCCGATATCGATGGTATTGACATTGAAATCGATACGGAAGATGTAGATAAGTTTGTTGAAACTGTAAAGATGATTGCGCCAACATTCGGTGGTATTAATCTTGAAGATATAAAGGCTCCTGAAGCTTTTGAAATCGAGCGTAGGTTAAAAGAGGAATTAGATATTCCTGTAATGCATGATGATCAACACGGTACGGCGATAATTTCTGCCGCAGCTTTGTTAAATGCATTAGAGATTTCTAAAAAGAGAATGGAAGATGTACGCATCGTTATTAGTGGTGCGGGCGCTGCAGCGGTTTCATGTACTAAATTATATAAAGCATTTGGGGCAAAGGCAGAGAATATAGTCATGCTCGATAGTAAAGGTGTTATTAGAAAAGATGCCGATAATTTATCGCCTGCCAAAATAGAATTTGCTACCGATAGAAAAATAGATACGCTAGATGAAGCCATGGTCGATGCCGATGTATTCGTTGGTTTGTCTATCGCAAATGTGGTAACTCCGAGTATGTTACTTTCCATGGCTGAAAACCCTATCGTTTTTGCAATGGCAAATCCTGATCCAGAGATAGCATACGATTTAGCGGTCGCTACCAGAAAAGATATTATAATGGCAACGGGAAGATCTGATCATCCTAACCAAGTAAATAATGTACTTGGTTTTCCATTTATATTTAGAGGTGCTTTAGATGTAAGGGCTACAGCAATTAATGAGCCTATGAAAATGGCAGCTGTAAAAGCTTTGGCAGATCTAACAAGACAACCTGTGCCTGAGCAAGTGAATATAGCTTATGGCGAAACGAGATTGACTTTTGGTAAAGATTATATTATACCAAAACCTTTTGATCAGCGATTAATATACGAAATACCACCTGCTGTGGCTAAAGCTGCAATGGATAGTGGTGTTGCGAAGATGCCAATTGAAGATTGGGATAAATATAGAGAAGAACTTATGCTTCGTTCAGGTAACGATAACAAAGTTGTTCGATTATTGCATAGTAGAGCACGAAGTAATGCAAAGAGAATAGTGTTCGCAGAGGCTGATCATTTAGATGTTTTAAAAGCGGCACAAATAGTTCACGAAGAAGGTATTGCTATTCCTATTCTTTTGGGTAGAAAAGATATTATTCTTGAATTGAAAAAAGAGCTGGAATTCGATGCTGATCTTGTTATCATCGATCCTATCTCTGAGGAGTTCGATGAGCGTCATATTCGTTACGCAACTAAATATTGGGAAAGTCGTAAGAGAAGCGGCGTAACATTCTACAGTTCAAAAATAAAAATGCGCGAGCGTAATTATTTTGGTGCCATGATGGTTCTTGAAGGTGATGCAGACGGGATGATCTCTGGTTACTCAAGAGCTTACCCAACTGTAGTAAAACCAATTTTAGAAGTTATCGGTAGAGCAGCGGGTGTGAAAAAAGTAGCAACGGTAAATATCATGATTACCGATAGAGGTCCGTTATTTTTAGCGGATACTTCAATAAACATTGAGCCAAATGCAGAAGAGTTGGCAGATATTGCTCAAATGACTGCAAATGTTGCTTCGAACTTTGGGTTTAACCCAGTTTTAGCGATGTTAAGCTATGCAAACTTTGGTTCATCAACGCATCCTAATGCAAGAAAGGTAAGAGAAGCTGTTCGTATTTTGCATGAAACAAAGCCAGATTTAGTGGTCGATGGTGAAATACAAACAGATTTCGCTTTGAACAAAGAATTGCATCAAAGTAAATTCCCATTTTCAAAACTTGCAGGAAAAACGGTAAACACATTGATTTTTCCTAATTTAGAATCGGCTAACATCACCTATAAATTGCTTAAAGAGCTGAACAAAGCAGATTCTATTGGTCCTATCATGGTAGGGTTAAGAAAGGCCGTTCATATTATGCAATTAGGTGCTAGTGTTGACGAAATAGTAAACATGGCGGCTGTAGCTGTAATTGATGCCCAAGAGCGCGAAAAGCGTAAAAAGGCTAAAGGATCGGTATAAATATTAATTAAATAATAACTCAATTAGGGAAATTGGTAGACATACTTTTTTCCCTTTTTAATTTTAAAAAATCATGATACATCACTTAAGAGGAAAACTAGTAGAGAAAAACCCAACTCATGTTATTATCGAATGTGGTGGTGTGGGCTATTTTGTAAATATTTCTTTGAATACTTTTTCGAAGCTGCCAGAACAAGAAAATATTTCTGTTTTTACGCACCTACAAGTGAAAGAAGATTCGCACACATTGTTTGGTTTTGTTGAAAAATCTGAACGTGAAATATTCCGATTATTACTATCCGTTTCGGGTATTGGGTCAAGTATAGCCAGAACCATGCTTTCTTCTATGTCTCCGTCTCAAGTAAGAGACGCCATTGCTAACGGAGATGTTGCGACAATACAAGCCGTAAAAGGTATCGGGGCGAAAACCGCACAACGTGTAATTTTGGATCTTAGAGACAAGGTCTTAAAAGTTTACGATATAGACGAACTTTCACTAAGTATAAACAATACAAATAAAGATGAAGCGTTATCTGCTTTAGAAGTTCTAGGCTTCGCACGTAAACAATCAGAGAGGGTTGTCGATAAAGTGCTTAGTCAAGATGCTTCCTTAAGTGTCGAGAATATAATTAAACTCGCGCTCAAAAATTTGTAATAAGTTTGAAAAACGGGGCAACTAAATTTCTTAATATTTTTTTAAAGCATATACTTCTATTCTGTATGTTTTTTGGTTCCATAACATTTGTTGTGGCACAAGACACAGAAGAGCAGGAAATTGATTCTGTAAAAACAGGTTTCGATCTGGGTAGGATTCTAATTAAGAATCCAGAAAGTATTGTTTCAAAGTACATTTACGACCCTAAACTTGATCGTTATATCTATAATGAGAGTGTGGGCGATTTTAATATCGGTTATCCTGTAATTCTTACACCAGATCAATATTTTAAATTGGTTAGGGAAGAAGGTATAAAATCTTATTTCAAAGAAAAATCTGATGCTTATTCGGGTAAGAAAGAAGGTAGTGAAGAAGCTCGTAAAAACTTACTTCCAAATTTCTATGTCAATAATGATTTCTTTTCTACCATTTTTGGTGGTAATACTATTGAGATAATCCCGCAGGGATCGGTTGCAATGGATCTTGGTGTTATTTGGCAGAAGAATGATAATCCTTCTTTATCACCAAGAAACAGAACGAATCTTTCTTTTGATTTTGATCAACGTATTAGTCTTAGTATGTTAGGTCAAATAGGGGAGCGTTTGCAGGTAACAGCTAATTATGATACCGAAGCAACTTTTGATTTCCAGAATATTGTAAAGTTAGACTACACACCTACCGAAGATGATATTATTCAATCTATTGAAGTAGGTAATGTAAATATGCCTCTTAATAGTTCGTTGATTCAAGGTGCACAGAGCTTATTCGGTGTTAAAACGAAATTGCAATTTGGTAAAACTTCTGTAACGGCTGTTTTTTCTGAGCAACGTTCGCAAAACAATACAGTAGTGGCGCAAGGTGGCGGTACTTTAAATGAGTTCTCGTTAACTGCTTTGGATTATGATGAAAACAGACACTTTTTCTTAGCACAGTATTTTAGAGATAACTACGACGCTGCACTTTCTTCCTATCCTTATATACAGAGTCAGGTACAAATTACCCGTATAGAAGTTTGGATCACGAACAGATCGCAACAAACATTGAATGTACGTAACGTTGTGGCTATTCAAGATTTAGGGGAATCAGATATCACGAAGACTAGGGTTGGTCAAAGTAATGGTAGCGGTGGCGGATTCTTTAATGGTCCTGCAGATGTAAGACCTAGAAACAACGCCAATGATTATGACCCGGCATTAATTCTGACCAATAATGGTGCGTTAAATGACAATATTAGAGAAATCGCAACTGTAGAAAGCGGATTCAATGCCAGTAGTTTTGCCGGTGGATATAGCCCTAATCAAGGTTTTGATTATGCGTATTTAGAAAATGCCAGAAAATTAGAGCAGGGTAGAGATTTCGATTTCAACACACAATTAGGGTATATCTCTTTAAACCAACGTTTAAGTAATGATGAGGTTTTAGGTGTTGCTTATCAGTATACATTTCAAGGTCAGGTATACCAAGTTGGTGAATTTGCCAATGGTGGTATTGAGGCTACAACGGTTACGCAGACTGTAAATACTGTAATTGAAAATAACACCCTTATTCTTAAACTTCTTAAAAGTAATATTACCAATATCACGGATCCTATTTGGGATCTGATGATGAAGAATATTTACGCAACAGGGGCCTACAGTTTAAGTCAAGAGGATTTTAAAATGAATATTCTATATTCTGATCCTACACCGAGAAACTATATTACACCTATAGTAGAAGGTCCTGGGTCTGGTTGGCCCGAAGGGTTAGAAGAAAGCATTCTTCTAAATGTCTTTAATCTCGATAGATTAAATGTGTATAATGATATACAACCCGGTGGTGATGGATTCTTCGATTTTATCAGTGGTCAAACAATAGATGTACAGAATGGTCGTATCATCTTTACCAAAGTAGAGCCTTTTGGCGAGTTTTTATATGAAAAATTACAAAATGGTAACAGCGGTCAGTATAATGTTACCTCTGGTTATAATGCCAACCAAGAGCAGTATGTCTTCAGAGATATGTATTCTTTGACTAAAACAGCGGCACTTCAAGATCCCGAAAAAAATAAATTCATATTAAAAGGTTCTTATAAATCTGAAGGTAGTAATGGTATTTCTATTGGTGCTTTCAACGTGCCCCAAGGTTCGGTTACAGTTACTGCAAATGGTAGAACATTGCAAGAGGGTATCGATTATACGGTAAACTATCAGTCAGGTACGGTGCAAATATTAGATCCAAGTTTAGAGGCTTCTAATGTGCCTATCAATATATCGGTAGAAAACAATGCGGTATTCGGACAACAAACACGTCGTTTTACAGGGGTAAATGTAGAACATCAATTTAATGAGAAATTTGTTTTAGGTGGTACATTATTAAACCTGAACGAAAGACCATTAACGCAAAAATCTACTTACGGGGTAGAATCTGTAAACAATACTATTTTCGGATTAAATACTAATTTCTCTACCGAGGTACCTTTCTTAACTCGTATGGTAAACAAGTTGCCAAATATTGATACCGACGTGCCTTCTAATATTTCTATTAGGGCAGAAATGGCTGCTTTAATACCTAGTTCACCTAAGAATGCTGATTTTGAAGGAGAGACTACAACATATTTAGATGATTTTGAAGGAGCACAGGCACTCATAGATATTAGAGCATCTCTAGGGTGGTCTCTTGCTAGTATGCCTTTAGAATTCGGAAATAATGATCAACCTTTTGGTAGTTCGCCAGAAGATTTGAATAACCTTTTCAATGGTTATGGTAGAGCAAAACTATCTTGGTATACTATTGATCCAATTTTCTATACCAATCAAAGACCATCTACCGTTAGTGATGATGATCTTTCGACCAATGCAACACGTAGGGTATATATTGATGAGGTTTTTCCTGAGACCGATGTTGCTCAAGGGCAAACACAGGTGCAGTCAACTTTAGACATGGTGTATTATCCAACGACTAAAGGCCCGTATAACAACAATCCTGATTTTGAAACACAAGCACCTACTGATAAGTGGGGTGGTATGATGCGCTCTTTGAGCAGTACAGATTTTGAACAGAGTAATGTTGAATTCGTTCAGTTTTGGGTAATGGATCCTTATGTTGATGGTATTGCAAATGGTGCTGGTGAATTGGTTCTTAACTTGGGTAATATATCTGAAGATATTTTGCGCGATGGTAAAAAACAATATGAAAACGGATTGCCAGGGGTAAATAGTAACGATTTCGTTGCTCCAACTTCTTGGGGTGAGGTGCCAGCAACACAATCGTTGGTATATGCTTTTGATGCTGACGAGAATAATAGGGGTTTACAAGATATTGGTTTTGATGGGTTGGATGATATTCGTGAAGCTGATGTGTATACCAATAACGGTGGTAGTGATCCTGCATTAGATAACTATGGTTATTACCTAAATAGAGAAGGTAGTATTCTAGAGCGATATATAGATTTCAATAATCCACAAGGTAACTCGCCTGTTTCTGTTACCAATACAGATAGAGGATCTACAACATTACCAGATGTAGAAGATGTAGATAGAGATTTAACGATGAATACGGTGAACAGTTATTACGAGTACCGAATTTCTATTAAACCGAATACAACTATTAATGATCAGTATGTAACCGATATTATTGAAGGTACTGCAACAGGTGATATAAGAATACCTAATGGTGATGATGTAAATTACAGATGGATACAGTATAAAATTCCATTAAGTGATTTTACCGATGCTGTTGGTGGTATTACAGATTTTAGGTCTATAAGTTTTATGAGAATGTATATGACAGGGTTCAATAGCCCAACCATTCTACGTTTTGCAACTTTAGATCTGGTAAGGGGAGATTGGCGTACGTATACAAATACCTTACAAGATAAAAACATTGATAGTGATCCTTCTGATGATGGTACTACATTAGATGTAAATACCGTAAACATTGAAGAAAACAGTAGTAGAACTCCAATACCTTATGTATTGCCTCCTGGTGTTTTAAGAGAGCAATTGAACAATAATAATACGATCATTCGCCAGAACGAGCAATCTCTTTCTTTAACAGTGTCTAATTTGGAGTCTGAAGATTCGCGTGGAGTATTTAAAAATTTAAACGTAGATATTCGTCAGTATGAGAAATTGAAAATGTTCATACATGCCGAAAAAATTATAGATAGCGATTATGCCGATACCTCTACACCATTAGTTGGTTTCTTGCGTATGGGTACAGATTTTACCCAAAACTACTATCAAATAGAATTACCGTTAGAGTTTACGCCTTTTACTGCTGTAACTGAAGAAGAGGTATGGCCAGAAAATAACGAGATGAATATTGCGCTTAGCGATTTGACCAAGGTTAAATCGCAATGGATCGCCGATGGCGACTTAAGCGATGTGCGTTTCTTTGAAATTGATAACGGAGAAGTGATTCCGGTTGGTGAGTTCGATGTTCGTTCTCCTGGTAGAATTCGTATTGGTATTAAAGGTAACCCCTCTTTAGGTAGTATACGTACTATGATGGTGGGTGTAAAAAACCAAGATATATTGCCGGCACGTGGTGAGGTTTGGTTCAATGAGCTTCGTCTTGCAGGTTTAGATAATAATGGTGGCTGGGCAGCAATTGCCGCTATTGATGGTAATATTGCAGATTTTGCGAATTTTAGTGCAACTGGTAGTAAAAGTACCTCTGGTTTTGGGTCTATTGATCAAATGCCAAATGAGCGTGCCCGTGAAGATGCTATTTCTTACGATGTAGTTACCAATGTTAATGTTGGTCAATTGCTTCCTAAAAAATGGGGTATTCAGTTACCTGTCAATTACGGTATATCAGAACAAATGATTACTCCCGAGTTTGATCCCGTATATGATGATTTAAAGTTAGAGGATCGAATAGCGGCCGAAGATACCCAAGAAGGTAAAGATGATGTTTTAGAACAAGCCGAAGATTATACCAAGCGAACTAGTATTAACTTAATTGGTGTTCGTAAAGATCGTGGCGAAGAAGCAGATGCTAATTTTTATGATATAGAAAACTTTACATTTAACTATAGCTATAACGAAACCGATCATCGAGATTTTGAGATTGCAGAGTTAAAAGAACAGAGTATAAATACAGGTTTTGTGTATAACCATAGTTTCGATCCTGTTGAGTTTGCTCCGTTTGCTAAAAAAGATTCCCTCTTTACAGGCAAGTATTGGAAATGGCTAAAAGATTTAAACTTAAACTTATTGCCATCTAATGTCGGTGTTACCTCTAATATTAATAGACAGTTCAATGCGCAACGTTTTAGAGATGTGTATACAGATGGTGAAGACAGAATTCAATTGCCAGAGTTACAGCAACGTAACTATTTATTTAATTGGCAATATGCGGTAAACTATAATCTGACGAAATCGCTTCGATTAAATCTTACAGGTTCGAATAATAATATTGTTCGAAATTACCTGAACGAAGATGAGCCTTTAGAGTCGATAGATAGAATAAGAAATGAACTAGGCATGTGGGACGGCTTCTTTGATGTTGGTGAGCCTAATAGACATTCTCAACAAATGCAGTTGAATTATGAAGTGCCTTTTTCTAAAATACCTGCCTTAGATTTTATTAGTACACAGTATTCTTATACTAGTAATTTCGATTGGCAAAGAGGTGGTGATGCATTGTTTGAAGTAGCTGGTGAATATATCAATACCGTGCAGAATGCAAATACGCATACAATAACGTCGTCTTTGACCATGCAGAAGTTCTATGATTTAATCGGACTTAAAAAGAGAGAGGCGCCAAAAGCAAAAAGCTCAGGACCGATTAGAAGAGATAAAGCAGGTGTGCCAACTGAAGATGAAGAGAAAATAAAAGCGAAAACCAGCGACTTGTTCAATACCGTTGTGGATATCGTTACTATGGTAAAGAGATTAAACTTGAACTATAGCGAGAATAATGGTACTGTGTTACCAGGGTATACACAATCTGTTGGTTTTATAGGTACCACTAAACCTACTGTTGGCTTCTTGTTCGGTAGTCAGGCAGATGTGCGTTTCGAAGCAGCTAGAAATGGTTGGCTTACAGGTTTCGAGCAGTTTAATGAGCAATTCATCCAAAGAACAAATAAACAATTGAATATTACCGCTACGGCACAACCTACAAAAGATATTACCATCGATTTGGTGGCTGATAGGCAGTATTCAGATAGTTATCAAGAGAATTTCAATGTAGTTGATCAAGAGTACAACTTACAGTTGGGTAACAATTATGGTAGTTTTAGTATTTCTACTATGATGATAGGTACCGCTTTCGGTAAGAGCGATGAATTTGATTCTAGTACTTTTCAAGAGTTTAAAGACAATAGAATTACGATTGCGAATAGAATAGCGGTAGAGCAAGGTATACCTGTAGATGCAAATGGAGAATTTCCAGAAGGGTACGGTAAAACACAACAAAGTGTTTTGTTACCGGCATTCTTTTCAGCGTATACAGGGCAAGATGCTGAACGTGTAAACTTAGATACCTTTAGAGATATTCCAATACCGAACTGGAGTATTAAGTATACCGGTCTTATGAAGAGTAAGTGGTTTAAAAAGAAATTCAAACGTTTTTCTTTAAGTCACGGGTATCGTGCATCATATAGTATTAACTCGTACCAAACGAATTTAGAGAAGGTACAATTGATTAATGATGGTCAAGCTCCTATTAATGCAGAGAATCTTGATATTTTACCAGATTTAATTTTGAACAACGTGGTACTGACAGATCAGTTCAATCCGCTTATACGTGTAGATTTTGAAATGATCAATTCGGTAAGTGTATTGGCAGAGGTTAGAACAGATAGAGCATTATCATTAAGTTTTGATAATGATTTAATGACCGAAATTAATGGTAAAGAGTATACTGTTGGTTTAGGGTACCGTTTTAAAGATGTAAAATTTGTAACCAATATTGGTGGTAACAAAACCAGATTGAAAGGTGATTTAAACTTAAAAGCTGATGTTACCTTACGAGATAATATTACTATAATTAGAAATCTAGACATTAATAACAACCAAATAACATCTGGTCAAAATTTAATGTCATTGAAGTTTACTGCAGATTATGCGTTGAGCAAGAGCTTAAATGCGTTGTTCTTTTACGATCATTCGTTCTCTCAGTTTGCTGTTTCAACAGCATTTCCGCAAACAACTATTAATGCTGGGTTTACTATACGCTACAATTTCGGTAATTAAATCGGCCATTTATTTAAGAATAAATCGCTACTTTCTGCACACATTTAAACAAAACATAACATTGGTAAATATTTTGATAACCTAAGTTGAAAACTTTACATTTGCCGAAGTAAAAATTAATAAACGATTATAATGAATATACCAGCTGAATTAAAATATACAAAAGACCACGAATGGGTTAAGATTGAGGGTGATATTGCTATCGTAGGTATTACAGATTTCGCACAAGGTGAATTAGGTGATATTGTTTACGTTGAAGTAGATACCCTAGATGAAACTTTAGATCGTGAAGCTATTTTTGGTACGGTAGAGGCAGTAAAAACTGTTTCTGACTTATTCTCTCCTTTATCTGGCGAAATAGTTGAGTTCAATGAAGCGTTAGAAGATGAGCCAGAAAAAGTAAATTCTGATCCTTATGGAGACGGTTGGATGGTAAAAATAAAATTTAGCGATGCTAGCGAATTAGAAGATTTGTTGAGTGATGCTGCATACAAAGAGATTATTGGTGGTTAAAAACACTATTTACAAAGTACTTTTCATAAGCTGGATGATGTTTGTAACATTTTTCAGCTTAATTTCTTTGTCGGGTGTTGAAACCTCAGGTATTGATATACCGCATATAGACAAAGCGGTTCATTTTACCTTTTATTTCGGTGTAGTGGTGCTCGGGTACTTGGCGCTATCTAGGCGAAATAGTACTATTAAGAGCAGGTCTAAGTTATTGTGGCACATGGTTTTATTTGCCGTATGTTACGGCATAATTATTGAGGTATTACAACATGTGGCAACTACAGATAGGCATGGTGATTCATTAGATGCATTGGCGAATTCTACCGGTGCTCTTGTAGGAATGTTAGCCGTAAGAATTTTATTTTTTCGGATACCTTCATTAAAATGAAAATTTTAGTTGCAATTTTAAGGATTATTTAGTTAAATTAGCAATCACTAAATTGAATATATATGGAACCTAAAAAGAATCCAAAGGCGGATTTAACAAAGAACAGCAGTCTTTATTTCGTTATCGGTTTGTTCGCAGTAATGCTATTTACTTATGTAGCATTTGAGTGGAAAACGTATGATGAAGCAAATGATTATGATATTTCTATGAATGTGGATGATCTTTTAGATGAAGAGGTTCCAATGACCGAACAGATAAAAACTCCACCACCACCACCACCACCAGCTGCACCTGAAATTATTGAGGTTGTTGAAGATGAAGAAGAGGTTGAAGAAACTGTAATTGAGTCTACTGAAACAAGTCAGGAAGAAGAAATCGTTGAGGTTGAAGATATTGCTGTTGACGAAATTGAAGAAGACGTAGATGTACCTTTCGCAGTTATTGAAGATGTGCCGGTTTTTCCAGGTTGTGAGAACGAAAGCGATAAGAGAGCTTGTTTCAATTCAATGATCCAGAAGCATATCGGTAAAAACTTCCGTTACCCAGAAATTGCTCAAGAAATGGGTGTTCAAGGTAGAGTAAGTGTTATGTTCGTTATACAGAAAGATGGTAGTATCGGTAACATTAGAATGCGTGGGCCAGATAAAAATTTAGAAGCTGAAGCTGCTAGAATTATTGGTAAATTACCAAAAATGACTCCTGGTAAGCAGAGAGGTAGAGCGGTACGTGTTCCTTTTAGTATTCCAATTAACTTTAAATTACAATAGTATTTATTTACTGTTTAAATTATATAGAAAAAATCCTGAGCAGATGCTCAGGATTTTTTTTTGCTTTAAACCTACGAGCTCATTTACGCTTGATTTTTTGATTATAACCTTAAAAATGTCTTTTACGGTTATCAGTTTTTTAATTGTTTGCTATTTCTTTCAAATTATTTAGTTCGCATTGTTAAGGCTTAAAATATTCTTTTTCCATTCTATTAGAAATAAAGCTTTAAGGTTGCAGAAATATGGTAGGGGGGTTATCTTTGTAGACCTATTTTAAAAATTATGAAAACGGCTGTTGGTTCGACAAAAAGTAATGCTCTTGCATTAATATTTGCCGATTTTAAGGAGATTACCAAAGCTAGATTGGCTATTAGTGTCGTTTTTTCTTCCATCGCAGGTTATTTTTTAGGTGCTTACGAAATACAATGGTTTCAAGTTTTACTATTGGCTTTTGGTGGGTACTGTATGGTAGGTGCCAGTAATGCATACAATCAGGTTATAGAAAAAGATTTAGATGCGTTAATGAAGCGGACTAAGAATAGACCTATCCCTACTGGTCGTATGTCTGTAAATACAGCAATGATTCTTGCCATTGTACTAACATTGATCGGTATATTTTCTCTATACCTTTTAAACCCTAAAACAGCAATGTTTGGGGCAATTTCTATATTTCTTTACACAAGTGTGTATACCCCTTTAAAAACAATTACTCCATTAGCGGTATTTGTTGGTGCCATACCCGGCGCTATACCTTTTATGTTAGGATGGGTCGCTGCTACTGATGATTTTGGTATTGAGCCTGGCACCTTGTTTATGATTCAATTTTTTTGGCAGTTTCCACATTTTTGGGCACTAGGGTGGATGTTAGATGATGATTATAGAAGCGGCGGATTTAAAATGTTGCCAACTGGTAAGAAAGATGGGGCGACCGTGCTTCAGATAATAATGTATACCATTTGGATGATGGCAGTATCTGTAATTCCTGTTTTTGGTATAACGGGTAGATTGCAACTTTCTATAGTTGCTGCGGTCATTATCTTTTTGATGGGGGCGGTAATGCTTGGTTTTGCTTTTCAGTTATATAGAAAAAGAGATAATGTATCGGCAAGAAAGTTAATGTTGGCAAGTGTTACTTATATTACACTTATGCAAATAGTTTACGTAATAGATAAATTTTTAGCTTAATTATGGATTTAACACAAGGTACGGATCAAGAGAAAAATGCTAGGGCAAAAAAGATGATGCTTTGGTTTGGTATTATTAGCTTACTGATGGGTTTTGCAGGGTGGACGAGTGCTTACATTGTAAGTAGCTCAAGAGAAGACTGGTCTAGCGACATTGCGCTACCAAATTCCTTTTTGTATAGTACAATCGTTATCATTATCAGTAGTCTTAGCTATATGATGGCAAAAAAGGCAATTAGAGAAGGTGAAAATGCTAGCGGTACTACATGGCTGTTGGTAACGTTAGGTTTAGGAGTGCTTTTTATATTTCTGCAATTTTCGGGGTTTTCTCAATTGGTTGCCGAAGGGTACTACTTTACAGGACCAACAAGTAGTATAAAAGTATCCTATGTCTTTTTGATTGCAATGGTGCATGTAGTGCATGTTGTTGCGGGTATGATATCTTTATTGGTGGTGCTGTACAATCAAAACAAAGGAAAATATAGTAAAGAGAACTATTTAGGTGTTACCTTAGGGGCAACATTTTGGCATTTCTTAGATTTATTATGGGTCTATTTGGTGCTATTTATGTTCTTTGTGAAATAAAAAGTGTATCAAAATTAGTTTTGAGTCAAATTGCGTTTTTAAATAGTTCAAAAAAATGTAAATTTGCTAAAGTTTTATTAAAACGATAATTAGTATATGAATTCTACGGTGACTACGGGAACGGAAACAAGCGTATGGGGTGGTGGCAATCAGCCTCTAGGAGCAAGCTACGGCAAATTAATGATGTGGTTTTTCCTTGTATCGGATGCGTTAACTTTCTCTGGATTTTTAGCAGCATACGGCTTTTCAAGATTTAAATTTATTGAAACATGGCCAATAGCGGACGAAGTGTTTACACACGTTCCTTTCTTTCATGGAAATTACCCCATGATTTATGTTGCACTTATGACTTTTGTTTTGATTATGTCATCTGTAACTATGGTGTTAGCAGTTGATGCTGGTCATAAAATGAAACAGAATGCGGTAACATGGTACATGTTCGCTACTGTAATTGGAGGTATAATCTTCGTTGGTTCTCAAGCTTGGGAATGGGGTACTTTTATTAAAGGTGACCATGGTGCTTTAGAAACTAAGGGTGGTAGAATATTACAATTCGTAAAAGCTGATACAGGTGAGAGAGCTTCGTTAGCAGATTTTGCGGCTTCTATACCTGATGAAAGAGTTATACATGAAAGAAAGAACGGACTTTGGTTTTTTCAAGAGCCGACATTAACAAGTGTTTCACTAACAGAGGTTGTTGAAGGGTTTAAAGCTGATTCTAATATTTTGATTAGAACTGAACAAATCAATGAAGAAGGTGAGAAAACACTTTTAGATAGAAAGGCTTCTTTGGCAAAATTGGCAGAAGCAACACAAGTTGTTGAAGGTGCTAACTTGATTCATAATGAATATGGAAGCAGACTTTTTGCTGACTTCTTTTTCTTTATTACAGGTTTTCACGGTTTCCACGTATTCTCGGGTGTAGTAATTAATATTATCATTTTCTTTAATGTTGTTATTGGTACTTATGAGAGAAGAGGCCATTATGAAATGGTAGAGAAAGTCGGATTATACTGGCACTTTGTAGATTTAGTTTGGGTATTCGTATTTACCTTCTTCTACTTAGTATAACCCAATTAAGAGAAAACAGCATTACTGAAAATAGAATTTTAGATTAAAGTAAAATGGCAGACGGACATAAATTAGAAATTTTTAGAGGACTTGTAAAGTTCAAATCTAACACACAGAAAATCTGGGGAGTATTAGCTTTTTTAACCTTGATAACTGCAGTAGAAGTAGTATTAGGTATTATTAAGCCAGCATCTTTGACCGATACTTTTGTATTGGGTATGAAATTGATCAACTGGATTTTCATTATTTTAACTTTGGTTAAAGCGTATTATATTGCTTGGGATTTTATGCACTTACGTGATGAGAAGTCTGCTTTAAGAAGAGCTATAGTATGGACACCAATATTTTTGGTTATCTATCTAGTATTTATTCTTCTTGTAGAGGCAGATTATATCTATAATGTTTATAAAGATGGCTTTGTAAGTTGGAATTTCTAAGTTATAATTAACAGTATTAAAAGACGGTTTTATAACCGTCTTTTTATTTTTGTATAGTTTGTATTTTAATAGTTATTTCTGTTGAGACTTTTAAAAATGTTTCCATAACTAGTCTACTTGATTTATGAAAAAGACCTTCGTACTTGTTGTTTTATTTGTGCTACCTATTGTGGCATATTTATTCTTTGCTTCTGGGGTTACAAATTTTGGTAAGCTGTCTGAACTGACTAAAAATGTTCAAGAATTAGATTTTTCTAATCAAACCAAGTTCAAAGGCAATATTACCGTATTAGGCTTTTTAGGGTCTGATGTGGAAGGTAGAAAAGGAAATGCGTTTAATTTAAATCAAAAGATATATAAACGCTTCTACGAGTTTAAAGACTTCCAATTTGTAATGGTTGTTGCTAATGATACCGAAGGTGAAGTTGAGGCACTTAAAGCAGAACTGGCTACACTAGCAGATAACGATAAATGGAATTTCGTATATGCTAACGATACTCAAATAAAGGATCTTTTTAATAGCTTAAAAACTGATCTGGTATTAGATGAGAATAACAGCACTCCCTATGTTTTTATAATAGATAAGGATCGAACACTTAGAGGTAGGTCAGATGATGAAGATGATGGTACTAAATATGGTTTCAATTCTAATTCTATTTCTGATTTGAATAATAAAATGATAGATGACACAAAAATCGTATTGGCAGAATACAGGCTCGCTTTAAAAAAGAATAATGCTGATCAATCTAAATAATGAATAAAAAATATACATATGTTTGGGTTTCTTTAATTGTTCTAATTTTTGGCATTATTGTAGTACCAAGAATAGTAGAAAGATTGTCTTCGGGATCAGTGGTTGAAAATGACCGTTTAAATGTTTCAGGTAAAAAAGTCGATGATAAACTTGGGTATATTTTATTAGATGGCAAGCGAAGAAAAGTACCTGCTTTTGAATTTATAAATCAAGATAGTGTCGTTGTATCTGATAAAGATTATTTAGGTAAGGTGTATGTGGTAGATTTCTTTTTTACCAGATGCCCAAGTATTTGTCCGGTAATGACAACGAACCTTGTTGACGTACAAAAGCATTTTAACGATGCTGATGATTTTGCAATAGCATCATTTAGTATTACCCCAGATTTTGATACTCCTCAAGTGCTAAGAAGCTATAAAGAGAAATATAAGATTAAAGATGAAAACTGGAATTTAATGACAGGTGATCATGCAGGTGTATATGAATTGGCAAACGCAGGTTTCAATATTTTTGCAGCAGAAATGCCAGATGTTCCTGGTGGCTTTGAACATTCAGGTTTGTTTGCCCTAGTAGATAAAGATGGTTACTTACGTTCAAGAAAAGATGAGTTTGGTAACCCTATAGTATATTACCGAGGAGCTATTCTAGAAGAAAAAGGAGTAAATGATCACGGTGAAACAGAAGAAATAGGGATTCTGAAAATTGATATTAAGAAATTGTTAGAAGAATAAGATATTAGTATGAAAGGGAGCGTAACAGACGAAAAGAAGTTTAATAGAGTAATTGCAATTGTTTCTATTATTATACCAATAGTGGTAGCAATTCTTTTTGGGGTTAAATTACCTAACGTGGAACCCCTTTCATTTTTGCCTCCGATTTATGCTACAATAAATGGAATTACGGCAGTACTATTGTTGGTAGCTGTTTGGGCTATTAAAAATGGCAATCAAAAGTTGCATCAAAATGTGATGACTACGAACATAGCATTGTCATTATTATTTTTAATCATGTATATAGCCTATCACATGACATCAGATACTACGAGTTATGGTGGTGAGGGTGCAATTAGATATGTTTACTATTTTATTTTAATTACTCATATCGTATTGTCTATTGCTTTAATTCCTTTAGTGCTTAGAACATATGCTATGGCATATTTAAAGAAATTTGAAGATCACAGGGCATTGGCAAAATATACTTTTCCTGTATGGTTATATGTTGCCGTTACCGGTGTTGTAGTGTATTTAATGATATCTCCGTACTATGCATACTAAATATGTTTTCTTATTAGTAGTAGTTTTGTTTCTATTGATTCCTTTAGATGCTGAAGCGCAATGCGCAATGTGTAGAGCGGTTTTGGAAAGTGAATCTTCTGGTAAAGCCGCAGAAGGCATTAATAATGGTATCGTTTACCTAATGGCAGTACCATATGTATTGGTTGCAGGTCTCTTCTATTTTATCTACAAAAAGATGAGGGCTTAGGTTTTTTATATTTTTTTATCAAATAGTGTAACAATCTGCCATTTGGTTAGTCTTATGATTGTGTGATACTTGTATTGCATTCATCAATCAATCAAACTAATCAATCAATCATATGTTCGACTTAGAACGTTGGCAAGAAATTTTCGATACTATTCGTAAGAATAAATTACGAACATTTCTTACCGGACTTTCCGTTGCTTCAGGTATTTTTATTCTAGTTATTTTATTGGGTTTTGGTCAAGGCATGCAAAATGGCATAGCCAAAGAGTTCGAACAAGATGCAGCTACTAGTGTTTGGGTGTGGCCAGGTGTTACTACAATAGAATATAAGGGTATGAACCCTGGTAGACCTATTCAATTTCGTAATGAGAATTACGATATGGCGGCTACCTTATTCGAAGACCAAATAGAGAATAAATCTCCAAGATTATTTGTTAGAGATGTATTCGTAAACTACGGTAGTGAGTCTTTAGCTTATAACGTTCAGGGAGTTTCTAATCAGTTTCAATTCATTGAAAATGAGTTTATGACCTTGGGTCGTTTTCTAAATCAGCAAGATGTAGCTTCTAAGGCTAAAGTGGCAATCATCAGTAATAAGATTAATCGTGAAGTATTTGCAGAACTAGAAAGTCCTGTAGGGGAGTTTTTAGACCTGTCTGGCATTCCTTTTAAAATTGTTGGTGTCTATGGTGATATTGGAGGCGAACGTGAAGAAGACCGTATTTATATTCCTGTAAGTACCGCGCAACAGGTTTTTAATGGCGCAGATTACCTAAATAATTTATCCTATACATTACCTGCAGTAGAAGATTTCGAAACTGCCGTGGCGCAATCCATCAAATTTAAACGTGAACTTCAATCATATTTGCAAAAAGCACATACGGTATCACCTGAAGATACAAGTGCAATTCAAGTATATAACCCTATGGAAGAGGCTAAACGCTTCTATTCTTTAATGGGTGGTATTAAATTCTTCTTTTGGTTTGTTGGGGTATGTACTATAATCGCTGGTATTGTTGGGGTAAGTAATATTATGTTGATTGTGGTTAAAGAACGCACGAGAGAAATAGGTATACGAAAAGCACTTGGTGCTAAGCCATGGTCAATTGTGGGTATGATTTTACACGAAGCAATTTTTATAACGGCAATTGCAGGTTTTACGGGGCTCATTTTAAGCATGGGGCTGTTGGAAATTGTGGGTCCGCATGTGGAGGTAGATTATGTATTAAATCCCTCTGTAAATTTCAATGTTGCCTTAACTACTGTATTTGTATTGATTTTCGCAGGAGCTGTTGCGGGATTTTTCCCGGCGTGGCGAGCGGCTAAGATTCATGTAATAGAGGCGTTAAAAGACGAATAGTAAACTAACGAAAAAGTGTAACTAATTAAGATAGTACCATGTTCAATAGAGACCGTTGGAAAGAAATCTTAGAAGTATTGTCTAGCAATGTATTTAGAACATTGGCTACATCTTTTGGGGTGGGTTGGGGTATTTTTATTCTAATTATACTACTTGCTGCAGGTAAAGGTTTAGAAAATGGCATTCGTGCAGATTTTGGCGATATCGCTACCAATACCATGTTCATGTGGTCACGAAATACGACCATGCCATATAAAGGGTTGCCAAAAGGAAGGCGCTTTAGTTTTAAGATAGAAGATGTACAATCTATAAAAGATAATATACCTAATTTAAGATTCATCTCTCCCCGAAATCAATTAGGCGGATTCGGTGGTGGTAATAATGTGGTTCGCGGATTAAAAACTGGAGCTTTCAATGTCTACGGAGATTATCCAGAAATCATACGGCAAGAACCCATGACCATTACTTCTGGTAGGTTTGTAAATCATAATGATATTCAAGATAAAAGAAAAATTGCAGTTATCGGTGTGGGTGTACGAAATGAACTTTATGATAGAGGAGAAAAAGTACTAGGAACCTATATTAAAATTCAGGGAGTCAATTTTATGGTGGTAGGTACATACCAAAAGAAAGATAGTGGTGGTGGAGAAGAAGGTCAGAAAGAAATTTATGTTCCATTTACCGCTTTTTCTCAGGCTTTTAATATGGGTAACGATGTCGGGTGGATGGCGATTACCGCACTAGATGGTAGTTCTATTTCTAATCTCAAAGAAAAAATTGTAAATGTCGTTAAGGAGAATAGAAAAATTCACCCCGATGATAAACGCGCTGTTGGGTATTTTGATTTGTATGAACAGTATAATCGTGTAGAAAGTTTGTTCGGTGCATTACGTTGGGTAGCTTATTTTGTAGGTGTGCTGGTGCTACTATCCGGTATAATTGGAGTCAGTAATATTATGCTGATTGTCATAAAAGAACGAACAAAAGAAATCGGAATTCGTAGGGCTTTGGGCGAAGCGCCATGGTCTATTAAAAAACAAATCTTAATGGAGTCGATTTTCCTAACAATCATATCGGGAATGATTGGCATTGTTTTCGGTGCGGCATTTATATATGGCGTCAATGCCGTGCTCGACTCCGTTGGGCCTGTAGATATGTTTGTAAACCCTAGTGTAAGTTTGGGTGTAGTAGTCAGTGCCCTGGTCATTTTAATATTTTCCGGATTTTTAGCGGGATTCATACCTGCGCAAAGTGCCATCAAAATACGACCAATTGAAGCTTTAAGAACAGAATAATAGTACCATCAAAATATAACCAATCAAAAAATGAAAAAGTCAACAACAATTATCATCCTGCTAACTATAGTACTAGCCTTTGGCGGATCTATGTTCTATTTGTATTCAAAAAATGCAGAAGACCCAGTGGTATACGAAACAGAAGAACCTTCTAAGCAGACCATTATTAAAAAAACTATGGCCACGGGCAGTATTCTTCCGTTAGAAGAAGTACTTATAAAACCGAATATATCGGGAGTGATAGAGAAGATTTTCGTGGAAGGTGGCGACTATGTAAAGTCTGGCGATCTGCTGTGTACTATAAAAGTGGTACCCAATCTAAGTGCCTTAAATGATGCTAGAAATAATATTAATGAAGCAAAAATAAACCTAGATGATCAATTGCGTAATTTAGATCGTCAGAAAGGATTGTTTACCAAAGGGGTAATTTCTAAAGTAGATTTAGAGCGAGCTCAGTTGAGCTATGACCAATCGAAGCAATCTTACGCTGCTGCTAATAAAAGATATGATATTGTAAAAACGGGTACGACCTCTGGTTTTGGTAATGCGGCAAACACACAAATTAGGGCGACAGTGAGTGGTATGGTACTAGAAGTGCCTGTAGAAGTGGGTAATCAGGTAATTGAGAGTAATAACTTTAATGAAGGTACTACCATAGCAGCTATTGCAGATGTTGATAAAATGGTTTTTGAGGGTAAGGTCGATGAATCTGAAGTTGGGAAAATTAAAGAAAATCTACCTTTAGAAATTACTGTAGGTGCCATAGAAGATAAAGTGTTCGATGCTGTATTAGACTATATAGCTCCGAAAGGAAATGAAGAAAATGGTGCAATTCAATTTGAAATCAAGGGCACACTTAAAAAACAAGACTCCGTATTCATTAGAGCCGGTTTAAGTGCAAATGCATCTATAATTTTAGCCCGTGCAGATAGTGTTTTAGCAGTTAAAGAGGCTTTGGTGCAGTTCGATGATAAAACTAAAAAGCCATATGTAGAAATTGCTACTGGCAATCAACAATTTGAAAGAAGAGATATTGAGTTAGGTATTAGCGATGGTATTTATGTTCAAGTAACTTCTGGTATAAAAGAGGGCGAAAAAATTAAGGTTTGGAACGAGGTAAAACCAGACGAGCTTGCCGATAACGAATAAAGTAAAAAAATAATAAAATTCATGTAACAAATTGTACACGGTTTAGTCTAATGGGTAGACAGTGTAAAAATTGTTCAAAATAACAACCAACATGATTGAAATTAAAGATCTTCATAAGTCCTATAAAATGGGCAAAAATTCACTTCACGTTCTTAAAGGAATAAATTTTAATGTGGAAGAAGGCGAATTGGTAGCCATTATGGGCTCTTCTGGTTCGGGTAAATCTACCTTACTGAATATTTTAGGTATGCTAGATGAGTTAGATGAAGGTTCTTATACACTAGACGGAGTGGCTATCAAGAATTTAAATGAAACTAAGGCTGCACAGTATCGCAATAAGTTTTTAGGATTTATTTTTCAATCTTTCAACCTTATCAATTATAAAAGTGCTGCTGAGAATGTTGCATTGCCACTTTACTATCAGAAAGTACCAAGAAAAGAACGTCAAGAAAAGGCTTTAAAATATTTAACACAAGTAGGGTTGAAAGAGTGGGCAAATCATTTGCCTAGTGAACTTTCTGGTGGTCAAAAACAAAGGGTTGCTATAGCAAGGGCTATGGCGGCAGAACCAAAAGTGTTATTGGCAGATGAACCAACAGGGGCATTAGATAGTACAACATCTTATGAGGTAATGGACCTTATTCAAAAAATTAATGATCAGGGTAATACTATTCTCATAGTTACTCACGAACCTGATATTGCAGATATGTGTAAGCGTATTGTGCATTTAAAAGATGGAGTTATTATAGAGGACAAGAAAATTGAACAAGTAAGAGCTTCAAAATATGTTTAGTAGAGATAATTGGAGAGAAATTTTTCAGACTATTCAAAAGAACAAGTTAAGAACATTCTTATCTGGTTTTACGGTAGCTCTGGGAATTTTAATTTTTGTGGTCTTATTTGGTTTTGGAAATGGTCTAATCAATACGTTTCAATTATTTTTTGAAGATGATGCACAAAATATAATTACCTTTTTTCCAGGTCAAACCACTAAACCTTATAAAGGGTATAAATCTGGTCGGCAGATAGAATTTGACAGATCAGATTTAGCTGATATAGAAAAAAACTTTCCAATGTTTTTGGAGTACGTTACCCCAAGAATAGGGCGAACTTACCTTACCAAATATAAAAATGAATCTAACAATTACTCCACACGGGGTGTTGCACCTTCTCATCAGTTTGCTGAGAAAACCATAATCATGAAAGGTAGGTATCTAGACAAATTAGATATTCTAAAAAAAACTAAAACAGCCGTAATTGGTAGGTTAGTTGAAAAAGATTTATTTGGTCAAGAAGATGCAATTGGAAATTATATAGATGTTGGGGGTAGTGTATTCAAAGTTGTTGGGGTTTATCAAGATGATGGTGGTGATGATGAGGAACGAAGAATCTATGTACCCTATACCACACTACAACTGATTGAGAAAAATAATGATAAAGTGGATCAGATAATTGTAGCTTTTAAACCAGAATTGGGCTATTCGGGTGCAATGGCATTAGAAAAAAGTCTTTCTACTTTTTTTAAAGAAAAGAAATATATAAACCCGAATGATCAAAACGGTATTTTTATACGAAACGTTGCTGAAGGCTTAAAGCAGACCCAACAATTGGCAAGGGTTCTACAATTGATAGTTGCATTTGTGGCATTTGGGACTATTATAGCAGGTATCATTGGTATTAGTAACATTATGGTTTTTGTGGTAAAAGAACGAACCAAAGAATTGGGAATTAGAAAAGCACTTGGGGCAACACCAAAATCTGTAATTAGTACTATACTTTTAGAATCTATATTTATAACCACCATCTCTGGTGTTTTAGGAATGTTGATTGGTATCGCAATTTTGGGTTCCTTAGATAAAACTTTAGAAGACTTTTTTATTACCGATCCATATATAGATATGCCGGTAGCAATCTTTGCAACCCTTGTACTGATTATTTTTGGTGGTGTGGCAGGTTATATTCCTGCAAAGAGAGCAGCACGTATTAAACCTATTGTAGCACTAAGAGACGAATAATATGGGATTTTTATTTGATAGAAATACATGGCAAGAGATTTTTGGTTCTATTAGCAAGAATAGAACTAGAACGATCATTACCATAATTGGTGTTCTTTGGGGAATATTTATATACATAGCGCTTTCTGGTGCTGCCAAAGGGCTAGATAACGGGTTTGATAAAGTTTTTAAAACAGTAGCTGTTAATAGTATGTTCGTTTGGGCTCAAAGTACTAGTATGCCGTATGATGGTTTTAAAACAGGTAGACCGCTTCAACTAAAATTAGAAGATGTACAAACCATACAAAATAGAATACCCGAAGTTCAATATATAGCGCCAAGAATTACACAGGGCGATTTTGGTTCAGAACCAGTATATACTGTTCGTGGACAGAAATCTGGTAGTTATATTTTAAATGGCGATTATCCTATTTATACCAAAATATCTACTAAGAAAATTTATGATGGTGGTAGGTTTATTAATCAAGAAGATATTGATCAATCTAGAAAAGTAATTGTAATAGGTGAACGTGTTGAGCAAGAACTATATACGAAAGACGAAGATCCTGTGGGCACTTGGATCAGAGTTGGTAGTGTTTATTTTCAGGTAATCGGTGTTCATAAACTTGCACAAGGGGTCAGTTTTGATTCTGATACGGCTATGTTTATTCCTTTTACAACTTATCAAAAATTATATAATTCTGGTGATAATATTGGGTACATGTGTATTGCTGCGTATGATAATGTAGATGTAGTGCAAGTAGAAAAAGATATTAAGACATTGCTTAAAAATTTACATAGAGTAGATCCCGAAGATGAACGCGCATTTGGTTCATTTAATTTAGGTGAAGTGTTTTCTAAAACAATGGGTTTCGCCGACGGACTTACATTTATGTCTCTTGTAGTAGGTATTGCTACAATTTTAGCTGGTGTAATTGGTATAGGTAACATCTTACTCATTTCAGTAAAAGAACGTACCAAAGAATTAGGGGTAAGACGAGCTCTTGGTGCAACACCCGCTGAAGTTAGAAATCAGATAGTAATGGAGTCGGTCTTTTTAACACTTATTGCCGGTATACTTGGTATCATTTTAGGCGCAGGAGTTTTAGCACTCATAAATTCATTTACGAAAGACATCGATTTTCCATATACTAACCCTACCGTACCCATACCTTATGTTATAGGGGCATTAGTTATTATGGTTGTATTGGGTACTTTAATCGGATTGATTCCTGCACAAAGGGCAGTTAGTATACGACCTATTGAAGCTTTGAGAGAAGAATAATTAAGAACAATAACCAAATATTAAACGATAAACAACTATTAAAATGAACAAATTTGTAAAATATGCATTAATAGCTCTAGTAGTTCTTGGGGCTTTGTGGGCTGCAGTATTTTTTATTAAAAGTAACAGCAAATCATCAATTACCTATGAAACATCCAATCCTTTCATTTCTAATATTGAGAAAAAGACTGTTGCTACAGGTAAGTTAATACCTGAAGATGAAATTGAGATTAAACCGCAAATATCAGGAATTATTGAAAAAATTTATCTTGAAGAAGGGGTAGAAGTTAAAGCTGGCGATTTAATTGCAGTGATAAAGGTTGTTCCGAACGAGCAAACATTAAATCAAGCAAAAGGTAGAGTGAATAGCGCCAACATATCTCTTAGTAATGTTAAAATAGAATTTGATAGAAACAAGACCCTTTTTGATAAAGGAGTTATTTCTAGTCAAAACTTTAATGATTTAAAGTTGCGTTTCGATCAGGCACAGCAAGAACTACAAAATGCACAAGCAGATTATCAAATTGTTAGAGTAGGTTCTGCAGGTGGTTCTACAAGTGCAAATACCAATATTAGGGCTACAGTTGATGGAACTATTCTTGAAATTCCTGTAGAAGTAGGTGATCAGGTAATTCAAAGTAACACCTTTAATGATGGTACTACAATTGCTACCATTGCAGATTTGAGTAAAATGATATTTGAAGGTAAAGTAGATGAGGGCGAGGTAGGAAAATTAAAAGTAGGCGCACCTTTGAAAATAAATTTAGGCGCCATTGAAGGCAAAGAATTAAATGCAAAATTAAGATTTATAGCCCCTAAAGGTGTTGAAGAAACTGGTGCTGTTCAATTCAAAATTGAAGGTGATGTAGAGAATAGCGAAGATATTTTTATTCGTGCAGGTTATAGCGCCAATGCTTCTTTAGTTTTAGAAAAGAAAGATAGTGTTCTTGTTATCTCAGAAGCCTTATTGCAGTTTGATAGACAAACCGATAAGCCTTATGTTGAAATAGCAGTAGGGTCTGTGGAAGATCAAAAATTTGAACGTAAGGATATTGAAATAGGAATTTCTGACGGAATTAATGTGGAGATTATTTCTGGCTTGACAAAAGAGGATAATGTTAAACAATGGAATAAAACTGAGCCTGTTAAAAAAGGAGAAGATGAAGGCGAAGAAAAAGAATCAGTAGAGTAAAAAGTCAATCAAATTACAAATCAAAACAATCAAAAAATGAAATTTAAAATAACCGTCTTTGCGTTTTTGTTCGGCATGGTAATTACCATGGCACAGCAAAAAAAATGGACTCTAGAGGAATGTGTGTTCTATGCCGTAGAAAATAATCTAACAGTGGCGCAAGCTGAATTAAATTTAGAAAACGCAAGAATCGACCAGTCAGATGCCATGGGAGCTTTGCTGCCAAGTTTAAATGGTTCATTAAGCGCTTCGGCCAATACTGGTCTTGCTTTAGACCCAACTACAAATAACTTAGTTTCTGCGACGATTTTTTCTGCTTCTGGTAGTATGACCTCATCTGTAACGTTATTTGATGGTCTTAGAAATTATAACCGAATAGAAAGAGCTAAACTCAATGTTATTCGTGGCCAATATCAATTAGATGATTTTAAAGATGATATAAAATTAAGTGTAGCCAATGCCTATCTTCAGGTGCTGTCAAATAAAGAATCTCTTAAGGTTTTTAGAGCACAGAATGAAGTAACAACACAAGATTTAAAACGGACGAAAGAGTTAGTTGATTCTGGTGTAGTGCCCCGTGGTGACTTATTGAACATTGAAGCTACCGTAGCAGGTCAAGAACAACAAATTGTAAATGCAGAGAGTCTTATATTAATATCTAGGATAAGTTTAGCACAAATGTTAGGCATTACAGATTATGAGAATTTTGATATTGCAGAAGATGAATTTGAAATTCCACCCTCAGATATTTTAAACAATTCTGCTAAGGTTATTTTTGATAAAGCGTTAACTTTTAGAAATGATATAAAATTTGCACTTTCAGGTGTTGAGTTGGCCGAGAAAGACTTGGAAATTTCTAAAGGAGCAAAGTACCCAACCGTAGGCGCTTTTATCAACTATAATACAAGGTACTCTGATCAAAATATAGATCGTATAACAGGTGTGCGAATTCCTCTTAGTGATCAATTATACCTAAATGATGGTATTTCTTATGGTGCGCAAATGAACGTTCCTATTTTTAATGGGTGGAGTGTAAGAAATAATATAAAAAGGTCTAAAATCAGTGTTGATCAAGCTAGAATTTCTTATGAAAGAACAATGTTAGAATTGGAGACAGATGTGAATCAGGCCTATGTAAATGTCACCAGCTTTTATAAAGCATATGAAGCTGCAGAAAAAACTTTGGAAGCTAGGCGTTTGGCTTATCAATATTCTAAAGAGCGCTTTGATGTTGGTTTAATGAATTCATTTGATTTTAGCCAAGAACAATCTAGGGTTGATAATGCCGAGGCGGATGTTGTAAGAACAAAATATGATTATATATTTAGATTGAAAATACTGGAATTTTATTTTGGGATTCCTATTTCTTTGCAATAGATAAAAAACTTAATTATAAAGGCCTGTAACATTTTTATGTGTATAGGCTTTTTCATTTTATAGTAAGTAATACCTTTGCAATATGGGTGTACTATTAAATCTAGAAACCTCATCAACAAATTGTTCGGTGTGTGTTGCTAAAGACGGCGAAATTCTATCAATTAGAGAGTTGAATTCGGCTAACTATTCGCATGCGGAAAAATTGCATGTGTTCATTGAGGAAGTGATGACAGAAGCTTCTTTAAAAATGGAAGATTTAGAAGCTGTGGCGGTCAGTAAAGGTCCGGGTTCTTATACTGGGCTTCGAATTGGTGTTTCGGCGGCAAAAGGTTTGTGCTATGCATTAGACATCCCGTTGATATCTGTTTCCACATTGAAAAGTATGGCATCCCAAGTTAAAATTAAGAATAACGAAGTATTGATACCTGTTCTAGACGCTAGACGTATGGAAGTGTATTCGTCAGTTTTTGATGCTGAACTTAATGAAGTAAGAGAAACAAAAGCTGAAATTATTGATGAGCAATCTTTTCAAGAGTATATCAAATCAAAACATGTTTACTTTTTAGGTAGCGGTGCAGAGAAGATTAAAGAATTATTTTCATTAGACACAATAACCTATCATTGTGAAGTAGTGCCATCAGCAAAAGAAATGGCTTCTATTTCAGCGGATAAATTTAGAGTGGCTGATTTTGAAGATGTGGCTTATTTTGAGCCGTATTATTTGAAAGATTTTGTGTTACAGACTAAGAAGTCAAAAGCATAAAATTGATGTAAATTGAAAAAGCCCTTGAGTTATCAAGGGCTTTTTATATGCTATAAATCGAAAATTAATTTTTCATTTGTGTAACCACTCTTTGTGGGAACGGTATTTCAATACCTACTGCATCAAACCTGTATTTAATTTCTTCCATCACATAGAAATGTGCCGCCCAAAAATCACCATTATTTGCCCAAAAACGAAGGGTTAGGTTTACTGAACTGTCCCCTAATTCACCAACATATACTTCAGGAGCTGGTGTTTTATGAATTGTTTCGCGATCATTACATATTGCTAAAAGAATTTCTTTTGCTTCTTTAATATTAGAGTTGTAACCGATGCCTACATCAATTTTGTCTCTTCTCGTATCTTGAGCATTATAGTTCGTAATCGTATTATTAGAAAGTTGACCATTTGGTATTATTGCTAGTTGATTACCGAATGTAGTTAGCTTTGTAGTGAAAATCGAAATTTCTTTTACTGTTCCATCAACACCTTGAGCAGAAATAAAATCGCCTATTTTAAAGGGTTTGAATAATAGTATAAGAACGCCCCCGGCAAAATTAGCAAGAGAGCCTTGTAGAGCCAAACCAATGGCCAAACCTGCAGAAGCTAAAATCGCAACTAAAGAACTTGTTTGAACCCCTAATTGGGTAATCACCAATATGAAAAGTATTATTTTTAAAGCTATACTGATAAAGCTTTGTAAAAATGTTTCTAGCGCTAAATCGTAATCTTTATTTGCGAAAAATTTACGTATCATTTTATTTATGAAACGTATGACATAGGTACCTGCTATTAATAGAAATATGGCCCATAATATACTAGGTAGTACATCCCAAAGCCAAGCTATAGCATTATCTGCATGTTCTTGCAGGTTCATTATTTTATCCAACATAATTTGTATTTTTTAAAACAGCCAACTTAACTAATAGCCTATATGCTGTAAAAATTAAGAGGCTAAACAATCGTTAAATAATCGGTGAAACAAGGTCTAAAGCTTTATTAGGTTCTTCAACCGGCATTTGACAGCTCCCGTGATTACAAACATAGATGAGCGTCTTGTTCATTACATACCTATTCATCAATAAAGGTAAGTTACTAGTTTTAGCATTTGATGCAGCAAATATAACATTTGGAAGATAGTTCTTCATTAGCGTTTTGCATATGGGTTTAAAATTTTCACCGATAGAGACCACTTCGAAGAATTTTTGATCCATTAGTAGCGAAAGATGAAGCCAGTTGGTATGATTTTGAGGATTTTTAATGATGGATGGTTTCATGGTTTTCATCATTTTGTTCAATCGAACTTCGAAATTATCTTCTGGATAATATTTAGATAGTTTATGAAGATTATGAGCCATTATCGAATTAGAAGCCGGAATTACATTATCGGCAATTTCTAATGTTTTTCTAATAAGACCATCTTCATTATTAGAGGTGAAAAAGAATAGTCCGGTTTCGGTATCTGAGAAATGTTCGATAACATAATTGGCTAATTGTAAACTATGATCAAGCCATTGTTCATCAAAAGATATCTCATAAAGTCCTAAAAATGCATCAATAATCGAGGCATAATCCTCTAAAAAACCGTGAATTGTGCATTTACCATTTTTATAGTTGCGAAATAGACCGCCATCTTCGGCAATCATATGCTCTAGAATGAAATTAGCGTTGTTTAGAGCTAATTCTAAATAGGTGTCATTCTCTAAATATTTATAGGCACCAGTAAGTCCTTTTAACGCCAAACCGTTCCATGACGTTAGTATTTTGTCGTCTAATCTTGGTTTGTTTCTTTTCTCTCTCTCATCTTTCAATAAAGAAAGACATTTAGAGATTATTTGCTGTAACTCCAATTTTGTAATAGAATGATTCATGGCAATGTCTAATGCGTCAGAATCTCTTATTAGAACATAATTATCTTCTTCCCAATACCCATAAGAGTTAATGCTGAAGTAATCTCTAAAAATCGGGTAATCGTCTTTTAACAATTGCTTTAGCTGAACTTCTTGCCAAACATAAAAGGCACCTTCTACTAACTTGTTATCATTTGTTAAACTATCTGCATCTAAAGAAGAATAGAATCCGTTGCTTTTATCTAAGAGCTCTTCTTGAAGAAATCTTATACTTTTCTCAACAACATTCTTGTAAAGTTCATTTTTTGTAGCAGCATAAGCATTAGCATATAAACTAATTAATAACCCATTGTCATAGAGCATTTTTTCGAAATGGGGTACATGCCATTTCGTGTCTACAGAATATCTAGAAAAACCGCCACCGACATGATCAAATATGCCTCCCCACGCCATTCTTTTTAATGTTGTATTTACATATTCTGCTACGGAATTATCTTTTTTGGTATGAGAATAATGTAATAGGAAGTTAAGGTTTGTGGGCATCATAAATTTTGGTGCGCGCTTATATCCTCCTAAAAAAGTATCAAAATATTTGGTCCAATCATTGACCATTAGCTCAATTTCAGAGACTTGTATGTATTCTTGATTATCCCTTGAATTTACAGCATTAATTTCTTTTAAGCCGTTTGCCATATTTTCTGCATAACCAATAATCTTGTTAGGGTCAGCTACATAAAGTTGTTGAAGTTGATTTAAAACTTGTATCCATTCTTGTTTTTTAACGAAGGTTGCACCCCAGAAAGGTCTGCCGTCGGGCAAAGCAAGAATATTTAATGGCCAGCCACCACTGCCTGTCATCATTTGTAGGGCATCCATATAAATATGATCAATATCTGGTCGCTCTTCCCTGTCCACTTTAATATTTACAAAATGGGCGTTCATAGTTTCGGCGACTTCTTCATCTTCAAAACACTCATGCTCCATAACATGGCACCAATGACAAGCAGCATACCCGATACTTATGAGTATTAGCTTTTTCTCGTCTTTTGCTTGTTGTAAAACTTCGTCATGCCAAGCTTCCCAATGTACTGGGTTGTGTGCATGTTGTAGTAAATAGGGACTACTTTCTTTAATTAGATTATTAGTGTGCTTTTGTGGGGTTGACATCGAATGTTTTTAGTTTTAAGTACAAAAAAAAGCGCCTTAATGGCGCTTTTAATCTTTTAGGTGATGGTTATTTCACTTCGAAAGTGATTTTCACGTTCACTCTATAATTCTTGATTTTTCCATCTTCAACGGTAGCACTTTGCTCGTTGATATAAACCGACTTAATATTTTTCACTGATTTAGATGCTTCAGAAACTGCTTTTTTAGCTGCGTCTTCCCATCCGTTGTCAGAATTTGCTAATATTTCGATTACTTTTAAAACTGCCATAATTAATGATTTTTAGATTTACCGTAAGTTACAAAAATTGGAGGCAAACTTTAATTCATTTCAATTATTAATTAACCGTTTAGCGCGACTACTTCATTTACTTTATCTCCCATCATATTTTTCAGCATCGTTTCAATACCGTTTTTCAAAGTAAAAGTTGATGATGGGCAACCACTACAAGCCCCTTGTAAAATAACATTTACAGTTTTGCTTTCTGCATCGTATGATTGAAACATGATATTACCTCCATCGCTAGCCACTGCAGGTTTTACATATTCTTCTAAAATATCAACTATTTCTTGAGAGGTTTCATCAAGCGCTATTATGCTCTCTGCCGATACAGTTTCAGAAACTTGCGCTTCTGCGCCTATTGCTTTTGCATTGTCAGCAACAATCTGCTTGCCATCTGCGATGAAATTTCTGATTACTTCGCGTAATTCAATATTGATATCTTCCCAGTCGGCAACTTCATATTTAGATACAGAAACGTAGTTTTCGTCTATAAATACTTGTTTTACGAACGGAAACTGAAATAGCTCCATCGCCAGTTTAGAATCTCTTGCCTCATCAATATTTTTAAACTCGAAGGCAGATGCTACGATTTTCTTGCTGGCAACAAATTTCATGGTAGATGGGTTCGGTGTAACCTCTGCGTAAACTGTTACAGGTACAGGCTTATCCATGTCTTCTTCTATAACGATAGGCTCCCCTGAATTTAAATACTCAACTAGTTGCTGTGCCACCTCATCTTTCACATCTTCCCACTGAACTATGTCATAACGTTCTAGTCCGATAAAATCACCAGAAATATATACCGTTTTGATAAAAGGTAGGTAGAATAATTGCTGTGCTAAAGGTGAGCTTTTAGCTTCGTCAATATTCTTGAATTCGTAATTTTTTCGTTGAACTAATATGTGGTTAGTTTCGAACTTTAATATATTTGGGTTATTGGTCTTAACGACCGTAATTGAATACTCTTTCATTGTTCAAAAATTTTAAGCAAAAATACAAAGGAAATCTTAGTTTGCACCTACATAATAATGTTGAGGTTAACTCGTTATAAACTTTATATTAGTGAAACTATACCTTAGTTTTAAAGCCCCAAGATGAAATACCATATACTTCTATTGTTTACTGTGCTTATGATTGGTTTAAAATCTAATGCGCAAGAAGGCATTCCTGTTTATTTTGATTATTTATCTGATAACTACTATTTGGTTTTTCCATCTATGGCTGGTATAGGCGAAGGGGGTAAAGTTAGGGCTACGGCTAGAAAACAATGGTTCGATGTAGATGATGCGCCAAGTTTACAAACGATTAACGCTCATTTTAGATTAGGCGATTCCCCTAGTGGTATTGGTGCAATTCTTTTTAATGATGCTAATGGTTATCACTCACAAACTGGCTTAAAATTAACATATGCCCACCATTTAAGGATGGGAAGTGAAGATGTAAGAATATTAAACCAATTGTCATTTGGACTAAGCGCAACAATTTTACAAAGTAGTTTAGATGAGACCGAGTTTAGATCAGCTACACCAGATCCTGCAGTATCAGGAATTAAATTAAGTTCATCATATACAAATGTTGATATTGGGTTATCTTATAATTATCAAGAATTTTATATGCACTTTGCAGTTACAAATGCATTGACTGGTAGCAAGAGAAATTTATATTATAGAGATAGACAGGACAACCCTGAAGAGTTGGTTATAGATAATATTAGACGATTTTTAGTTTCTACAGGTTATGTTTTTGGAAGAAGTGAATGGCAGTTTGAGCCTTCTATTTTATTTCAAATGACCGAATTCACCAAAGAGAAAAGTTTAGATATAAATGCAAAAGTTTACAAAGATGTTGATTTTGGACGTATTTGGGGCGGACTCTCGTATAGAAGAAGTTTTGATGGTGCTCAGTTTCAAGATGGCGCCTCTTTTGGAGAACAACGTTTGCAATTGGTCACCCCTATAGTTGGTGCTAACTTCAATAACTTTATGGTTTCCTATAATTATTCATATCAAATGAATGATTATCGTTTCGATAACGGTGGTTTTCATCAAATTACTTTAGGTTACGATTTTGGTCAAAAAGAACGTAAATACGATTGTTACTGCCCAGCAGCGAATTAAAAAAAAAGGTCTGCACTTAATTGAGCAGACCTTTTACATTGTTACTCCCAACTATAATTTTTAGTTTTAGCTTGTTTTTTTATTGCTTTAATCATAGCATTTTCAAGCTCTCCCGATTTTTCATCTTTTTGATGTTCAGAAATATAGGCTAGTCTTTTCGTGTTATATTCTTGTATTTCTTTTTGTATTTCTTCTCTTTCATTCTTTTTTGATTCTACGTAAGTTTTTATTTCTTTTTCATTTTTATCTTGTAATTCTTCTGGCAACTCATCGTTCTCCACAGAACTAATTTCGAATTCTTCGTCTTCATAGGCATCTACCAAATCCCATTTTTTATTATTGTATAATCTTGAACTTTTACTGACCGCTCTTTTCACAGCAACTGCCTCTTGCATTTCTAAGGCATTGTTATCTTGCACTTCTTGTGCGATATATTTTGATTTACCCATCGACCCGTAAGAAACGTATGTTTTGTTTAATCTTGAATTTAGTTTAATTATGATTTCATCATAGGGTGTAGTAATATGTACTACTTCTTTATTGTGGTCTATAGCCATATATTCACCGCCCGTTAACGATGCTCCGTTCTTCCAGTCGGTACTAATGCCTAGTTCATAGTTTCCACAGAAAATAGTATTTACCACAACATCTTTTTCATTGGCATTTGCTAAAGCAGTTCTGTAATTATACCTGCCTTGATTAAATGGTTCGTTACCGGCAATGAAAATCATACGTAGTAAATCCGGATTCTTATTCCATGGTAATTGGTGTAAAGAGGTCTGCAGTACTTTTCCACAGTATTCTTCACCACCATTAGTAGTTAAAGAGAAAAGCTTTTCTGAAATCTCGTCTAAATCACTACTAAAACCTAGTACTTGTTGAATGTATCCTTCATTTGCAGAGAGATTGTCATTGCCATATTGATACAATGCAATTTGTAAATTAGGTCTTGTGTCATTACCACATTTAGCATAGCTAAACTCGTTTACAATATCCCATAATTGAGATTTTGCTTGGTTTATTAATCCGTCCATACTATTACTAGTATCTAATAACAATGCTATTTGTACGGTGTTCGATTCTTTTGGTGCAGCTGGTTCAGTAGCTTGGGCAATTAGTTCAATGGTTTTTTTCTTTTCTTTAGTATTGCAGGCAAAAGCCGCAGTTAAGGTTAGAAGTGCTATGCCGAATGATGCAAGTTGTTTAATCGTTTTCATCGTTTTTTGTTTTAAATTCATAGCTAAACTAAAAGCAAAGTATTTCTCTGTAAAGCGAGAATGAGCGAACTGGTCTTTTCACTTAGTTAAGTCGCCCACCTAGTGTGTAAAGGCATAAAAGTACATGCTTAAAATGTGTGCTTTGAATATTTCTCATTTTTTAGTGCCACAATAATCAGCTAAGTTTACCGTAGTAATAGCAGATGAAAAATTATAGTATCTATATCGTAATATGTTTTCTTTTGGGATGGAATTGCCTTCTGTCTCAATCGCAAAATGATGCCCTAAAATTTAAATTAAAAGGTAGGGTAGAGGTCAGAAATTCGGGGAAACCTATTTCTGGAGTTTCCATTTCTAATCAGATGGGAAATTTTGTAATTACAAACGGATTAGGCGAATTCGAGATTAGAACCAGAATTGGAGATCAACTTGTAATAGAACATGATGATATTGAAACCCTACGTTACGATGTAGAGAAAAATGATGTTGTTTTAATCTTGGTGGAAGATTTCGAGACATCTACCATGAGCAGCCGATCAAAATCGTTGCCAGATATAGCTGTCAAACATCAACAATTATTAGACTCTGCTGAAGAATATAAGGCCCAAGATATTGAGCGAAGTATTGATTTAGTGACGCAGTCAATTTCAATTTTAGGTAAACGAGGGCGTAAGAAAGAGTTGGCCAGGTCGCTTTCAAAACTTGGTGAAATATATCAATATCATAAACAATTAGATCTCGCAATTGATAATTATGAAGATGCTTTAGACAATAATAAAACCATTGCAACTTCATTACTGTTGGGTAAAGCATATAATCTAACTTCTAGATATGAAGAAACTTTAGAACTGTTGAATCCGTTATTGGAGATTAAGTCCATGCCGCCAAACCAAAGTGCCGTATTATATGAGTTGTTAGGTGATGCTAATAAAGGTGAAGGTAAAACACAGTTAGCCTTAAACTTGTATAATAGAGGGTTGTTGATAGCAGATAAAAATCAGATCACATCAAAAATGATCGATTTAAATTCTAAGATTGCAGATACCTATTCTTTAGTAAATCAAAATATGGAGGCTGAAGCTTATTATGATAGTTCATTAGAATTGGCCAATCAATCCGAACCGAAAAGGGCATTACAGGAAAAGGAAAAGGTGGCTGATTTTTATAACACCAAAAATAGATTCAATGAAGAAATTACCATGCGTAAAAGTAGTCTTCAAGAATTAAAAAAACTCAATTCGCCCAATGCAGGTATAAAGAAATTAGAACTTGGCGATACTATAACGTCGCAACGAATAAATTACAAGATAGCGAATGCCTATATCTCTCAAGATAAATATAATGAGGCTATACCATTTTTAGAAAAAAGTATTATCGAAGCAAATTCTGATGACGATTTAGTGGTTCAGAAAGACGCAACAAGAAAATTATCAGAAGTATATAAGGTAAAAGGCGATTTTACCAAAGCATTAGATACCTATCAAACCTATGTTGCACTGGTAGATTCATTGTATGTGCGTAAAGAACAAGAAATTTCTAGGGCAAACCGTTTTAATAGAGAAATTGCAAATGCGCAAAATAGGCTTACTGGCTTAGAGCAAGAAAGAGAATTATCGCAAAGTAAATATGATTTAGCTCTTACCGAGCAAGAGTTGGTGCAAGAGAGTAATAAACGACAGCAGCTGGTAATTTATTCACTCATATTCGGACTCCTGTTAACTTTATTGGCGACTTTCTTTTTTTATCGAAGTAATCAACAACAAAAACTGGCAAATAACCTTTTGGCACTAAAATCGTTGAGGTCGCAGATGAATCCTCATTTTATTTTCAATGCTCTGAATTCTGTAAATAACTATATTGCGAAAAGCGATGAACGTAGTGCTAATAGGTATTTAAGTAATTTTTCAACCTTAATGCGTTCTGTACTAGAGAATTCTGAAGAAGATTTTATTCCGTTAGAAAAAGAGTTACAACAATTAGAGCTTTATATCAATTTAGAACACTCTCGTTTCGAAGATAAGTTCGACTACTCAATTGAAGTAGATGAAAAGGTACAGGTGTCTAAATTTCAAATTCCACCAATGTTATTGCAGCCCTATATTGAAAATGCTATTTGGCACGGTTTGCGATATAGAGATAATAAGGGTGAATTGTTGGTTACCGTCAAAGAGAATAGTGCAGATTCTATAATTATATCTATTACAGATAATGGAATCGGCAGAAAGAAATCCGCAGAAATTAAAACCCAAAATCAAAGAAAACAAAAGTCTAAAGGTATGGGTATTATTAAAAAGCGTGTTGCTATTTTAAATGATATGTATACCGATAAGGTGCATATTAAAATTTCAGACCTGCAAGCAGATGGCACAGGTACAAAAGTGCTATTTATTTTAAAAAGAGAAAAATGAGCTTAAAAGCAATTTTAGTAGAAGATGAAGCTAATAGCAGAGAGATTTTAAGAAATTATATCTCTAAATACTGCCCTAGTGTTTCTTTGTTGGGTGAAGCATCATCTATCAAAGAGGCTTTAGTTTTAATTGAGAATAATGTTTTAGACTTGGTGTTTCTTGATGTTGAAATGCCGTTCGGTAATGCTTTTGATCTGCTTGATCAATTGCCAGACAGGACTTTTGAAACCGTTTTTGTTACCGCTTATGATCACTATGCGAAAGATGCCTTAAATAATCATGCAGCATATTATTTGACAAAACCGATAAATATCGATGAGTTGATCAATGCCGTAGAATATGTTAGCGGCGTTCGTGAAAAAGAAGCAAGTTTAGAAGGTGAGGTTTTAAGTACTAAATCTAAAGGGGTAGAAGGGAAGTTGACCTTGCCACAGCAAGACGGATTCCAAATTTTGAACGTTGCAGAAATACTATATTGTAAGGCAGACGATAATTATACCGAAATATATTTATTGAACAAGAAAATATTGGTCAGCAAAACCTTGAAGTATTTTGAAGATGCACTTATTGATTTTCCATTTGCTCGAGTGCACAAATCGTACCTTGTAAATGTAAACGAAGTGGTCAAGTACCGCAAGGGTAAAGGCGGTAGCGTTGTAATGTCTAACGGAAAAGAAGTGATGGTATCTGCATCAAAAAAGAAAGATTTTCTATCGTATTTTAATTAAAAAAATTTACAATGATAAAAGCAGTTAGAGGTAAAGAACCTGTTATTGGAGAAGATTGTTTTATTGCTGAAAATGCAACGATTGTTGGTGAAGTAAGCATGGGTAAGCAATGTAGTGTGTGGTTCAACGCTGTACTTCGTGGGGATGTTCATTTTATTAAAATGGGCGATAAGGTTAATATACAAGATGGCGCGGTTATTCATTGTACCTACTTAAAATCGCCTACGACCATAGGTAATAATGTATCAATCGGTCATAATGCTATTGTACATGGGTGCACTATTCATGATAATGTGTTGATTGGTATGGGTAGCATAATAATGGATGACTGTATTGTGGAAAGCAATAGTATAATTGCAGCTGGGGCAGTGTTAACAAAAGGAACACATGTGCCATCAGGAAGTATTTTTGCCGGTATGCCTGCTAAAAAAATTAAGGATATCAGTCCCGAATTAAGTTCTGGTGAAATCAATAGAATTGCCGAAGCTTATACCATGTATTCTGGTTGGTTTAAAGAAACTGAGTAAATGCAAATAATAATTTACATATCGCAATCTATCTAAAATACGTACTTTTGTGCCACCAAAATTAAAAGTTATGAACGCATATGTTTTTCCTGGGCAAGGTGCTCAATTTGTTGGAATGGGTTTAGATTTATATGAGAAATACCCGATTGCAAAAGAGTTGTTTCTTAAGGCAAACGATATATTAGGGTTTGAGATCACTGAGGTAATGTTTAGAGGTACTGCCGAAGGATTAAAAGAAACCAAGGTAACTCAACCAGCTATATTTCTTCACTCTGTCATTTTGAGTAAAGTAATGGGAGATTCATTTAAGCCAGATATGGTTGCCGGTCATTCATTAGGAGAGTTTTCTGCTCTTGTTGCAAATAACACTCTTAGTTTTGAAGACGGATTGAGATTAGTTTCGCAACGAGCTTTGGCAATGCAAAAAGCTTGTGAACTGAAACCATCGACAATGGCAGCAGTTTTAGGATTGGAAGATACCGTTGTGGAAAAAGTATGTGCAGAAATTACTGGTATCGTGGTTGCAGCAAATTATAACTGTCCGGGTCAATTGGTAATTTCTGGTGAGATATCAGCAGTTGAAGAAGCTTGTGAAAAATTAAAAGAAGTAGGTGCAAAGCGAGCATTAATGTTACCTGTGGGTGGAGCTTTCCATTCGCCGTTAATGGAGCCTGCCAGAGAAGAATTAGCTGCGGCCATAGCTAATACTACATTTTCGACACCTAGTTGTCCAATTTATCAAAATGTACCAACAACGGCAGTAAATAGTGCAGAAGAAATTAAAAAGAACTTAATGTTGCAATTGACTGCACCTGTAAAATGGACACAGAGTGTTCAACAAATGGTGAAGGACGGAGCTACTATTTTTACTGAAATTGGCCCTGGTAAGGTATTGCAAGGGTTAGTGAGAAAAATTGAGCCATCGGTTACTACGCAGTCCCCAGAGCTAACGGACTAATCATTTTTTCTTTAATAGTACCATTTAACCTATAAATCCTTTTTTCAACTGTTTCTGAGCGGTTTACCTTGATTTTTTTGTAATATTGGGACCCTCATTTTTGGTTATGGATTTAGAACATCATCCAGCCTTATTGTCGGAAATGATAAAGAATGCTATGAAAATTATAAATAAAATTGAATTAAGATTTAAACATAATTCCAGTAGGCTTTTAATGCTGATTGTTTTTATATTTTTTACTAACACAGGATTTTCACAAGTAGCTACATTGTCTGTTTCTGATGCTGATGCTTCAGAAAGTAACGGGTTGCCTAATCCGGGTCAATTTCAGATTACGCTTACTAATGGATTTTTTCCAGTTCCATCTATGGAGCGCAAGATTAATGTTATAGTTGAAGCGGGACTTACAACGGCTTTAGCAAATCTTGATCGCGCCCCAATTTCCAGTACGTTGACTATTCCTGCAGGGCAAACAGTAGGGTTTATTGATTTGGATATCATCGATGATGCATTGGTTGAAGGTGATGAAATATTATTCTTAAGCATCGAGCCTGGCGATAACTATACACAAAGCCCTTTTTTATCAGGTAGAACACAATCTATAACTGTTGTAGATAATGATTTTGCTCTTTTAGATATAGGTGATGTTCAAAATACAGAAGGTAATAATTTAGTATTCAATATAAGGTCTGATAAACCAGTTGAATATGCACATGAAGTAACAGTTAATTTTTCAGGAGGTACCGCAACGAAAGGATCTTCTGGTTTTGTTGATCCTGATGATTACAATGGGGATCAGCGAACGGTTACATTTTTACCAGGAGAAGTTACCAAACAAATGGCAGTAGTGACTGGTAATGATACAACTGTTGAGGACGATGAAACCTTTATTGCAACTCTAACGAGTGATAACAACGCCAGTGTAACTGCGGGTGATACAGGAATTGGTACAATATTAAATGATGATTTTGCACAGGTTACTGTTGTTGCAAATAGACCAAATACTAATGAGGATGGAACTGGTAATAATGGGCGTTTTAGAATAGAATTAAGCGAGGAAAACGATACTGGAGGAGATATTATAGTAGGCTATACTTTTTCTGGTAGTGCTACAGTAGGGGATGATTTTACGATTAGTGGAAATGCTATTATTCCTGATGGTTCAGACTTTACTAATATCAATATTATTCCTGTGAACGATGCTGATGTTGAAGGTGATGAAACTGTAGTTATTACTTTAAATAGTGTAAACAGCGTTCAATATGAAATAGGTACTCCTAATACAGATGCGGTAACAATTGTAGACGATGACGTTGTTTTTATTGCCTCTATAGCTTCAACAGATGCTACCGCAAATGAAAGTCCACTTGGTAATGGTGTATTTACTATTGATTTGGGAGCGACAAATAACACGGGTTCACCAATAGTCGTAAATTATACAAGAACTGGTACCGCAACATCGGGAGCTGATTTTACTGCATTAACTGGTTCAGTTTCTATTCCAAATGGTCAGAGAACGGGTCTTGTAACAATAACACCAATTAATGATACTGATATAGAAAGTAATGAAACGGTAATACTGACTCTTGCTGCAGGTACTGGTTACACTGTTGGCACTCCGATTAGTGCAACAGTAGTTATTGTAAGTGAAGATGCCAATGTTGCTCAAATTATAGCATCAGATGGTACGGCTGCAGAAAGTAATGGGGCAGTTTCTCCTGGGGAATTTACGGTTAGCTTAAGTGCGCCAAATAATACAGCTGGTCCAATTATAGTAAATTATGTAGTTAGTGGTACTGCGGGTAATGGTGTTGATTATACAGCTATAAATGCTAATGCCGTTAGTATTCCTGTTGGAGAACAACAGGCTGAAATTGATATTCTGCCAATTAATGATGCAATTCAAGAGGGTGCTGAAACAGTTATACTAACTTTAGCAACAGGTACAGGTTATGTTTTAGGTTCGGGACCTACACGTACTGCAACTGTTCAAATTAATGATAATGATCAAGCGACATTGACGATTTCTGACGAATCTGTAAATGAAGATGTTACCTCTGGTGTAATAGTATTTGATGTGGTTCTTGATTTGGCAGTTGTTGGTGGTACAACAGTTACCTATTCTTTTATCAATGATACTGCAATAAATGGTACTGATTATACCGGTACGAATGGTTCGTTGACTTTTACAGGTACAGTGAATGAAATAAGAACAATTACGGTACCAATTAATAACGATGCCATTTTAGAAAATACAGAAACGTTTACAGTACAGTTAGGGTTGCCTACCAATAATGTACAACGTGCAAATAGCGGTACCGCTACTGGGACTATTCAAGATGATGATAATTGTGTTGCTGCACCAACATTGGATACGTCGGTTTCAAATATTTATTGTGTAGAAGCTGCAGGTGATGACTTTTCCGCAAATTTATTTGATTTTACGAGTAGCGCAGCTCCTGCGGGAACGGTTTTAACCTGGAGTAGAGTTTCTAATCCATTAAATACAAACTCACATTTGACGGTTGCGGAAGCTCAAGATGTAAGTCTGCCTGCTTCTTATTATGGTTTTTTCTATGATGCAGCCAATAATTGCGCAAGTGGTACTATAGAAGTTCAAATTGTTAGAAATGTATTGCCACAATTGGTTACTGTTAATGATAATGAACGCTGTGGTCCGGGTACGTTGCTTTTAAGCGTTGTGCCAACTGACGGTGCTTCTATTAATTGGTACGATTCTATAGATGCCGTTACACCTATCGCAATGGGCGAAACATATACAACACCATCTTTAAATGCTACTGCTACATATTATGTAGAAGCGACCGAGAATGAATGTACTACCGAAAGACAACCGGTTGTAGCGAGAATAGGTTCTCAGGCTACTACTGGTACGGCACAGAATGGATCTATTTGTAATGTTGCTGCCAACGGATTAACGAGCATCGATTTAGATACGAGACTGGTGGGCGCCGATCCTGGGGTTTGGGTATTTGTTTCTGGTCCGCAAAACGATGTAACTATTAGTTCTACCAATGTGGTACAATTCGAAGGATTTACTTCTGGTGGTTACATTTTTAGATTTACAACAACAGATTCTACTGCGCCATGTGTAAACCCTACCGTAGATGTTACCATAAATGTTAGTGATTGTGAAACGGATGACGATAATGACGGACTTCTAGGTGGTCAAGAGGTGGCGTTGGGTACAGATTCTAATAATCCCGATACAGATGGTGATGGTATTGAAGACGGTGTTGAGGTTGGTGATGACATTGCTAATCCATTAGATGAGGACGGAGACGGAATTATCGATGCGCTAGATTCTAACACTGCAGATGCCGATAATGACGGAGTAAATGATCAGCAAGATCCTGCAAATAGTAATCCGTGTATACCTAATCGATTTAATGGTAATTGTGATACCGATGGTGACGGAATTTCAGATCTTGACGAACAAACAAATGGTTCTGATCCAGATGATCCTTGTGATCCTGTAGCATCCCCAAATTGCGATGCGCCAATTGATTTAGAGGTGTTGAAATCTGTAGATAACATCGATGCATTAGTAGGCGATACGATTATATTTAAAATTTTGGTTACCAACTTGTCCGATAGAACGGCAAGAGCGATTGTTGTTGGTGATTTTTTAGAATTAGGATTTGATTTTGTTTCTTCAGATGCTCCTGAGGCTACCGATTATGATGCGGTATCCGGTAATTGGAGTATAGCAGAACTTGCAGCAGGTATTTCCTTAGAACTTTCTATCACAGTAATTGTGGCAGAACAAGGACCGTATACAAACACTGCTGTACTACTAGAATCTATTCCATCAGATAATAATGCTGAGAATGACGAAGCAACCGTTGTGCTAAATACAGAAGCACCAGAGGGTGTAGATCTTAAAATTGAGAAAGAAGCTCGCCCAGATAAGGCATTGGTAGGTGATGAAGTAGAATTTATTATCCGTGTTACCAATATTTCTGAATCTGATGCGGTAACAGATATAGTTGTCAATGATTTGATCCTGATTGAAAACGGATTTGAATTTGTTTCTGCTGAATCAGATTTTGGTGGTACGTACGATGAAGCTTCTGGTAATTGGAATATCCCTTCTTTGAATAGAGAAGAAACGGCTACGTTGAGAATTAGAGCTAGAGTTCCTGCAATAGGTACGTATACGAATACAGCAAATATTGTTCGGTCTACGCCAAGAGATGGTAATACTGAAAACAATATAGCAACTGTAACCGTAGAGGTAATTCAGAAGAGCCCTGCTGACCCAGGTTTTCTGTTTAATCAGTTCTCGCCAAACGGTAATAATCAGAATGAGATTCTTCGTATAAATAGAACTCTGACTAATCCAGATACCGGTGCACAGATAGAAGTTAATTTACAATACAAAATTAAAATTTACGATCGTTACGGAAATCTTGTTTTTGAAACTGAAAAAGTAAATGATGGTGATGTTTGGGATGGTACTTATAAAGGAAAAGAATCGCCAAAAGGGACTTATTTTTATATCATGAATTATAGTATTAATAATCAACCTACAGTATTGGATAAAGGTTGGATACAGCTTATTAGATAAAATAAATTATGGATTATAACTTTAATAAATCGAGTTATACTATTGCTTTAGTACTATTTTCTCTGTTAAGCTTTAATGCATATTCACAGAAAGAACCGCAGTACACCCAGTACATGTATAATATTGGTAGTTTTAACCCAGCGTATGTTGGTACAGTAGAAAACCCTGAATTCTCAGGATTGTACAGAGCTCAATGGATCGATATACCAGGCGCGCCTAGAACGTTTCGTTTTGGCGCAAACTTGCCTTTTAAAAATGAAAAAGTAGGTTTAGGTATCAATATCGTAAATGATGAATTGGGACCTGCTACTCAAACCTATGCCGATATTTCTTATTCTTATCAGATAATGGTTTCCGACGAGACAAAATTGTCATTTGGTATTGATGCCGGTGGATCTTTTTTAAATGTGGATTTTTCAAAAGGAACGTTTGAGAATCCGGGTGAGAACCTTAATGATGAAATGTTAAGCAAATTCTACCCAACGGTAGGGGCAGGTGCATTCTTATATTCTGAAGATTGGTACTTTGGTGCTTCGGTACCTAATTTTTTAACCGAAGGGGTATATAATGGTGAAGTAGCATCTATCGTAGAAGATAAGCTTCAATTCAATTTTATTGGGGGCTATGTTTTTGAGCTTTCAGAAAACTTAAAATTTAAACCTGCATTTTTAGTGAACACGATTTCTGGTTCACCAGTAAATGTGAACTTATCTAGTAATTTTTTAATTTCTGATGTGGTTACAGCAGGGGTTTCTTATCGTTTAGATAATGCTTTTAGTGGTTTGGCAGGTTTTCAAATTTCTAATACTTTGTTTGCAGGGTATTCGTATGATTACAATACAAACCTTCTCGGCGAATTCAATAATGGATCACATGAGATTATACTTAAGTTCTACTTAGGTAGAAAAGGACCTTCGAAATCTAAAGGTAGTAGTGATAAAAATGCAAAAGGTAAACCGAAACAAGTTGATTCACCTCGATTCTTTTAAAGTGAACTAAAATGAGATTTAAAATAATCATAGTATTACTAGTTTTTGTACCATTTTTAAGTACGGCCCAAGACAAAAAATCTAAAGCCGATAATCTTTTTTATGGGTATCAATACGAAAAGGCAATAGAAGCCTATAAAATCGAAATGCAAAAAGATTCATTAACTAATCATCAGTTATTGAATCTTGCAGATTCTTATTTTAGTACAGGTAGCTATGATAGTGCATCTGAGCTTTATTTAGAGGTGAATAAGAACGATACCATAATGTCTGTCAACAGATTCAATAAAATGTTGCAGAGTCTTTCTAAGAACTCAGAAAGAGATAGGGTAAAGACCTTTCTAAGGTCTAAAGCCGATAAGTTATCTCCTGAACTTTTAGAAAATGCAGAGTTTAACTACAGCTTGTTAGAAATTCCTTCTAGTGTAGATAATAGTTTTATAAGAGATTTGGGTGTAAATAGTGCTGAAGGCGATTTTTCACCGGCTTTTTATAAAAATGGTATACTCTTTAGTAGTAGCAGAGGTCGAAATACTAAGAATGTATATGAACCAACTGGCGAGTCATATTTAGATATCTACTTCGCAAGATTGGGTTCTGATAAAACGTTGGTTGATGTTGAAACATTTAAAGAAATACCAGCGACTGATTTTCATAAATCTACTCCGTACTACTCAGAAAAATTGACTACTTTTTTTTACATTCTTTCAAATGCAGAAAATGGAGAACTGAGGTATGATGATAATGGTAAAAATGCATTGGCTATAGGTACTATTTCTGAGAGTGGTCGATTTAGATTTATATTAAAAGATTTAAGTACCTCTTTTTATTATCCTTATTTCGATGATAAAACCGAACGAATATATTTTGCAGCTAATTTTGACGATAGCTACGGTGGTACAGATTTATATTATGTGTATACTAACAGCGGTCAAATAATGTCTGCTCCTATTAATTTAGGGCCTAGAATAAACTCTCCGGGAAATGAGATTGCCCCTTATATATTTGATGGTAGTTTATATTTTTCTTCGGATATTTTTTACGGACTTGGTGGCATGGATGTTTATAAATCGAATATGTTGCCTAATGATTCTTTTACCATACCGATAAACCTCGGTGACGGAATAAATTCAACAGCAGATGACTTCGGATTCATTATCCAGAATGATGAGAATACTGGTTTGTCTGGTTACTTGGCGTCAAACAGAAAAGGGGGTAAAGGCGGCGATGATCTTTATGGTTTCGACCTTAAAAATGCACCAGGCTTAAAAACGTTTGCAGTAGGTGGTAAAGTAGTTAATCTGAAAACAAAGGCTGGTTTAAAAGGAGCTCAAGTTAGATTGTTGAGCCAACAAGGTGATGTTATTAAAGAAGTTATTTCAGGAAATGACGGTAGCTTTAGAATTGAAATACCATGGATGTCTCAAGTTACCATACAGGCTATGAGCGATGGATATTCTATATTTTCAACGACATACTCAGAAGAAGGTATGGAAGAAATTCAAAAGTCAGCTTATAACATGGGATTGGCACGAATGGAAGATTTAATTACCATACGTGAAGATAAGAATGTGTTGAAACTAGAAAAGTTTTATTTTGACAAAGGTAAATCTGTTATGAACGCTCAAGTGGAGACTGAATTGAAAAAGGTCGTAGATGCTGTAGCGCGTTTTCCTCAAATGAGAATCAGAATTCAATCGCACACCGATAGTAGAGGTAGTAATTCTAGTAACAAAAAATTATCACAAGAAAGAGCTGATGTTATTAAAAACTACCTTTTAAAAAACGGGTTAACTTCAAATAACATTATAGAAGCAACTGGTTTCGGCGAAGAAATGATTGTGAATAATTGTACTAACGGAGCATATTGTTTAGATTTTCTACATAAACAAAATGAACGAATATTATTTGTGGTAGAATAATAGTCACTTATTTCTAAAACATTAGAAGATAATTATATAGAAATAGTACAAGGCGAAGCATGATAAAAATATAATGCCTGCATAAGTCAATAATTTTAATCTTTTACCAGGTCGAAATTCAGGGTCTAGGTCATTGCTGGTAACATTTTTCAAATTCATATAACCAATAATAGGAGCTACTACAAAAGAGACAAATGTAGCTAAAGCGACCAAGTTGCCCATGTTGGCACTAAATGCGGCAATTACTATAAAATTTATTAGCGTTAAGGTGAAAACGCCTGCTGCATATGCAGTTTTTGTTCGATACCACCTATTTTTAGGTTTTAACAAAGAGATAATATCTAAGCTTACCCTTGCTAGTGCATCATGTGCGGTCATACAAGTACTGAACATAGTGGCGAACGCCGAAATTGCTATGAATAGATATGCCCATGACCCTATATGTTCGGTAAATAATCTAACTACTTGATCTGCAAAACTTACGGCGTTATTACTTAATTGTATATTAGTGCCGTATAAGGTAAACCATCCTATAATCATAAAAAAGACAGCTAATACGGCGGTAATGGCATATCCGATATTAAATTCTTGTAGAGATTCTTTTAAGCTAGGCTTGTCTTGAGTTTTCCATTTTTCAATACTCCATAAACTGATCCAACTTGAAGCTTCGACACTGGTTGGCATCCATCCTATTAATCCTATTAAAAAGAGTATTCCTACTTCGTTAAAAATTGGCAAAGGTTCAAAATCTACTACATGATTAACAGGTCCTTTCGCTAGTACCAAAATGGTGGTAATCAACAATGCGAAAAATAGGATCGCGACCACGAACTTTAGACTTATTTCAAGAAACTTGTATTTTCCGACAATTAGAAGAACGCTGATTAATAAAAATAAACTTAGAGCAACCAAGGCTATAGATTCGTATCCGATACCGAATAGGTTGATAAAAAGTCCTGCTGTAACGGTGTATAATGCCGCTAGAATAGTAAATGTGGTAATGAAACTAATAACTGCGTAAAACCATAAATAGCCTTTACCGCGGTTTAAATAGCCCTCTATAAGGGTTTTGTTGGTGACGTTGGTATATCGAACGCCAAATTCGAAGAACGGGTACTTTAGAACGTTTGCTAAAATTATAGGTATAACCATTAACCATCCATATTGGGCACCTGCTTTTGTAGATAAAACAAGATGAGATGTACCTATAGCCATACTCGCAAACAAAAGACCTGGGCCTAAGTTTTTTAGTATTGTTTTCATACAGCGTATTATAATTGGTTTGGTTGGTTGTATTAAATGTAGTCTATTTAGATATAGCGATGTAATACGCCTATTTTATTTCTATAGTTGCACCATAAAATTTTGGTTGGGTATTCAATATCATATCTATAAATACCTTTACTCGTGCTAAATATTCTCTTATCTGAACTTTTAGACCTTGACTGGCAGAAACATCTTCGGCATTAAAACCTATAGCTTTTAACCCTTTTTGTTCTGCAATGTAGATTGCCCTCTCATTATGGAATTTTTGGGAAATTACCGTTACGTTATCTAGTCCGAAAATAAACTTTGCCCTGAACATACTATCTAAAGTTCTAAACCCTGCATAATCTAAGAAAATAACTTCTTCTGGTATACCTGCTTTAATAAGATCTTTTTTAAAAGTATTTGGCTCATTATAATAAATACTGCCGTTATCGCCGCTAACTAAAATGAATTTTATTTTTCCGGCATTATAAAGCTCTTTAGTAGCGTTTATTCGATAAGTGTAATATGGATTTGGAGATCCATTTGTTAGTCGATTAGAAGTGCCTAAAACAAGACCGACCCTGTTGGCAGGTATTAACGATATATCTGAAAAGGTTTTGTCATCTGTAGTGCTTGAAATAATACTATTACAGGCGAATATGATTAGAATTAATGCCAATAGCAGAATGCCAGATATTTTGAAAATTTTTTTTAGCATGCATTTGTAATAATAACTAAAGTTAATAAATAACTTAAGATTCGATTTGAAAAGTAGGTAAATAAAAAACCCTTGAAAATCTTAAGATTAACAAGGGTTTTAGTACTCGAGGCGGGACTTGAACCCGCACGCCCCAAAGAGCACAGGATTTTAAGTCCGGCGTGTCTACCAATTCCACCACTCGAGCATACTTGGCTTTAAAAAAAATGTTGACCGGCAACATTTTCTGAGCGAAAAACGGGATTCGAACCCGCGACCTCCACCTTGGCAAGGTGATGCTCTACCCCTGAGCTACTTTCGCAAATTATTTTAAGAACGTGCATCTCTTAAAAGATGCGGGTGCAAATTTAAAACAATTCTGTAAAAACCAAAGTAAAAATTGACAAAAGAATAAAAAATATTATGATGTTGCCTTTTTGTCCTTGGTTAACAGCCTTTTAATCTCATTTAATTTCATCAATGCCTCTACCGGAGTTAGGGTATCGATGTCTAAATTCGTGATTTCTTCCTTTATTTCTTCTAATAATGGGTCATCTAAATTGAAAAAACTCAATTGCAATTCCTCAGAACTACTTTTAAGCTTGTCTCCCATATCTTCATTAACGTGCTTATTTTCTAACTTTTTCAAAATTTTATTAGCTTTCTGAATAACTTGTTGGGGCATACCTGCCATTTTAGCTACGTGTATACCAAAACTATGTTCACTACCACCGGGCACTAATTTGCGCAGAAATAAAACGGTATCTTTTAATTCTTTAATAGCTACATTAAAGTTTTTAATACGATTAAAAGTATTGGTCATTTCATTTAGTTCGTGATAATGGGTAGCGAACATTGTTTTCGCTCTTGCCGGGTGCTCATGCAAATATTCTGAAATAGCCCAAGCAATTGAAATACCATCATACGTACTTGTACCACGACCTATTTCATCTAATAGTACAAGACTTCTTTCAGATAGGTTATTTAGAATAGAAGCTGTTTCGTTCATTTCTACCATAAAAGTAGATTCGCCCATTGAAATATTGTCACTAGCACCAACGCGGGTGAATATTTTATCAACTACACCAATTTTAGCCGATTTTGCGGGTACAAAACTTCCCATTTGTGCAAGAAGTACAATTAATGCCGTTTGTCTCAACAAGGCAGATTTACCACTCATATTCGGACCGGTAATCATTATAAACTGTTGGTTTGATCTGTCTAGCTGTAAATCGTTTGCTATATATTGTTCACCTAACGGTAACTGTTTTTCAATTACCGGGTGTCTACCGTCTGTTATTTCTAAATCTGTTGAATCATTTAGAGTCGGGCAGTTATATGCATTTTCTTTCGCTAGCTGTGCAAAACCACATAAACAGTCTAATTGAGCTATTAGATATGCGTTATTCTGAACAGGAGCAATGTATTCTTGCATCCATACGACCAATTGAGAAAATAGTTGTTGTTCTAGGGTTGAAATGCGGTCTTCTGCACCCAATATTTTTGATTCGTATTCTTTTAATTCTTCAGTAATATAGCGCTCTGCATTTACCAAAGTTTGTTTACGAGTCCATGTGTCAGGTACTTTATCTTTATGGGTGTTTCTAACTTCTATATAATACCCAAAAACATTATTTGAGGCTATTTTAAGGGATGTTATGCCTGTTGCTGCAGTTTCCCTTTCAAGCATTTTGTTTAAATAGTTTTTTCCTGAAGTGGCTAATCCCCTAAGCTCGTCTAATTCTTCAGAAAAGCCTTTTGCTATAGTGCTTCCTTTTAAAATATTAACAGGTGCTTCTTCGCTAAGCATCTCTTTAATCTTGGCACGTAATAAATCGCAAGATTGTATTTGATCACCTGTTAAAGCTAGCGATTCGTTTTTAGAAGACGTCGCTAATTGTTTTATTGGGATTAAGGCTTCTAAAGAGTTTTTTAACTGTACAACTTCTTTCGGGTTTACCTTACCTGTGGCTACTTTAGAGATTAATCGCTCTAAATCGCCCATTTGCTTAATATGATGTTGAAACTTTTCTAAGACAACTTCTTCATTATATAAGAAAGAAACAATTTGTTGTCTCCTATTAATCTTTTCAAGATTTTTGAGGGGTAGTGCTAGCCATCTTTTGATCATTCGCCCACCCATGGGTGAAATGGTTTTATCGATAACATCTAAAAGTGTCACCGCATTTACATTGGTAGAATGATAAAGTTCTAAGTTTTTAATGGTGAACCTGTCCATCCATATATAATCATCTTCAGCAATACGTTGTAATTTTGAAATATGTTGTAATTGTCGATGTTGGGTTTCGCCTAAATAATGTAAAACTACCCCCGATGCAATTATACCGCAGGTTAAATGGTCCACGCCAAAACCTTTTAGCGTGTTTGTATTAAAGTGCGATTTAAGATTTTCTAGCGCATAATCTTCTTGAAAAACCCAATCTTCTAGATAGAACAGGTGATAATTTTTGCCGAATACCTCTAAGATTTCTTTTTTATGTGCTTTGGATATTAAAATCTCGTTTGGCGAAAAATTCTGCAACAGTTTATCGATCTGTTCTTCATTGCCTTCAGAGGTTAAAAATTCACCCGTAGAAATATCTACAAACGCAATACCTATTTTTTTTCTTCCGAAGTGCACAGCACAGAGAAAATTATTGGTTTTAGAATTTAAGATATCGTCATTCATTGCCACACCTGGGGTAACCAATTCGGTAACGCCTCTTTTGACAATTGTTTTCGTTTGTTTGGGATCTTCTAGCTGGTCGCATATTGCAACTCGCTGACCTGCTTTTACCAACTTGGGTAAGTAGGTGTTTATTGAATGATGCGGAAAACCTGCTAATTCGGTTCGCTCGCCACCATTATTTCTATTGGTTAGAATTATGCCTAATATGCGTGAAGCCTTTACTGCATCTTCACCAAAAGTTTCATAAAAATCGCCCACTCTAAAAAGTAATAACGCATCAGGATACTTGGTCTTGATGGTATTATACTGCTTCATTAAAGGGGTTACCTTTTTTGTCTTGCTTTTATCCGCCACTTTATCTTTATCTCATTAATTTTGCACCTTTACGAAAGTATGGTTTTATCGTTTGAATTTTAATAATTGTTGATATTTGAGGATAAGTTTATAACCATTGAAATTATTGAAATAGGACAGTAAAGTATGAGAAAATTAAGAAATGAGGAGCTAGGTCGAATTGATGTGGAAGGTTATAAGCTTGCTGGTAAATCTCCTATTATTATTGTTCTTGATAATATTAGAAGTTTAAATAATATTGGATCCGTTTTTAGAACGGCAGATGCCTTTTTAATAGAAAAAATATACCTGTGCGGCATTACTGCTACACCTCCACATAAAGACATTCACAAAACTGCACTTGGTGCTACCGATAGTGTTGATTGGGAACATGTTGACGATACGATGGAACTAATCGATAGATTGAAAAAAGATGGGTACCATGTTGTTTCTGTTGAACAAACTGAAAAGGCGACTCAACTAAATAATTACCATCCTGCTAAAAATACAAAGCAAGTATTCATTTTTGGAAACGAGGTTAAGGGCGTTGCCCAAAATGTGGTTAGCGCTAGTGATGAGGTTTTGGAGATACCGCAGTTTGGTACTAAACATTCCTTGAACATTTCGGTGAGTGTTGGTGTTGTAATTTGGGATTGCTGGAGCAAAATTAACACATAAAAAAAACCTGGTCGTAGACCAGGTTTTTTAGTATAGTTTGAGTTAGTTAGTTGCACGTATGCTTGCGCAATAAAAGATTTTCTTTTCATTTAAGCAAGAAATAATACGAATTATATTGTCATAAGTTGGCTAGTGCAAAGTCTTCGATTTTAATTAAAATAGTTTCGTAATCACGTTTATGAGTCACGAAATCTAACTCGCTTACATCAATAATAAGCTGATTTTCTTTAGGATAAGTCCTTAAAAAATCAAAGTAACCACGGTTAATTTTCTCTAAATAGGCAAGTTCTATATTCTGTTCATAATCTCTGCCACGCTGTTTTATTTGTTGTAGCAATCTTTCTGTCGTTTGATACAGGTAAACGTATATCTTGGGCTTTTTAACTTCTTTGTACATAAAATTAAAAACCTTTCTATATAGATCGAATTCATTTTGTTGCAAGGTCACCTTGGCGAAAATCAACGATTTATATATATCGTAATCACTAACCATAAAACTTTTAAAAAGATCTAGTTGATTGGTGTCTTCGGTAAATTGTTGATACCGGTCTGCTAAGAATGACATTTCTAGAGGGAAAGCGTATCTGTCTTGATCTTTGTAAAAATTTGGTAAAAACGGATTTTCGGCAAATCTCTCCAATATTAATTTAGCATTAAAGTCTTCAGAGATTTTAGTAGCCAAAGTAGTTTTTCCTGCCCCAATGTTTCCTTCTATGGCTACATATTCCAAACTTGCAAAAAAGGTATGACGATTTTTAAATAATCTTTTGACCTGTTTCGTAATAATGCTTTTGTCTTTACATTCCTGTAATAGATTTCTAGTGTCTTTATTGAAAATTGGATGGTAAAACTGCGGCGTAATATCTGCAAGTGGTTTCAAGATGAACTTTCGGTCTTGCATTTTAGGGTGCGGCACCGTTAAACTTGCAGTATCAATAATATCCTTTTCATAATAAATGATATCAATGTCAAGTGTTCTGCTTTGATAACTATCACTTTCTTTTCTTTTTCTACCAAAATCAGTTTCTATGGCTAACAATTTAGCAAGTAATTCTTCGGGTGGGAGAAGTGTTTGTAATTCTAAACATACATTTAAAAAATCTTCTCCGTCAAAGCCCCATGCAGGCGTTTCGTATATAGCCGAAACCTGCCTAATTTCACCGGTAAAATTGCCGATTTCGAAAATTGCTTTCTGTAATAATAAAAGGCGATTGCCTAAATTACTACCAATAGATAAAAATGCTGTTTTGTATACTCCCATAATAATAGGACAAAATAACTAAAACATATTCACATTACTTATCTTTGTTCACTATTTAAAATAAAGATTTAAATGAATTTTTTAAGAAATTTTCTTGCCTCTATTTTAGGTTCCTTATTTGCTTTCGGAATCTTATTTGTAATGTTTTTAATTTTCGTCAGCCTTGTTAGTAGTAGCGAAGATGGTGTGGCGGTAAAAGATAATTCTATACTAGAATTAAAATTACAAAGACCAATTTCGGACTATACTGGTAATGATGAGTTAGATCCTTTTGCCGGTATTTTTCAAGAATCTCAGGGTTTAGACGAAATTTTACAGGCTATTGATGTAGCAAAGAATGATGACCGTATTAAGGGTATTAGCATCAATAATAATTTCATAGTTGCTGGTTTGGCTCAAACTCAAGAAATTAGAAAAGCATTAGAAAACTTTAAATCTGAAGGTAAATTTATTTACGCTTATGCAGATTTTTTCATGCAGAGGGATTATTATTTGGCCAGTGTGGCAGATTCTGTATTTATTAACCCTGTTGGCGTTTTAGATTTCAAAGGTTTATCCACCGAGGTACTTTATTATAAAGAACTTCAAGAGAAATCTGGAATTAAAATGGAGGTTATTCGACATGGAAAATATAAAAGTGCGGTAGAGCCATATTTAGAGAATAATATGAGTGAGGCGAATAGAAGCCAATTAACTTCTTTGCTACAGTCTCTTTGGAATTCCATGGTCGTTGATATTTCAAAAACAAGATCGATTTCTGAATCTGATTTAAATGTTATAGCAGATACCTTAGGTGGTAGAACTCCGAAATTCGCAAAACAATCAGGGTTGGTCGATGATGTTATTTTTTATGATCAGTACGAGAGCAAATTATCAAATGCGCTAAAGATTAAAAAAGATGACGAAATTAACTACAGCACTTTAGATGATTATGTAAAGTATTCAAATAAGAAGACTTTAAAATCTGGTGACGATAAAATTGCCGTTGTTTTTGCCCAAGGAGAAATTTTCTACGGTGAAGGTGGACCAAATATTATTGGTCAAGGTATTATTAACGAAGCTTTAATTAAAGCTCGTGATGATGATAAGGTGAAAGCTATTGTACTACGTGTAAACTCACCAGGCGGTAGTGCGTTAACTTCAGATATTATTTGGAGAGAAGTTGCCTTGGCTAAGAAAGTGAAGCCGGTAATTGTATCTATGGGTAATGTAGCAGCTTCTGGCGGATATTATATAGCTGCAGGTGCAGATAAAATTTTTGCGGAGCCAACAACTATAACCGGATCAATAGGTGTTTTCGGTACAGTACCTAATATGACTGAACTGGCAGATAATATTGGTATTAATGCAGAGCAAGTGGGTACTAATAAAAATGCGGTCGAATATTCATTATTTGAACCAATGCAAGAAAGTTTCAAAAATCAAATTCAAGAGAGTATTGAAGAAACATATCAAACATTTCTTCAACGGGTATCTGAAGGTAGAAATATGACCATGGCGCAAGTAGATAGTGTTGCCCAAGGTAGGGTGTGGAGTGGCACTGAAGCTTTAGAAGTTGGTTTGATAGATGAATTGGGTAATTTAGATGATGCTATAGAAGCTGCAGCTGAGCTTGCCTCTTTAAGCTCTTATGGAGTCAAAAAATTCCCGAAATACAAAAGCGGATTCGAGCGTTTTATGGAAGATTTAGAAGGTGCCAGTATTCAGATTAAAGAGAATATGCTAAAGCAGGAAATTGGCGACGAGGCTTATAAGGTGCTTAAAGAACTTCAATCTTTCAAACAACAAAAAGGTATACAGGCTAGAATGCCTTTTGCATTAGACATTAAATAAGTTTATGACCTTAAAGGACAGAAATCTAGCACAACGTATTTATTTGTATCTAGGGGCTTTATTTATAACTTCTCTAGTAGTTTCTAACCTCATATTTCAAAAGTTTTTTTATTGGAATCCCTTCGGGGATTTCACTGTTTTCGGGGTTTCGCTATTTGAAGTTTCCGTAGGTATTTTACCTTACCCAATAACGTTTTTGATTACCGATCTCATTTCCGAGATTTATGGTAGAAAAATGGCAAACCAAATTGTTACTGCCGGTATTTTTGCTTCTTTCTTTTCTATGGGCATTATTTTATTGGCAGAAGTTGCCCCTGCAATTCCTTCATCACCTATAAACGATGAAACTTTTACACATGTTTTTGCCTTGTCGCCAATAGCCGTTTTAGCTTCTATGATGGCGTATTTACTGGCGCAATATGTAGATGTGGCTATATATCATTTCTGGAAAAAATTGACCAAAGGCAAGTATTTATGGTTGCGTAACAATTTTTCAACATTTCTATCACAATTTCTAGATACGTTTACCGTTGTGGGGTTGTTATGTGTCTTCAAAGTATTGCCGTGGGATCTTTTTTTCGGACTCGTAGTTAGCGGATTTATTTTTAAGATTTTTATAGCATTTTTTGACACCCCTTTTCTCTATTTCTTCGTATATATTATGAGAAAACGTTTTAACCTAAAGCCAAATGAAGAATTGGACTTAGATGTTTTAGAGTAATAGCATTAATAAACTGTATAAAAACATACGATGGGTAAGAAAATTTTAAAAATTGTTGGGGTACTTTTAGTATTAATCATTGTCGTAATTGTTGCGGCGCCTTTTTTCTTAGAAGCTAAAATTGGCGATATTATTAAAAATAATGTCAATAATAATGTGAATGCTACGCTAGATTTTTCTGAAGCAAATTTAAGTTTGGTGCGAAGTTTTCCGAATGCAGAGGTGAATTTTAAAGATGTAGTTTTAACTAACAAAGCTCCATTTGAAGGAGATACTTTGTTTAAAGCGGCTAATTTAGAATTGACCATGGGTATTATGCAACTGTTTAAAGGCACGGGTGATGCTATTGCGATAAACAATATAAATTTAGATGGCGCTTTGGTCAATATTGTGGTTGACAAAGAAGAAAATGCTAATTACGATATTGCCATCACTTCAGAAATTGCAACAACTGTTGAAGAGCCAAGTACAACCGACGGATTTGCTTTTGACTTACAGTCTTATGAAATAACGAACTCTAGAATTTACTACACCGACAATTCTACGGGTATAACTTTTAAGTTAGATGATTTTCAACATAAAGGAACTGGAGATTTATCATTGGCTACTTCAGAATTAGATACACATACCGATGCATTTATTTCTTTAGAAATGGATAGTGTAAACTATTTAAACAAGAATAAAATAAAATTAGATGCGCTTATTGGTATCGATTTAAATGAAAATAAATACTCTTTTTTAAAGAATGAAGCTTTGCTTAACCAACTGCCATTGGTATTCGATGGTTTTGTTAAACTAAATGAAACTAATCAAGAAGTAAATCTAACCTTTAAAACGCCCTCGTCAGATTTTAAAAACTTCTTAGGGGTAATTCCTGAAATTTATTCTAAAGATATTGCAACCGTAAGTACTACCGGAGATTTTATCGTTAATGGTAATTTTAACGGTATTGTTGATGATACCCATATTCCTAAATTTAATATTGAGATTAAATCTGATAATGCCTCTTTCAAATACCCAGATTTACCGAAAGCGGTTCGTAATGTGTTTTTTGATATTCAATTGAATAATAAGACTGGTATTACAGAAGATACATATGTCGATATCAATAAGGCTTCTTTTATGATTGATGAAGATAAGTTCAATCTTACTTCACATATTACAGAGCTTATGGGTAATACAATTGTAAAAGCGCATATTGATGGTGCTATGAACTTGGCAAATATTTCAAAAGCTTACCCAGTGCCTGCAGAGTATAATTTAAAGGGGTTGTTAAAAGCAGATATTACCACGGCTTTTGATATGGCATCCGTTGAAAAACAACAATACGAGAAAACAAATACTACCGGAGATTTAAGTGTAACCAATTTTGAATATAATTCAAATGAGTTGGCAAACCCGGTTAAGTTCAATACCGCCAAGTTAACTTTTAATCCAAAGACTGTAACCTTAAATCAATTGAACGGTACAACGGGTACGACCGATTTTGATGCAACTGGTACTATTAATAATCTTTTAGGTTTTATGTTCAATGATGAAAAGGTTGAGGGTAATTTCAACCTTAAATCAAATAGTTTTGCGTTAAGCGATTTTATGGTTGCTGATACAGATACGCCTGCAACTACAAATGAGAGTAAGTCCACTTCTGGTGGAGTAGTACAAGAAGAAAAAATTAAAATTCCATCTTTTTTAGATGCAACCATTAATGCAGATGCGAAAAAAGTATTGTATGATGATATCGTGTTAAGTGATGTTAAAGGGGTTTTAAAGATTAAAGATGAAACTGCTACCTTAAGTAATATGACCGCGGGTATGTTTGGGGGTAAAATCGCATTTAATGGCGACGTGTCTACGAAAAATGAGACGCCTACTTTCAATATGAAGTTAGACTTAAATCAACTTGGTATTCAAGAAACTTTTGCTTCTGTTGATTTGTTTAAAGCTATAGCACCAATTGCGAAAATTTTGAACGGTAAATTAACATCAGACATTTCTTTGTCAGGTAATTTGACCGACGATTTTATGCCGAATCTTTTATCATTGAGTGGAGATTTGTTTGCTGATATTATGACTGAAGAAGTGAATACTGAAGCTTCGCCGGTGTTGAACTCATTAGTGTCTAAATTGAATTTTATAGATCTTAAACAGTTTAATTTAAAGGATCTTAAGACATCATTATCTTTTAAAGATGGTATCGTCGTAGTTAAACCTTTTACATTAAATTATAAGGATATCGCAATTAACGTTGATGGTAACCATTCTTTTGATCAGAAATTAAATTATAAAGCGACTTTACAAGTGCCTGCCAAATATTTAGGGTCAGATATTACCAAGTTAATCGCCAAGATAGATGATGCCGCCTTAACAGATTTAACCATACCTGTTGTTGCAAATATTGGTGGTTTATATAATAGCCCTACAGTTACTACAGATTTAACTTCTGGTGTTAAACAATTGACCACCAAATTGGTTGAGGTTGAAAAACAGAAACTTATTAATAAAGGAACAGACAAGGCTAAAGATTTAATAGGTGGTTTAATATCGGGCAATAAAGTGAAGACCGATTCTATTGATAAAACAGGAACTTCCACTAAACCAAATGCAAAAGATATTTTAGGCGGAATTTTAGCTACCAAAAAAGACACCACGTCTACTGCGGTCAAAAAAGATTCTATTCCCGTTAAGACAGATAAAGAAGCGGTTAAAGAAAAGGCAAAAGATATTTTAGGAGGATTTTTAGGAAAGAAGAAGAAAGATTCTACTAACTAATAGTTAACCCTACATAATAGCCTTCACTACCTCTTACGTTAAAGACGGTATTATCTTCAAAGATGAGGTATTGCCCTTTTATACCTTTTAACTTACCCTCAAAGGTTGGTGTTTTGCTAAGATTTAAACTTTTTACTTTCGTAGGATATTGTAATACCGGAAATTCTAATTCGGTTTCTGAATTAGTTGCTAGAAAATAGGGTAATGCCTCTTCGGGTAAATATTGTTTTAATTTATCTCGCCATTCTTGAAGATTCTCGTCAACAACGGTATTGGTAAGCATTGTGCGCCAATTTGTTTTATCACCTACATGGTCTTTTAAGGCAACTTCAGTTATACCAGCTAAATACCTATTTGGTACTTCTACAATTTCAATGGCTTCATGAGCACCCTGGTCAATCCACCTTGTTGGTATTTGTCCTTTTCTGGTTACACCCACTTTTACATTGCTTGAATTAGCTAAGTATACAATATGTGGTTGTAATTGCACCTTTTTTTCATATTCTAAATCTCTGTCTTCTTGGTCTAAATGCGCTTTACTTAATTCTGGGCGCATGATCCAATCTCCGGCAGATGGTATTTCAAAAAAGCAGGTCCTGCAAAATCCTTGTCTATAAATAGGTCGGTCATTACCGCAATTTAGACATTTGTGTTTAATGAAATTTATTTTTACATTTTTGTCCAAAACTTGATTTACATTCAAGAAATCAGATTCGAACAACATATAATATTGAATCGGACTTCCTATTTCTGTCTGCATTTTTCTAAGTACTCCCTCGTATTGCATGTAATTTCGGCTTATTGAATGTTCAATTTGAAAATGATAGTAAGATGCGCTACTTTTAGCAATACAAAGATACCTATAAATGCCAATTACCCTATTTAATTCAATTGCCTCTTGGTTACTGAAAAAACGTTTTCATCAGATAGAACTATTTTTAAAATATCCTGAAGAGGTACAAGAAGAGGTTTTATTGCAATTGCTTGAATTTGCCGAAGACACTGAAATTGGTAGAACCTATGATTTTGATTCGATAGGTTCATATGCAGATTTTAAAGAACGCTTACCTATAGTTTCTTATGAAGAAATTCAGCCTATAATTGAACGTACTAGAAAAGGGGAGCAGAATTTATTTTGGCCTACTAAAGTAAAATTGTTCGCTAAAAGTAGTGGTACTACAGATGCGAAAAGCAAGTTTATACCTGTTAGCGGTGAGGCTTTAGAAGATTGCCATTACAAATCCAGCAAAGATTTATTGTGCCTGTATCTGAATAATAACGAAAATTCACAATTATTTACGGGTAAGAGTTTGCGTTTAGGTGGTAGTAAAGAGTTGTACGAGGATAACGGGTCGTTATTTGGCGACTTATCTGCAATTCTTATAGATAACATGCCCTTGTGGGCAGAGTACAGTAGCACGCCTAGTAATAAGGTTTCTTTAATGAGTGAGTGGGAGAGCAAGCTTATGGCTATCATTCATGAAAGTGTTCAAGAAAATGTAACTAGTTTGGCAGGCGTTCCATCTTGGATGTTGGTGTTAATGAACAAAGTGCTTGAAGAAACGGGTAATGAGAATCTGTTTCAAGTTTGGGAAAATTTAGAAGTGTACTTTCACGGCGGAGTGAATTTTAGTCCTTATAAAGAGCAATACAAAAAAATATTACCGAAAAGTAATTTCAGATACTACGAAATTTATAATGCCTCTGAAGGTTTTTTTGCTATTCAAGACAGAAATGGTGCCGATGATTTATTATTGATGTTGGACTACGGGATTTTCTATGAGTTTATACCTATGGATGTTTATGGAGCTTTAAATGAAGAGGTGATTGCTTTATGGGATGTTGAGTTAGGTATAAATTACGCAATAGTAATTACCACAAATTCAGGATTGTGGAGGTATAGAATAGGGGATACCGTTCGTTTTACCTCAAAAAGTCCATATCGTATAAAAGTAACCGGGCGAACCAAACATCATATTAATGTTTTTGGTGAAGAATTGATTATAGAAAATGCAGAAGAAGCATTAAAAATAGCCTGTGCAAAAACAGGAGCTGAAATTATAGATTATACTGCTGGGCCTGTTTTTATGGAAGGTAAAGAAAAAGGTGCTCACGAGTGGATTATGGAATTTAGAACCTTACCGCAAGATTTTAGTGCCTTTGTAGAGATTTTTGACAATGCCTTAAAATCTCTTAATTCAGATTATGAAGCCAAAAGGTTAAATAATATTACACTGAATTCTCCATTGGTACACATAGCACGCGAGAATTTATTTTATGATTGGTTGAAATTAAATGATAAGCTTGGGGGGCAACATAAAATTCCTAGATTGTCAAATAAGAGAGATTATTTAGAAGAACTATTACGAATAAACAGTTAATTATCTCTATTCACACCAAATATTACCCTAATCACAACAATTTTATATATTTCCTCATTACTTGCCATACATTTGCCGTAGTTAAGGTGGCTTTTACCTTACAACATAATTGTAGCTTTTTTAGTTCTAATAAGTATCATCAATAGGGACTACATCGATATTTTTAACCCGCTAAACAATTAAATAGTTGTAAGTGCATTTATTATTTCAACTTGCTGAAGCAAAACTTAACCAAACTATAAATACTATTATTATGGCAGACAAATTAGTGATCGTTTCCGATATGTGGGGCGCTAAGAAAGGTTTATGGATTACTTCGTATTTAGGGTATCTACAACAGTATTTCGACATTACTTTTTACGATAGTCAACAACTGGCAAATTTAGATATTCTTATTCAAACTGAAGAGAATGTACACAATGCTTTTATAGAAGGCGGTACAGATACTGCTGCATCTCATTTATTAAAAAAAGAAAAAGAAGCATGTTATTATCTTGCTTTTAGTACAGGTGCTACCATTGTTTGGGAAGCAGCTAAGAGAGGCTTACCTGTAAAGTCTTTATATGGTGTATCTCCTACGAGAATACGTAGAAATAACGATCGCCCTAATGTACCTTTTCAATTGGTGTATGGTGCTAATGATGCATTTAAACCAAGCGATGAATGGGCAGATAATTTAGGGATAGATATGGAAGTATTACCTAATTACGGACATACATTATACACCGATGAGAAAATCATTCAAAAAGTATGTATGGATCTATTGCAAGAAGTAACGCAAATTGCACCACAGATTAAAAAAGTGGTTTGAACTAAATAAAAGTATAAAGCATAAAAAAAGCGAAGATGTAAATCTTCGCTTTTTTTGTATTCAATATTTTGCTGAGGTATTATGAAACAGCTTTTAGCTTTTTAATGGTATCATGGGATAACATTTCTTCGGCATAAGGTTTTGTTACTTTGAAGTTTTTATCACCTGTACTTGGCATTTCGAACATTGCGTCAGTAAAAATGGCTTCACACAAAGATCTTAAACCTCTAGCTCCAAGTTTATACTCTATTGCTTTTTCTACAATATAATCTAAAGCTTGGTCTGTAATGGTGAAAGTAATATCATCCATTGCAAATAACTTCTCGTATTGTTTTATAATCGCATTCTTAGGTTCGGTTAAAATAGCTCTTAATGTCTTCTTGTCTAACGGATTCATATGGGTAAGAACCGGAAGCCTACCGATAATTTCAGGTATAAGTCCGAAATCTTTCAAATCTCTTGGTATGATGTATTGTAATAAATTACTATCATCTAAAAAGCTATCAGATTTTGAAGCGCTATAGCCAACAGCTTGCATATTCAAACGCTTTGTAATAGCACGTTCGATACCATCAAAAGCTCCACCGGCAATAAATAAGATATTTTCGGTATTTACTTCGATGAATTTTTGGTCTGGGTGCTTTCTTCCTCCTTTTGGTGGAACATTTACAACTGTACCTTCCAATAATTTTAAAAGACCTTGTTGAACACCTTCTCCAGATACATCTCTAGTAATAGAAGGATTATCACCTTTACGTGCAATTTTATCGATTTCATCAATAAAAACGATACCTCTTTCTGCTTTTTCAAGATTGTAATCTGCTGCTTGTAAAAGACGGGTAAGAATACTTTCTACATCTTCACCAACATAACCAGCTTCGGTCAATACTGTCGCATCAACAATGGCTAGGGGTACATTAAGTAATTTAGCGATTGTTTTTGCCATAAGGGTTTTACCGGTACCGGTTTGCCCAACCATAATGATATTACTTTTCTGAATTTCTATATCATCTTCTTTTGATGAAGGTTGTAGTAACCTTTTATAGTGGTTGTAAACAGCTACAGACATTACTTTTTTAGTACGATCTTGCCCAATGATAAAAGTGTCTAAAAATTCCTTGATTTCTTGTGGTTTTTTTAGAACAAGTTCAGAAGAAAGATCGTTGGTCTTTGTCTGTTTTGACTCTTCGGCAACAATACCGTGAGCTTGCTCAATACAGCGATCACATATATGGGCGTCAAGACCAGCAATCAATAAATTGGTTTCTGGTTTTTTTCTACCGCAAAATGAACACTCTAAATTTTCCTTTGCCATTATCTATCTTCTCTATTCTATTCCTTAACGATCAAAAATCGTTTTTGGTTTAAAAATCATTAATTTATTTGATTCAATTAGTCGGGTTTACTTCTTTTCCCTTACCAATATTTCATCAATCATACCATATTTAAGAGCCTCGTCAGCTTTCATCCAGTAATCACGGTCACTGTCATCACGAACTTTTTCAATGTCGGTACCAGAGTGCTCTGCAATAATTTGATATAGTTCTTCTTTTAATTTTAAGATCTCTCTAGCGGTAATTTCAATATCACTCGCTTGACCTTGAGCTCCACCCATAGGTTGGTGTATCATTACACGAGAGTGTTGTAGGCCACTACGTTTTCCTTTTTCACCTGCGCATAAAAGTACTGCACCCATAGAAGCTGCCATACCTGTACAAATAGTAGCAACATCTGGCGTAATGAACTGCATAGTATCATAAATACCTAAGCCTGCATAAACACTCCCACCTGGTGAGTTGATGTAAATTTGAATATCTTTTTTAGCGTCAACACTTGCTAAAAACAATAACTGTGCTTGAATAATATTGGCTACTTGATCATTTATACCAGTACCCATAAAAATGATGCGATCCATCATTAAGCGCGAATAAACGTCCATTGCAACAATATTCATAGAACGCTCTTCAATAATGTTCGGCGTCATGTTCGTTGGGTACATGCTGCTCATTATAGAATCGTAATAAGTGCTGCTAATGCCTTGATCGTTTATAGCGAAATTCTTGAATTCTTTTCCGTAATCCATAAATTGTATGTCTATATTTTAGAGTAAAAAAAGGTGCCGAAAATTTTATTTCCGGCACCGTAAAGATACTTAATTTATTGTTTGGAATTTATCCGTAAACTTCTTTGACGAAATTTTCATAGGTAACTTCCTTTGTCTTAAGATTCGCTTTTTCTTTGTAAAGATTTAATAATTTCTGACTCATCAATTGTTCTGAAAGTCTTTTTACTTCATCTTGATTACCAAGAACACGCGCAGCAATATTATCTAACTCTTCTTCTTTTGGGTCTAATTGACCGAATTGAGCCATTTGCGAACGAATAAATCCTTTAGAGAATTCTTTTAGTTCATCGAACTGAACTTGTAACTCGTTTTCACGAATTATTTTACCTTCAATAAGTTGGTAACGTAAACCTTTTTCAGATTTAGCAAATTCTTCGAGAGCTTGCTCTTCAGATAATGGCTCTTCACCTGTCATTTGAATCCACTTTGTTAAGAAACCTGTAGGTAGTTCAAACTTGGTATTGTCAATAAAGTATTCAGTAACGTCGTTCAATAATTTTTGATCCGATTGTTGCTCGAATTGCTTTTCAGAATCTTCTTTAATACGTTCTTTTAATTCCTTTTCAGATTTTACACTGTCAGGTCCGAAAAGTTTATCGAACAATTCTTGGTTTAATTCTGCAGCTTCTCTTTCGTTAATTTCAGTAATGGTAAATGTAACCTCAATATCCAAAGATTCAGCTTTTTGTTTATCAATGCCTAACGCACTTGATAACATATAATCTTCATTAAATAGACCTTTCGTTTTTAAAGTAACAACATCCCCAACTTTTTTACCTTGTAGGGCATCTATAGCTTTTTTGCTTTTCAACTTATCAGTTTCAAGCATGGTTTTGTTATCGATTTCTTCAGCTTCGTTAGTGAAAGTACCGCTTACTTCATCATTCTTGCTAACAACATCTTTGCTTACAAGCTTGCCATATTGCTTTTGAATACGCTCAACTTGCTCGTCGATCATTTTCTTGTCTGCAACTATTTTGTACTGGGTAATTGCATTTTTTGTTTTCAATGAAACTTCAAAATTAGGCGCTAAACCTAATTCGAATTCAAATGCCAACTCTTCTTTATCCCAATCAAAATTGTCTTGTTGTTTTGGTAAAGGATTACCAAGAACATCTAATTTCTCTTCGGTTAAATATTTGTTTAGGTTGTCTTGCAACAATTTATTTACTTCATCAACCAAAACAGCTTTACCATATTGCTTTTTTATAAGGCCCATAGGAACTTGACCTTTTCTAAAGCCAGGAATATTAGCTTGTTTCTTATAATCCTTTAAAATGGTATCTACCTTATCTTGGTAATCTTCTTTTGTGATAGCAACTTTAACTACTGCATTTAAATCGTCTATCTGCTCTTTCGTAATATTCATTCCTTAATATCTATTTGCATGTATAAAATGGGATGCAAAAATACTATATTTTACAAAGTCAACCAATTTTTTAAAGTATTGAATTTCAAATCACAAGCAACTATGACTTGTCGTCTTTTAACAGTGTAAAAAAGATGGATTGTAAAAACGATAGCAAGAGGCTAAAAATCAATGCCCACCAAATGTTTCCGACCGAAAAACCATCGATAAGTTTATCTGCCAAAAGTATAATTATCGCATTAATGATCAATAGAAAAAGACCAAATGTAATAACTGTTACAGGTAGCGTTAGAATAACTAATATTGGTTTAACCAATAAATTTAAAAGGCTTAATACTACAGCTACGATAACAGCGGTCGTAAAACCATCTACAGAAACGTTTGGTAATATATTGGCCAAGATGATAACGGCAACGGCGCTTAATAGAATTCTTAAAATTAGTTTCATGGGTTTTGGTTTTAAATTATAATAGTTATTTATTCTTGTTTTAGAAAGGTAAGTGATTTTTCGAAAAATTGATCAGGGTTTTCAGCATGTAACCAATGACCTGCATTATCTATGGTTTCTACTGTTGCCTTTGGAAAATGTCTACGAATGATTTCAGTATCATTTTTGGTAACATATTCAGATTTATCTCCTCTTAAAAATAATGTGGGTCCGTAGTAGCTGTCGTTGCTATTGATGTTGTCGCCAATTTCTTCCATCTTTTCACTTAATACTGCTAAGTTAAATTTGAAACACAATTTTTTTTTTCATCTCTATCGAGATTTTTCAATAAAAACTGACGTATACCTGGGTTTGAGATGTGTTTTTTCAACTGTTGGTCGGCATCATTTCGAGATTTTAAATTGGTGGTGTCTATAGCATTTAAACCATTAATAATTTCTTGATGATGTGGTGGATAATATTTTGGAGCTATATCTGCGACGAGTAATCTATTGACTCGCTCAGGGTATGTGCATGCAAATTGCATAGCCGTTTTTCCGCCCATAGAATGACCAATTAAAGCGGTACTTGCAATATGGTGTTCGTCTAGGTAATTAAGAAGGTCGTCTGCTAAAATATCATAATCGAAATCAGGCGAATGAAAACTTTTGCCATGATTTCTTTGGTCGATTAAGTGAACACAAAATCCATTTTCTGCATATAAAGTCCCTAAAGTTTTCCAATTGTCGAGCATCCCTAGAAATCCGTGTAAAATACACAACGGTTTGCCTTCGCCTAAAATTACCGAATGTAAAATTTGCTTCATTTTAATCTGTGTAAATACATGTTTACTACATTATCTAAACCTAAATAAAGCGCCTCGCTAATAAGTGCATGACCGATAGATACCTCTAATAAATTAGGTATGTTTTTAGCAAAATATTCAATATTATCTATGCTTAAATCATGACCGGCGTTAATGCCAATACCTAATTCATTAGCTTTTTGGGCGGCTTTAATAAAAGGTTTTATTGCTTCTTCTTTATTTTTCTCGTAATCGGCGGCGTAACTTTCAGTATATAATTCTATTCTATCTGCGCCCACTGCTTTTGCACCTTCAATCATTTTTGGGTCTGGATCAACAAATATTGATGTGCGAATACCTGCGTCTTTAAAGGTTTTGATAACATCGGTTAAAAAATCTTTATACTTTATAGTATTCCAACCAGCATTTGAGGTAATAGCATCTACAGAATCTGGTACCAATGTTACCTGTTCAGGGGTAACTTCTAGAACTAACGCTATAAATTTAGGAACCGGATTACCTTCGATATTAAATTCTGTCTTCACCGTTTTTTTTAAATCTCTGGCATCTTGGTATCTAATATGGCGTTCGTCTGGCCTTGGGTGTATAGTGATGCCTTGTGCGCCAAAGCCCTCTAAATCGTTTGTAACTTTAAGCAAATCTGGAACATTGCCTCCACGGGCATTTCTGAGAGTTGCAATTTTGTTCACGTTAACGCTAAGTTTTGTCATTATGTCTTATTTACCTTTTAAGAGCTTCAAAAATACGAATAAGGCACGCCTTTTGATATTATTAATTGTTATTTTGCGTTATATATAGGCTTATGGATATTCAAGAACATATCATTACAAATTTACCGGTATTCGATATTAAAGATACCACTGAAAAAGTTTTAGAATTTTTTCAAGACTCTACCTATTCTCATGTCGCTATTTTAGACGATGGACGGTTTTTAGGACTTTTTTCTGAAAATGATGCAGACGGATTACAACCGGATGCTAAAATCGATGAATTTAGATATGAACTGCAAAGTTTTTTTGTGCGTCGAGATACCAATTGGTTAGATGTTTTAGAGGTATTTGCACGTAATGAAGCCAATCTTTTACCTGTTTTAAATGAAAAGGAAGAGGTTACTGGCTATTACTGTCTTACCGATATTGTATCTGTCTTTATAGATATGCCATTTTTTACTGATCCAGGTAGTATTTTGGTTGTTGCAACCGGAGTCAAAGATTATTCGTTTAGCCAGATTGCCCAAATAGTTGAAAGTAATAACGCTAAGCTTTATGGTGGTTTTATTTCAGACACCCAAAATGATATTATTCAAGTGACCTTAAAGATTACTGCGAATAATTATAATAAAGTTGTGCAGACTTTTAGACGATATAACTATAATATTATATTCGGAAATAGCGACGATGAGTTTCTTGAAGATTTAAAGAACCGGTCAGACTATTTAGAGAAATATCTTAATGTTTAATATGAAAGTAGCTGTATACGGTCAAACATATCAAGATAATGCTATTGAATATCTTATCGAATTATTAGATGAGTTAAGTAAGGTCTCTGCCGAAGTTTATATTGAAAAAGATTTTTACGATTTATATAGAACGAACAAAACAGCTCAGACATTTCCTGTATTTACTATTGACGAAGGTTTAAATACATCTTTTGATATGTTCGTTAGTTTTGGTGGTGATGGTACCATATTAAGAGCTACTACTTTTGTTAAGGATTTAGGTATTCCTATTGTTGGTGTAAATACTGGTAGGTTAGGATTTCTTTCCACCTTCAAAAAAGAAGATGTTAGAAAGGTAGTACAAGAGTTTAAGCAAGGTGGATATACTGTTATTGAACGTAGTTTGGTTCAGTTAAATACAAAAGAGCTTGATGTAGAATTCGGAGATCTTAATTTTGCATTGAACGAAATTACCGTTAGTAGAAAAGATACCACTTCTATGATAACGGTCGAAACTTATTTAAATAATGAATACCTAACCTCTTATTGGGCAGATGGTCTAATTATTTCGACGCCAACAGGTTCCACTGGCTACTCTTTAAGTTGTGGTGGACCGGTAATTGTGCCAACGGCAAAATCATTGGTATTGACACCTATAGCTCCGCATAACTTAAACGCTAGGCCTCTGGTAATTTCAGATGATACCGTAATTCGATTAAAGGTATCTGGTAGAGAAGAAAACCACCTGGTTTCTTTAGATTCAAGAATAGCCTCATTAGAAAATGGTGAAGAAATAACCATTAGTAAAGCTCCTTTTACTATTAAAATGATAGAATATACTTCAGAAAGTTTTTTAAAGACCCTTCGTAATAAGCTGCTTTGGGGTGAGGATAGACGAAATTGAGCCCACTTTTAAACAATAATTGTCCTTAATCACTGTTTATCTTTTGAGAACATAAAAATCATTGCTTTTTCAATATTCAATATGGAATCTGCGATAATTATAAAATCTATTTTATGCGTTACATAACGTTATTAGTATTGCTTTTTTCACTTTCGGGTTTGCAGGCGCAGACCTATGAAGTGGGTATTTTTGCGGGTGGTGCCAATACTATTAGTGATGTTGGTAGAACAGATTATCTTTTGCCGTCTAATATTGCTTTTGGCGGATTATTTAAATGGAACATAAGTAAAAGGTATGCATGGCGTGGTAGTTTAACGTATGGTAAATTTACTGCCGATGATACCAAATCTAATTCTACAGCAAGACAACAAAGAGGGTATATAGTAGATAATTCTATTTTAGAAGGTTCTGTTGGTCTAGAATTTAACTTTGTTGAATATAATTTACACAAACTGGGACCAGCTTTTACTCCTTATTTATATACGGGTCTTACTTATTTTAGGTATGATTATCAATACTTTAATGGTGGTCTTCTTCAAGATGTCAATCAAAAAGAAGGTAGTTTTGCAGTACCAATGACCGTGGGTTTTAAATATCGTATCAATCAGTTTCTTATTTTTGGGGGCGAAATTGGTGCTAGATATACCTTTACAGATAACCTAGATGGTAGTAATCCTGAAGGTTCTAACTTTGAAGAATTTCAATTCGGTAATATTTTTAGTGATGATTGGTATGTTTTTTCTGGTTTAACACTAACTTATACCTTTGGCAGAAAGCCTTGTATGGATTGTTTTGAGTAAATTTTAAGATGAGTGATATAAACGATATTGACAAACTGAATGTACCAAAGCACCTTGCTATTATCATGGACGGTAACGGTAGGTGGGCAAAAGAACGTGGTAAACTAAGAGTTTTTGGTCATGAACATGGGGTAAAAACTGTCAGAATTATTGTTGAACAATGTGTTCAGTTAAAGATCGATTACTTAACATTATATACGTTTTCTACAGAAAACTGGAACAGACCAAAGATAGAAGTGCAAACTCTTATGCGCTTATTGGTGTCTTCATTAAAGAAAGAACTTAAAACTTTTAACAAAAATAACATTCGTTTAAATACCATCGGTAACATAGATGCACTGCCTTCTAGGGCTTATAAAGAGTTGGTCGAAGTAATGGATCAAACTAAGCAAAACACAGGCATGACGTTGACTTTGGCTTTGAGTTATGGTGCACGCGAAGAGCTGCAGTCTATGGTGAAAGAGATATGCGCCAAAGTTAAAAATAATATAATTTCAATTGAAAACATTGACCAAGAAATTATTAATAGCCATCTTTACACGCACGATTTACCAGACGTAGACTTGCTTATCCGTACTAGTGGAGAACATCGGATCAGCAATTTTCTATTATGGCAAATAGCGTATGCAGAGTTATATTTTATTGATGTATATTGGCCTGATTTTAGAGAGCACCACTTGGTGGAAGCCATAAAAAATTACCAGAACAGAGAACGAAGATTTGGAAAAACAAGCGAACAACTCACTTAAAGATATGGCCAGGTTCATATCCTTGAACCACTTTTTAACTACCCTTTTATTTTTAACCACCTTTTTTGCCGCCGCACAGGATGCTTCCTATGAGGACGGCAAAAGCTATATTTTAGGAGGATTAGATGTTACTGGGCTACAAAGCTATAATGAACAAACCGTTAAAACGTATACCGGTCTTAGAGTAGGGCAACCTATTACTTTGCCAGGAGAGCAAATTAGCGAGGTTATTAAGAAGTTATGGGGTCTTGAGCTTTTTAGCGAGATTGAGTTTTTTATAACTAACATAGAAGAAAACACCGTTTTCTTAGAACTTAATATTATCGAAAGGCCAACTTTAACTAACGTAAAATTTTACGGTGTTAAAAAAGGTAAAATCGAAGGACTAATTAAGGATACAGATCTTAAGAAAGGAAAGAAGATTACCGAAAGTTTAATTTCTAATTCGAAGAACTATATCGCCAACAAATATAAGAAGCAAGGGTATTTAAATGCCGATGTAACCATTGCAACATCTAAAGACACTACCGATACGAATACTCAAAGTATGGTTGTAAATGTTGACAAAGGTGATAAGGTTAAAATTCGTGACATTATTTTTGAAGGTAACGAGCAGTTAGCCGACAAGAAATTACGTAAGGCTTTGAAGAGCACAAAGCAGAAGAAATTTGGTCGTTTCTGGAAAAAATCTAAATACATTCAAGAAGATTACGAAGAGGATCTTGGGCTATTGGTTGATAAATTTGCCGAAAATGGGTATCGAGATGCGAGGGTAATTTCTGATTCTATTGTTAAGGTCGATGAAAATAACATCGATATTAAAATAAAAGTTGAAGAAGGTGATAAGTATTATTTCGGTAATATCGACTTTGTAGGTAATACAGTATATACCGACCGTCAATTAAATCAAGTTTTAGGTATTAAAAAAGGGGATACTTATAATGGAGTATTATTGCGCGAAAGAATTGCAGATAATTCTAAGCCAGATCCAACTGATGTTACAAGCCTTTATCAAAATAACGGATACTTATTTTCAACGATTAATCCAGTAGAGATTTCAGCTGCTAATGATACTATTGATTTTGAAATTAGAATTATAGAAGGTAAAGAAACGTTCTTGGATCATGTTACCGTTTCTGGTAACGATAAAACAAATGACCACGTTATCTATCGTGAACTTCGTACAAGACCAGGTCAAAAGTATAATAAAGCTGATATTATTAGAACTATTCGTGAATTAGGTCAGCTTGGCTTTTTCGATGCCGAACAAATTACACCAGATGTTTTAAACGCAAACCCCAATGAAGGTACTGTTGACTTAGCATGGAATTTGGTAGAATCTGGATCAAGTCAAATAGAATTACAAGGTGGTTATGGTGGCGGTGGTTTCATTGGTACATTAGGGTTGTCTTTTAGTAACTTCTCGATACAGAACTTATTTAAAGGTGAAAAGTATAAACCAGTACCTATGGGTGACGGTCAAACCTTTGCACTTCGTTTACAGGCAAGTCGTACTTACAGGGTATACAGCTTAAATTTTGCTGAGCCATGGTTAGGGGGTAAAAAGCCAGTACGTTTTAATTTAAGTATGTCTAGAACACAGCAGTTTAATGCTACTTATGGCAATAATGGTAACATTGAGGTCGATAAGAAACAGCAATTTTCTATAACAGGTATTACAGCTGGCTTGGCAAAACGTGTACAATGGCCAGATGATTTCTTTACCATTTCTCATTCATTGAGTTATCAATTATATGATTTTAGAAATTACAACATCGGTCTATTTAACTTTGGTGACGGTAAGGCAAATTCTGTAGCATATACCTTTGGTATTTCTAGAAGTTCTCAAGGGCCTAGTCGTATTTTTCCGATGTCCGGATCGACATTTGAATTGTCTGCTAAATTTACACCGCCTTGGTCGTTATTCAGTAATAAAGATTTTAGAGCATTAAAAAATAGATCAGAAGAACTAGAGCAGGAGAAAAATACTGTTGGTCTTAGTGCAACCGATCAAGCTGAATTATCATCTATCGATCAAGAGCGTTTTAGGTTACTGGAGTATTATAAAGTAAAATTTAAAGGAGATTGGTATACTACCTTAGTAGATAAATTGGTGTTGAAAACAAATGCTGAATTTGGCTTTTTAGGTAGCTATAACAGTGCTGTTGGTAATGTGCCTTTCGAAAGATTTTATGTAGGTGGTGACGGTTTAGGTAACTTTACATTAGATGGTAGAGATGTTGTACAACTTAGAGGGTATGACAATCAGTCTATTACACCATATTCAAATGATTCTAATACACCAGATGGTGCATTAATTTATAATAAATTTTCATTAGAATTACGTTACCCATTAACATTGAAGCCTTCGGCATCTATTTACGGACTGGCATTTTTAGAGGGTGGTAATTCGTTCAACAATTTTCAAGACTTTAATCCGTTTGAATTAAAACGATCGGCCGGTGTGGGGCTGCGAATCTTTATGCCAGCATTTGGTTTGTTGGGTATTGATTTTGGTTACGGATTCGACGAGGATCTAAGACCACAATCTGCTGGGCAAGGTCCAAGCGGATGGCAAACACACTTCATTATTGGTCAACAGTTTTAATTTTCATTGAATTATTAAAATCCTGCTTAGTGCTAATCCTTTAATTTTAAAAGATTTAGTAATTTTGGCACGATATTTTCTATAGGATTAAACGACATTAACAATGAGTACAAAAACAAAAGTTCTATTAGTAGTTTCGGTCATCTTCATGACAATACAAGGTTTTGCCCAAAGAGGGGTAAGAATGGCCTACGTAGATATGGAGTACATTTTACAGAATGTAGATGAGTACAGAGAAGCGACCGAACAGTTAGAAACTAAAGTACAACGTTGGAAGGTCGAAGTAGAGCAGAAGCAAAGTGTGGTGGAGCAAATGAAGAAAGATTTAATGGCAGAGAAAGTGCTATTGACTCCAGAGCTAATTGCTGAGCGCGAAGAGGAGATTCAAATTTTAGAGCGAGAAATGATCGAGTATCAACAAGATCGTTTTGGGCCACAAGGAGATTTAGTGTTGCAGAAGCGAAGGCTGATACAGCCAATACAAGATCAAGTGTTCAATGAAGTACAATCAATTGGCACGAATAAAAAGTATGATTTTATTTTTGATAAATCTGCGGATGTTGTAATGTTGTATTCTGAAAAAAGACATGATATCAGTGATTTGGTATTAAGGGGTATTGCTAGAACAAGAAAAACTAGCAAACCAATAAAAAAGTCAGAAGATCTTAGTAGATTAGATGATTTTGAAGGTGAAGAGGAAGAAGAGGTTAGTGAGGCATTACAAGATCGTTTAGATAAAGCGGCCCAGGCAGCAGAAACTAGAGAGAAAAGTGTGGCCGATACGAAAGCCGAACAACTGAAATTGCGAGAAGAGCGTAAAAAAGCGTACGAAGAAAGAAGAAAGAAATTGTTAGAGGAGCGCGAAGCTAAGAAGCAAGAAAAATTAAAAGAGAGAAATAGCGATACCGAAAAAGATGATAATAACGGTACTATTTAAATAGGTTTAACAACCATAAAAATTAACACTCAATTAGAATTAAAATTACACTCATGAAACAAGTAAAACAAATTGCGGTAGCCTTATTGTTGTTCGTAGCAACGACAAGTTTTGTAAATGCCCAAAGTAAGGTAGCTCATATCGACGTTACTCAATTATTATCTGCAATGCCAGAAATGAAATCTGCAGAAGCTGAGCTTAAGAAATTGCAAGAAACTTATAATGCAGATATCGAAGGTTCAATGACAGAGTTGCGTAACAAGTACACACAGTACCAAAACGAAGCAGCCTCTAAGTCTAAAGAAGAGAATGAAAAGAGAGCTATAGAGTTACAAGGTTACGAAAAGAATATTGGTGAGGCTCAACAAAGAGCTCAACAAGAATTTCAAAAGAAGCAAGGTGAGTTATTCGCTCCTATTTCTGAAAAAGCTAAAGCGGCTATTGAAAAAGTTGCAGCGACACAAGGTTTTGACTACGTTATCGATGCGCAAGCAGGTGGTGGTCTAATCGTAGCAAAAGGTAAAGATCTTTTAGCTGATGTTAAAAAACAATTAGGTTTCTAATTAGAGAACTAATACTATAAGAGAAAAGCCATCTATTAGATGGCTTTTTTTATGCTTTGATTTTTCTCTTAATATTTGTCCAACGAAGGTTTCTTATGAACTTACCTTCTAATTCTGTTACGAGATAAGCAGAGTTATTTTGGGCGGCTTGTATATACCCCATGATATTGTTCCAAAATGAATTTATGGATCTGTTTTTGATTGCCATCTTTAACGAGGCAATACAGGTAATTAAAAATCCGTAGCGCATGGTATACATTGCTTTACCTTGTAACTTCTTTGCTTCGGCATTATAGGCTTTTCCCGTAGGTCTTAAATGTTTTACTTTAAGTGTTGCGTCTGATTGTAATGAGTATCCGTAAAATTGAGCTAAGAGCTCATCTACTGTATCCCATCCCATTGCGTTCTTCAATCCTCCTATCGCTTTAAAACAAGCTTTAGAATAGGCTTTGATGGCACCTCTAACATGGTTTTTATCCATCGGGTGATTTAAAATCCATTCTTTGGCGTTATTCTGTTCGTAAATGAATCCGCCACAAATACCTAGATGTTTATTTTTTTCGAAGTGCCGACTAATAACATCAAAGTAATTCGATGGTAAAATAATATCGGCATCTAATTTTACAATAAAATCATAGTTATCGTCTAACAATTCAAGTCCCTTGTTAAATGCGTTGATGACTTTACTGCCAGGCATATGCTGTGTAGACGAAGTAGTGTTCACCTTTTGAAAAAGGCTACTCATAGTACAGTATTCATCTATGATGTTTTCTGTGCGATCCGTCGAATTATCATTAACTAGAATAACCTTTTTTGCGGATAATGTCTGAAGTAAAATAGAGTCTAAGGTGCTTTTCAAAAAAGCCTCTTCATTGTGTATAGGAATAACTATGTAGTAATTCATATGAATTATAGTCTCTTATTTTCTGGTTGCGTAAACAATATAATACCTTGGAGTGAACAATCGTAGAAAAGGTCTAAATCCTATTTTTTTAACAGGATGTGCCCATTTCTGAGAATCTTGAATTTTCCAACCGGCTTTCTCCAATAACCAATCGAATTGCCAATCTTCAAACTCATGGTAATGTCTATCCCATTTATCGGTTTTACTTCTGTAGGCAGGGGAAAACCACAATTTTAGAGGTATGCTAGCAACTAACTTAGTAGCCTTGGTATTTGAAAGTAAATTCAGCGGAGCTAAAAGATGTTCAAATATCTCGAAAGCAGTAATAACATCTGCATTGGTATTCGTTACCGTGCTATAATCGATATCTAAATCTTCACCTTGGGTATTCGTTACCGAATAACCATCTTCTAGCATGATTTTGGTAAACGGATTTTCTACACCTAAATCTAAAATAGATTCGTCGGTGGTGATATGTTTGCGTAAAAAATGAAGTGTATGCTTATATCGTTTGTTTGGAAAGCTGTTTTCGTACATGTTTAGATTCTGTATACCATTGCATTGACGTTCATTCCGGCGCCAACACTAGCAAAGATAACAACATCTCCCTTTTTAATTTCCTGATTTTCTAATTTCCCGTTTTTTACAAGGTCGTATAACGTGGGTATGGTCGCAACAGAGCTATTGCCTAGCTTTGCAATACTCATTGGCATAACACCTTCTGGCATTTCTTTACCGTAAATTTTGTAGAAGCGTTTTACGATTGCCTCATCCATTTTCTCATTGGCTTGGTGAATAAATATTTTTTTCACTTCGTCAATGCTAATACCGCTATTGTCTAGACATGATGCCATCGCTGCAGGTACATTAGTCACGGCAAATTCATAGATTTTTCTTCCATGCATTTTAATGTAGAATTTCTTTTTGTCATCGTCCTTGTCATAGGTTTCTCCGAAAAACAGAAAATTAGCTTCATCATTTGCGTAAGTAGCAGACTCGTGTGCTATTATTTCGCCACCATCATCAGATTTTTCCACTACCGCAGCACCTGCGCCATCAGAATATATCATAGAATCGCGGTCGAAATCATCTACTATTCTTGATAGGGTTTCAGCACCAATGACCAAGCATCTTTTTGCAATACCACTCTTAATAAAAGCATTAGCTTGTATCATACCTTCTAGCCAACCTGGGCAGCCAAAGATTAAATCGTAAGCAACACATTTCGGATTCTTAATCTGTAATTGGTGTTTTACTCTAGTAGCTAAACTAGGAAGGGTATCGCCTTGAATATACCCATCTTTTAAGTCTCCAAAATTATGGGCAACAATTATATAGTCTAATGTTTCTTTGTCTATGTTAGCATTTTCAATTGCCTTTTCTGCAGCAAAAAAAGCCAAGTTAGATGTGGTGTATTTTTGGGGAGCATATCGTCTTTCTTCTATACCGGTAATAGCTTTGAACTTTTCAATAATGACTTCATTATTGTGTTTTAAAGTAGTACCGTCTAAATTTAGAAAATTATGATTATTGAAATCGTCATTGGAAACTTTTAATTCAGGTATATAGCTTCCTGTTCCCGTAATTGATATGCTCATTTTAAATAATTGAATTGTAACCGAAATTTAAGCAAATTGTTAAAATATAATATGCATGCATAGTAAAATTTACGATGCTCAATGAAGATTGTTAAAAGTGAGCTTAATTAAAAAAGCCTCTTCGATTTCTCGAAAAGGCTTACTAGTATAGGTTTAGAGCGTTTATTCAGCTTCCATATATGCCTCAATTGGTGCACATGTGCAAATTAAATTACGGTCTCCATAAGCATCGTCAACTCTACGTACCGATGGCCAAAATTTGTTTTCAGCAATGTAAGGAAGTGGAAAGGTTGCTTTCTGTCTAGAGTATGGAAATTGCCAATTATCTGTCGTAGCCATTTCTAAAGTATGCGGTGCATTCTTAAGTACATTATTCGGCTCATCGGCATTAGATTCATCTATCTCTGCACGAATAGATACCATAGCTTCACAGAATCTATCTAATTCTGCTAAGTTTTCACTTTCAGTAGGTTCTATCATTACCGTTCCTGCAACAGGAAAAGATACTGTTGGTGCGTGAAAACCATAGTCCATCAGTCGTTTGGCAATATCGGTCACCTCAATACCATTTTGTTTAAATGGTCTACAGTCTAAAATCATTTCATGGGCTGCTCTACCTTTTTCACCTGTATATAAAACATCGAACTTACCTTCAAGTTTATGCTTAATATAATTAGCGTTCAGTATGGCAATTTTTGTAGAATGTGTTAAGCCATATTCACCCAACATTTTAATATATCCGTAAGAGATAAGGCATACCAACGAGCTCCCCCATGGTGCTCCTGAAATAGCGGTTATAGCATCTTTGCCTCCGGTTTTTATTACTGGATTGCTAGGTAGAAATGGTACTAGTTGTGGTGCAACGCATATGGGTCCAACACCTGGACCGCCACCTCCATGTGGTATAGCGAATGTTTTATGTAAATTTAGGTGACAAACGTCTGCACCAATAGTAGCAGGGTTCGTTAAGCCAACTTGTGCGTTCATGTTTGCACCATCCATATAAACCTGACCACCGTGATCATGAATTAATTTTGTAATCTGCTTTATCGATGATTCGAATACGCCATGTGTAGATGGGTATGTGATCATCAATGCAGCTAAGTTCTTTGAATGTAATATTGCTTTCTCTTCAAGATCTGCAACATCGATATTTCCTTTTTCATCTGTCTTGGTTACTACAACTTTCATACCTGCCATTACAGCTGATGCTGGGTTGGTACCGTGTGCAGATGAAGGAATTAAGCATATGTTTCTATGAGATTCACCTCTAGATTCATGGTATGCTCTAATAACCATTAACCCTGCATATTCACCTTGCGCTCCAGAATTTGGTTGTAACGAGGTATCTGCAAAACCTGTAATGATTGAAAGGTCTTTTGCCAATTCGCGTAAAATAATTTGATAGCCTTCTGCTTGTTCAACTGGTACAAATGGATGAATATTTCCCCAGTTCGATGAGCTTAATGGCAACATTTCACTTGCGGCATTTAATTTCATAGTACAGCTACCTAAAGAAATCATGCTGTGGTTTAAAGCTAAATCTTTACGCTCCAACTTTTTAATATAACGCATTAACTCTGTCTCTGAATGGTAAGAGTTAAATACCTTATTTTCCATGAAAGCACTAGTACGCTTATTATTTTCAGGTATTGAAGTTGAGTTCAATAAACTGCTAACCTCAGATGCAGTTTTGCCAAGTGCTTCGGCGAAAATTGAAATAATCTGATTTAAGTCTTCTAATGAAGTAGCTTCGTTGATAGCTATTGAAATAGTTTCATTATCTACATAGTAGAAATTAACTTCATTCGCTTCTGCAATTGGGCGTACTTTACCTGAATCTGCTTTTACCGTTATAGTATCGAAATAGGCAGTATTTAGTTGGTATAACCCTAAATTTTCAAGAGCATCTGCCAAAGTAACGGCCGTGGCATGAATTTTAGTTGCGATATAGGTAAGACCTTTTGGACCGTGGTATACGCCATACATACCTGCCATTACAGCCAATAAAACTTGAGCTGTACAAATGTTAGAGGTTGCCTTGTCTCTTTTAATATGTTGTTCTCTGGTCTGCAATGCCATACGTAATGCAGGTTTGCCATCGGTGTCTTTTGTAAGGCCGATTATTCTACCAGGTATACTTCTTTTATATTCATCTTTAGTGGCAAAGAAAGCCGCATGCGGACCACCATAACCCAACGGAATACCAAAACGTTGGGTAGTACCAACAACTACATCTACACCGAAATCGCCCGGTGGGGTCAATAAAACCAAACTCATGATATCAGCGGCTACCGCAACTTTAATATCATTTTCTTTTGCTTTAGCGACAAAATTAGAGTAGTCGTATACTTGTCCATATTTGCCCGGGTATTGTAATAAAATACCGTAAAAATCAGTACTAAAGTCAAACTCTTCATGATTGCCAATTACCAACTCTATACCTAATGGAATAGAACGGGTTTTTAAAAGGGATAATGTTTGTGGTAATATTTCTTCTGACACAAAGAATTTTACAACATCGTTCTTTTTTTGATCTCGGCTTCTTACATCAAAAAGCATCGTCATTGCCTCGGCTGCTGCTGTACTTTCATCAAGTAGCGAAGCATTGGCCAATTCCATACCTGTTAAATCAGCAACTATGGTTTGGAAATTTAATAGTGCTTCTAGTCTGCCTTGTGCTATTTCTGCTTGATACGGAGTATAGGCGGTATACCACCCCGGATTTTCAAGAATATTTCTTTTAATTACCGAAGGGGTCAAACTTTCATGATAACCTAAACCAATATAGGTTCTAAAAACTTTATTCTTTTTAGATAAAGCCTCGGTGTGTGCAAGAAATTTATGCTCACTCATAGGCGCATCTAATTTCAAAGGCTGCTTTAGGCGAATATGATCCGGTATGGTCTCACTAATTAGTTGTTCCAAATTTTCAACACCGACAGTGTTGAACATGGTATTTAAATCTTCTTCCCTAATGCCGATATGGCGCAGAGCAAACACGTCAGTCTTCATAGATACTAATTGTTATATAATGTGTAAAATTACCACTTTTATGTGTTTAAATTAGCGTTGTAACTTTCTCAACTGTTTAAAGTTTTTAACCAAAACAAAAGGTTATAAACACTTTAGCTACTTTTGTTTAATGAGTCTAATCAATAAGATATTTGATTTTTACCTCGATGCCAGTATTCACGTTGCCTTGGGTATCTTTAGTTTGGTACATGTAACTGCACTTACCTTAAACATAAGTGTGCCTCTTGAGCTTTATTTTTTTATTTTTTTCGGCTCAATAAGCTGTTATAATTTTGTAAAATTCGGAGTTGAGGCCGAGAAATATATTCTTGTAGCCAATTCCTATCAAAAAAATATACAATTTTTTAGTTTTGGATGTCTTCTTGTTGCAGGTTATCAGTTGTTTTTTCTGTCTGAAAGAGTATTTGTCGGATTATTGATTTTAGCAGCTATAACCGGATTGTATGCGTTACCTGTTTTGCCGAAGAATAAGAATTTTAGAAGCTTTAGCGGATTGAAAATATTAATTGTTGCCGCAGTTTGGGCAGGTACAACGGTAATTTTACCGGCAATATCTCAATTAGATACTATCTCTTGGAATGTGAAGGTAGAAACTTTTCAACGTTTTCTTTTTGTACTGATACTATTGGTGCCTTTCGAAATACGAGATCTGAAATATGATAATGCCGCATTGAAAACATTACCACAACGAGTAGGGGTAAAAGGAGCGAAAATGATTGGGTACGGGTGGACAATTCTATTCTACTTAATCACCTTTCTGAAAACAGATTTGGATTGTACTCATATTTTAGTGAAAACAATTCTGTTCTTAGTTTTATTACTACTGATTTATAAGACGGAATTAAACCAAAAGAAATATTTTTCATCTTTTTGGGTAGAGGCAATTCCTTTGCTTTGGTGGTTGCTTTTTATAGTAAGTAAAAAGTATATTATTTTGCTTTAGAAAAAGTTTCTTTCATTTTTTTCTTTTCCTCATCAGACAAAACAGCAAGTCTTGCTTGATTGCAAAGTGATGTTAACTTCGTATTGTCTTTGCTGTGCTTTGCACAGGTTTTACAGATAAGTAAGTGAAACTTTAATTTCATTTTTTCCCAACCCGAAGCTTCTTTGTATTGCGCTTTGTCGCATATATTCGCCGCTTTTTCACATGAAATCATCATAACTAAAACCAATTTTGATTTAAACAACCCATTAAGCCTGTTCTTGCTCGATGTATCATTACCCAGAGGTTAGACGCATTAATACCTAATGCATTACAAATATCTTCAGTTTCCATGCCTTCGATAGTTTTCATGGTAAAAACCTGTGCTTGCTTTTTAGGTAATTTTGATATGCAATTTTGAATAGCAAGACCTAATTCTTCATTTTCAAGCGCGTCATTTTCAAAATTACTATTCGGATCGGCAATACGTTCTTCAATCCAATCACCTTCAGCGTCGGTTTGCGAACTGTAACTCATGCGAACCTCTGTCTTGCCTTTTTTTGAATTTATTTTTCGGTAGTGATCAATAACTTTGCGTTTTAATATCGCTATTAACCAAGTGCGTTCTGCCGCATCGCCTTTGAAATTTTTTGCAGATTTTAATCCCGCTATAAAAGTATCTTGAACAAGATCTTTTGCGATTTCTACATCACTTACTCTTGTTACGGCGTAATTGAAGAGGTAGTCTGCATAGAGATCCACCCATTTATCAGGATTTAGGCTGTTTGTTTCCATTTTATAATCTGGTCTTCAAAAGTAATTTAATTTTGTGTATTATGATTACTTTTGAATGTAAACACTTATGTCATGAAGAATATACTTTTTTTTGTTTTGATACTTAGCTCACATTTTGCTTTGGCGCAAATAGAATCGCAACCAATTGTTGAATTTGAAGGCTTCGATGAAACAAAAGAAATATTACTTGATGTAAGAACACCAGAAGAATTTGCTGCAGGCTGTATTAATGGCGCTTTAAATATGAATTGGCTGTCAAACGAGTTCAACCAACAAGTCGCAACACTAGATAAAGCCAAAAAGATTTATGTCTATTGTAAAAAAGGAGGTAGAAGCCTAAAGTCTCAAGCAAGATTGCTCGAACTCGGATTTAAAAATGTAGTGGATTTAGAAGGTGGGTATGATGCATATTCGACTAAAAAATAATTTAGAATAGCATTTTGTTCCCACTATTAATTATTATTCATTACCAATTCAGCTAGAATTTTTGTCAATTGAGGTTCTCGTATAGGTTTAATAATATAATCTGAAACCTCTTTTATATTTTTCGTCTTTTCAAAATCTACTAGATCCACTGAAGATGATAAGATGTAAATGGTTATTTTCTTAACAACTTCGGGTATTATTTTAGTGTATTCATCCATAAATCTATACCCGTCCATTACCGGCATATTTACATCAAGAAAAATTACATCTGGTAATTTGTCAAGATTGTCTAAATTTTCATTAAAAAAAGTCATTGCTTCGGCACCATCTGTAAATGGCATTATATTACCGACAGATTTATGTGCCTCTAATGTATGAAGTATCGTGTATTGAAACACTTCATCATCATCTATTATGCAAACATTAATACTTTTGTCCATCTATTTATTAATTTAAGGTGATGAAAAATGTGGTACCTACATTAACTTCACTTTTCGCCGAAATTGAGCCGTTCATTGCAACTATTTGTGCTTTGGTTAAAAATAAACCAACCCCTTTTGCATCGGGGTGTTTATGAAATATTTTATTAAGTCCGAATAATTTATCTCCGTAATTTTCCATATCGATACCTAATCCGTTATCCTTAAACTCTAAAGTAGTTTTTCCATTTACCACATCAGAAATTATTAAAATTTCGGGTGCTCTATCGGGTGCTTTATATTTTATAGAATTACTAATTAGATTTAGAAATATACTTTCCAAATATATGGGGTTATACATTACGTTTTTCATTTTAGAAAAATCAAATTTTATAATGGCACCTGTATTCATTATTTCGGCAGCTAGAATCTCTTTTGTTTTGTTTAAAGTTTGTTCGAAATAGAGGTTTTCTTTAATCTCGCCAGCGTTGTGTTTAATAGTTATGGTTTCGATCAAAGTATTTAGTGTCTCTGTTAAATGATTTATTACAATTTCAAATTTTGTAAAAATTTCTACTTTTTTACTTTCGCTCTCTGAATTTTTAAATAAACCTAGCAAAGCATTTAAATTACTAACAGGAGACCTTAAATTATGAGATGTAATATGATTAAATTCTGCTAATTGTTTATTTTTAGAGGTCAAAATGATTGTTGATTCTTCTAAATTTTTATTTGAGTTTATGATTTTTTGCTGAGCTTCGACCTGTTCAGTAATATCTTGACTTGATCCAATAAGCTCAACAACATCACCGGTTTTATTTAGTATTACGGCGCCAATAATTTCGATAGTTCTTATGTCACCGTTGTCTCTAATTATTCTGTGTTGAAATTTATCAAAGTTTTTCGTGTCAAGAATTTTTTCACTTTCAGAAATGACCTTGTCTCTGTCATCGGGGTGTACCCTATCTAAATAAGTTTTAAAATCGGAGGGAGTATCCTCGTCGAAATCTAAAATTTTCAATAAGTTTGAGGACATTTCCATTTTGTCGTTCACAATATCCCATTTCCAATGACCAAGACTGGATAGTTGCTCGGCAAAATTTAAAAGTTGGTTTTTTTCTATTAAATCTTGTTCTCTTCTAATGCGATCTGTAACGTCTTGTGCGGTACCTATCATTTCTAATATATTTCCTTGTCGGTCTATTATGACTTCTGATAAAAGCTCTATAGAACGAATGTTTCCATTTGTTAAAACAATTCGGAATGACAGTATAGATTTGTTGGTTTTAGCTTTGACTATGGCTTCTATTTCTTTTTTTATTCTATGAGAATCATCTGGATGTACTCTTGATAAAAATAAATCCATATCTATAGGGAAGCCTTGTTCTATGTCATAAATCTTGTACAGATTGTCTGACCAATTAGATACGCCTGTGTTGGGGTTCCATTGCCAAGACCCCATTAGTGCCATTTCTTCGGTAAAAGATAGTAATTGATTTTTTTCTTTAATTAGTTGTTCTGCTTTTACCCGGCTGGTAATGTCTTGACTTGTGCCTTTAAATACAATAATATTACCTTCTTGATCGGTAATAGCTTCACCTATAACCTCTACTGTTTTGATGATTCCGTCATCGAATGGTATACGGAATTGTATTTTGTCAAACTTCTTATCAATAAAAATTTGATTTTTTAATTCTTGTACGGCATCAATATCTTCTGGGTGAATACGAGAAAGTATGGCTTCTATATGTAATGAACAGCCCATTTCAAAACCATAAATTCTGTAATGGTTATCTGACCATTTAATTTCTTCAGTTTGTGGGTTCCACTGCCAAGAACCAATATTCGCTATTTTTTCGGCAAAATTAAATTGATCATTCTTTTGTAATAATTCTAATTCTTTTCTTTTTACCTCAGTTATATCTTGGCAAGTGCCAGACATTTTTAAAACTTCACCTTGGTTATTTCGAACTATTTGGCCTACAGTTTTAATAGTTTTTACACTACCATCGTTTAATTGAATTTTATAGGTTGATTCAGGGAATTTACCAGTTAACATGGCGTTTTCTAGACTAGAAACTACTCTTTCTCTATCGTCATTATGTACATAGCTAATGTAAGTTTCAAAGGTTAAGTCGGCATTTTTGTCATGACCATATATAGCGTGTAAATTATCTGACCAATACACTTTGTTTGTAGGTGTGTCCCATTGCCAGTACCCAATCATGGCCATTTTTTCTGCAAAGTTTAGCTGTTGATTTTTTTTGATAAGGTCAAACTCTCTCGATTCATTTTCTGTAATATCGAGGCATGTTCCCAGTAATTCTTGCGAACCATCATTTGCGTTTATCGTTACCTTACCGATAATTTGAATAATTCTTACAGAGTTATCGCGATGAATAATTCTATGGGTAAAATCATAGAATTTGTGGTCAATAATAGATTGGTCTATTTTTTCTTTTACAAATGCTTTGTCATCTGAGTGAATTTTATTGAAATAAGTACTAAAAGATAATTTGTCGGTTTTTGGTTGGTCGAACATTTGAAAAAGGTTTTCTGACCAAAAAATATCATTCGTTTCGGGTTTATATCTCCAGTACCTGATAGTTGTAAGATGCTCGGTAAAATTAAGCAGTTGGTTTTTTTCTATTAATTCTTGTTCGATTTTTATTCTGTAAGATATATCGCGTGCCGTACCTATTAGTTCTCTCTCATTACTAATTTTATTTGACACCTGATCTGCAGTTATCTCTAGTGTTCTAATATTGCCTTTTCTTGTAATAAGTCGGTGTGTGAAGGTTTGCTTTATGCCATTTTTTTGTACACATTTCAAAGCCTCATCAACATGTAATTTGTCTTCTGGGTGTATTCTAGCGTAAAGAATTTCGAAACTTATGGGTTCACCATATTCAAAATCTGTTATCTTGTAAAGATTGTCTGACCATTTAAACGCACCTGTTTTTGTATTTAATTGCCATGTACCTGCTTCGCTACTGTTTTCAGTTAATTCTAATTGTTGATTTTTTTGAATAAGCTGTTGATCTCTCTTTTTGCTTTCTGTAATATCTTGGCAGGTGCCCATTATTGTTATGACCTCGCCATACGTATCGGTTATAACCTCGCCAATAGATTTCATGTTTTTAATCGTGCCATCTTTTAAAACAATGCGATAATTTGAATCAGGAAAATGCTTTCTTTTTAAGGCTAGGTCAAATTTTGTAGCTATTTTTTCTTTATCCTCTTCATGAACATATTCTAAAAATATATCGAATGATAAAGGACTTTCTTTATTGCGTTTTAGAATATGGTAAAAATTATCTGACCAGGTCAGCCTGTCTAAATTTATATCCCATTTCCAAGAGCCAGAATTTGCTAATTTCTCAGCATACTCCAATTGTTTTTTTAAAAAATGACTCTCAGTGTTTTTTACTTTAGTATGCGTAATGTCGGTAATAAAACCATGTAAGCTTGTGCATTTATCACCATTTTTAATAGCATATGTTGCTAAGCGTAGAAAACGAGAAGTTCCTTTTCTGGTCAACACTTCATATTCTAGTTCAAATGAAACTCCGTTTAATAAAGCCTGAGTGTGCGCCTTAATAAGGTTTTCTTTTACAATACCTTCTTTGAGATTTCCGTAGATATTATCTGCATTGGGTATGAATGTTTTTGGTACTTGATGAATTTCTTTCAAGGCATCGTTCCAAGTCACTTTGTTAGAATCTACTTCAAATTTGAATATGCCTATATCAGTATTGCTATTGATGGCTCCATCAACTTGGTCTATTTGAAGAAGAGTGTTCTCTTTACTCATTTCATTCAAGAGTTTACTAATTAACATGTGAAAACAAAACGGGGGAGGTTTTGATTGTAAAGCTGTATTGTGGCTAATTAGCTACAATATAATTAATAAATAATTGATTTGTAGAAGGTTCGTAGCTTTCTTGAAAAGTAATTCTCTTTTCATATTGGCAACTATTGTAACTAATCGCAGCATTTAACAGGCTAGTAAACATAATACCGTTTAGGTTTGGGTTCAAATTTTTTTAATTACTTGTAGTTGATATTTATTAGCCACATATAATACAGCGGAATTTTATTTGTGATAAGGATTTGAATATTTAAAAAGAAAACAGGAATATGTAGCGAATATTTTAAGTAAAAGAAGAAAAATATGCAGATAAAATAGAGGTTAAAATTATAAGTGGTATAAGGTTATTTAAGAATCAAATATTGCATTTAAATTAAAGTGTCTTCTTGTGTTAGCAATATCAATAATTAAATCCGGTAGTTTCTTATTTATTGAACAAATTTAACCTGATATAGAATCTGAATTATATTCATAAGTCAATATCAGGCTATTTTTTCATTTTAAAGTAAAGATGCTATATACTTTTAAGTTCAAGCTAATTCAACAACCCTGCTCTTTCTAGCAATGCCTCAACCTTTGGTTCTGCTCCTCTAAATCTTTTGTAAAGTGTCATTGGGTTTTCGGTACCGCCTTGTGACAATACATTGTCTTTAAATTTAGTGGCAACTTCTTTATTGAAAATTCCTTCTTCTTTAAAGTAAGCAAATGCATCCGCATCTAAAACTTCTGCCCATTTGTAACTGTAATAGCCAGATGAATATCCTCCTTGAAAAATATGAGAGAATGCTGTACTCATACACGTATCCGGTGTTTCTGGGTAAAGGCTTGTATCTTTAAAAGCTTCATCTTCATGTGCTTTTACATTGGTAATGCCTGTAGGGTCAACACCATGCCAAGACATGTCTAATAATCCGAAGCTTAATTGACGTAAGGTCTGCATCCCTTCTTGAAAAGTGGCAGATTCTTTTATTTTTTCAACCAGCTGCATAGGTATGGTTTCCCCGGTTGCATAATGTTTTGCAAACAATTCTAATGCTTCTTTTTCATAACACCAGTTTTCTAAAACTTGACTCGGTAATTCTACAAAATCCCAAAATACAGATGTTCCAGATAGGCTAGGGTAGGTGGTGTTTGCTAGCATGCCATGTAAACCATGACCAAATTCATGAAACAAAGTAGTAACCTCGTTAAAAGTCAGTAATGATGGCTTGCTTTTTGTTGACGGAGTAAAGTTGCACACGTTCGATATATGCGGACGCACATTTTCGCCATTTCGCTTCCATTGCGATTTGTATGAGGTCATCCATGCGCCACCTCGTTTACCTGCTCTTGGGTGAAAATCGGCATAAAAAAGTGATACGAAATTTTTATCGGCATCGTAAACCTTATACGTTTTAACCTCGTCATGGTATTTTTCAATGTCATGTACTTCTTCGAACTGTAAATCAAATAAGTTTTCTGCTACTTTAAAAACACCGTTAATGACATTTTCAAGCTTAAAATACGGCTTCAGCTTTTCGTCATCTAAATTGAATAATTCTTGCTTTAGTTTTTCAGAATAATAACTGCTGTCCCATTTTTCTAAACGGTCGATATTATCTAGTTTTTTTGCAAAATCTTCTAATTGCTTAAACTCACGCTCTGCAGCAGGTTTGGCTTTCGAAAGCAATTCGTTTAAAAATGAATGTACTTTTTCTGGAGTCTCTGCCATGCGCTCTTCAAGAACAAAATTAGCGTGTGTTTTGTAGCCTAATAAATTGGCTCTTTCAAAACGTAATTTTGCAATTTCAAGAACATTTTTTTGATTGTCTAATTCGTCATTATGAAATGCTCTACTACCGAACGCCATTGAAAGTTCTTTTCTTAACTCTCTGTTTTTGGCATATTTCATAAACGGAATATAGCTTGGGTAATCTAACGTGATCATCCAACCATCTTCTTTTCCTTTTGAAATTGCCAACTGTGCTGCAGCTTCCTTTTCACCTTCTGGTAATCCGTCTAAATCAACTTCATCCGTTAGGTGCAATTGATATTTATTGGTTTCAGCAAGTACATTCTCGCCGAACGTCAATTTCAACTTGGCAAGCTTGGCATCTATAGCTCTTAAGCGATTTTTCTTCTCTTCGGATAAATTAGCACCGTTTCTACTAAAGCTCTTGTATTTTTTATCTAGTAATGTTTTTTGTTCCACCGTAAGGTCTAAAGAATCCTTTTGGTCATAGATAGTTTTTACTCTTTTGAATAATGCTTCGTTTAATGTAATATCATTTCCGAATTCTGATAATAACGGAGAAACCTCTTGCGCTATTTTCTGAATCTCCTCATTTGTTTCGGCGGAATTCAGGTTGAAAAATACACTTGATATTCTGTCCAATTGCTGACCAGAAAATTCTAATGCTTCTAATGTATTTTCAAATGTCGGAGCATCTGTATTTTCTGTAATGGCATCTATTTCTGCTCTTGCATCTTCTATAGATTGTAAAAATGCAGGCTTAAAATGCTCATTTTTTATTTGTGAAAACGGAGCGGTATCGAAAGGGGATAATAATGGATTCATATTTCAAGTTCAAGTTCAAGGGGTCAAATTCAAGACCAATCAAATAGATTAAAATTCGTTGTATTAACTGTTTATTGTTTACCGTTTACTGCTTTTGCGCCATCGATAACTTTTTGCTTCAGACCTTCTTTATATAGAATAATTTTATCTAAAACACATTTGTCTGAACTACCAATAATCTGTGCAGCTAAAATTCCCGCGTTTTTTGCGCCATTTAGCGCAACAGTAGCAACCGGTACACCACCGGGCATTTGAAGAATAGAAAGAATAGAATCCCAGCCATCGATAGAATTGCTGCTTTTTACAGGAACTCCGATTACAGGTAACGGAGACATAGAAGCAACCATACCAGGCAAATGTGCGGCACCACCAGCACCTGCGATAATAACAGAATAGCCGTTAGTGTGTGCATTTTTACTAAAATCGAATAATTTTTCTGGTGTTCTATGGGCAGATACAATATCTACATCGACCTCTATATCAAATCCTCTTAAAATATCTATGGCATCTTGCATTACGGGCATGTCACTTGTACTACCCATTACTACGGCTACTTTACTCATGTTTTTTATTTTGAAATCACTTGAATTGTTTCCTTTACTTTTTCAGCAATTGCTCTTGCTTTTGCTAAATCATTGTTAACTATGGTAACATGACCCATTTTACGAAACGGTCTTGTTTGTGCTTTTCCGTAAATATGCGGAGTAACACCTTCCATCGCTAAAATTTCTTCTATATTTTTGTAAACAACATCACCTGTATGACCCTCGGCGCCTACTAAGTTGACCATAACACCTGCAACTTTACTATCGGTGTTACCTAACGGTAAGCCTAGAATACTACGTATATGTTGTTCGAATTGGTTCGTGTAGCTAGCTTCTATACTATAATGCCCACTGTTATGTGGTCTTGGTGCTACTTCGTTTACCAATATTTTATCATCTACTGTCTGAAACATTTCGACAGCCAACAAACCTGTGAGTCCGATTTTCTCAGCAACTTTCAATGCCAATGAGCGTGCTTTTTCAGCTACTTTTTCATCAATACGAGCAGGGCAAATAACATACTCTACTTGATTTGCTTCTGGGTGAAATTCCATCTCTACCACTGGGTATGTTTTAATTTCACCTTCAGCATTTCTAGAAACAATAACCGCTAGTTCATTTTTAAACGGAATCATAGTTTCGGTAATACATTCTCCTGCAGGTAATCCTTTCAAATCGGCTAAACTACGAACAACTTTAACTCCTTGTCCGTCATACCCAAATCGAGCTACTTTCCACACAAATGGAAATTGTAATCCTCCGTTTTCAATACTATCTTCAATTTCACTCAAGTAGGCAAAGCGCTGAAAATCTGCAGTAGGTATTTCGTTATCTACATAAAACAATTTCTGTTTTGCCTTATTTTGAATAATGCGTAATGCTTTTGGTTGCGGGTATACTTTTACACCTTCATCCTCTAATTTTTCTAAAGCATCAAGATTTACATTTTCTATCTCTATGGTTAGTACATCTACGTCTTTACCAAAATTGTATACCGTATCAAAATCTAATAGACTGCCTTGTACAAATTCATTACACGACATTCTACTTGGTGCTTCAGAAGAAGCATCTAATACTTTAGTGTAAATATCCCATTTTCGGGTTTCGTACAACATCATTTTACCGAGTTGACCACCACCTAAAATGCCTAATTTAAAACCTGAAGAAAAATAATCCATATAATTGTTGCTTTTGGCAGTTGAGAAAACGCCTTAAGTACAACAAAAATACGGTTAAATCTTAGAAACCAATTCCTTTCTAATCAAAAACACAAGGCAATACCTTATCTTTGCAAACCTTGATAATTTATGAAAATTGATACAAATTCACGACAAGTTTTTTAAACCTTATCTAAGCGAATCTGAAATTTTACAGGCCGTAAAAACGGTTGCCGATAAAATTGCCGAAGATTACAAAGATGAGACACCCATTTTTGTTGGTGTGTTGAACGGGTCATTCATGTTCATTTCAGATTTAATGAAAGCCTATGAGCACCCTTGCGAAGTTTCTTTTGTAAGACTTAGCTCTTACCAAGGCTTAACATCTACGGGCATTGTAGAGACATTGTTAGATGTGCCAGAAAATATTGAAGGGCGTAGTGTTATTATTTTAGAAGATATTATTGATACAGGGCGTACCTTGCAGAAATTGGTGCATTTATTTTCTAAAACCAAGGTGAAAGAATTTAAAATAGCCAGTCTTTTTTATAAGCCAGATGTATATAAAGGCGAATACGCAATTGACTATTTTGGCTTGGCAATACCCGATAATTTTATTGTTGGTTATGGTCTAGATTATAAAGAACAAGGAAGAAATTTAAAAGAAGTATACCAACTAAACCAGAAACATATGATTAATCTTGTACTCTTTGGTAAGCCAGGAGCCGGCAAGGGCACGCAAGCAGAATTCCTAAAAGAAAAATATAATTTGAAGCATATTTCTACCGGAGATGTTTTTAGATTCAATATCAAAAACGGAACGGATTTAGGAACTTTAGCCAAGTCATATATTGATAAAGGAGATTTGGTTCCAGATGAGGTGACCATTAAAATGTTACAAGAAGAGGTGGAGAAGAACCCTGATGCAGACGGATTTATTTTTGACGGTTTCCCAAGAACTGCAGCACAAGCCGAAGCTCTTGATAATTTTTTGGAGTCTAAAGACATGAAAATCAATGCTACCATTGCATTAGAAGCCAACGATGAAGTGTTATTGGAGCGCCTATTAGAACGTGGTAAAGTTAGTGGTCGTAGTGATGATCAAGATGTTGCCAAAATTAGAAACCGTTTTGAAGAGTATAATGTAAAAACTACCCCTGTTAAGGAGTTTTACGAATCTCAAGATAAATTCTATAGTGTGGACGGAATCGGGACTTTAGCTGAAATTACCGAGCGTTTAACAAAGGTGATAGAAGATTTAGAGTAAAGAATTTCTAAAACGGATTATAGAACATACCTATGCCAGACGAAGTAATAAGACCTAAGGATGGTTTAAAGAGTTGCATGCTTACGGTAGGTTTTGCTATTTTGACATTTATAATAATTGCCATAATATATCTAATTTATGTTTTTTACATAGATGACTCTTTAGATTTTGGCTTATAGAACAACGACCAGCAATATTCATTTATTTCGTAAATAATTTGCTAGCTGTACACCCCAAATAATGGGTGTATCGAATAATTAAAAGTATACCATGACAGAAGGCAATTTTGTAGATTATGTAAAGGTGGGTTTGACTTCTGGTAAAGGAGGCAAGGGATCTGTGCATTTGCACCGAGAAAAATTTATTACCAAAGGTGGACCTGATGGTGGTGATGGAGGTCGTGGCGGACATATAATTGTGCGAGGTAACGAGAATCTTTGGACTTTGATCAACTTTAAATATACCAAACATTTTAAAGCCGGTCATGGTGAGCACGGTAGTAAAAGTCGTAGTACAGGGGCAGATGGGGAAGATGTTTATTTAGATGTGCCGTTAGGCACCGTTGTTAAAGATTTTGAAACCAAAGATGTGCTTTTTGAAATTACAGAACATGGCGAAGAGAAAATTCTGCTGAAAGGCGGTATGGGTGGTCGTGGTAACTGGCATTTTAGAACAGCAACAAACCAAACACCAAGATATGCACAACCTGGTATGGACGGTCTTGAAGGTGAGTTTCTTTTAGAACTTAAAGTATTGGCAGACGTTGGTCTTGTTGGTTTCCCTAATGCGGGTAAATCTACTTTATTATCTGTAATTACTTCTGCAAAACCTAAAATTGCAGATTACGAGTTTACTACCTTGAAACCTAACTTAGGTATCGTAGAATACCGCGATTTCAAGAGTTTCGTAATGGCAGATATACCTGGTATTATAGAAGGTGCTGCTGAAGGTAAAGGTTTAGGTCACTACTTTTTAAGACATATTGAGCGTAACGCCAATTTGTTGTTCTTGATTCCTGCAGATAGCAAAGACATTAGCAAGGAGTATGAGATTCTACTCGATGAGTTAAGAAGGTATAATCCAGAATTGTTAGATAAAGAACGCCTTATCTGTATCTCAAAAAGCGATATGCTAGATGATGAATTAATGGATGAAATGAGAGAAGAACTCAATAAAGATTTAAATGGTACTCCATTTATGTTTATTTCATCTGTGGCACAAATGGGTATCGTAGAATTGAAAGATAAGCTTTGGGCGATGCTTAACGCTTAATCGAATACCTTCATAAAATAGTATCTTACTCTTTTATTTTCTTTAATTTTAAGGAAAGCCAATATCATGAGAATCCTTTTTTTTAGTGTTCTACTACTAATTTTAACTTCTTGCGGATCAGCGAGGGTTAATTATGATTACGATAATCAGACCGATTTTACGGCATATGCTACCTATAACTATTTTGGTGATATGGAAACTGGTCTAAGTGAATTGGACGAGAAAAGATTAATGGATGCTTTAGATGCTACCTTGGGCGAAAAAGGATACCAGTTTGCTGAAGAACCAGATATTTTTATCAATATAAAAAGTAGCGTTTTTAAATCGCAACCAGCAAATAATGTTGGTGTCGGACTCGGTGGTGGTAATGGTGGTATCGGAGGTGGAGTATCTATCGGTATTCCTGTAGGCGGACCAAAAATGACCAGAGAACTACAAATTGATTTTGTTGATTCTAACAAAGATATGTTGATTTGGCAAGCCGTTAGCGAGAGTCCGTTTCGTGAGGGTGATACACCTCAAGAAAAATCAGAAAAACTACAGGTGGTTGTCGATAAGATATTTAGCAAGTATCCTCCAGAATAACCCTATTTTACCTTAATGACATAAGTAGCTATCAGTTGATCTTCGACTGAAATATGCACGTCGTACAGCCCTTTCTTTTCAAAGTGTTGTACTAAATTTATTTCACCTTCTTTCCTTATAATATTCGGATTCCCATTTTTTTGGTTCCCACCTGTATTAAGAAAAAGCTGCGCATTTCCAATAAAATCTTTAGGAACCTGCAGTTTAAAAGTAACCGACCTGCCTTTTTGAATATTGCGATACATTTCTGTTGGTGCAACAGGAATTATCGGTGTTAAAAAAGCTTCTTTATAAATTACTGGTCCCGCAATAAAAGTATTTAGATTGTCCTTATTTATAGGTTGAACTTCTTCTTTATGTATTGGAAAATGATTTTTTGCGAATAACTCAGGATCAGCAAGAAAATATCCATCGAAATAATCTGGTTGAAATAATGGCGTACCATTAATGACCATTGTTTGCCCGGCAGACCAAGTCGCATCACATAGATACCATTTGTCATTTATTTCAATACTGTTCCAAGAATGGTTGGGTGGGCTATCTTCTTTTAACAATAGGTTAGGTGTACGGCCGTAGCCATCAATAATATTACATGTAAACCCTGCAAGATTTGCCATTTCTTTTACTAAATATGCATAACCGGTACAGGCAGTTTTTCGATCCTCTAACAAACTTTTAAATACTTTTGGTGTAATACTTGTGTTCCAATCTAAGTAGGCTTGCCTGTCTTTGGCAAGCCTTTTTCTCTTGTTGCTTATTTTTATATAAGAAGAATAATCATTGGCAATGTTGGAGCTTATCCACGTATATATTGCCCTAAATTTTTCTACATCGGTTTCTAATGCTACTGTTAAATTATGGGTAAGAACGGGTAAATTTTTTAAGCTGGCATCTTTATAATAATGAGCTACGCTATCTGCCTTTTTAAAATCTATATGATTAAAATCTGTGCGTTGGGCAAAACTCATTAACGAAAATGAGAGGAAAAAAGATAATATGGAAATTCTCATTATTTAAAAATATCTCCAATCTTTTGAAAAATATTCCTTTTGCTTTTGTAAGTTCCGCCAATCACTATATCGCCCATCATTACCATATCGTATTCATCAAATGTAATATTGATATCTATGATAGAATTCCCATTTGCTGCGACTTTGTAGATTTTAGTTTTGTAACCTATAAAGCTAAGTACTAGAATGTCATTTTCTACTAGTTGTTGAGGAAATTCAAATTTACCGTCAAAATCTGTCTGTGTTCCTACTGTGGTTCCTTTCAATACCACATTTACACCAGGTAATGGTTCATTTGCTTCATCGACAATGGTACCGGTTACAGTGTGCTTTTCTTGAAAAATTTCAACATATGATATATCGCCCATAATGTCTGTAGATACTACTTCAATTGGGGGTTCTATACTTGCAGATTCTTGACCTTTAACTTCGGTAGCGCATAATGCAAGTAGAGAAAAACTCATCATTGCTATTCCTTTATGTAACATAGAATTGGTCATATGTTGTAATGTATTGGTTTCATAGGTTTTTAGTTGCGATGGTTTGAACATACCACAGTTCTTTTTATTGGTAGAGGTGATGTAACTGATCATCTCACTGTCTGATAACTTGGTAAAATCAACAACCTCTTTTTCACAGCTTTGGCAAAAACCACCTTTTTCGGTTTTACTAAAATTAGTGAATTTTTCTTTGCATGGTTTTTTTACGTCAATTGTTAATGTGCTTTTCATAATACGGTTGTTTTATTAGTACACCTCTAAAGTATGGTGAACCTCATTCTTATAAAATGTAGAATGAGTGTAGTGGCACTTTCAATGAGTCAACATGATTTTGAAGCTATTTTTAATTTTTTATGCGCTTATTTAAAGGGTTAAAAGGATGGTTATCAAATGTTAATGTTATCAAATGATAGCTAAATAAATTTTTTGACAGTAAAATCCTGTTATTTTTGTAACAAAACTCAAAACAAACGTCATATTATAGACACGTTTAAAACTAACTCACACAAAATGAAAAAAATTTATTTTTTTGCTGCCGGTTTGGTAGCGCTGGCTTCTTGTAAAGAGGAAGCGAAACCTACTGCTGAAGTAGAAACAATACCTGGTATCGTTCTAGCGAACATGGATACCACTCAAAGTCCTAAATCAGATTTCTACAACTACGTGAATGGAAATTGGATGAAGTTTACCGAAATTCCAGATGACAGAACAAGCTGGGGTGGTTTCAGTGTACTTCGTAAATCAACCGATGACGATGTATTAAAAATATTGGCTACTGCGAAAGAAAGTGGAAACTACGCTGCAGATACCGATCAAGCGAAAGCTTTGGCGATTTTTGATACTAAGTTAGATTCTGCAGCTAGAAACAAAGCAGGTATTACGCCATTAACGTCAGCCTTTGAAGCAATTGCTTCGGTAAAGAATTTAAATGATTTACAAACGGTATTGGCAACCAATGCAGCTGTATCTTCTCCGTTCTTGAACATTGGTGCAGGTGCAGATTTAAATAACAGTAGCATGAATGCTGTGTATTTAGGTGCTAACGGATTAGGATTGCCTGATCGTGATTTCTACTTAGATGAAGATGAGAAATCTGTTGAAATACGTGAAGAGTACAAAAAGCACGTATCTAAAATGTTACAGAAATTAGGTGATTCTGAAGCTGATGCAACGAAAGCTGCAGATAAAATTTTGGCTTTAGAAACGCAATTGGCTGAGCCACGTTTAAATAAAGTCGAACGTAGAGATGCTAGAAATTATAATAATCCTAGAACTATTGCTGAGGTTGATAAGATGATGTCTACTATCGACATGAAAAAACTAATCGCTGATTTAGGTATTACTAAAAAGTTCGATACACTTTTGGTTACGCAATTAAGATATACCGAAGCTTTAGACAAGTTTTTAAAAACTACACCTATTGATGATATTAAAACTTTAGTAAGATGGGATACTTTTAATAGTGCTGCTGGTAAACTGACCACAGATATCGAAACTGCCGATTGGGAATTCTACAGCAAATATTTAAGTGGTGCCAAAGAGCAACGTGCTGCAGATGAGCGCGCATTGGCAACTGTAAACGGTACTGTTGGTGAAGCTTTAGGTCAATTATATGTTGATGCTAAATTTCCGCCAGAAGCTAAGGCTAAAGCTGAATTAATGATTGCCAATGTTATCGATGCTTTTAAAGAACGTATCTCTGTTTTAGATTGGATGAGCGATTCTACAAAAACAAAGGCAATCGAGAAATTAGATAAATTCACTGTGAAGATTGCTTATCCAGATAAATGGGAAGATTATTCTACGATGGAAGTTTCTGCTGATAAGTCTTACTTTGATAATATGACTGCTGTTAGTAAGTGGGGCGAGTTAAAGAATTATTCAGAAATTGGTGAGCCTGTTGATAAAACAGAATGGGGAATGTCTCCACAGACTGTAAATGCTTATTTCAATCCGTTGAACAATGAGATTGTTTTTCCGGCTGCGATCCTACAACCACCTTTCTATAACTATACTGCTGATGAGGCTGTAAATTATGGTGGAATCGGTGCTGTTATTGGACATGAAATTTCGCATGCTTTTGATGATAGTGGTTCCCGTTTCGATGCTGATGGAAATCTTAAAAACTGGTGGACAGAAGCTGATTTAGCTGCTTTTACTGAAAGAGCTGATGCTTTAGCGGTACAGTATGATAGTGTTATGGTATTGCCAGAAGTTTATGTAAACGGTAAATTCACTTTAGGTGAAAATATCGGTGACTTAGGCGGATTGCTAGGTGCTTATGACGGACTTCAAAAATACTACGCTGAAAACGGTCGTCCTGAAGATATTGATGGCTTTACTGCAGAACAACGTTTCTTTATGTCTTGGGCTACAGTTTGGAGAACTAAGAGTAGAGATGAGGCTTTAAGAACTCAAATCAAAACTGATCCACACTCTCCTGGTATGGTTAGAGCTACACAACCTCTATTAAACATTCAAGAGTTTTACGATGCTTTTGATATTAAAGAAGGCGATGCTATGTATTTAGCTCCTGAAAAGAGAGTTAGTATTTGGTAAGACTTTAATAATCTTATAAAGAAAAGGCGCTACATTGTAGCGCCTTTTTTTTGTTCCAATACGTTTTTGCGTGGAGTTTTTCGCGACGTGTGAATCTGTTTGTTTTCAGTGGTTGGTGAGTTTTTAGTCTGCTCATAAGTAGATTACTTCACTTTGTTCGTAATTGGGTTAATTTTCCACCGTTACACGAACTCCTTCATTATGACTACTGAACTCTGGTGCATACATACTTTGTATGGTAGTAATGCCATTACTGAAATCTCCGGCATTATTTACACGTACATCATATTCAAATACATAAATCCCTTTTGGTAAATAGTCAAAGAAGAAATTGGTACTTGCATCTTTTGTGCTTTCGTAATACCCTAAGCCGTCTTGCCATTTGTATCTAGAGATAACATTTACAGGTTCAAACCCTGCTGCACGCATATCTTTCATATGTATAAATTCCATATCTCGGTCGGATCTCAGTTCAATTCTAATCTTAACCAAGTCGCCTACTTTTAATGTAGTGTTGTCGGTTACTTCAGAAATTACTTCGCCAGAATCTGTATTCTTTTTTAAGAATATTTTCTTCTTTAATTTTAACGGAGTCTCAGCGCTTGTAATTTTATCTAAGTCCTCAAAATATTGCCAGTACATAGCTCCCCAAGCAATTCCGTTGCCTTTTTTGCTAATTTGTACTTCACCCATTTTTGGTTTAATTTCAGTGGTGTTCCAAGAAGTTTTAAAATAGCCTGTTCCTGCTTCGACCTTTACATCTTCTAATCTTGAAGGGTTAATTTTCTCTCCGCCCACCAAAACCTCAACAGCATCTGTAACCGATAACCACTCGCTACCTTGTAGTAATAAAGCGTATACTGCTTCGGTCGTTGCTTTGGTGGTGCTCCATTGATTGGTCTGCTTATTTTTAAGTAACCATATTTTAAGATTATCAACCGTTTCAATATCCGCCGGGCGAATTTCAGAGAAGGCTTCAATCAGCAAAGCTTGTGTTTCTATAGGTGCTTGATACCAAAACCATGAGCTGATATTACTTTTCCAATACATGCCCAATTCATCGCTGGTAATACTATTTTCTTCTAATGCCCGTAGAATTTTAGCAGATGTTTTTGCGTCATCCTTCCTATGTAATATTAAAGCAAGCATTCCCTGTGCATACAAACCTCTTTTTGCCCAATAATTCTTTGCTTGGGTTATGTAGTAACTAGATATCTCATCTACTTTCTTAGAGGTTTTAATATCCTTAAAAAAGCTACGCATGTATAAATAGTGAACCTGATTTGCACTTAAGTGATCATCGTTAATATTCGATGTATGTTTCTTCATTTGTTCGTATTCTTTCACAAACTCCTCATCTAAATATGAAATTGCATTTTCAATCATTTCTGATTGAGAGTTGAACAAAGTTGACGATTTTTGGTCGCTTAGCGTAGCCGAAGTAACCAAATGATTCAAATGACCCATACCCGAAATTATATGTTGGGTGATGTATCTGTTATCTGGACCACCATTGAACCAAGACCATGCACCATTTGAATTCTGATTTTGAACAAGCTTGTTTAAAGCTGATTGTTGCTCGTTCTTCATCTTGTTTAAATTGAACAATAAACCGACTCTTTTCTTTTGTTGGGTTTCAGATTGTGCATCGCGTAACCAAGGTGTTTCTTGAATGAGAAGGGATTTCAGTTCTTCGTTCTTTTCTAGATTGCTTAGTAAGGCATCTGAATTTGCCCATTGATCAAATACTTCACGAATTCTTGGGTTGCTATTTGCAATATGGCTAGCCAATGAATTTGCGTAATACCTTGAGAATGTCTGCTCGTTACAATCATACGGGTACTCCATTAAATACGGCAAAGCCTGTACTGCATACCAAGCTGGGTTAGATGTCATTTCTAAAGTCAGCTTATGGTGTTTCAGTGTAGTCGATGAGGTATTTTTTAACTTGTTTAAAGTAAACGTCTTGGTTTGGTTGCTGCGAATCCACATTGGTAATGATTCAGTTACCAAAGTTCTGTTTGATAATACAGGCAACATGTTTTGTTCACCATCAGAGAAATCACCTGCCTTTGCTATGAATTTATATTGAACGGATTGCAATCCTTCAGGAATATTCAATCTCCATGATACTTGGGTATTCCCCATAGCATCCACTTCAAAAGAGTTTGTCTCTAGTGTATTAGAAGTCGCTAACAATTGTTTTGAAATATCTGCACCTGTTACCGCATCTGTCAATTCTAATTTTGCCTGACCAGAAAGTAGTTTTTCTGTTAGGTTAGAAATTTTAGTACTAATTATTATCTCATCGCCCCCACGTAAAAATCGTGGTGCATTTGGCGTCACCATCAATTCTTTTTGGGTTACCGTAGATAAATTTGTTATCGTGCTTTCCAAATTTTTGGTATGTGCCAAGAGTTGTAAATTCCAACGGGTCAATGCTTCAGGTGTGGTAAAATTAAATGATACATTCCCTTCTTTATCTGTCTGTAAAGTAGGGAAGAAAAAAGCGGTTTCTTGTAGATTTTCACGAATAGTAACGGATCCAAAATCTTCTTTCTCTTTCTCAGGTTCTAATGCTGTAGGTTTAACACCGGCAACAGCACCTGATAATTCACTTTCTTTTTCAATAGAACCATAGCCAACAACGACAGTTTCATCTAATGCAGCATCGTCTGCCATCATTGATTTTCTCATGGGTGCAGAACTATAACTAATAGCTCTCGATTCATAGAAGTTCCCTTGTGACATAAAATCTAACCCGAACGAATTGAACGAATCAAAATTTAGACTTGGGTAGCTCATGTTTTCATAGTTCGAAAATGTATAGAAGCTGCTGGTCGAAAAGCTGTCATGAGCATTCGTTCTAATTCGCGAATAGTAATATGGTCTTTTTAGCGGATAAAAGCTCCAAAAATGAGGTCTGAACTGGTCTAAAGAAGCATCGTACATACTTGCCAATAACTCTGCACTTACTTTTTCACCTTTAGGACCTTTAATCTTAAAAGACCAAGTTTCATCAACACCCGGAGCAATGTTATCTCTAAAGGTCGTAGTCTCTATTTGTAAATCGCTAGAAGGGTAGGGTACAAGAATATTATGTGTGTTCCATTCATAATAATTGGCAAATGCATAACCGTAAGTAACTACAAATCCGCCTAAATCATTTTCGGTAACAGGTATCGATATGGTTTTTGAATTGTTGTTCAACGTAATTAACTTTTCGTCAACTATGGTATTACTTTTTTCAACCCTTACATAAATATTCAGATTTTCAGCACTTGAAAGAAATGTTATTTGCGCTTTATCCCCAATCTTATATTGTGCTTTATCTGTTTTTATTTGAAATAACTGGTTATCAGCTAATGTTTGCTCGTCACCAGTAAATGTAATAATGGCGATATCTTTTACTGCTTGCCCGAATTTATCTTTTGAGTTTAATTCTAATCTATATTTTCCTGACTCCCAATTCTTGGTTTTACCGAAATTGATTTCCTTTGAGTTTTGAGTATCAAAGTTTGTTTGCCAAATCATTTTACCCTTTATCCAATTGGCAGAATTATCTTCGTCTTCAAAAGCGTCATGCGGATAAAGCGTCAGGAATTCATCTTTTGAAAAACTTTGGTAATCTGGGGCTACCCATTGTCTGGGGCGTATTACATTTTCAGGTGCCTGTAACTTATATAATTTTACATCGCCTGTTGCCGCTACAAATTTTCCGTTTAAATTTTTACTGGTAATAGTAAAGCCTGTACCCTTTAGGGTTTTGTCAATAGATTCTTGAACATCTAAATTTACGTTTAACGCATGATAGCCAACTGCAACATTCGTAACTGTACTTCTAGTTTCTCCATTTATATCGGTTACATCTGCTGTTACTTCATAATTAAAAGTGGGCAGATTTTCTTTCTTAATACTATTATCGGGTATTGCCTTAAAATTTATTTTATAATTACCTGCTGCATCGGTAACGGTCTCGCCTTGCTTAATTTCTTGAGAAGAGCCATTAAAATAGGGTCTGAACCAATAATACCATCTTGGTAAATTCACGACTCTTTTTACACGGTAAACTACTTTTGCATCTGAGATGGAACTACCTGAATATGCGGTTGCTTTACCAATTACCGTTATACTATCATTGACCTTATAGGTGTCTTTAACTGGTTCGAAATTTGTTTCGAATTTAGGTCGTTTATACTCCTCAACTGAAATGCCGGTATAACCGTTTAAACTATATTTTGTTGAAGAAACACGAATAGAAAACTGACCTGTGAGTCCGGAATTTGGAAGTATAAATTCACCCGAAATAGAACCATAATCATTGGTGGTCAACGGGAGAGTTTCTAATTCTTGTCCGTTAACATCTGCCAGCGTAACTTTAATTTCAGTGTTCTCTAAAACTTTAGATACACCTTTATCTTGGCTAATGGCTATACCCTTAAAATATATGGGATGACCTGGTCTGTAAATACTTCTGTCAGTAAATAGAAAGCACGAATAGTTAATTCGTTCTTCATTTTGCGCATACCTTCTGTTTACGTAGTACTCTCCAAAATATGCAGTATCATTATTCTTTTTAGCGGTTATAGAAATGTCGTTCCAATTTTCTTCGTTTTTTTCGATAGTGATGTTACCATGTTTATCTGTGGTATACGTTTTACGCTTTATGGTTTCTTTATAATTTTTTCGATAACTCAAAATAACTTCTGCACCAGCAATAGGTTTGCCGTTATTACGATCGATTACTTGATAGAACTGATGTGTAAGGTTTTGCGTTTCTATTACTGCTAAATTGGTTACCTGAACAATAGTGAAGCTAAATGTATTCGCTTTTTTATCGCCAGATTCTGCAACTATCACATAATTTCCATTTTCTAAAGCAGGCATAGAGATTTCAGTACTATGCGTCTGATAATCGTATTCTGTTTTTAAAGATGCCGACCAAGTTTTAGCGACAGGCAGATTTTTTATATAGTCTTGTTTCTTGTTGTCTTGATATAATTCTTTAAGCTCTTTTAATTGTTTCTGAGTAATTTGGTAAGCCTTTAACGACAGACGCTCCATATTTTTATAACTAACCAATATTCGGCTTACCGTGTTGGTCGGTATATGCTTTTCTGATGTGATTTGAATATTGGTATTTTGAATTTCAGATTTTAAGACCATGCATTTCTGAGCACCTAAACTCTTAGGAAATCTCGCAATTACATCATCGCAAAGTGCAATGGCTTCTTTTAATTTCCATTGGTTTTCTTCATTTGTCTTAGGAGCATAGGTGATTCCTAATTTTTGGTATTGAAGTGCAATTTCAAAAGTGTATAAACTCGATAGCGGACTATGTTTTATGTTTTCGGCTGAATTCTGCAAAACCTCAAGAAATAGATTGTCTTTATTATTGAAAGTTGCATTTGCATGAATAAAGCGTAATCGGTCTATATCTACCAATACTAACGGACTCATATCTGGATTGCCAAAATGGAATACTACTAGTTGTTGGTAAATTTCAAGTGCTCTAGATTGTAATGACAGATTTTTACCATCATCAAAATTTAAAAAGCTAGCAGTATATGCCTCGCATAAAATAGCTTCGTTGTCAATCTCAAAAGTATCCGCAGGTTTATTGATGCTATTTTCGCTAGTCGTGTAAAATTGTAAAGCGGTATGTGCGAGAACGTCAAACAGCGATGGTCTATACTTTCGATTTTCTTCTTTTTTGTCTAAAATTTCATCAAAATCTGAAATAATAAGTTGCTGAGTAGTACTAGCATTTTCTAAGGATGTAGTAAAATGATAATCTATTTCTTTAAAAATCGTATCTAAATCCCAGGTTCTAAAATCTACAGAATCAACCTTATCATCTGTCTTGGTTCTATTATTAAATTGATATCGGTTCTGTTGGTAATATTGCCAATATAAGTTTGCCAAATGGCTATGCAGAATGCTTTTCGTTGCACTATCTGCAGTTGCTATTTCTGATTTGAAATCATTGACAATATTTAAGTTGGCATCTTCTTCAAGTTTATTAATGAAGCCAGATTTATAAAGAAGTGCCTTTATAGTCTGTACCTCATTTTTTTCACTTTTCGCCTTTTTAAATATGGCTTCTATCTGCTTCAAAGCAGATTTGGAAAGGTTCTCATCTTCAAAATCTCTAACCTGTTTCCAAAGTTGGTCGAAAGAAGTGTTCTGTTGAGAATTACCAAACTGTGAAAACATGAACACCGTTAAAATTAGATATATCTTTTTCATCATTATAAAATTACGATACAAAACTGTGCCAAGTTAATTTTATATGCAATGATTAATGAGTGAAACGTACTTTTCGATTAGGTAGGTAAGGTTGTTCAAAGTTTTAGAAGGCGATAATAATAAGAATAGGGTAATGTAATTTCCATCACATACATTGACTGTTTATTGATTGTCAAAATCACGCACTGATAATGCTGAAGATGCGCTGAATTATTGAACGTTTGATGCTACTATGTTCAGCACCTAAGAATTAGTCGGCAGATTGATGTACTTTAAATCCGTCAAAATAATTACCAGCTTTTAGCGATACTGTTAAGGTTCTTTCTGAACCTGTGTTATTTTGCGTCATTGAGACATGTATCTCTTTCGCATTTTTTCTTTCAATGCTAAAGTCTTCCGTTGCTATCACAAAATCTTCTTGTGTAGTATCAGTATCAGAAATATCATAATCTGAATCATCATAAAATAGTATTCCGGCAATCCACCAAGAACTACCTTCTGTAGTAATGAGAACAGTAGTTGCTTCCGCTGAAATAGTTATGTTTTTTTCAGAAAGATGTATGTTATCATCCCATTCACCATCGATGGTAGATTTATCGCACGAAATAGTACTTAAAATCATAAAAAGTAAAAAGGTAACATGAATAAAACGTTTCATTATAACATCGTTTCTTTATAAATATCAAGGTAGATCTATAAAATACTTCTCAGTCAATGGTTCGTCTTGCCAAAAGGCAAGGTCAAAAGTCCAGTAAGGCTTGTCTTCATATAACAGATGGTAATCGCCCCAAGTATATTGAAAAGCATAGGATTCTTGTTTTTCTTTACTATACACTGTGCCAAAAATATAAGCGCTAGATGTGCCGCTAACTCTATTGGTATGTATTTCTATTTTGTCTATGTGTATTTCTGTGCCAGTGTGTATTTCGGCAATTACCTCTAAACTAGAGTTCATGCCAAAACTACTACCATCTTCTAAATGATAGTTGTAGTCTTCATATCTAGGCAAATCATCATTTAAAATTAAAGTAGGTCTTTTCGTAGTTAATTGCTGGCTTAAAATATCAGAAAATGGTTGCTCTGTAGATACATCTCTGTATTTAGGTCTAGTAATTATATAGAATAGTAAAGTAACAGTACCAATGACCAGCACTAAAAATATTCCGCAACCAATTGCTATTTTTTTCATTTTCTATTTAGAAATTCTGTAGCTATTACTTTAAAAATCTTAATAGGTTTCGAATTCAGAAAAGAGTTCATCTTTAAGACTACTCCACTCTTCTTTTATTATACTATAATATACATCGGTTCTACTTTCGCCATTAGATGCAATGTAATTATTTCTAAAAACCCCTTCTTTTTGTGCGCCAAGTTTTTCAATTGCTTTTAATGATCTTAAGTTAGCTTTGTCAGCACTAAACTGTATTCTTCTAAATCCGATTTTTTCAAAGCCATATTTCAATAATTCATATTTACAGGCTTTATTTATACCGGTGCCTTGAAATTCGGTTCCGTACCAAGTCCAGCCAATTTCACATTTTTGGCTCGCGGTATTCAGGTTGCCGTATCTGGTGCTTCCAGAAACTTTATTGGTTAGTTTGTCAATAACAAGAAAAGGATAGCACAAACCATTGTTCTTATCTTTAATGGTTTTATTGATGTAATTTTCAAAGCCCTGTTCGTTATTTATACTTATACCCATAAATTCCCAGATATCCTTATCGAAGATTATTTCTTTGAGTTCTTGATTTCGTTTATCCTCAAAAGGGAGTAAGAGTACACGATCATTTTCAAGTTGAATTTTTGTTTTTAGTAGTTTCGGTTTCATTTTTAATTAGTTGCAAGGTTTGGCTATAATTGGCAAGTTAATAGAAAGCACTGAGTTTTCAGGTTTGTTCTGATTTCTTTTATTTTCTTGTTTTTACTTGATTATTTTAAAATCAAATTCAATAATTAAAGGTTTTTGTGACTAACACGTAACTTTTGTTACATACTAAAATCTCCGATTGACAAACTAGTTGCTGTACGATTGTTTTATTCGTATCCCTAAAATACTGTTGAAAATGGTAAATACTAAATATTGAATAACTACAGCGATTTTAAAAGTCCGCCATCAATTGGCATATTTATACCCGTAATATAAGCGGCGTTATCAGATGCTAAAAATGCAACTAAATAACCATATTCTTTTGGGTCGCCAATTCGTTGCACTGCAACTCTAGATTCCATTTCTTTTCTTACCTGGCTTTGTTCAATACCTAATTGTTCCGCTTTTTTGGCATTAAGTTGCGCAATACGGTCAGTATCAAAATACCCGGTTAGCACGTTATTTACGGTAATATTATGTTTGCCAACATCGGTAGCTAAAGATTTGGCCCAAGTGACTACGGCAGCTCTAATAGAGTTAGATAGTGCTAAGTATGATAATGGTTCTTTAACAGACACAGAGGCAACATTAATAACCCTGCCCCAATTGTTCTTCATCATTGACCGCAATGCCAATTCTGTAGTAAAGACTACTGTTTTGAACAAAAGGTCAAAAGCTACTTGGTAATCATCTACTTTTTTCTCTAAAGCACTACCTGCTGTCGGACCTTGAGTATTGTTTACCAATATATCTACCGTATTATTTTCAAAATAGGTGCTGATTACCTTTTTATAATCTTTAAAATTATTGAAATCAACGGCTAGATATTGATGTTGCTGACCTTGGTCTGTTGGCAAGTCATTAACGATATGGTTTAACTTTTCTTCGCTATGAGACATTAGAGTTACGCTGGCGCCACTTGCCGCTAACTGTATCGCAATTGCTTTGCCGATACCTGCGCTACTGCCACCCACTAATGCTTTTTTATTTTTTAACGATATGTTCATTTCTTATTATTTTAGATTGGGTAACTGAGCGTAGTCAAAGTAAACAACCAATAACTAACGATACTCTTCTCTTGTAGGACTAAATACATCTAACAATTTACAAGCGGTCAAGGCAACACCGCTGTGTTTTTTGTGCGCGGCAATTATTACAATATCGCCAGGGCGGTATATTTTGGTAGTGCCATCTAGTGTAAATTCAAAATCACCCTCCATAACATGCATGATCTGCTCGTTCATGTGAGAATGTTCAGGTACTGTTGCGCCTTTTTCTACATCCCAAAAGGCTATACTCATCAGTTCTGAGTGTACCAATTTGCCATGTAAACCGGGCATAATTTCTTTTGATGGTATGGTAGATAGATTCAAGTTCATCGATTGTTGATTTTTAAACTAAAGATACTCGAATCTATCGCAATCGTAAAGTAGCTGTTCTTAAAATGCGTATTTAAATCTGGTTTTTGGTATGCGGTTATTCAACATAATCCCACCCAATAACTACAAATTCGCAACGTCGGTTCCACTCATGGTCTTCTTCTGAACAGGCTTCTTCTGTTGCACAAATTACAATAGGTTTTGACTCTCCGTATCCTTTTGAAACCACTCTGCCAGATTCAATTCCGTTTTTAATTAAGAAGTCTTTGGCAGAATCGGCTCGTTTTTGCGATAGGTCTTTGTTATACCCTTTGTTACCCCGAATATCGGTATGGGTGCCAATTTCTATAATCATACCTGGGTTCTTTTTCATGATATCGATTACGGTCTGTAAACGTTCGCGCGATTCTCTTCTTAGGTACCAAAGGCTATAATCGAAATGTATTTCTTCGGTCTGTATTACTGTTCTATCTTCTTCTTTTACAAGTGCATTTTCGGTCTTTATGGCATCCTCTACTTTCTTTGCCAATGCTTTTTCTGCCTTTGCTTTTTCGGCTATACGCTGTTGAGTTAAACGTGCTGCTTCTTCTATACCTTGTTTTTCTGCTAACAGTGCCGCTTTTTTATCTGTTTCTAGCTTTTTAGCAGCTATCTGTTCTGTACGTAGCTTTTCGGCTTCTTGCTTTTCTTGTAATGCCAGTGCTTCTGTTTTTTGTTTTTCTAGGACGGAATATAAAGGCATAGAAGCGTCATGTTCGGCATTTCTTTCTTTTGAACTGCGGATGTTCTTGGCATTACCTTCATAACCGTCTTTTTCTGCTTTTACTTCGTAGGATGCTTCACAGACAATATCAAAATCAAACACGCCATTTTCTTTAGTAATGCATGTTGATATTACCTCGTTTTCTGTATTTAGTAATGTCACTTTTGCAAAGGCTAATGGTAGGGTAGTGGTACGATCTGTTATAATACCGGTAATAAATTGTTCACAATCTTCAATTGATAACTCTTTGGTTACGCTAAAACTATAGATATCATCACTTCCCTTACCAGATGGTCTGTTACTTGCAAAATAACCCGATGCATTATCAGTATTTAATACATACGAGAAATCATCATACCCACTGTTAACTGGTAACCCTAAATTATCTGGATGCTGAAAAGTGCCATTCTTATTTTTTGAAATAAAAACATCTAAAAGTCCGAAACCTGGGTGTCCGTTCGATGAAAAATAAAGAGAATTATCTGAAGATATAAAAGGGAATTGCTCCTTCTTGTCTGTATTAATTACACTACCTAAATTAACAGGAGTGCTAAATGTATTATCGGCTTGTAGGCTTGTTTCATAAATGTCAAAAGAACCGAATCCGCCAGGTCTATCCGAAGAAAAATATAATTTTGTACCATCAGCATTTAAAGCAGGGTGCTCATTAGAATAATCGTCGCTATTGAATGAGAGCTCGGTAATATTCTTCCATTCGCCATCAACTAAACTAGCGCTGTAAATCTTTAAATTAGAAACCTTTTGATCATCGGTTTTACGCTTACCATGGTTATAGTTGTTACGGGTAAAGTACATGGTGTTTCCGTTGGGTGAAACCGTAAAAGAGCCTTCGTGCAATTTTGTATTAATAGTATTTGATAAGCTAACGCTAATACTATCGCCCAGTTGTTCTTGATCTATTGGGTGTGTGTAAATATCTAGATACTGCTGATTGTTCCACCGGTATGTTTTCGAAGCTGAGTTTTTATGTGCTGCAGTGTACCAAATAGCATCGCCTACCTGCATTGCCCCAAATTCTGATGTAGTCGTATTCAGGTTACTGTTTGCAATTGTGAAACGATCACCAATTGCTTTTACATTTTCTAGGTATATATTTTCTTCTTTCAATTGTTGCAATAGCGCCGTATTACCTTCTTTGGTGTAATAATCAAAAAATACCTGTGCGGCTTCGTCATACTCACCAATGGCTTTTAAAGACTGGTTTAGCTTAAAATAATATTGCTCATCTACCGTATCGCCATAATTGGAAATAAGGTAGCGATACCAACGTGCCGAAGCATTTAGATCAAAAGTATGGTAATAGCTGTCTGCCAAGTTTTTTACGACCAGACTGCTTTTGTTGCTAGGTAATGCCGCTTCGTACAAAGCAATGGCATCTGCATAATATTTCTTTTCAAATAGGTCGTTGGCACGTTTTAAGTCTTGTGACCAGGCAGATTGAAAAATGCCTAATAATAGGATGATATAAATATGTAAGTTTTTCATTTTAGTAGAATCTAGGAGATTTATCATAGCCTTTTTTGAGTCCCCAAAGGTCTAGGTCGAACAGCACGAAAATTTCATGTGATCCATTATTGAATGCGCCTAAATTAGACAAGGTGTAATCATAAGCATAGCCTATTCGTACAGAAGGTATAACCGCAATATTGAACATGGCATTGACAGAATCATCTAACCTATACGATACACCACCTTCAAAACGATTATTGAATAAAGCGTTGAAAGAGACATCTGCAGTAATTGGTGCACCCGATACCATTTTGGTTAATACAGACGGCTTTAGTTTCAGGTTAGGATTAATGTCAAATACATAACCCGCCATACCAAAAAGGTGAATAGCTTCTGACCCAATACGGTTTAGACCATCTCTATTTTCTAAATGTTTAGAAGTCAATAAATTTGGAATGGACAAACCTGCGTAAAATTTATCTCTATTATAAAATGCACCAATACCCACATTTGGGAAGGTGTTATTCATATTTTCATTAAAAGCAGGGTCATCTTGAACATCTGGTAGTCTGAATCCGTTAAAATTGGTCTCGAACGTGGTGATGCCACCTTTTAGACCTAAGCTTAAATTACTTTGCTCATCTAGCTTAAGAATATAAGCGAAATCGACATAAATGTTATTTTCTTTCAACGAACCATCGCCAATATCATCTGATATAATAGATGCCCCCATTTCAATTTTTTCTGATAACGGAGTATGGGCGAAAAAGGTCAGCGTTTTTGGTGCACCCACGGCATTTTCCCATTGGGTTCTGTATAGCGTACCAAAATTAAGCATGCCAGGTTCATTGGTTGTGTAAGCAGGGTTGACCACATTCATGTTATACATATACTGCGTATACTGCGGGTCTTGCTGTGCCTGTGTTTTTAAAAGGAACAAAAGCATAACTATGCAAATACCCCAAGGTGTGTTTGTTAATTTCTTGTGCATGGGTTATCTGTTTAAGTATAAGCGACCTTGAATAGGTTCTGAATTGCCTTTGTTATAATTGATAATATAGAAGTAGACTCCGTTTGGTGCCGTAGATGATCCTTTTCTACCGTCCCAAGCGGGGTTTGTTTTGTCACCTGTAAATAAAGTTGTGCCGTATCTGTTCAAAATCTCTAAAGTGAAATTTGGGAATATGGTTTCTATATTAGGAATGAAAAATGTATCGTTTCTGCCATCGGCATTTGGTGAGAACCCGTCGGGTATGAAAAAGTCATAATTTTTGGGATCACAATTGCTGAAATCTACAGTTACAGGAACACGTGTTGCAGAAGAACATCCGGTAACGGAATTATAATTTTCAGCATAGTACGTAGTATCTGTTACTAAAGGGATATCATCTGTAAGCGCTGTACCGCCAGTTTCTGTTATAAACCAGAATACTTCATTTTCTGTTTCGTTTTCTAAGGTTCTTAATGCTACAACTGTAGGGTCATCTAAACCACAAACAGATAATACATCTGAAGAAATAGCTGTTGGTGTTACGGTAATTACGGTCGGCGTAATTTCTAATCGCTCAGTGCTTGTACAACCTCCATTATTGGTAGCAGCAAAATAAGTTTGACCATCGACTAAAATTGTAGCATTGTCTAAAGCAATACCGCCAGAGAGCGCACTAAACCATGAAACCGAACTGCCTGCACTTACATTTACAGTAATACTCAACAACGTCGGATTCGTTTCTGCACAGAACAACGGAGTACTATTATCACTCGTAGGAGCATCAGGATTACTAAAAATGACCGTTATTTGAACACGTTGGGTACCTTCACAATTAGTAAGTGGGTCGCTATTGGTTACAAAATAATCTTCACCGTCTATCAGTGTAGTAGAAATCGGTAGAATATTAGTGTCTGTATCAGTATCGTAAAATAAGATATCGCCTTCTGCGGTAACATTAATATCCATCAATGTAGGTGCTTCACTAAAATCACTCAAACAAAAAGTCTGGCTGGCATCGGCTACGGGAGCTTCAGGTACGCCGCCTCTTGAGAAATTTTCGCTCTCTTCGAACTCAAAATCTAATCGGCAGGGTGTAGTATCGTTTTGAATACTTCGAACACTTGCGGTGTAATTACCAATTGGTAAAGCATCAACATCTATTTGATAGGCTGCCGTACCACCTGTAAAATTTATAGTATTGGTGGTTAGCACGGTATTGGAACCTAATTCGGTAACATCATATGTTATAGTGTATGTGCCGTCTGGTAGTATAGGTGCATCAACAAGCACATCTATCTGTGTGGCATCGCAATTGTTGTCTATAATCAAATCTAACTGAATAGCATCTGGTAATGGGGTTACGATAAAAATATCTGCTAAAGGACAATTGGTTGGAAATGTATTTAATATGGTAGGTCTAACTTCATATTCTCCACCTTCCGAAAAATTGGTGCCTGCTATGCTAAACGTCGCATTACCATTTATAAACTCTAAATCAAAAGAGGCAGATGTCTCTGTACTATTATCTGGTCTTATTAATACATATTGCGTAGTAAAAGTGCCGTTGGCAAAATTACCACTGGTGTCAAGTATTTCTGTTATTTGTACGGTGGCATCGTTCTGCACACAAATATCTTCTATATCTGCTTGTGAGCTCGCGACCAAAAATGTTGTTGGTGGCACGAAAACTCTTGAACACACGTCCCTAATAGGTGTAACGCTTGTAATTCCTATTATTTCTAAAGTAACCGTCTGATTAAGGGGCACTAGGTCTGGATCGACTATAAAGTCACCGGTACCTCCAGATAATGATGCGGCTGCGACGCCATTAATACCATCAACTGTATATCCTATCAAGAAAGATCCGTTATGCAAAAGATTAGCATCATATTCTAGGTCAACTATATAGTCCTGTCCAACACAAATATCATCGGCAATAATATCTCCAACTAACACAGGAAGAATATCGATAATGACGGATACTTCCCTCTTTTCGCAAACTGGGTGTGTAGGAAAAACTGTATAGGTAAATGAGAATGAGTTGTAACCGAAATTGTCGTACAGGTCTTGAATATCGATAAATGAATCGTTTAGATCACTTAGTTGATTGGTACCGGTTTCTGACCATGTTCCATTAGGGTCTTCCCCCGTTAATTGACCGTTGAGGTCAAAATTGGTATAGGGTGAAAAATCATCGTTGGCACAAAAGTTAACGCTTGTTGCAAAACCAGGGTTTGGTGGTGGGTGTACTTCTAAAATGACAGTAGCCGTTCTGCTTGCACAAGTATTTACATCGGGTACCGTGTAGGTGAAAATGTATATACCTGTACCAGCGGCTTGGGCATTGAAAATATTATCCTCTAAAAAACCGGTAAAGGTACTAGGGTCTTCTTCCCAAAGACCATTAAAATCTTGTACTTTTCCATCAATATTACTTCCTAGAAAGCCGTGTAGGTTTACATTATTGTCATCTCCACAGGCATTCGCACTACCATCAATATTATCTTCGCCTGGGTAACCACCTAAGGTAATAGTTACAGTGGCATTTTCATTACAATCAGTATTGGTGTATACAAATGAATGGGTACCATAATTATTTATGCGCCAGAGATCTACAATACCGGTGCTTTGGTTTAATGCGTAGAAATTTTCTGGGTTCGTGGTTGACCATGATCCACCGGCTGTAGGTGTGCCATTTAAGCGTGGGAATAATGCAAAATTACGATTTGCATCATCTGCATCTTTTTCACAGACTATTATGCTTGCATCATTACCTGCACATTGTGCTTCGGCTAAGTTTGAAAAACCGATTAAAAAAATCACAACAGCAAAGAACCTAAGTTTTAATTTATTCATTAATAGGGGGTTGGTTGTTAAATATATGAATAGGGTTTAAAGGTATTTCCCTTAATATTTGTAGGAAATTATATGTTGTGAAAGTATCATTATGTAGGGTGAATACTACCAAATGTGATAAAAAGTGTTAAAAATTAACGTATTTCATCGATGAGAATGTCTCTTTTCGAAGGATTTTATAGGCTCTAGTTTTGTGTGGATTCCATAATAATACATGCACAATACGTATCTTTGCCACCTAAAATTTAGGAATGCGAATACATTTTATTGCAATAGGAGGAAGTGCCATGCACAATTTAGCGTTGGCCCTAGAACATAAAGGATATGTTATTACTGGTAGTGACGATGTTATTTTTGAACCTTCTAAATCTAGATTGGCAGCAAAAGGATTACTACCCGAAAAGTTTGGTTGGTTTTCTGATAAAATTACTGGTGATTTAGATGCTATTGTATTAGGTATGCACGCCAAAGCTGATAATCCAGAATTGTTGAAGGCGCAAGAATTAGGGATTACAATTTATTCTTATCCTGAGTTTTTATATGAGCAATCTAAAAATAAAACCCGAGTAGTTATTGGTGGTAGCCATGGTAAAACAACCATTACTTCAATGATACTTCATGTGCTTAACTTTCATGATATTGAGGTTGATTATATGGTAGGTGCACAATTAGACGGTTTTGATAGAATGGTGCATTTGACAGAAGATAATGATTTTATCGTGCTAGAAGGCGATGAGTATTTGTCTTCACCAATAGATCGCAGACCTAAATTTCATTTATACCAACCTAATATTGCTTTGTTAAGTGGTATAGCTTGGGATCATATCAACGTATTCCCCACTTTTGAGAATTACGTAGAGCAGTTTAAAATATTCGTTGATAGTATTGTAAATGGTGGTTCCATAACATATAATATAGAAGATGAAACAGTAAAAGAAATCGTTGAAGCCTCTGAAAATGCCATTAGAAAATTACCGTATACCACACCTGAATATAGTGTTGAAGACGGAGAAACTCTTTTGGAAACGAATGAAGGACCAATGCCTATTGAGGTTTTTGGGAAACATAACCTAAGCAATTTGGCAGGTGCAAAGTGGATTTGCCAAAATATGGGTGTTGATGAAGATGATTTCTATGAAGCTATTGCAACTTTTAAAGGCGCATCTAAACGTTTAGAAAAAATAGCTGAAGGTAATTCAAGTATTGCGTATAAAGATTTTGCACACTCCCCAAGTAAAGTTGCTGCTACTACAAAAGCGGTGAAAGAGCAATACCCAAATAGAAAATTGATTGCTTGTTTAGAGTTGCACACGTACAGTAGTTTTAATCCTGAATTTTTAAAGGAATACAAAGGTGCTTTAGATGCTGCCGACGAGGCGGTTATATTCTTCTTGCCAGAATCTGTAGCTATTAAGAAGCTAGAGGCAGTTACTCCCGAACAAATTTCAGAAGCCTTTCAAAGACAAGACTTAAAGATATTTACCGATGCAGCTTCCTTTCATGAATACTTGGAAAGTCAGCCGTACGATAACACCACATTGTTACTTATGAGCTCAGGTAATTACGGCGGATTCGATTTGAACAAATTTCAACAGTTGATGAGTTAAGATGGAAGTACAGTATTAAGTACAAAGTACGAGGTACAATGTTGGAATAGAGAAAATAGAGGAAAGAAAATAAATTAAAGAGTACAAAGTAATAAGTAAAAAATACTGAGTCTTTTTGAACTTGATTTTTGAGCTTGAACTTGAACTTGTTTTTTTCCAACAACCAATAACCAACAACCAACAACCAAGTTACACTCCGAATTGCTTTAAATGATGATCTAAATGTTTGTATTGCATTTGTCCCCATTGCTCTTTGGTAAAAGGTCCGAATGCAGGGTGCGGATACCATTCTTCACGATTACGAACCGCATAAAAATCATTCACCAAAGTTTTGAGGGTTTCATGTTCAGTACTGAACACTTTAGCTTCTTTTGTTTTTAGCCGAGGTGCAGTCGGTAAATTTTTTCGCCATGGCTTATCATTATATAACGACTTTTTAAAGAAGGTTTTTATGAACCAATTGCCTTTAGAAGTGTTGGGTGTATTTTTAATAGCTAATTTTAAAGGATATTGACAATGCCAACACATTTGCCCAACGGTCATCTTACCCCAACCTTTCTCAGAGGTTTCTGAGAGTTGCTCTATTCTACCTTTAATTTCTAGGTACGCCTCTTCGTTTAAAATCGATTTCATGGTTGGTTTTTTAATTGTCGCGTAAATTTACCATAAAATAATTTGTTCTGTATCTTTAGCCAATGCATGATAAACCAACTTCGTTATCTATTAAAAATTGGTCAGATGATGATAAGCCAAGAGAAAAGCTAGTACATAAAGGTCGTTCGGTATTATCTGATGCTGAATTGATTGCCATTTTAATAGGTTCGGGTAGTAGATCAGAAAGTGCGGTTGAACTGTCTAAACGTATTTTGGCATCTGTAGATAACAACCTCAATGAATTAGGTAGACTTTCTATAAAACAACTCATGACCTTTAAAGGTATTGGCGAAGCAAAAGCAGTAAGCATAGCAGCTGCTTTAGAAGTAGGAAGAAGAAGAAGGGGAGAAGATGCCGCCAAAATTGAAAAAATAGGGAGTAGTAAAGATGTTTACGAGATTTTACAACCGCTGTTGGGTGATTTAGAACATGAAGAATTCTGGATTCTTTTTCTCAACAATTCCAACAAAGTATTGCATAAAGCGCAGTTAAGTAAAGGTGGGATTACAGGTACTTTGGTAGATGTTCGTATAGTTATGAAACAGGCATTAGAATTAGGCGCAGTAGCAATTATACTTGCTCATAATCACCCTTCAGGTACATTAAGACCTAGTGCTGCAGACAAACAGATTACTCAAAAGATAAAAGTTGCTAGTGAAACTTTAGATATTAAAGTGTTAGATCATTTGATCATTACCCAAAAAAGTTACTATAGCTTTGCAGATGAAAAAATTCTATAGATGTTATTGATTTATACACATAAAATCACACCACGTCTTACCTATATCATGAGGCATATCTTCGTGAATATATTGGGTGTAGAACTTGATTTTACCACTAAGGTAGAGGAGTTTATAAAACATACCGGGCCAAAAATAACGTATACAAAACAACCACTACAGAATGAATTTTTTGTTCGGAGTAACGAGTTGCTTTTTGAGCAGGGCATTAATGATATTGAATTAAATATTGCGGCGTGGGAAGATGTACCTTGTTTTTTTCAGGCAGGGGAGCGTAGTAACCTACCGTTTGATATTTTTGCCGCTAGTTTTTTTCTGCTTTCAAGGTATGAAGAGTACTTGCCTCATGTAAAGGATATTCACGGTAGATTTTCTCCGAAAGATAGTATTGCTTTCCAAAACGGATTCCTTCAAAAACCCGTAGTGGATATTTGGGCATTCAAACTTTTGGATGCGTTAAAAGAGCGTTTTCCTGATTTAGAACATAAACAGAAAACATATGATTATATTTCTGTAATTGATGTGGCAAATTCTCATTGTTACGCCAATAGGGGAATTGTACGTGGGATGTTTGGTATGCTGATGGATCTAGGTACATTTAAGATTAAAAGAGTCGTTGATAGAATTGCAGTAGGGTTTAATAGGATGAAAGACCCCTATGATAATTATGCAGAATTAATTGCACTACACAAAAAATACAAGGTTAAATGTAATTTCTTTTTTCAGTTTGCAGATTACTCAAAGTATGATAAAAACGTATCTACTAATAGTATCAAATTTAAGTCACTTATAAAATATGTAGCAGATTATGTGCCGGTATCATTGGCAGCTAGTTACAGTTCTTTTACAAATTTAGAGCTTTTGAAAAAAGAAAAGGCAAATTTAGAAGAAGTGATTAACAGACCGGTAAATAACTCTAAAATGCGTTATAATAGGGTAGATGTACCACAAACATATCGTAATTTAATTGCAGCCGAATTTACCAATGACTATACCATGGGCTATACCTTTGAGCTTGGGTTTAGAGCGGGTACGTGCACTACTTTTCAGTTTTACGATATACCGTTAGAAGTAAAGCAGCCTATAAAAGTGCATCCGTTTGCGATTCATGATATATCGCTGTCAAAAATAAAAAAAGATCAAGATGTGTTTCGTCAAATTGAACTAATAACGAACGAGGTTAAAAAGGTTAATGGAACCCTGATCGCTATGTTTTCAAATGAAGTATTGGGTAACACTGAAGATAGAGATTGGATGAGTATGTACACTGAAATAATAAAGCAACAGCATGTTTGAAAATAGGGTAACAGATGTATTTTTTGATTTAGATCACACCCTTTGGGATTTCGATAAAAACTCGGCACTTACATTTCAAAAGATATTTAAGGATCAAAAATTAGACATAGCCCTTCCTGATTTTTTAGAAGTATATATGCCTGCCAATTTGAAATTCTGGAAATTGTTTCGTGAAGAAAAAATCACAAAAACGGAATTGAGATATCAGCGGTTAAAATCTGTTTTTGATATTATGGGTTATGTTGCCTCCGATGATTTAATAAACCTGTTATCAGAAGAATATATAAATCACTTATCCTCTTTCAACACCCTTTTTCCTAATACTATCGAGGTGTTAGATTATTTACAACCTAAATATAAATTGCACATCATTACCAATGGTTTTCAAGAAGTTCAAGATAAGAAGCTTAGAAACTCTGGTATTCATAGCTATTTTGATCAGATTATAGACTCGGAAATGGCTGGGGTGAAAAAACCCAATCCGATAATTTTTAACTTGGCATTAAGCAGAGCTGACGCACTACCAGAAAAATCATTAATGATCGGCGATAGTTTAGAAGCTGATATTATGGGAGCACAATCGGTAGGCCTGCACACCATACACTTTAATGCCCACAAAGAAAAAACGCATACTGTAGCACCAATTATTTATGATTTGCAAGAAATAAAATCGTTTTTATAGAGTTACTACTACTATAGATTAATGCTTTGGCATTTAAATTCTGCAGTGGCGATGAAAGAGGTACGTATTCTATTTTTACTATTTTTCGGTTTTCTACTGGTAACTTCTTGTTCTGAGAATCAAGATTTTGACCAGATAGATGCTTTGGCAGTTACGCCAACTTTAGAAGCAAGTATTTTTTACGTTAAAGCTCAAGAGAGTTTAATTAATAGGGTATCGGGATTAAGTTTTTATACCCAAGAATTTAATTTTGATGCTTTTGAAGAGCCTTTTTTTACCAAAAGAGTTATATCTGGCGTCATTAGCTATGAGTTAGAAAATACGACCAGCAAACCCATAGAAATTAGACTTGAATTTTTAGATGAGGCAGAGAATATTTTAGATACCGAAGTTTTTAATATGGATGCAGCACCTACGTCGGTCTTAATGCGAGATGTGGCTTATGGACCAACAGGTAAAAGTCTCGATATTATAAAAATAACTTCTAAAATTAGATTGACGGCCATTAATCTTGGCGATAACAGTAGTGAGTCTAATTTGGCAGACCCTTCAATAGTGCTTCGTTCTAGCGCAAAATTCACATTAGAATTGCGATGAGATTATTCCGTTGCCTTATTATTATAAGTATGCTATTTACTTTGAGTCTTAAGGCTCAGAATAAGCAAATACTTTATGATTTTAATGAAATACCGCAATCATTATCTGTTAACCCTGGTGTAGAATCTGATTTTAAATGGTATGCAGGGGTGCCTTTGTTATCTGGTATTTCTGGGTATGCAGGTTTTAATGCGATTTCTATCAATGATATTTTCGCAAACGATGGTGTTGACATTAATGTAAAATTTAGAGCGCGGGCTTTAGATGTACTTACCCCTAAAGACGAATTCAGTACTACTATTCAAATGGAGTATTTAAACGGCGGATTCAGAAGTGAGAACCCGAATATATTCTATTCATTTGGCGGTTACCTTGAGCTAGACAATATAAGCTACTGGCCTCAAGATTATGCCTATTTGTTATTTGATGGAAATGCAGATCAATTGGGTAGAAGTTACGATTTGGGTGATTTAAAAGTTCGTGGTTCTCTAATTAATGTTTTTCATTTCGGTATCAATAAAATAATAGACCGCAATTTAACGATTGGTGCAAGAGCTAAATTGTATTCAGCAATAGCAGATTATAGTTCTTCTACCAACAACGGGCATTTACGTAATGTAGAAGGTCAAAACAACACGATCGCTAGTAATCTTAATGCCGATTTACTTTTACGAACATCGGGGTTTCAAGCTTTAGATGATGCCAATGATTCTGAAACTTTAGGTAATGAAATTATAAGTAGAGCACTTTTAGGCGGTGATCTAGGTTTAGGTCTAGATTTTGGTTTTACATATCACTTGTCTGAACGTACCACAGTAACCGGTAGTTTATTAGATGTCGGATTTATATATCATTCTAGTGATCCAAAAAGTTATAGCCTAAAAGGGAATACCACGGTTGAAGGTATTGAAATAGATATCTTAAATAATTTCGCTAACCTCGATAGAGATTTTTGGCAAGATCTTGTAGATGAGATCGAAGCTGAATTACCTTTTGAAACCGATACAAAGAGCTATATTTCCTTCAGACCGACAAAACTGTATGCATCATTAAGAAACGATTTTGGTGAGCCCTTTGGTAATGGTGGGTCGCAAAGTTGCGATTGTACAGCCGGTTCTTCTGGCGGTGGAGAATTGCGTACAAAATATAGAAATTCTATTGGCGGTCAACTTTACATAATCAATCGACCAAGAGGTCCGCAAATGGCACTCACCGGATTTTATACGCGCAGAATAGGAAATATTTTAGCACTTAAGGGTACATATACGGTCGATAAATTTTCTTATACCAATGTAGGTCTAGGAATGAACTTGCAAGCCGGTCCTGTTAATTTATACATGATGGCAGATAACTTGCTGTCTTATAATAATATCGCAGCAAGTAACTATGCGTCATTTCAATTCGGAGTGAACATTATATCGTGGGGGCGTAAAAAGTAACATAGCTTCAACGCTACTTTTTATTTTTTTGGCATGCTTTTTTCATATATTACCGTGAATTTAAAATTTACAACGTTTTGAAAACAGTTATCGCACTTCTATTTACATTTATAGGATATTCTACTTTTGCCCAAACTAATTTAGATGATTACAAGTATGTCATCGTTCCAAAAAAGTTTGATGCATTCAAGAATATGAACGAATACCAGACTAGTACATTGGTAAAGCATCTTTTTACAGGAAAAGGATTTAATACCGTGTATGACGATCAATTGCCAGAAGATTTAAAATTTAATAGATGCCTAGGTGTAATTGCAGACTTGAAAGATGACAGTAGTATGTTTTCTACCAAGACCATTATCAACCTAAAAGATTGTAATGATAAAATTGTTTTCAGTACCATGCAGGGCAGCAGTAAAGAGAAAGAATATAAATCAGCTTATAATGAAGCAATCAGAGAGTCTATGCGCTCATTTAACGGTGTGAATTATAGTTATACTGCCAAGGACAAAAAAGATGAAACAGTAACCGTTAATTTTAGAAATGACGTTAAAAAGCTCGATGTGTCTAAAGCCTATAAAATTCTACAAGCAGAAAAGGCAACGGAAGAAGTAAATGTAAAAAAAGAACCCACAGTAATTTCTGAAGAAACTGAGAAAACTCAGTATTATAAAGACAATACTCCAGTTGAATCGAACATTAAGAAAACAGAAATCGAAAAACCTGAATTCAAAAGTTTAGAACTTAAAAAGCCAAGTACAAAAGACATGTGGTATGCGCAAGCAACTGATAATGGATATCAGTTGGTAGATAGTTCGCCTAAGGTTAGAATGAATTTATTAAAAAGCTCAGCTGATAATGTCTTTATGGCCAAGACCGATACTAAAAATGGTTTGGTGTACCAAAAAGATGGTAACTGGGTCTTTGAATATTATGAGAATGATAAATTGGTTCAAGAAGAACTAAATATCAAATTCTAAAAATCATATTTTGACTTCCACCTGTTTTTTAGAAAATCGCTAAGGGCTTTTTCTCTGGCATTATTGCCAGGTTTATAGAATGTAGTTCCTTTTATTTCATCGGGTAAAAATTCGGCATCTACAAAGTTATTCTGATAATCATGGGCATATTTATACTCTTGTCCGTATCCCAGATCTTTCATTAGTTTAGTAGGTGCATTTCTTAACGGTAATGGTACAGTAAGGTTTCCGGTTTGTTTTACAGCTTGTTGCGCTTTACCGATCGCCATATAACTTGCGTTACTTTTTGCTGAGGTTGCAAGGTAAATTGCACATTGACTTAACACTATTCGCGCTTCGGGGTAACCAATAGCTGTTACTGCTTGAAAAGTAGTATTTGCCATTACCAAAGCTGTAGGGTTTGCCAAGCCGATATCTTCAGATGCAGAAATAAGCATTCTACGGGCAATGAATTTTACATCTTCACCACCTTCGATCATACGTGCCAACCAATATACGGCCCCGTTTGGGTCGCTACCTCTAATAGATTTTATAAAAGCCGATATAATATCATAATGTTGCTCGCCTGTTTTATCATACAACACCGTATTTTTCTGAACTTTAGATAATACCAATTCGTTGGTAATAACGATAGTGTCGCCTGCTTCGGAATTTACGACTAGCTCAAAAATATTAAGTAATTTTCTGCCATCACCTCCAGATAAACGAAGTAAAGCTTCCGTTTCTTTAAGTTCAATTTTTTTAGACTTAAGCAGTGTGTCTTTCTCCATTGCCCTTTTTATGAGGTTTTCTAAATCTTCTTTTCCGAAGGCATTTAGAACATAAACTTGACAACGAGAGAGTAGTGCAGGTATAACTTCGAAACTAGGGTTTTCTGTAGTAGCACCAATTAACGTCACCCATCCTTTTTCAACGGCAGCTAAAAGAGAATCTTGTTGAGATTTACTGAAACGGTGTATCTCATCAATAAATAAAATGGGGTTTTTAGCAGTAAATAATCCACCAGCTTGTTTTGCTTTATCGATGACGTCTCTAATATCTTTAACACCACTATTAATAGCACTTAAAATATAAAAAGGTCTTTTGCTTTGCTCGGCAATAATATTAGCTAAAGTGGTTTTTCCTGTACCTGGAGGTCCCCAAAGTATTAAAGAAGGAATAATACCCCTTTTAATTTGATGCGTTAATGAGCCCTTTTCACCCACCAAATGGTGTTGACTAATATACTCATCTAATGTTTTAGGGCGTACCCGTTCTGCTAAAGGTTCGTTCATAGTACAAAAGTATACTAAACTTAAATGAGAATAAAAAAGTAGCGTGCCAATTGATTGTTAAGTAAGGTTTAGAATGACAATATGACCAATTTGTAAACGTTGGTAGTATAATTGTTATTCAAAAACAAAATCGAACGTATGTCTGAAATGGCACATTATAATTTTTCTAACAAAGTAATTGCTATTCCGCTATTAGCAATGATTTTGATATGGGGCGTGTATTGGCTAGAAATAGTTATGGGTGTCAATTTTAACGAGATGGGAGTAATGCCCAGAACGGCACTTGGCTTACGCGGGGTTGTATTAAGTCCGTTTATCCATGGATCACTTGAACACTTATATAACAATACGATCTCTTTAGCAATCTTACTCGCCGCCTTGTGGTATTTTTATAGAGATGTCGCGTGGAAGGTGGTTTTATATGGAATACTATTATCAGGATTTTTAACATGGATGATCGGGCGAACATCATACCATATTGGTGCAAGCGGACTCATTTATGTTCTAGCAAGCTTTATTTTTTTTAAGGGGATATTTAGCTCTTACTTTAGATTGGTAGCCCTGTCGCTGATTGTTGTTTTTATATACGGAAGTATGCTGTGGTATATATTCCCGGTAAAAGAAGGTATGTCTTGGGAAGGACATTTGGGAGGTTTCTTAACCGGATTGTTTTTAGCTAAGGTCGTAAAAGCCCGTATACCACCAACCAAAAAATATGAATGGGAAAAAGAAGGTTTTAATGAGGATGATGACCTTTTTTTGAGACACTTTGACGAAAACGGAAACTTTAGGGAATTACCCAAAGAGAAAGATATCGATGAAGATAATAGTTTGAAAATTAACTACATCTTTAAGGAAAATCCCGAAAATGAATCTGATAAATAATATAGAATTATAAGCGTTGACGTACTGCTTCGTACAAGAATACGGCACAAGCCACAGAAACATTCAATGATTCTATTTCACCAAGTAGCGGTAATTTCGCTCTATAATCTGAAGCTTTCAAAATAGAAGGTGTAATACCACGATCTTCAGCCCCCATTACAATTGCAATAGAATCGGTAAAGGGTACATCATACACAGAATCATCTGTTTTTTCGGTAGCCGATACAATTTTAATACCCGATGCCTGTAAATAGAAAACGGCATCTTTTAAATGATCAACCTTTGCAATTGGCACTCTATATGCGGCACCAGCTGAGGTTTTAATAGTATCTGCCGTTACAGGAGCAGCACCTTTCTTTTGAACAATAATACCATCGACACCAGTACATTCTGCCGTTCTAATTATCGCTCCGAAATTACGTACATCAGAAAGCTGATCGAGCAATAAAAATAAAGCCGGACCTTCTTTTTCATTCGCTTTCTCAACTAAATCTTCGAGTGTATGAAATTCGATAGGGGAGATGTTGGCAACAGCACCTTGATGGTTGCTTTTGGTAAGTCTGTTTAATTTTTCAATAGGTACATAGACCATATTGATTTCATTACGACGCAATAAACTTTCCAATTCTTTCATAAGGTCGCCTTTAAGACCTTTTTGTAGAAATACCTTATCTATCTCTTCATTTGAATTGACAGCTTCTATAATGGCTCTTAAGCCATAAATTTGAGTGGTTTTTTGCATGGGGCAAAGGTAAATAAAAACCGCCCAATATTTGTAGGGCGGTTTTAAATAATAAGATTAAATATTTTTCAAATAGTTACAGGTCAAGAGCCAATATTGCCGGATCGTCTTTTGCATAGTGGTATGCTCTCCAGAAAAAACCTTGCGCAGAAAATCTCCAAACTATTTCACCTTGTCGGGTAACTTCCCAAATACCAAAATCACCTTCGGTAATTAAGGTGTTACCGTTCGGTAAACGAACAGCTCCTGATACTTTGGGCGCATATAATTCTGGGTCAGTAAAACTCCAAAGTACTTCTGGTTGAGTAAGAGCGGGTATAGTGTTTTGAGATAAATCAGCTGGTAGTTGAAGTTCATAAACTGTAGATTGCTCTAAATCACCACCATTTGTATAAACAAGTATTTTACCCGGTTCAAAAAGATTAGGATAATGATTGTTGACGAACAATCGTTTTGTAATATTATCATATTGTGTAGTAGGGTTTCCAAATCTGTAGACCAAATCACCGCCCCTTCCAAAATTGCCGCCAGAGTGAGATGTCGCCTCATTGGTATTTGTAGAATGATCTATTACCCAAACCTCACTGTAATAGTTGACACTAAGATATATTAAATCATTCGCGTCGTCATAGCTTATGCCATTAGCGTGCATAATGTTACCATTTGCTGCTTCCACATAATTTAGGTCAATTAATTGCGGATTTTCTTCAACACTGCCGAAATTAAGTTTAGTGTCATCAAAATTTTGAATTAAATGGTCTTTTGAATGCCATTCCCATACGATATCTTCGGTGGTTGGGTTTATTTCTATTATTGATTCAGGGTAAATAGCATTGTCAAGTTGATAACCATTTTCAATTGCTTCTTCAGCTGACATTTTCTCCCATGCAATTGCTAATATGTTTCCATTTGGTAATAGTTCAACATCATGGTGGGATCTATGTTCCGTATTCGAATAATCAAAGTTCCATATAGCTTCTCCGTTTTTATTTATAATTTGTATTATTCCGCCTTGACCTCCAAATGCAAACTCCAGATTGTCAGATTCAAGTGAGGCTAATAATGTACCATCATTTAATAAAATAACGTCATTACCAATTTTGCGATCACCTAATGGCCAATTATAAATTAAGTCCGCATTTTTATCCATTAGATATACACTGTTTGCAGCGGCATCATTTACTAGAACATAATGGTCTTCTATTAGTGCTTGGTTGTAAAAGGTAACAGTACCTAATTCTCCCGTTAATGTTTGTACGGAATCAATAGGTGTTTCTTCATTTTCTTCTTCGGTAGTTTCTGGGTTCTCAATTTCTTCTTCTGAGATTTCAATACTGTTATTATCATTAGAACAAGATGAAACTACGGTACATAATAAAAAGAAAAGGGCAATTTTTAAATCTGTAATGTTTAACTTAATCATAAGTAATTTTCTTTTTTTTGTTACAAGATAATATCAATTTTTTGTTTTGTAAAAGTAAGTTCGAATAGTTAGTTGTTTTTTAATTTTTCAGGAATTTTCAAATAAGATTTTGATTTAGCTTTCTTCATTTCCTGTAATTGTTCCTCACCAAATTCAGATTTATTGCCATTAAAAGATACTTTCCATATTTTACCTTGTTTTGATTCGGATATATAAAGTGATCCATCAGGTCCTTCTGCTAAACCCATAGGTCTGTATTTTGCTTCTGGCATAGTTGCAATGGTATCTTTTCCTGTAAAACCATCTGCAAACACTTCCCATTCACCTGTTGGTTTTCCGTTGTTAAAAGGAATGAATGCCACAATGTATCCTGCTTGTGGATAAGGTGTTCTATTCATAGATCCATGAAAAGCAATAAATGCACCTTGCTTGTATCGTTCAGGAAACGCATCACCTTTGTAAAATAGAAGGTCATTTGGTGCCCAATGTGCAGGCAGGCCCATGATAGGGTTTTTATAGTCAGTAGCTTCTTTTTTACCATCACCACCATATTCTGGCGCAATTAGTTTTTTATTTTTAAAATGATCGTAATAACTATATGGCCAACCAAAATTATCTCCTTCTTCAATTTTCATAAATTCTTCTGAAGGTAAAACTGCTTGGTCCCATTTGCTGAAGTATTGTGGAGCATGATTATGTAGGTAATCACGACCGTGCTGTAAACCGTACAGCGTATTGTCTTCATCGTTCCAAGAAATTGCTACCATACTTCGTATTCCGGTGGCATACAATTGCCCGTCTTGTTGGGATTGGTTCAATCTGTTTTCGTCAAATTTCCAAATGCTGCCAAGAACTTCAACACCAGGGCATGGGTTCATTCCTTTAATTTGACCAACAGAATTAGGATCTTCACAAGCATTAGTAGGTGCGCTAAATGTTACGTACATACTTCCTTTTTTATCAAAAGCCAATGATTTGGCGTTGTGCCATCTTTTAGGAAAGTAATCTGTTAAAATGACTTCTGGTTTACCATTTGGAATTAACTGATTGGAGGTTAATTTTTGTCGATATATTACTTGTTCAGAACTAAAATACAAATAGCCATTATGTATACGCATTTCTGTAGCGAAAGTACCATCATTTGGGTAGTCACCAAATCGTTGCTTTATATCGGCAACTCCATTACCCGTTGTGTCCCGTAATGCCATGTTGCCATTTGTTCCATTTGGCTCTCTTAATTTGGCATAGATGTCGCCGTTGGCATTAACCGCAATGTGTCTAGATGGACCAATACTATCTACAACCACTAGAGCTGAAAAACCTTTTGGAAAAAAAAGGCCTCCATTAATTACGAAGTCTTTGTTTGATACATTTATTTTCTCACTAGTTTCGATAGGGGTTACCGTTTTTTTATCTGAATTATTCTTACATGAAAGTTGAAGTAATACGAAACAAAGAAGTAGATAACGGGTCATTATTTTTATGAGGTTTTTTTTTGTATAAAAACAGAAATATAGATTTTCTGTAAGATTGAATACTTTTTAAAATATTCAATATAATAAAACCTTTTCAATTGAAATGGTTAAAATGAAAAAAGGGTGTAAACTTAGTTTACACCCTTTTTATTATTTATTAACTAAAAGTTTAATCAACACAGAAATCAATTGCAATTGCACCAGCAGGTGGATTTAAACCTGAGTCAGCAGCTAAATTACCATTAGGTGTTAGTATCTTGAAAGATATTTCACCATAGGTATCACCAGGAAATACCCAGTCTGCGGTTGTAGTTCCTACAGGAATATCTATAGTCGCTGTGGCGGCAGCAGTACCAGGCGTACAATCGTAAGGTGAAGCTTCATAAGGTGAACACATTCCTACTTCAAATACAGTACCGTCGTTTAGAGTAATGGTAATACCAGGACCACCGTTACCTGCTGTTTGCCAACCATCTCCATAAGCATCTTCCATTTCAATTGTCCAAGTTCCAGCAGTTGGAGGAATTGGAGGACAAACTAAAGGAATAGTATAAGTAAATGGTGATCTAAAATATGAACCACCAGATACTGTACTGTTCAAATTAGTGCTGGTAAAAGCTCTACCATCTGTAAGATTTAATACATATCTTATCGTGAAAGAATCACCCCCTGTGTAATCACTTGGTGTTAAGCCTGAGGCTGCAGCTAATTCACCTAAAGTAAGTGTAACAGTAGTACCTGGTAATCCATCAGCATTCGTTGTGAAAGCTGAAGCAGGTATAGTATTAATTAACACCTCCGCAACAGAAGATGCAGGATCGGCAGCACTATTAAATGCGCTATATACTTGAACGTCTTGTAATAGACCTCCTTGAGCATTATCTTCTACTTCGAAAGTAGTTGATACAGATGCAGTCGGGTCTGAGAAACTAAGTTCTTGAGCAGCTATCTCAGTGGCTGGAGTGGTAGATCTAAACACAGCGCCACGAGTTACTTCAGCGAAGACATCATCAATTGTCTTATTGCTGGATTCACAGGCTAAGAACCCTGTGGTTACCAACGAAAGCATCATTAAGTTTTTAATATATCTTTTCATTTTTCTTTTTTTTAGTTTGATAATGGAAATCCAGAATCAGGGTTATTATCCCAGAAAACTTTAACGGTTACTGATCCTTTTTGAGTAACAGTGTTATTGTTATTCGCATAAACTGCAGGATAAAGGAATGATCTTATAAATGCACCAGGTTCAGGTTCTCTGTCTGCTTGCAAATCACTTGGGTATCCAGTTCTTCTGTAGAAGTTAAAAGCATCAATACCGTTACCGAACAATGCTACAAAAAATTCTTTAGCAATTATATTCAATTTTTCATCACCAACGGCAGCATCATAAAGACCATCAACTTCAGCAATATAATCAGCAACATCTGTATCAGTTGGAGCAAGAGATAAATCAGCTCCGGTGTCTAATGCTCCAAATGCTAAGGTTTTATCCATTGACTTTTGAATACCATTAGTTAAGAATGTTTTTGCACCAGCAGCATTATTCGTTGCGTATGCAATTTCAGCCCTTAAGAAATCAACAGTTTGCGCTAAGAAAATTGGTGTAATTCCAGCTCCACCTGCGCCAGACCCTAAATCAATAGCTTCGAAAGTACTGTCATCGAATTCACCGCCAATAGGATAAACACCGTAAGTAGTTCTTAATTGACCATCAGGAGGTGTACCATCGTCATCTCCATGATCTCTACCCCAATACCCGTTTGGTAAATTACAGAAAGTAAATCCACCGGCTACATAATGAGGGGGTATAGGTTCAACACTACAAGATAATGTTTGTTGGTTAGGTCCATCAGAGTCAACTGCACCTGGTGTAGTTGCTGATTGTCTGTAGAAATAGTAACGAATTCTTGGATCACTTGAAGTTTTATCATTATCCATGTAATTCATTAACCAGTTACTCGTGTAATCTGCAGCTCCTTGTGGAGTATAGTTGTCACCATAATCTGGATGTCTTGAATCTGGATTTACAACATTAGAACCCCAAGTAAATTGAAAGTCTTCTGAAACAGATGTAATGTAGTTTCCACTTGTGATAATTGCATTAAAAGAACTAACGGCACTAGCGTCTACTAATCTAGTTTGCGCATAGATTTTTAGTTTTAATGAGTTAGCTAATTTTATCCATTTATCCCAGTCACCATCGTAATAGAAATCTACATCTGGACCAGCAGCGTTATCGGTAGTACTAAAATTACCAATAGCGTTATCTAAAAGAGCTAGAGCAGCAGCATAGATAGAAGCACCAGCATCGGGTGCAGGATTTAAATTGTCGATACCTTGAACTGCTTCAGAGTAAGGAACATCACCATACATATCAACAAGAGTTACCATGGTAAATGCTTCAAAAACTTGCCCCATACCGATATGACGCTTGAAATTAGCTTCTTCGGCTAAAATGTTCATTGCCCTAATATCGGTTAACATAGAGGAATATGCAGTTTCCCATTCGCCATCTTGTGAGGCAGGAGAGTATGCTTGTTGGTACAAACGTGTACCCATGTTTTCCATTCTTACTAGTGCTGCAGAATTTAATCCAACATCTTCGTTGAATCTTGCGAATTCTTCTTGAACCTTGTTCAGATATCCATCTGGGGTTGCTTGTTCAGGACTAACCGCATCTGGGTCAGTAACTAAATTAAGTTCAGTAGTCTCACACGAAAGGACAAGCCCAGCGGAGAATAAAGTTAGAACTACGTTTTTAATAAATATTTTCATTTTTTTAATTTTTTAAAATGTTGCTTTTACAGACATACCGAATCTTCTAGAACCTGGGCTATTGATAAAATCAAAACCAAGTGCATTACCTACACCAACTCCAAGATTTTCAGGGTCAAAATTTACACCTTTAGGAACATTGATACCTCTAAACCATAGGTTTTGTCCGCTTACAGATACGCTTAAAGAACCGAAAGGAGTCTTTTCTAACGCTTTACTAGGGACAGAATAACCTAATCTTAATTCTCTCAAACGAATTGTACTACCGTCATAAACTTGTAATTCATTTGGTCCGAATGCAACGTTACTGAAGTAATAATCAGAGTTGTTAATTTGAATATCATTTACTGAACCATCTGCCTTAACACCAGGTAAAATGAAAGTAGAAACACGATCTTGAGTATCTGTTGTTAAACCTCTACCTACTAGTGCCGATATTGTACTTGCGTATACATCACCACCATGTCTATAAGAAATATCGAAGTTAAAAGAGAAGTTTTTGTAATTAAAGCCATTGCTTACGTTAAGTCTCCAATCTGCGTTAGGATCACCTATTTCGAACAATCCATTTTCTTCTACATAACTACCTGTACTGGCAACTACTTTGTTACCATTATCGTCTCTTAATACTCTACTGCCTAAAATTACACCAAAAGGTCTGTTAGGTACGGCGAAGTTAGAAAGATCGGTGAATAAACCACCAATGTTAATGTTATCAGTATCAGCACCCAAGTCGATTACAGTAGATTCATCTGCAGTGAAGTTACCAGTTACGTCCCAGCTAAAACTACCTGGATTTTCGCTACGGAATAAAGAAACACCTAAATCTAATTCAATACCTTTTGCTTGAACTTCACCAATGTTGGTTACAGTTGTAGAATAACCCGTAGATGGATCTAAAGGTTGCTCAGATATTAAGTCGGTAGTCGATTTCTTATAAACCGATACATCTAAAGATACTCTATTTTTTAAAAATCTTGATTCAACTCCAAATTCAACCTCAGTTAATAATTCTGGGGTAAGACCTGGGTTTGCTAGGTCATCATCAACAGTAATCGAAGAAACCAAATTACCACCAAGAAGGAAGTCTCTAGTATCTAATACCGCTTTAGAAGCTACCGGGTAACCTGAGGCGAAACCTGCAGAAGTACCGTAACCTGCTCTTAATTTTAAGAAATTAAGTCCGTTTTGTGATTGTAAACCATCGATTAAAGCAGTTGGTAAAATAGATAAACTCGCAGAAGGGTAAGTTATTGAATTTTCAATAAAATTAGATACCCAGTCATTTCTAGCTGCTAAAGTTAAATAAGCAAAATTGTCATAACCAAATTCAGCTTGTGCATATACACCCATGATATTTTGTGTACGATCGCTTTGTAATGGGTCACCTACTGAATTCAGTAAAGATGATTGAGTTGCAAAGTTATAATGCTTAAACACACCGAAAATTGACTGTTGATCACTAGTAACCCCTTGTCTAGAGAATTCTGTTCTTCTAGAAGTGGCACCTAAGTTAACGTTCATGTCTAACTTTTCAGTTAATTGCCACATACCATTAATCTGTGCAGTATGATCCCAAATAGTGTTTTTGTTATCATATGTTTGGTATCTACCTTGTATGTACCCTTCAGCACCACCTTTGTTTTGACCAATTTCGTTACGTTCTGTATAGAAATCAATACCAGTTCTAAAAAAGGCGTTAATGTTGTCATTAATTTTATACGTGAATTGAGCACTACCAAAAACTCTATTTGTTACCTGGTTTGCAAATGCATTTTCTGCTGTCCATCTTGGGTTTTGAATATCGTTACCACCTCTGTAGTATACACTGCTACCATCAATAGGGCTTTGAAAAGGAAGACCCATTAAATCAACACTTCTTGGAGTAAAGAATAAATGACCAAATACGGATGCGCCCGCACCTGTAGAGCCATTACCTAAACTTGCAGAAATTGGAGGCGATTTTACATCACTTTTAGTAAAGTTCATCGTACCGTTTACGGTAAATTTGTTGCTCAATTCAGCTTTACCACCAACACTAATAGTAGTTCTCTGTAATTTGTTGCCAGGTGTAAAACCTTGGTCACTTAAGTTACCAAGACTAGCGCTATAAGAAACTTTCCCATCTTCAGAAGATCCAGTTGCGTTTACTGAGTTGTTTGTAACCGTTCCTGTACGGAAGAAATTCTTAACACTATCATACGCTTTGTATTCATATGTTTCACCTTGAAATTCAGGGAAAGCAGCACTAACACCTGCATTTACAGAATACGGATGATTAATTAAAAGTGTACCGTCAGCTGTTGTGCCCGCGTAAGCAGATCCAAAACTACCAGGTTCATCTATACCAAAATCAGGACCCCAGTTACTAAAAAAAGCACCATACGCTTGATCAAAACCGTTACCATACTGATCTTGATAATCAGGTAAAGTAGATACTTGATTAAAGAAGATAGAAGAAGTTACCGTTATTTCAGATTTCTTTTTACCTGTTCCTGCAGCACCTGCTTTGGTGGTAATTAAGATAACACCATTTCTACCAGCAGTACCATACAAGTTAGCCGCAGCTAAACCCTTTAATACGTTTACATTAGCAATGTTGTTAGGGTCTAAATCTAAAAATCTACTAGAACCTACGTTCCCATCAATGGCAGAACCTTGTGCATTCGTATCAGAACTAAAAGGAACACCATCAACAATAAATAAAGGTTGATTAGAACCAGAAATAGAGGTAAAACCACGAATAATAATGTTAGTAGCAGAACCTGAAACACCACTGGCAGCATTAATTAAAACACCAGAAGCCTTACCGTTAAGTACTCTACCTACATCACCTTCTGCTTTTTGCTCCAAGTCTTCTTCACCTACAGAAGATACAGCATAACCAAGAGATTTCTTTTCTCTTTTGATACCTTGTGCTGTTACAACCACTTCTTCAAGTGCTTGGGCATCTTCTTCCATGGTTACATTTACAGTACTTGATGCGCCAACTGCTTGGCGAACTGCTTTCTGTCCAATGTAAGTAAATAATAAGGTTTCGCCTTGTGAGGCCATAATAGAATAGTTACCATCAAAATCAGTTTGTGTACCTGTCGTGGTACCCTGGACTACAATGTTAACTCCGGGCAAAGGAAGCCCTCCTTGATCAGTAACCGTACCGGATACTGTTTTTTGTTGTGCAAAAGAAATATGCACAACTAACGCTAGTAGTAGCGTTAACAATCCATTTAGTTTTGTTCTCATTTTTAAATTATTTGAATTAGCTAGCAGCAAACATCACAATAATGTGTTAATAAAGCAAGAGAATTTTAATAAAACTTTAAGAAGATGTTATAAAATCAGAAGTTACAGATAAAACACGATCCATATTTAAAGTTATATAATTCGATAGGTATTTTTTTATCATATTCGCAATTCTGTAGAAAATATCAGAAAAAGCTGCTATTTATTCAATTTTAATTCTATCTAGATTTATTAGGTATTTGCAATATTTTTAAGGGTAAATTAACAATCGTTTATTAATGTTAATTTTTATCGAATTAAAAAAAAATGAAAATAAATGCAACTTGGTTTGAATGTTAGTGAAATATTACTACATTTGCCGACCCTTAAAGTAGGGGTAATTTTTATATATTATTATAGTATGCCAACAATATCACAATTAGTACGAATAGGAAGAGAGACGATTACTAAGAAGAGTAAATCGGCTGCTTTGGATTCGTGTCCTCAAAGAAGGGGTGTTTGTACACGTGTTTATACTACCACGCCAAAGAAACCAAATTCAGCTATGAGAAAAGTAGCAAGGGTTAGGTTAACTAACGGTAAGGAAGTAAATGCTTACATTCCGGGAGAGGGTCACAATCTTCAAGAGCACTCGATAGTATTAGTAAGAGGCGGAAGAGTTAAAGATTTACCAGGAGTAAGGTATCATATTGTACGTGGTGCATTGGACACAGCAGGTGTGGCCGGTAGAACACAACGTAGATCTAAATATGGTGCAAAACGCCCTAAGAATTAATTAAACTTGTTTAAAAGGAAGTAATGAGAAAAAGACAGGCAAAGAAAAGACCACTTTTACCAGATCCAAGATTCAACGATCAATTGGTGACACGTTTCGTCAATATGATGATGTGGGATGGTAAAAAATCAGTTGCTTTTGGTGTTTTTTACGATGCAATAGATATCGTAGATGCAAAGAAGACTGATGAAGAGAAGACGGCTTTAGAGCTTTGGAAAGATGCATTAAGTAATGTTATGCCTCACGTAGAAGTTAGAAGTAGAAGAGTTGGTGGTGCAACATTTCAAATTCCAATGCAAATTAGACCAGACCGTAAAATATCAACAGCTATGAAGTGGTTGATTAGTTATGCAAGAAAGCGTAACGAAAAAGGTATGGCTCAAAGGTTGGCTGGCGAAATATTAGCAGCAGCTAAAGAAGAAGGTGCAGCGGTTAAGAAAAGAACTGATACACATAAGATGGCTGAAGCAAACAAAGCATTCTCTCACTTTAGATTCTAATCGGAAATGGCAAGAGATTTAAGATATACAAGAAATATTGGTATTGCAGCTCATATTGATGCTGGTAAAACCACGACGACCGAACGTATTCTTTTTTATACGGGAGTTAGTCATAAGATAGGTGAGGTTCATGATGGCGCTGCTACTATGGACTGGATGGAGCAGGAGCAAGAAAGAGGTATTACTATTACTTCTGCTGCTACTACATGTGAATGGAAATTTCCAAAAGAAAATGGTGAACCAACTGCTGAGGCAATGGATTATCATTTTAACATTATCGATACCCCTGGTCACGTTGATTTTACTGTAGAGGTGAATCGTTCTTTACGTGTATTAGATGGTCTAGTCTTTTTATTTAGTGCTGTTGATGGTGTTGAGCCACAATCAGAAACTAACTGGAGATTAGCTGATAATTATAAAGTTCCAAGAATTGGATTTGTAAACAAGATGGACCGTCAAGGTTCTAACTTTCTTATGGTTTGTAAGCAAGTTAAAGAAATGCTTGGTTCAAATGCAGTTCCAATAGTACTTCCGATCGGCGATGAGTCAGATTTTAGAGGTATTGTTGATTTAGCAAAGAACAGAGCTATTGAATGGCATGAAGAGGGCTTTGGTGCCACTTTTGATGTTATTGATATTCCTGAAGATATGAAGGCTGAGGTAAGGGAGTATAGAGCTGCCTTAATTGAAGCTGTTGCAGAATATGATGAGAATTTGATGGAGAAATTCTTCGAAGATGAAGATTCTATCACTGAAGAGGAAGTGCATGCTGCTCTAAGGGCTGCTGTAATGGACCGTGCAATCATACCTATGATTTGTGGTTCTTCGTTTAAAAATAAAGGTGTTCAATTTTTATTGGATGCTGTTTGTAGATATTTGCCTTCTCCTATGGATAAGGAAGCGATAGAGGGTGTTAATCCTGATACAGGTGCGGTTGAAAAACGTAAGCCTAGTGTAAAGGAACCTTTTGCAGCATTAGCTTTTAAAATTGCTACTGATCCTTTCGTAGGTAGATTAGCTTTCTTTAGAACGTATTCTGGTCGTTTAGATGCTGGTTCATATATATTGAATAACCGTTCAGGTAAAAAAGAACGTATTTCACGTATTTATCAAATGCATTCTAATAAACAAAATGCTATCGATTATATCGAAGCAGGTGATATTGGTGCAGCTGTAGGTTTTAAGGATATTAAGACTGGTGATACCATGTCTGATGAGAAGCATCCAATTGTTTTAGAGAGTATGAACTTTCCAGAACCTGTAATTGGTATTGCTGTTGAGCCTAAAACTAAAGCTGATGTAGATAAGTTAGGAATGGCTTTATCTAAATTAGCAGAAGAGGATCCAACTTTTCAAGTGAAAACTGATGAAGCTTCTGGTCAGACTATTATATCTGGAATGGGTGAGTTGCACTTAGATATTATTGTTGACCGTTTAAGAAGAGAATTTAAAGTAGAGGTGAATCAAGGTGAGCCTCAAGTAGAATACAAAGAAGCTTTAACTAAAACAGCTTCACATAGAGAAACTTATAAAAAGCAATCTGGTGGACGTGGTAAGTTTGGTGATATTGTATTCGAAATGGGACCTGCTGATGAAGATTTCGAAGGTGAAGGACTTCAGTTTGTTGATCAGATAAAAGGTGGTCGTATTCCTAAAGAATTTATTCCATCTGTTGAGAAAGGTTTTGCTTCGGCAATGCAAAATGGACCTTTAGCTGGTTATGAAATGGATTCTATGAAGGTTATACTTAAAGATGGTTCTTTCCATGCTGTGGATTCTGATGCGCTTTCGTTTGAGTTAGCTGCAAAAATGGGTTACAAAGCTGCGGGTAAAGCTGCGGGTGCCGTAATTATGGAGCCAATTATGAAGTTAGAGGTTATTACTCCAGAAGAAAACATGGGTGATATCGTTGGAGATTTAAACAGACGTAGAGGAACTATTGGTAACATGAGCGATAGAGCTGGTGCAAAGGTTGTTAAAGGTACTGTGCCATTATCTGAAATGTTCGGATATGTTACATCTCTTAGAACATTATCTTCAGGTCGAGCTACTTCAACAATGGAATTTTCACATTATGCAGAGACACCTTCCAATATTTCAGCGGAGGTTATCAAAGCAGCAAAAGGTATAACAGCTTAAATTTAGGACATGAGTCAGAAAATTAGAATAAAACTAAAATCTTACGATCACAATTTGGTAGATAAGTCTGCTGAGAAGATTGTAAAAACGGTAAAGACTACCGGTGCTGTTGTAACAGGACCAATTCCTTTACCAACACATAAAAAGATATTTACGGTTTTACGTTCACCTCACGTGAATAAGAAATCAAGAGAGCAGTTCCAATTAAGTTCTTATAAGAGATTATTGGATATCTATAGCTCTTCATCTAAGACTATTGATGCACTTATGAAGTTAGAACTTCCAAGTGGTGTTGAAGTTGAGATAAAGGTATAAGTAAATGTCTTTCCCATTTATGGGTTAGACTACATGTCCTAAGCTGCGTGCGAGGGAAAAACGGAAAAAATAATTTAGGGTTAAATTATTTTGACCCTATTTTTTTACAAAGAATTTAATAAGTAATAATTAATATAAATAAGTATGTCTGGGTTAATAGGAAAGAAAGTAGGCATGACCAGTATTTTTGACGAGAATGGAAAAAACATTCCATGTACCGTTATCGAAGCTGGACCATGTGTAGTTACCCAAGTCAGAACCATTGAGGTCGACGGGTATAGTGCCCTTCAACTTGGTTTCGATGACAAGGCAGAAAGTCGTGCTATTAAGGCTGAATTAGGCCATTTTAAAAAAGCAGGTTCTTCTCCCAAGAAAAAAGTCATTGAATTCCGAGATTTTGAAGGTGAGTTTAAATTAGGTGACACCGTAGGTGTTGACGTTTTCGCTGAAGGTCAGTTCGTAGATGTTGTAGGAACATCTAAGGGTAAAGGTTTTCAAGGTGTTGTTAAACGCCACGGATTCGCTGGGGTTGGTCAAGCAACTCATGGTCAGCATAACAGACTTAGAGCTCCAGGTTCTATTGGTGCTGCATCATATCCAGCTAGAGTATTTAAGGGTATGAAAATGGCCGGTAGAATGGGTACTGATCGTGTAACGGTTCAGAACCTTAGGATTTTAAAAGTAGTTCCAGAAAAGAATCTTTTAGTAGTAAAAGGTTGTGTTCCGGGCCATAAGAATGCTTATGTAACTATACAAAGGTAGATGTAATGAAGATAGCAGTTTTAGATATTAAAGGAAAAGACACAGGTAGAAAGGCAAACCTTTCTGATGATGTTTTCGCTATAGAGCCTAATGATCACGCAGTTTACCTAGATGTTAAGCAATATTTGGCTCATCAAAGACAGGGAACGCACAAAGCTAAAGAAAGAGCTGAGATCGCTGGTAGTACGAGAAAAATTAAAAAACAAAAAGGTACTGGTACTGCGAGAGCAGGTAGTATTAAATCACCAATATTTAGAGGTGGTGGTAGAATATTCGGTCCAAGACCTAAGGATTATACCCAGAAGTTAAATAAAAACTTGAAGCGTTTGGCAAGAAAATCTGCACTTTCTTTAAAGACTAAAGAAAATGCAATTTTAGTAGTTGAAGACTTCGATTTTGATACTCCAAAAACTAAAGATTTTATTAATGTTTTGAAGACGTTAGGTCTTGAGAATAAAAAGTCTTTAATAGTGTTGGGTGATTCAAATAAAGGTGTATATTTGTCTTCGCGTAATTTTAAAGGCTCAGAAGTTATAACTAACTCAGAATTAAGTACTTACAAAATTCTACATGCTAATAGTGTGGTATTGTTAGAGAGCTCTTTAGAAGGAATTGAATCGAACTTAAATAAACAATAATATCATGAGTGTGTTAATAAAACCAATTATAACGGAAAAAATGACTGCTGATAGCGAGTTGAATAACCGTTATGGATTCGTGGTTAACCCTAAGGCTAACAAGTTGCAGATTAAAGATGCGGTTGAAGCTACTTATGGTGTTTCTGTGAAGAAGGTTCGTACAATGAATTACGGTCCTTCAAGAAAATCCAGATATACAAAAACTGGTGTACAACATGGTAAAACAAATGCTATTAAAAAAGCAATTGTTGATGTGGTAGAAGGTGATATTATCGATTTTTACAGTAATCTATAAAGACAAGAAATGTCAGTTAGAAAATTAAAACCAATCACTCCAGGACAGCGTTTTAGAGTAGTAAATGGATTTGACGCCATTACTGCTGATAAGCCGGAGAAAAGCTTGCTTGCTCCGTTAAAAAAGTCGGGAGGTAGAAACAGTCAAGGAAAGATGACCATACGCCAAAAAGGTGGAGGTCATAAAAGAAGGTATCGTGTAATAGATTTTAAGAGAGATAAGCAAGATGTGCTTGCTACTGTTAAAACTATAGAGTACGATCCAAATAGAACTGCATTTATTGCTCTTTTGGAATATGCAGATGGTGAAAAGCGTTATGTAGTCGCTCAAAATGGTTTACAAGTTGATCAGCAGGTTTCTTCTGGTTCAGCTGTTGCCCCCGAGATCGGTAATGCAATGCCATTAAGTGAGATTCCTTTAGGAACTATAATTTCATGTATTGAGTTGAGACCTGGTCAAGGTGCTGTTATGGCGCGTAGTGCTGGTACTTTTGCTCAACTTATGGCAAAAGATGGTAAGTTCGTTACTGTTAAAATGCCATCTGGTGAAACAAGATTAATTCTTTCAGGTTGTATGGCAACTATTGGGGCTATGTCTAATTCGGATCATCAATTACTGGTATCAGGTAAAGCTGGTAGAAGTAGATGGTTAGGTAGAAGACCAAGAACTAGACCGGTAGCGATGAACCCTGTCGATCACCCAATGGGTGGTGGTGAAGGTAGAGCTTCGGGTGGTCATCCAAGATCGAGAAACGGTATACCTGCTAAAGGATACAGAACTCGTTCTAAGACAAAGAGCACCAACAAGTATATAATAGAACGTAGAAAGAAATAAAAAAGTAGAAAGAAATGGCACGTTCACTAAAAAAAGGACCTTACGTTCACTATAGCTTGGAGAAGAAAATCCAACAAAGTGTATCATCCGGTAAAAAAGCGGTAATAAAAACCTGGTCTAGAGCTTCTATGATAACTCCTGATTTTGTTGGGATGACAATAGCGGTTCATAACGGAAAACAATTTGTACCTGTTTTTGTAACAGAAAACATGGTAGGACATAAACTTGGGGAATTCTCACCAACAAGATCTTTTAGAGGTCATGTAGGAGCGAAAAACAAAGGAAAAAAGTAAGCTATGGGAGTTCGTAAAAAACAGATGGCCGAAAGAATTAAGGCTGATAAGAAGAAGGTAGCTTTCGCAAAGTTGAATAACTGTCCTACTTCACCTAGAAAAATGCGTTTAGTTGCTGATTTAATTCGTGGTGTAAAAGTAGAGCAAGCTTTAGCTATTTTAAGGTTTAACCCTAAAGAAGCTTCTAGAAAGTTAGAGAAATTGTTGCTTTCAGCTTTAGCAAATTGGCAGGCAAAAAATGAAGAGGCAAGTTTAGAAGATGCTGATTTAATTGTAGCTGAGATTAGAGTTGATGGTGGGGCAATGCTTAAAAGATTGCGTCCTGCTCCACAAGGTAGAGCACATAGAATTAGAAAACGTTCAAACCATGTTACTTTGGTTTTGGGGTCAAAAAATATAACAGAAAACTAGGATGGGACAGAAAACAAATCCAATAGGAAATCGTCTAGGAATCATTAGAGGTTGGGAATCTAACTGGTATGGTGGTAACGATTACGGAGATAAATTGGCTGAGGATGATAAAATACGTAAGTATATTCATGCCAGACTTTCTAAAGCTAGTGTTTCAAGAGTTATAATAGAACGTACTCTTAAATTAATCACTGTAACTGTAACTACTGCTAGACCTGGTATTATTATCGGTAAAGGTGGTCAGGAAGTTGATAAGTTGAAAGAAGAGTTGAAGAAAATCACCGGTAAGGAGGTTCAAATCAACATTTTTGAAATAAAAAGACCCGAGCTTGATGCAAATTTAGTAGCAGCAAGTGTTGCTCGTCAAATAGAAAGTAGAATTTCTTTTAGAAGAGCTATAAAAATGGCAATCGCCGCTGCAATGCGTATGAATGCTGAAGGAATCAAGATTCAAATCTCTGGTAGATTGAACGGTGCTGAAATGGCACGTTCAGAATCATATAAAGATGGTAGAATTCCTTTATCGACCTTTAGAGCAGATATTGATTATGCTTTACAGGAAGCTCAAACAACATATGGTAAACTTGGTATAAAAGTTTGGATTATGAAAGGTGAGGTATACGGTAAAAGAGATTTATCACCATTAGTAGGAATGGAAAAAGATTCTGCTAAAGGCGGTAAGCAAGAAGGTGGAAGAAAACAACGTCGTAGAAAGTAATTTTTTAAAGAACTAAAGTAATGTTACAACCGAAAAGAACGAAGTTCCGTAAAATGCAGAAAGGCCGTATGAAAGGTCTTGCTGGTAGAGGACACCAACTTTCAAATGGTATGTTCGGTATAAAGAATGTTGATGATGCTACATTTTTGACTTCACGCCAAATAGAAGCTGCTCGTATTGCTGCTACTAGATTTATGAAGAGAGAAGGTCAATTGTGGATTAAAATATTTCCAGATAAGCCGATTACCAAAAAGCCATTAGAAGTACGTATGGGTAAAGGTAAAGGTGCGCCAGAATATTTTGTAGCTGTGGTTAAACCAGGTAGAATAATGTTCGAAGTGGCCGGAGTTCCTATGGAAGTAGCAAAAGAAGCTTTAAGATTAGCGGCTCAAAAACTTCCTGTTAAAACAAAATTCATTGTAGCTCGAGATTACGAGGGCGGAAATTAAACGTAAGGAATAATGAAAAAACAAGAGATTAAAGAAATGTCTGTAGAAGGACTTACGGAGAAATTTGCCGAGTATAAGAAGCAACATGCAGATTTGAAAATGGCACATTTTGTAACTCCGTTAGAAAATCCACTTCAGATTAGAAAAGTGAGGAGAACGGTAGCAAGATTAGCCACTGAATTAACTAATAGGGAAAACCAATAATTGGTGGGCTTTATGGAAAAAAGAAACTTAAGAAAAGAGAGAGTAGGAGTTGTCACTAGTAATAAAATGGAGAAATCTATTGTTATTGCCGAAGTGAAAAGAGTAAAACATCCTATGTACGGTAAATTCGTTTTGAAGACAAAGAAATATGTTGCACATGACGAAAAGAACGATTGTAACATTGGTGATACTGTAAAGATCATGGAAACTCGTCCTATGAGTAAAACCAAATGTTGGAGATTAGTAGAAATCTTAGAAAGAGCTAAATAAGTTATGTTACAGCAAGAATCTAGACTAAAAGTAGCGGATAACACAGGAGCAAAGGAAGTTTTAACTATCCGTGTTCTTGGTGGTACCAAAAGAAGATATGCTTCAATAGGTGACAAAATTGTTGTTACTGTTAAAGAGGCAACTCCAAACGGAGGTATCAAGAAAGGTGCGGTTTCAACTGCTGTTGTAGTTCGTACAAAGAAAGAGGTTAGAAGACCTGATGGGTCTTATATAAGATTTGATGACAACGCTTGTGTTTTATTGAATCCTGCCGGAGAAATGAGAGGAACTCGTGTTTTTGGACCTGTAGCAAGAGAGCTTAGGGATAAGCAGTTCATGAAGATTGTATCATTGGCCCCAGAGGTATTATAATATAACGGACAAGATGAAAAAGTTAAAAATCAAAACAGGGGATACGGTAAGAATTACTGCTGGTGACCATAAAGGTACTGAAGGTAAAGTGATGCGTGTGGATCTTGAGAAAAATAAAGCCATCGTTGAAGGTGCCAATATGGTGTCTAAACATGAGAAGCCTAGTGCTAAAAACCCTCAAGGTGGTATTGTAAAAAAAGAAGCTTTAATCCATATTTCTAACTTAGCTTTAATCGACAGCAAGTCTGGCGAGGTAACAAGAGTAGGTTACGAAATGAAGGATGGTAAAAAAGTTAGGGTTTCCAAAAAATCCAATGAAGTAATTTAGTTATGGCATACGTTGCAAGATTAAAGAAAGAGTATAAGGAGCGAATAGTAGCTGCCCTTACCGAAGAGTTTGGTTACAGTAATGTAATGCAGGTTCCTAAGTTAGAGAAGATAGTAATGAGTAGAGGTGTAGGAGCTGCTGTTGCTGACAAGAAACTTATTGACCATGCAATAGATGAAATGACTATGATAACGGGTCAAAAAGCCGTTGCTACAATGTCTAAAAAGGATGTTGCTGCCTTTAAATTAAGAAAAGGTATGCCAATTGGTGCAAAAGTTACCTTGAGAGGTGAGCGTATGTACGAGTTTTTAGATCGTTTGGTTACTTCTGCATTACCACGAGTAAGAGATTTTCAAGGTATCAAAGCTACAGGGTTTGATGGTCGTGGAAATTATAACCTTGGTGTAACAGAGCAAATTATTTTTCCTGAAGTTAATATTGATAAAATCAATAGAATTAACGGTATGGATATTACATTTGTAACTTCTGCAGAAACAGACAAAGAAGCAAAATCATTATTAACAGAATTAGGTTTACCTTTTAAAAAGAATTAGTATGGCTAAGGAATCAATGAAAGCCCGTGAGAGAAAAAGGGAAAGAACTGTAGCAGTTTATGCTGAAAGACGTAAAGCTTTGAAAGAAGCTGGAGACTATGAGGCGTTACAGAGATTGCCTAAAAATGCATCTCCGGTACGTTTGCATAATAGATGTAAATTAACTGGAAGACCTAAAGGTTACATGAGAACTTTTGGTATTTCAAGGGTGAAGTTCAGAGAGATGGCAAATGCCGGTTTAATACCAGGTGTTAGGAAAGCTAGCTGGTAAGAATAGAATTATTAATGGATTCAGGTTTAGCTTAAGTGCTGAAAACCGTTTCCGAATTATATACATATGGTAACAGATACTATTGCAGATTACCTAACGAGAGTTAGAAACGCGAGTAGAGCGGGACATAGGGTTGTTGAAATTCCTGCGTCGAATCTAAAAAAAGAAATTACTAAAATATTATTCGATCAAGGATATATTTTAAGTTACAAGTTCGAAGAGAGCAAAGTACAAGGGACTATTAAAATAGCTTTGAAGTACGATAAGGTTACAAAAGAACCTGTCATCAAGAAAATACAGCGTATCAGTAAGCCTGGACTTAGAAAGTATGCAGGTAACGAAGATTTACCTCGTGTTTTGAATGGTTTAGGTGTTGCAATTGTTTCTACATCTCACGGTGTAATGACAAGTAAGCAAGCAAAGGCAGAAAAAGTTGGTGGTGAAGTTTTGTGCTACGTTTATTAATTGATTAAAGATTTAGAAAATGTCTAGAATAGGTAATAATCCAGTCGCAATTCCTGAAGGAGTTACAGTTGAAATCAACGACAATATCATTTCTGTTAAAGGAAAGTTAGGTGAGTTGGTTCAAGAGTTCTCAGGAGTTTTGATTAAAGTAGAAGACGGTGAGGTTTTTGTAACAAGACCTTCTGATTCTAAGGAGCACAAAGCAAAGCACGGTTTATATAGATCACTAATCGTTAATATGGTTGAAGGTGTTTCTAAAGGTTGGGCTAAAGAGTTAGAGTTGGTAGGTGTAGGTTATAGAGCAAGTAATCAAGGTCAAAAACTTGATTTAGCTTTAGGTTTTTCTCACAATATTGTTTTCGATATTGCCCCAGAGGTAAAAGTAGAAACAGTTTCTGATAAAGGTAAGAACCCTATTGTAAAGCTTACCTCACATGACAAACAATTAGTTGGTCATGTTGCAGCAAAGATTAGATCTTTCCGTAGTCCTGAGCCTTACAAAGGGAAAGGAATTAAGTTTGTAGGTGAAATATTAAGAAGAAAAGCTGGTAAGTCAGCTTAATAAAGGATATTATGGGATTATCAAAAACACAAAGAAAATTAAGAATCCGACGTAGAATACGTAAGGTTTCTTCTGGAACTGCAGTTAAACCAAGATTATCTGTATTTAGAAGTAACAGCGAAATATACGCTCAAGTTATAGACGACGTTAACGGAGTCACTTTAGTATCCGCTTCTTCAAGAGATAAGGATATCGCAAAAGTAAAAGGAAATAAAACCGAGATTGCTGCTTTGGTTGGTAAAACAATCGCTGAGAAATCTGTAAAAGCTGGCTTAGAAAAAGTAGCTTTTGATAGAGGAGGTAATTTGTATCATGGAAGAGTAAAATCTTTAGCTGATGGTGCAAGAGAAGCAGGACTAAAATTCTAATATACTAGTATGTTCCAAAAATATAAAAACGTAGAAACTGTTAAGCCAGGTGGTTTAGATTTAAAAGATAAATTAGTTGGTATTCAACGTGTAACCAAGGTAACAAAAGGTGGTAGAGCATTCGGTTTTTCTGCAATTGTTGTTGTAGGTGATGAGAATGGTGTTGTAGGTCACGGTTTAGGTAAATCAAAAGAAGTTGCAACGGCTATCGCTAAAGCAATTGAAGATGGTAAAAAGAACTTGGTACGTATTCCTTTAAATAAGGGTACTCTACCTCACGAGCAAAAAGGTAAATTTGGTGGAGCTAGGGTTTATATCCAACCTGCATCTCATGGTACCGGTGTAATTGCTGGTGGTGCTGTAAGATCGGTATTAGAGTCTGTAGGTGTACATGATGTACTATCTAAATCTCAAGGATCATCAAATCCGCATAACGTTGTAAAAGCAACATTCGATGCTTTGCTACAACTTAGAGATGCAAAGACTATTGCTACACAAAGAGGTGTTTCTTTAGAAAAAGTATTTAAAGGTTAAGAGGAAAATTATGGCAAAGATTAAAGTTACACAGAGAAAAAGTGGAATTAAGAAACCTCAAAATCAAAAAAGAACTTTAGAGGCTCTTGGTTTAAAAAGAATTGGTCAGGTTGTTGAACATGATGATACACCGAACATTCTTGGAATGATAAATAAAGTTAAACATTTAGTTTCCACAGAGGAAGCTTAAATATTAGAATAAAATGGGTTTACATAATCTACAGCCTGCAGAAGGTTCAGTTAATAGAGACGGAAAACGCCTTGGAAGAGGTCAGGGTTCTGGAAAAGGAGGAACAGCTGCAAGAGGTCATAAAGGAGCAAAATCAAGATCTGGTTATTCTAAGAAAATTGGTTTTGAAGGTGGTCAAATGCCTTTGCAACGTCGTGTACCTAAGTTTGGTTTTACGAATATAAATCGTAAAGACTACCAAGGGATCAATTTAGAGAAATTGCAGGAACTTGTTGATAATAAGATTTTAACTAATGAGGTTTCGTTAGATCTTTTGATCGAGAATGGTTTAGTTGGTAAAAATGATTTAGTGAAAATTTTAGGTAATGGTGAATTAAAGGCACCTCTAAAAATTTCAGTACATAAATTTACAGCATCTGCCAAAGCAGCTATAGAGGCAGCAGGTGGTGAAGCAATAAGTTTGTAAGCATAAACGAGAGCATGAAGAATTTTATTGATACAATATCCAATATTTGGAAGATAGAAGAGCTAAGAAATAGAATTCTTATTACGTTGGGTCTTTTGTTAGTTTATCGTTTTGGTTGTCAAATTGTACTTCCGGGTATTGATTCGACTCAATTAGGTGGATTGACAGATAGTACTGATCAGGGTATTTTTGGTCTTTTAAATGCATTTACAGGAGGGGCTTTTGCTAATGCTTCTGTTTTTGCTTTGGGTATCATGCCTTATATTTCAGCTTCTATTGTAGTTCAGTTGATGGGTATAGCGATACCTTATCTTCAGAAGTTACAAAAAGAAGGAGAAAGTGGTCGTAAGACAATTAATCAAATTACTAGATGGTTAACCATCGGTATTTGTATTGTTCAAGCTCCTGCATACTTATACGGTTTAGAAGCGTTCGGTGTTAGAGATAGTGCATTTTTATTAGGTAAAGGATTAGATTTTATGGTTCCTGCTGTTATTATATTGGTAACAGGTACCGTATTTGCCATGTGGTTAGGTGAGAAGATTACTGATAAAGGTATTGGTAATGGTATTTCATTGTTGATTATGATCGGTATCATCGCAACAATGCCACAGTCTTTTGTTCAGGAATTTATTTCAAGAACAACTGATAATAATGGTGGTTTAATGTTTATTCTTATTGAAGTGATTATTTGGTTCTTAGTTATTTTAGCTTGTATACTATTAGTAATGGCTACAAGACAAATACCTGTACAATATGCAAGACGTACCGCTTCTGGTGGATATGAAAAGAACATAATGGGATCTAGACAATATATTCCGTTAAAGCTAAATGCTTCTGGAGTAATGCCTATAATCTTTGCTCAAGCAATTATGTTTGTGCCAGGTTTAATAGGAGGTGCTTTTGATGATACTTCCTTTGGACAGTGGATGCAAGTGCAGTTCAGTGATATTTTCGGATGGGCATATAACTTGCTATTTGCAATATTGATTATAATCTTTACATATTTCTATACCGCAATTACTGTTCCTACCAATAAAATGGCAGATGACCTTAAAAGAAGTGGTGGATTTATTCCAGGAATACGTCCTGGTAAAGAAACTGGAGATTATTTAGATAAGATTATGTCTTTAATAACGTTACCTGGATCTATTTTCTTAGCTTTGCTGGCTATTTTACCGGCGATAGTTGTTAAGTTAATGGATGTTCAAGCTGGTTGGGCTTTATTTTATGGTGGTACTTCCCTTTTAATTATGGTGGGTGTAGCTATTGATACGGTACAACAGGTTAATTCATATTTATTGAATAGACATTATGATGGATTAATGAAAACGGGTAAAAATAGAAAAGTAGCATAATTTATGGCTAAACAGGCAGCAATAGAACAAGATGGATCTATTATCGAAGCATTATCAAATGCAATGTTTCGTGTAGAATTGGAGAATGGACATGTGGTAACAGCGCATATATCAGGTAAGATGCGTATGCACTATATTAAACTATTACCTGGAGATAAGGTTAAATTGGAGATGAGTCCGTATGACCTTACAAAAGCAAGAATTACATATAGATACTAAGATACAAGATGAAAGTAAGAGCATCAGTTAAGAAGAGAAGTGCCGACTGCAAGATTGTTCGCAGAAAAGGCAGGTTGTACGTAATCAACAAAAAGAATCCTAGATTTAAACAAAGACAAGGGTAATTATGGCAAGAATCGCAGGTATAGATATACCAAAACAAAAGAGAGGCGTAATCGCCTTAACCTACATTTTTGGAATTGGAAGAAGTAGGTCGCAAGAAATATTGAGTAAAGCCCAAGTTAGCGAAGATACTAAGGTTTCTGATTGGAATGATGATGAAATAGGTCGTATTAGAGATGCTGTTTCTGAATTCGTAATCGAAGGTGAGTTACGTTCGGAAACTCAGTTGAACATTAAGCGTTTAATGGATATTGGCTGTTATAGAGGTATTCGTCATAGATCAGGTTTGCCTTTAAGAGGTCAACGTACTAAGAACAACTCTAGAACTAGAAAAGGAAAGCGTAAAACAGTTGCTAACAAGAAGAAAGCAACTAAATAATAATTAGGTATGGCAAAGGCAAGTACTAAAGTTACCAAGAAACGTAAAGTTATAGTTGATTCTGTTGGTGAGGCCCACATAAGTGCATCTTTCAACAACATCATCATCTCTTTGACTAATAAAAAAGGAGATGTTATCTCTTGGTCGTCTGCTGGTAAATTAGGTTTCAGAGGTTCTAAGAAAAATACACCGTATGCTGCGCAAGTAGCTGCTGAAGATTGTTCTAAAGTAGCTCATGAAGCAGGTTTAAGAAAAGTTAAGGTTTATGTAAAAGGTCCAGGTAATGGTAGAGAATCTGCTATTAGATCCTTACATAACGCCGGTATCGAAGTAACAGAAATTATTGATGTTACTCCAATGCCTCATAACGGATGTAGACCTCCTAAGAGAAGAAGAGTTTAATTAATTACTAATATATTTCACCGAAAGTGTAGTTACGATTATCGAAGGATAAGCCTTAATTCATAGTCTCACTTTCAAATTAAAAGAAAATGGCAAGATATACAGGACCAAAATCAAAAATCGCCCGTAAATTTGGCGAAGCAATTTTCGGAGATGACAAATCTTTCGAAAAAAAGAATTACCCTCCAGGACAACACGGTAATAACAGAAGAAGAGGTAAAAAATCTGAGTACTCTGTTCAATTAATGGAGAAGCAAAAAGCTAAATATACTTACGGTATTTTAGAAAAACAATTCAGAAACTTATTCCAGACTGCTAAGAGAAAAGAAGGTGTTGCTGGTGAAATTTTACTTCAATTATGTGAATCTCGTTTAGATAACGTGGTTTTCAGAATGGGAATTTCTCCAACTAGAAGCGGTGCAAGACAATTAGTATCTCACAGACACATTACGGTTAACGGTGAGTTGGTAAACATACCTTCTTACTCATTAAAAGCAGGAGATGTTGTTGGTGTTAGAGAAAAATCTAAGTCATTACAAACTATACAAGATTCATTGACTGCAAGTAGCGCAGTTTATGAGTGGATTTCATGGAATAGCGAAAAGAAGGAAGGTACTTATGTTACTATTCCTGAGAGAATGCAAATTCCTGAAAATATCAAAGAACAATTAATCGTGGAGTTATACTCTAAATAAACAACACCGATCCAATTATGGCATTATTTAATTTTCAGAAACCCGATAAAGTAATAATGATCGATTCCTCTGATTTTGAAGGGAAGTTTGAATTTCGCCCTTTGGAACCTGGTTATGGATTAACTGTTGGGAATGCATTAAGACGAGTATTGCTTTCTTCTTTAGAAGGTCATGCAATTACTTCGGTTAGGATAGATAAAGTAGAGCATGAATTCTCTACGATACCTGGCGTTGTTGAAGATGTAACAGAGATTATATTAAACTTGAAACAAGTTCGTTTCAAGAAGCAAATAGAAGATTCTGAAGCTGAAGTTGTTTCAATTTCTGTAAGCGGAAAGAATCAATTAACTGCAGGTGATTTTCAAAAGTTCATTTCTGGATATCAAGTTTTGAATCCTGATTTAGTAATTTGTAATATGGATGCTAAAGTTAGTATCAATATGGAACTTACTATTGAAAAAGGTAGAGGTTATGTACCTGCGGAAGAAAATAAAAAGTCCGGTGCACCATTAGGTACAATAGCAGTGGATTCTATTTTTACACCTATTAAAAATGTAAAGTATAGTATCGAAAACTTTCGTGTAGAGCAAAAAACTGATTATGAAAAATTAGTTTTTGAAATCTCTTCAGATGGTTCTATTCATCCTAAAGATGCTTTAACTGAGGCTGCTAAAGTTCTTATTCACCATTTCATGTTATTCTCTGATGAACGTATTACATTAGAAGCTGATGAAATAGCTCAAACAGAGACTTACGATGAAGAGTCTCTACACATGAGACAATTATTAAAAACTAAATTAGTTGATATGGATCTTTCGGTTCGTGCACTAAACTGTTTAAAAGCAGCTGAAGTTGATACTTTAGGGGATTTAGTTTCTTTTAATAAGAATGACTTGATGAAGTTTAGAAACTTCGGTAAAAAATCGTTAACTGAACTTGAAGAACTTGTAATTAATAAGGGTTTAAGTTTTGGTATGGATTTATCAAAATATAAATTAGATAAAGATTAAATAATCATATTTTGCTCCTCGTTCTATCGAGTTTGGTAGCAAGATGATAAAATTAAAAGATGAGACACGGTAAAAAGATTAATCACTTAGGTAGAAAAACAGCTCACAGAAAAGCAATGTTAGCAAACATGGCTTGTTCTTTGATCGAACACAAAAGAATCAACACTACGGTAGCTAAAGCGAAAGCTTTGAAACAATTTATTGAGCCTTTGATTACAAAATCAAAAGCTGAGAATAATGTTAGTGCTGAAAAAGGTACGCATAACAGACGTATCGTTTTTAAGAATCTTCGTGATAAGTATGCAGTAACTGAGTTGTTCAGTGTTGTTTCTGAGAAAGTTGCTGATAGACCAGGTGGTTATACTAGAATTATTAAGTTAGGAAATCGTTTAGGAGATAACGCTGATATGGCGATGATCGAATTAGTTGATTTCAACGAGTTATACAACGCTGGTAAGCCTAAAAAGAAATCTACTAGAAGAAGTAGAAGATCAGGTGGTGAGGCTGAAGTTGTTTCTGCAGAGAAAGAAACGAAAGTTGAAGAAGCTCAAACTGAAACTGAAGCTAAGACAGATGATTCTAAGGAATAAAATTGTCGATAAATATTAATAATGAAAAAGGATAAGCTTTCTAGCTTATCCTTTTTTTATGTTTTTTTGTGAACGAAATAAATTATAAGACTAAAATGAAATATCAGGCAAAGAGAAAAGCAATAATTTTACTTGCAGACGGTACAATCTTTCATGGTAAATCTGTTGGAGACAAAGAAGGGACAGCTTTTGGTGAAGTATGTTTTAATACAGGTATGACCGGTTATCAAGAAATATTTACAGATCCATCTTATTTCGGGCAAATTATGGTTACTACTAATGCCCATATAGGTAACTATGGGGTAAATATAGATGAAGTAGAATCTGAGTCTATTAAGATTTCAGGCTTGGTGTGTAAAAACTTTAGCTATGAATACTCAAGACCATTGGCAGATGATAGCTTATTAGGTTTTTTAAATAAAAATGAATTTTTCGCTATATCTGATGTTGATACACGTGCATTGGTTAGTTACATTAGAGATAATGGTGCAATGAATGCGGTAATATCTACAGACATAGATAATATAGATGATTTAAAAAATCGTTTAAGTGCAGTGCCTAGTATGGAAGGTTTAGAATTAGCTTCTAAAGTATCGACAAAAGAACCCTATTTTGTTGGCGATGAAGATGCAACATTTAAAATCGCAGCATTAGATATTGGTATTAAAAAGAACATTTTGCGTAACCTAGTTAAGCGAGGTGCTTATGTAAAAGTTTTTCCTTACAATACTAGTTTTGAAGATATGTCAGCTTGGAACCCAGATGCCTTCTTTATTTCTAATGGCCCCGGTGATCCAGAACCTTTAGTTGATGCAATCTCTGCTGTCAAGAAGATGATACAGACAGATAAACCTTTATTTGGAATCTGTTTAGGTCATCAAGTACTGGCTTTGGCAAATGGTGTGTCTACTTATAAGATGCACAATGGCCATAGAGGTATAAACCATCCGATCTTAAATTTAATTACTGGTAAAGGTGAAATTACTTCACATAATCATGGTTTTGCAATTAATAGAGAAGAAACAGAAGCTAATGTGAATTTAGAGATTACGCATACACATCTAAATGATAAAACAGTTGCTGGTATTCGTATGAAAAATAAAGATGTGTTTTCTGTACAATATCACCCAGAAGCAAGTCCGGGTCCACATGATGCAGATTACCTTTTCGATGATTTTTTTAAATTAATTGAGAATTGTTCAAAACATAACGAAATAGTTTAAATAAACATTAATTAATTGGCAAATGTAAGGGCCGAACAAGCTAGTTAAATGCTTGCTTTTGTATCTTTACTTTTTAAACAAACAACTAAAATAAGAGTATAAATGAGTATTATATTAAACGTTCACGCAAGGCAAATTTTTGATTCTAGAGGGAATCCAACAGTTGAAGTAGATGTCGTTACTGAAAACGGAGTAATGGGAAGAGCAGCTGTTCCTTCTGGAGCTTCTACAGGTGAGCATGAGGCGGTTGAGCTTCGCGACGGTGGTAAAGCTTTTATGGGTAAAGGTGTTACACAGGCTGTTGACAATGTTAACAATATTATTGCAGAAGAGATATTAGGAATGAACGTTTTTGATCAAAACCTTTTGGATCAAACAATGATCGATTTAGATGGCACGCCAAATAAATCGAAACTAGGAGCAAATGCTATTTTAGGGGTGTCATTAGCCGCTGCAAAAGCTGCTGCTAATGAATTAGGACTTTCTCTTTTTAGATACATCGGTGGGGTAAGTGCTAATACGCTTCCTGTACCAATGATGAATATTATTAACGGTGGTTCTCACTCAGACGCTCCTATCGCATTTCAAGAATTTATGGTAATGCCTGTTAAAGCAAAAAGCTTTTCACATGCAATGCAAATGGGTACTGAAATTTTTCATCACTTGAAAAAAGTATTACATGATCGTGGTCTTAGTACGGCTGTGGGTGATGAAGGTGGTTTTGCACCAAACCTTGCAGGTGGTACTGAAGATGCTTTAGATACGATTGCAAAAGCAGTTAAAAATGCAGGATATACTTTAGGTGATGACGTGATGATCGCTTTAGATTGTGCCGCAGCAGAATTTTATGTTGATGGTAAATACGACTATACTAAATTTGAAGGAGAATCTGGTGTTATTAGAACTTCTGAAGAGCAAGCTCAATATTTAGCAGATTTAAGTGCTAAATACCCAATTATCTCTATCGAAGATGGTATGGATGAAAATGATTGGGACGGGTGGAAATCTTTGACCGATAAAATCGGAGATAAAGTTCAATTAGTCGGTGATGATTTATTCGTTACAAACGTTGAGCGTCTATCTACTGGTATCGAAAGAGGAATTGCAAATTCAATTTTGATTAAAGTAAATCAAATTGGTACATTGACAGAAACAATTGCTGCGGTAAACATGGCTAAAAATGCTGGTTATACTTCTGTAATGTCTCACCGTTCTGGTGAAACTGAAGATAATACTATTGCTGATTTGGCTGTAGCATTAAATACAGGTCAAATTAAAACAGGATCGGCTTCTAGATCAGATCGTATGGCAAAATACAACCAATTACTTCGTATTGAAGAAGAGTTGGGTAGTACCGCTTATTATCCTCAAGAAAAAGCATTTAAATTGGGATAATTTCTTTAAAGATTATTTAATTAAGCCTTTCTCTTGAGAAAGGCTTTTTTTTTTGGCGTACTTCAAAACTTTAACTACCTTTTGAGAATAAACCATTAATAATACCTCTTTGTTAGCGTATGAATAATTTTCTTTTTGTTTCCGCAGAGAACGATGCTATTCCAGATTGTAAAGCAGGTGGAATGGGTGATGTTGTTAGAGATGTGCCAAGAGAGATATCGAAACGAGGAGATAAAGCTCACGTGGTGGTACCCGCCTACTCAAGATTACATAAAAACGGAATTTTTAAAACTAAACTTGAATTTAGTCTTAGAGGTATGCCTTATACAGCAGAATTGTATGAAGTAGTACCAAAAAGGGTAGATAAGAATATTACACATTATGTAATTCACCATCCTGAAATAGTGGAAGGTGGTATTGCGCATATTTATCATGATGACCCTACCGAGCCATTTTTTAACGATTTTATAAAATTTATAATTTTCTGTACTGCTACGGCAGAGGCCATTAAGGTTGGTGCTTTCGGCGATTTAGATATTGTGCATATGCATGACTGGCATTCTGCAGCACTGTTGTTTATAAAAACATTTCATCCGAATTATCAAGATTTAAAGAAGATGCGATATGTATATACGATTCACAATCTAGCTATACAGGGTATTCGCCCTTTTTATAATAATTACGCATCTGTAAGTCATTGGTTTCCAGAAGTTCAATTGGACCATAAAGCTTTGATGGATCCTCGTTATCAAGATTGTATTAATTTAATGGCGGTGGGTATTCGTTTTGCCGATGCGGTTCATACGGTTTCTCCATCTTACAAAGAAGATGTTCTTTTGCCAAGTAGAAGACCTGAATTTATTGGAGGTGAAAGTTTGGAAAATGATTTGATCAAGGCAGATAATGAAGGACGCCTTTTTGGGATACTGAATGCCAGTAATTACGATAATATTAGAGTTGCTGAAAAAGGTCTGTTGTATAGAAATACCGTCAAAGCTCTTTTTAGATGGCTACAGGATACATCAAAAAAATACAAAGCAGATTTTCTAGCACATACCGGTGAGAAAATTATGCAATATGTTGGTAACAAACCAAAATTTATTGTGTCGAGTGTCGCAAGATTAACCGAACAGAAATTCTACTTTCTAAAGCGTTCTCCTGAAGCTTTTGAGCAAATGCTAGCCAGGTTAGATGAAATAGAAGGTATTTTCATTTTATTAGGTACGGGCGATCCCGATTATGAAGATTTCTTTCGTCATATGAGCTATCAGTACAAGAATTTTGTTTTTACGAACGGACAGTCTGAAGATTTGATCGATTCTATGTATTTAGAAACAGAATTATATTTTATGCCGAGTTTGTTCGAACCGTGCGGTATAAGTCAAATGCTAGCCATGAGAAATGGTAACCCTTGCTTGGTGCATCATACAGGCGGACTAAAAGATACTGTTGAGCATTTACATACCGGTTTTGCTTTTAGTGGTAATACTTATGATGAGCAAATTAGTAATATGGTAAAAAGTTTCGATGAGGCTTTGACCATTTGGGAACATGATAAAGACACCTGGAAAAAGATTAAAGCGAATGCAAAAAAGGCTCGTTTTACCTGGGAAAAATCTTTAGATGAATATTACACTTCACTTTATCTGTTGTAATGAAAGCTATTCATAGAACTTATTGTTAATTTTACCCGAAACAGATTTTTGAAATTGGTAAACCACACTTGTTTTGTTAACTTTACGAGAAGTATTTAAAACGTAAAAATTAAAAATGTCAGATAAAGCTATTTTAGAATATAATGGTGAAAAATATGAGTTTCCTGTTATTAAGGGAACCGAAAACGAACTTGCAATTGATATCGCTACTTTGCGTTCGGTTACCAATGGAATTATAACTATTGATCCAGGGTATAAAAATACAGGGTCATGTGAAAGTGCCATTACTTTTTTAGATGGTGAGAAAGGAATTTTGCGTTACAGAGGATATTCAATTGAAGAGTTAGCTGAGAAGGCAGATTTCTTAGAAGTTGCTTATGCATTGATTTTTGGTGAATTACCAAACGCAAAAGAACTAGCGAAATTTCATAAAGACATTAAAGATGAGTCTCATGTAGATGAAGAGATGAAAAAGATTTTGGACGGTTTTCCAAAATCTGCACACCCAATGGGGGTTTTATCTTCTTTAACAAGTGCATTAATTGCATTCAACCCTTCGACTGTAGATGTTAGCTCTGACGATGCTATGTACCACTCAATTGTGCGTATTCTGGCTAAATTTCCGGTTCTTGTAGCTTGGACATTGCGTAAAAAGAAAGGTCTTCCATTAGATTATGGTGATGATAGTTTAGGGTATGTAGAGAACATTCATAAAATGATGTTTAAGCGTCCTAATCAAGAGTATAAGAAGAACAAACTAATTATCGAAGCTTTAGATAAATTATTGATTTTGCATGCAGATCATGAGCAAAACTGTTCTACAAGTACAGTGCGTATTGTAGGATCTTCTCATGCTGGTTTGTTTGCATCTTTATCTGCGGGTATCTCTGCGCTTTGGGGTCCATTACATGGGGGTGCTAACCAAGCTGTTTTAGAAATGCTTGAAGCTATCGAAGCAGATGGTGGCGATACTAAAAAGTACATGGCGAAAGCTAAAGATAAATCTGATCCTTTTAGATTAATGGGCTTCGGTCATAGAGTTTATAAAAACTTCGATCCACGTGCTAAGATTATTAAAAAGGCTGCCGATGAAGTTTTGGCAGATTTAGGTATCGATGATCCTATTCTTGCAATTGCAAAAGGTTTGGAGAAAGAAGCACTTGAGGATCAATATTTTGTTGACAGAAAATTATATCCAAACGTAGATTTCTATTCTGGTATTATTTATAGAGCTTTAGGTATACCAACAGAAATGTTTACGGTAATGTTCGCTTTAGGTAGATTACCAGGGTGGATCGCACAATGGAGAGAAATGAGACTGAACGGCGAGCCTATTGGTAGACCAAGACAAGTTTATGTTGGTGAAAACTTAAGACCTTTTGTCGAACTGGACAAGAGGTAGATTGCTACCGTTATCAAAAAAACAAAAAGCTCTTTTAATTTTAAAGGGGCTTTTTTTTGTGCCATTTTTTAATTCATTTTAAAATATAAACATATGTTACAGTTAAATATTAACGATGAAGTTTCAAGGTTAAAAGCTGTCGTATTAGGAATCGCTAAAAGCTCTGGACCAACACCTACCGTTGAAGAGGCTTATGACCCAAAATCATTAGAACATATTAAAGCGGGTACGTATCCGGTTGAAGCAGATATGATCGCTGAGATGGAGGGTTTTCGAAAAGTATTCGAGAAATATGATGTTAAGGTTTTTAGACCAGAGGTTCTCGAAGACTGTAATCAAATATTTACTAGAGACATTGCATTTGTTATTGAAAATAAGCTCATCAAAGCAAACATACTACCTGATCGCGAAAAAGAGGTCGAAGCGATTTTACATGTTTTGGATAAAATCGATGATGAAAATATTCTAACACCGCCAGATGACGTTCATGTTGAAGGTGGTGATGTTATGCCTTGGAACGATTATATTTTTGTAGGCACCTATACCGCTCCCGACTATTCTGCTTATATAACTGCACGAACTAATAAAGCTGCTGTAACATATTTAACGAAACAATTTCCGCATAAGACGGTTAAGTCATTCGAATTAAGAAAGTCTAATACGGTGGCACAAGAGAATGCATTGCATTTAGATTGTTGTTTTCAACCTCTAGGTAAAGGGAAAGCTATTTTGCACAAAAACGGATTCTTGGTAGAAGAGGAATACCAATGGTTGGTAGACTTTTTTGGTAAAAAAAATGTGTTTGAAATAGATGCCAATGAAATGTACCATATGTATAGTAACGTCTTTTCAATTTCACCAGATGTCGTAGTATCTGAACGTAATTTTACACGTCTTAACAATTGGTTGCGTGAACAAGGTTTTACGGTAGAAGAAATTGCGTATGCCGAAATATCAAAACAAGAAGGTTTATTACGCTGCAGTACTTTACCACTCATAAGAGAATAATTTAAAAAAAATAAAAAGAGAAATTTAATTACTACCCCGATATGCAAATAACAAATACTATACTCATGATTCGCCCGGTGTCGTTTAGAATGAACGAGCAGACCGCTGTCAATAACTACTTCATGGAAGATATTGATATGAAGAATCAAGAAATAAATCAAAAAGCTCAAGATGAGTTTGATGCTTTTGTAACCGTATTAAAGAATAAGGGAGTTAATGTTATCGTTGTCCAAGACACTAAAGAACCAGACACTCCAGATAGTGTTTTTCCTAACAACTGGATCTCTTTTCATTCAAATGGTACAGTCGGTATCTACCCAATGTTTGCCGAAAATAGAAGAAATGAAAGAAGAGAAGATATTTTCGAGATATTAGAACAAAGCGGTTTTAAGATTAATGATGTCGTAGATTACACTTCTGCTGAAGAAGAAGGGTTTTATCTTGAGGGCACGGGAAGTATTTTGTTAGATAGGGTAAATAAAAAAGCATATTGCGCTTTGTCTGAGCGAGCAGATGAAGACTTGTTTATAGAATTCTGTGAGGATTTTGATTTCTTTCCGGTGATATTTACGGCAAATCAGTCGGTTGATGGTAAAAGATTGCCTATTTATCATACCAATGTCATGATGGCTTTGGCTGAAAATTTCGTTGTTATTTGTCCGGCTACGATCGATGATAAGAAAGAGCGTAAGAATGTGTTAGACCATTTAAAGAACGATGGTAAAGAAATTATAACTATCACTGAGCAACAAATGCATCACTTTGCAGGTAATATGTTGCAAGTATTAGGATCCGATGATAAGAGATATATGGTCATGAGTTCTGCTGCATACCATAGTTTATCGCCTGAGCAGATTGCCCAAATAGAAAATCACTGTGCAATTTTACATAGCTCGTTACAAACTATCGAAACTTGTGGCGGTGGTAGTGCTCGCTGTATGATGGCAGAAGTTTTTCTTCCGAAGAGTTAAAAAAGGGTCTGGGGAAATTTTAATTTTAAAATTGAATGAGTTAAATAAGTTAGTATACATTGATTATCTTCATTACAATAGTATTTTAATTTTTTCACATTTTAATAAATAGTATGAAGCAAAAGCCAGTCAATACTTTTTTAATCTTAATGATAATTGGAGTTTTTCTGGTATTTGCAGGTTCTCCAAAAATATCTGAACTTGAGATAGTTGAAGCCGAAAATAGCAGCGAATTAACTTCTGATGATTCTTATACTAAAATGATGGATGTACTTACCCATCAACGCTGTATGAATTGTCACCCAAGTGACCACATACCAAAACAGGGCGATACTAGTCATCCGCATCATTTTGGCATGGCTAGAGGGGAAGATGATCATGGCTTTGAAGCAACGAGCTGTAATACATGTCATCAATCTGAAAATAATTTAAATTCAGGTGTTCCCGGTGCTCCTCATTGGGCATTGGCACCGGCTTCAATGGCATGGGAAGGACTCACTCGCGAACAAATAGCAGAACGTTTACTTGATAAAAGCACGAATGGCAATCGAAGTCATCAAGAACTTATTGAGCATATGACCGAAGATGATTTGGTGCTTTGGGCATGGGATCCAGGCGTAGATGCTGATGGTAAGCCAAGAACTATACCACCAGTTTCAAAAGAAGATTTTAAGAAAGCTGTTGAAAACTGGTTTGCTGACGGAGCAATAATACCTTCTAAATAATAAAACCTTATGGAAATTTCCTTGACTGTAAACGGTGTCGTAAAAACCGTAGCTATAGCAGATGAAAACACCCCTCTACTTTGGGTCGTTAGAAATACTTTAGATTTAAAAGGTACAAAGTTCGGATGCGGAAAAGCGGCTTGCGGTGCATGTACTTTACATGTAGATGGTGAAGCGGTCAGGTCGTGTTCTTATCCCGTAAAATTTGCGGAAGGAAAAAAAGTGACTACCATAGAAGGTTTAGGAGATAGAGAAAATCCACATCCTGTTCAACAGGCATGGATAGAGGAAATTGTACCGCAATGTGGCTATTGTCAACCAGGTTTTATGATGGCAACGGCAGCATTGTTAAGCAAAGTGCCTAAACCAACAGATGAAGATATAGATAAGAACATTATAAATGTATGTCGCTGTGGTACTTATTACCGAATGCGAAAAGCCATACATAAAGCGGCGGAGTTGCAAGCAGAGAAGGTGATTAATGAATCTAAAGAGTTATAATAGATGGCTGGTAAAGAAAAAGATTCAAAGAAAGTGTCTAGAAGAAAATTTTTGGTCAAAGGCGGATTAGGAACTATTGGTGTTGTCGCAATTGGAGCCTACTTATTTAGAAGTCCTATTCGACGTCAAATTTTGGGTGTGGTTAATTCTCTTGAAGCGCCTTATCTAGATAATATTGACCAACCTATGATTTGGTTCGAGGTCACCTCTGATAATAATATCTTGTTACATTCTCCCAAAATGGAAATGGGGCAGGGCACATTTACAGGTATTGCCCAAATGGCTGCCGAAGAATTGTCGGTATCTATGAATCAGATTCAGGTAGTACATGCTGCTTCTTCAACTGGAAATGTAGATAGTTTTGCCACTGGAGGTAGTACTTCTATATCTGGACTGTGGAAACCGCTTAGAGAACTTTCTGCCATGCTTCGGGTGATGCTTTTAAAAGAAGCTGCTCTTAAAATGAATGTAGATGTCGATCAGCTTTCTGTCGTAGATGGCGTTATATCTGGCAACGGAAAAACATTGACTTATGCTCAGGCGGCAGAGGGAGTTGAGAATTGGGAAGTGCCAGATGTTCCTGTATTAAAAGAGGCTAAAGATTATAAATATATAGGTCAACCAATTGCTAGGGTTGATTTGGATGCGAAAGTATACGGAGATCCGATATTCGGGATGGATGCAGAAATGCCTGGTATGCTTTATGGTGCGGTTGTAAGAGCTTCTAAAATAGGCTCAACATTTGTCAGTGCAGATACCAATGCAGCAGAGAGTATGCCTGGTGTAGTTAAAATTGTGGTAGAAGATGATTTTGTAGGTGTAGTGGCTAATTCTATGATAGAAGCTGAAAATGCTAAAGAAGCTATTAATGTAACTTGGGATAGTTATGATAATTTAAATACCGAGGCAATCGTAAAAATGATGACTGTCGGTAACGGAAAGTCTTCGGTGATACAGAAGAACGGCGACTCTTTTGATGATCAAGAGGAAGTAGTGACTTTAGAATTTAGAAGTCCGATTGGTGCACATGCTCAAATCGAACCAAATGGTGTTGTTGCTTTTGTAGATGGTGATACTGCGACAATAAAAATATCGACTCAGGTTGTAGGTCTTACTAGAAAAGAGGTTGCCAAGCGATTAGATTTAGATGCAGAAAAAGTCAATGTTATACCTACTTATTTAGGTGGTGGTTTTGGTAGAAGATTACATACACCACATGCTGTTCAGGCTGCTGTTATGTCTAAAGCTGTCGGTAAACCTGTTAAATACTTTTTTAGTAGAAAAGAAGAATTTCAACATGATATGTTTCGACCACCAACACATCATGTTATTAAAGGAAAATTAAATGCGGAGGGCTATTTAGACGGACTAGAACATCAATTCGTGAGTGGCGATGTTGCTACCGATTCTGCTCTAATACCTAATGCGCTTACTAACTTTTTGGGTGCAGATGTTGGTGCCATTCGTGGCGGATTCATTCAATACACTGCTATACCGAATTTTAAAGCGGAGTGCTGGCATGTTGAGTTGCCTTTTGCTACCAGTTGGTGGCGTAGTCTGGGGTTGTTGGCCAATACGTTCGCCATGGAAAGTTTTATAGATGAAATGGCGCTAAAAGCGAAAAAAAATGCAGTCGATTTTAGATTGCATCAAATAGCAGATGAACCAATTGACATTCGTTTAAAAAATGTTATTAAAGCCGCTGCCGAAAAAGCTAACTATAGTGAAGAAGTAAAAGATGGTCGTGCTATGGGCTTTGCTGCCTCAATAGATGCGAATACGCCATGCGCGCAGGTGGCAGAGGTTTCTATTGTTGATAATGAGATTGTAGTGCATAGAGTTACAATCGCTATGGATCCAGGTTTAGCCGTTAATCCTGATCAGATACGTGCGCAATGCGAAGGTTGTGTAATTATGGGGATGAGTGCCGTTCTTTATGAGCAAATGTTCGTGAAAGACGGGGAATTAACTCCGACCATATATGGACCATACCAAATGGCTTTAATGAAGAATGCACCAAAAGAAATTGATGTATTTTTATTGCAAGGTAAAGATACACCAGGTGCAGTAGGGGAGCCGCCTCTAGGACCAATTGGAGCTGCAATCGCAAATGCCGTTAGACGCTTAACAGGAGAACGCTTAACTGAGTTGCCTTTAAAGCTTTCAAAGAAAGCATAACAGAAGTTCTGGTTATTGATTAGCATTTTTCTGATCAGCGATGTTTTTAATCATTCCGCCAAAAATGAAGTAGTGGAGCGGTACTATACTGTACCAGTACAATCTACCTCGTAAGCCGCGCGGTCTAAAGGTTGCGGTTTGATGTAGCACATTGTCTTCATCAATTTTAAACTCTAACCAAGCTTCGCCTGGTAGTTTCATTTCGGCAAATAGCAGTAGTCGTTTTGCCTTTTTATCAGCTAATAGTACCCGCCAAAAATCTAATGAATCACCAGCAAATATTTTGTTAGGATGTGTTCTTCCGCGCCTCAAACCAACTCCGCCAGAAAGCTTGTCCAAAAATCCGCGTATTTTCCAAAGCCAATTGCCGTAATACCATCCGGTTTCACCGCCAATGCTCCAAATGCGTTCTAAAACTTCCTCGGGATTCGAAACTTTTACTTGCTTATAATCCTTCAGTACTCCAAATTTCGGGACTTGTATATGCTTTTCAAGATTATCGACAAATCGCCCACTGATCATACTATCCTTCCAACTACTTATTACTAAGTTTTGCTCAATTTTTTTAAAGGCTAAATCAATTGCTTCTTTGTAGGTGTGTGGAGTAATGCCGAGAATATCTTGTAATCGTGTGTCTTTTGCCACTACTTCAATCTTCATACTATCCACCAGATTCAATGCTAGTTTGTATGAGGTTGAGGTTACAAAATATAACCAATACGAAGATAGTTTAGGGGTCATAACTGGTACGGTCCATATCCAGTTTTTGAAACCCCTGACTTCTGCATATCTATGCAGCATTTCTTTATAGGTCATTACATTTGGTCCGGCAATGTCGAAAGAATCGTTGAACGTTTTTTCATTTCCTAATACACCTGTTAGAAATGTAATGACATCACGTATGGCAATAGGTTGCGTTTTTGTCAATACCCATTTCGGCGTAACCATCACAGGTAATTTTTCACACAAATCACGAATAATTTCAAAAGAAGAACTACCCGACCCTACAATAATTCCTGCTCTTAAAACCGTTAATTTAAAGTCGCCTTGGTATAAAATGTCTTCTACATTTTTTCTTGATTGTAAATGTTTAGAAAGATTGTTGTCATTGACAATTCCACTCAAATAAATTACTTGTTGAATTTGAGTATCGGCAACATATTTATTGAAATTTTCTGCCGTTTTCGCCTCCATTTCATCAAAATCTTGTATTGACGAACTCATGGAGTGAATTAGAAAATAAGCGGCATCAATATCTTTCGGTACTACATTTTTTTTTGGTTCTTCTAGAAAGTCAATTTCAATGACATCTATTTGTTGCCTGGTTTCTTTATCTACAGAAAGTCTAGTTTCATCACGTACAGCACAAACTATCTCATGCCCCATTTCTAAAAGCTGTGGTAAAAGACGCATACCTATATAACCATTGGCACCTGTAAGTAATATTTTCATAAATCTTCTATAGCGGTTGGTGCATTATCAGCTTTAAAGCCCAATAGTTTTTTAAAGAATTTCTGTACTGCTTTGGTGTCAGATTCAACTTTAATAAAATGATGGTCTCGATAAATGGAATAAACAGATGCTTCTCCTTTATAAAGGGTGAGTTTATAGTAAGGTATAATCAATGCATAGCTTTCTAGCAAAGAGCGAAAACCGACAATAATACCTTTAGGTCTCATTTCTATATTACAGATATCTCTGTTATTGTCTAAAATCAATAAATTTCTAATTTCTACACTAGTGTTGGTAATAATGAGTTTTGGAGAGCCAATGCCACCCAATGTCCATCGTTCTTTTAATGTAAAAGGCTTACCAACTTCTTCATTTATTTTTCTGGTAATCTCCTTATTATTGTAAGATACATTTACAAGCATGCGTATTTGATTGTGGTGTTTTTATTAAAGTTAGCGAAAAGGCGAATGAATGCCGCATCTGTTTACCTTAAAAGCCTAAAAAATGATTAGTTTTGCAGCCTTAATTAAACGTTTTGGTGAATATTCAAGAGGTACTATCAGATAAAGTAAAAGAAGCGGTTCAATCTATCTTTGACAAGCAATTGCCAAACGTAGAATTTCAACCTACGCGTAAAGATTTTGAAGGCGATATCACTATTGTGGTTTTCCCGATGTTGCGCTTGGTAAAGGGGAATCCGGTTCAAATTGGTGAGCAGATTGGTGCATACTTAGAGGAGCATGTAGATGCTGTTGCTAGCTTTAACGTGATTAAAGGTTTTTTGAATATCGTTATTAACGATGGTTTCTATTTAGATTTTTTCAATTCGATTTTTTCAACCGAGAATTTCGGATTTGTAAAGGAGTCAGATGATGCGGTAATGGTAGAATATTCTTCTCCGAATACCAATAAGCCATTGCACCTTGGGCATATTCGTAATAATTTATTAGGATATTCTGTTGCTGAAATTTTAAAGGCATCTGGTAAAAAAGTGTACAAAACCCAAATTATTAATGACCGCGGAATTCATATTTGTAAAAGTATGGTCGCTTGGCAGAAATTTGGAAACGGAGAAACGCCTTCTTCGACAGGTCTTAAAGGAGATAAGCTAGTTGGCAATTATTACGTTGCTTTTGATAAAGCGTACAAAGAACAAATAGCAACATTAGTTGCTGAAGGTACTGACTTGAAAGTTGCAGAAAAAGAAGCTCCTATTTTGCAGGAAGCTCAAGAAATGCTTTTAAAATGGGAAGCTGGTGATGCTGATACCGTTGAACTTTGGAAAACCATGAACGGATGGGTGTATAAAGGTTTTGAGGTTACCTATAAGAATTTAGGAGTCGATTTTGATAACCTGTACTATGAAAGTGACACCTATCTTTTAGGTAAAGATGTGGTTGCTGAAGGATTAAAAAAAGGAGTTTTCTTTAAAAAGGAAGATGGTAGTGTTTGGATTGATTTGACCGAAGACGGGCTAGATGAGAAAATTGTTCTTCGTTCAGATGGTACTGCTGTTTACATGACCCAAGATATTGGTACCGCGATACAACGTGTAAAAGATCACCCAGATGTAAACGGAATGGTGTACACTGTTGGTAATGAGCAAGATTATCATTTTAAAGTATTGTTCTTAATTCTACAGAAACTTGGTTTCTCTTGGTCTAAAAAACTACATCACCTAAGTTATGGGATGGTAGATTTACCTAGCGGAAAAATGAAAAGTAGAGAGGGTACTGTTGTTGATGCCGATGATCTTATGGCTGATATGACCCAAACTGCCGCTACAATTTCAGAAGAATTAGGTAAGCTTGAAGATTATAATGAAACCGAAAAGCAATCGCTTTATAAAATGATTGGTTTAGGTGCTTTAAAATATTACATATTAAAAGTAGATCCTAAAAAACGAATCTTATTTGACCCTAAAGAGTCGGTAGACTTTCAAGGAAACACTGGTCCGTTTATTCAATATACTTATGCACGTATTCAGTCTATCTTAAGAAAGGCAGTAAGCATGGGTATCGACATTTCTAAGGATGCCAAGGTTACAGAATTACACGGAAAGGAAAAGGAGTTGATTAAGCAGCTTGAAATTTTCCCAGAAATTATTCAATTAGCTGCGGATAATTATAGTCCGGCATTGATTGCGAATTATACCTATGATTTGGTGAAGGAATTTAATTCGTTCTACCAGCAAGTTTCTATACTAGGAGAGTCTGATGATGAGAAAAAAGTTTTTCGTGTTCAGTTATCTAAGAAAGTAGCTGAAGTAATACAAGATGCATTTAGATTGTTGGGTGTTGAAGTGCCTGAACGTATGTAAAAAAAAAGATCGCCGAAGCGATCTTTTTCATAGCAACTATAATTATTAACCAACTAAAATATGCTGCTAATATGTTATGAAGTTTTTTTTGCGGCAAGTGCTGCACTATAAACAACGAGACCAAAACCTATTTTATTTATAGCATCACCAATGTTGTAAATAACATCCATATTAAGACCTATATTTCCTAGACCTTCATACCATCCAGGTGTACCTGCCATGTAGCCCAGTGGATAAATTGCCCACCCTACAAGCACAAACCAACATAAAGTTTTGTGTGCGGTTAGTACGGCCCCACCTGCTTGCTCTGCCAATTTTTTTGCTGAACCAAACCAAATTTCATAGACAATATAAAAGTACGCAAGACCTGAGATTAATCCCCAAACAGCTGGACCACTGCCTGTGTTGTAAACTGCCTCTCCAAAGTATCCTGTTACTAACATTACTACTGAAGCTAAAATTAGTTTCCAGAGTAATGACTTTTTAGCGCCAGCAACTTTTAAAATTAAAAATAAGCATATTGAATTTATCAAGTTAGAAAGCATAACCATTGTAGCCACGTTCTTTTCATTGTGGTTGGCGGTTATTTTTGAAGACATGATAGAGCATGTTATGGCCTATATTTTTATTCTTTCTTTTGGAATTTTACATGGTGCAAATGACCTTACTCTGCTTCAGAGGACTGATAGCAAAAAGAAATTAACTCGAAATTACTTGAAGATTCTTTTGTATTATGTTCTTTTTGTGTTTGGCAGTATATTAATTTTTTATTTAGTGCCAAGCTTAGCATTAATTGTATTTGTGCTTTTTAGTGGTTATCATTTTGGAGAACAACATTTTATTTCTAAGACGATTGGAGCATCTTTTAAAACTAGTGCGCTTTATTTTACGTATGGTACTTTTATTCTCTTTCTCCTTTTTAGTTCAAATTATATAGCAACAGCTGAGATTATTAAAAATATAATAGGTTATTCTGTTGCTAAATCTGTATTTGAAATTGGATTACTTATTAGTGGTGTAAGTACATTGGCTTTTAGTATCATTTTGATATTGAAGAAAGAATTAAAAATTAATCCGATAAAGGAGCTATTTTTTATAGTACTATTTTTTGTGGTTTTTAAAACAGCCTCTTTGTTGTGGGGTTTCACTATATATTTTATCCTATGGCATTCTATTCCCTCCCTTTATGACCAGATATTCTTTTTGCATGGTCATATTAATAAAAGTTCCTTCCGCTCATTTGTGGTAACATCATTACCATATTGGTTAATCTCTGTTGCGGGACTACTTTTCTTGCTATTCATATTTAGAGATAATTTTGAAAAGTCTTTAGCTTTCTTTTTCTCTTTTCTGGCAGCTATAACCTTTCCTCATGTATTGGTGATCAAAAAGTTGAATCAAAATCAAAACTGAACTCTAAAACTAGCATTGGGCGTAATACCTAGAGATAAACGTTCAATAGTTTCAATGGTATTATCGTCTAGCAGTCTGTAATAGGTGTTTAGGGTGTTTTGCCTATTGGTGAAATTTAATACCGATACGCCAAAAATAGCATTCATTTTACCGCCCATTTTTAAAGTGTAATTTGCTGATGCATCTGCTCTAAAATATTCGGGTAGTCTACTGCTATTAGGTTCTTCGTAATTTATTTCGGTTGGGAAAACCGCTTCATTAATTGGGTCGCTTTCAATAGGTTGTGTAAATGGTTTCCCTGATTTGTAATTTAAGCCAATACCCAATTTAAGATCACCGATAGTATAATTTCCAGCAAGTGTAATAGCATGCCTAACATCTAAATTATTTGGAAAAATAGATGGTGCCAATGCACCAAAAGTATAGTCGTTTTTGTTGAAGGTGTAACTAAGCCATGCACTATAGTCGTTATTCTTTGTGTTGATTAAAAACTCAGCCCCTTTAACTGCATAAGAGCCAATCTCGCCATTAAATTGATTCTGGTTTTGAAAACCTTGCGTGTACACATTTATGCCATTTATTTCTTTGTAAAAAGCATCTATGCCTACGTATAATTTATTGGTGTCATAATTAAAACCAATAGATCCCTGTTTGCTTTTGGTGATGGGTAAGGCATCGCCATCAGAGAGTATCCAACGTCTTTTTTCTATTCCTAGAAAGTTCTGTTCCAAATCGATAATCTGATTGGTGACCTGACTTTTAAATTCACCCAATACTTCGGTTTTAAAATTAGGGAGTAACTCATAGCTGATATTTATACGAGGTTCAAAAATGTATTCTTGAAACGTGTCAAGATTTTCAATATAGTTCAAGCGACCTCCAATGAACCCAGTCAATTTCTCATCTTCTGAGCTATAGGCGATTTCGCTGAATACCCCGTGTTTGCGAATTACTCCTTTTATATTACTTGCAAATGGCGGCTGGTTAACGTTGGTTGTATTTTTAATTCCTGTTTCGGTAAATTCATAACCGTTCATCCAATTTATATATTCTCCTAGTTTGTAATAGCTAGTGAGTTTTATGTTCGATTCCTTTACTAAATTATTCTGCTTTAATTGCTGTGCTTCATTACTGGAGATGGATAAGGCGTCTAAATCATACTGCGTGTAATAGAAACTTATTTGAGATGAAAAATCATCTGTCCATTCACTTTGTAATTCACTACCAATAGAAAAATTATCCTGATTCAAATTACTTCTATTTGGAGCAAGTGTGTCATTGGCAGTTTCCAAATAATTAAGGTTGTTACTCATATTAATTAAGCTGATACTCGCTTTCTGATACGGATTGATTTGGTACATAAACTTAGCGGTAAAATCGTAGAAATAGAATTCACTCTCACTATTTACTTCGGTATCTTGAAATGCCTTTTCAGAGAATGAGTTGTAGGTCGGCGTGTTTAAGAAGTCAGTATATGATCGGCGGGCAGATACTTGTAACGCCATGTTATCTTGAAAGGGAATTTCCCCAAAAATATCTCCTGAAATTAAATTGAATCCGGCTCCACCGGTACTGTTCATTGGTAATTCATCTGTAGTGTGCATGCTCAAAGTTCCGCTAATACCATCACTATAGATGGCAGATGTACCATTTTTGATGATGGTCACTTTTTCTGTTACATACGGATTAAATGCTGAAATTAACCCAAAAAAGTGTCCGGTTTGGTACATTTTAATTCCGTCCCAAAGAATTAGATTTTGGTCGTTTGTTCCGCCTCGTATGTTGATATCAGATACGGTTTCATCAACGCTTTTAATTCCTGGTAAGGCTTGCACGGTCTGTAGAATGTCTGGTTCGCTAACTCCGGGTAAAATTCCGAATTCTGAGGGATTCAATTCTATACTTGCGTTATTAAGTTTTTGAAGTCCTGTAGTTAGAAATTGGGTAACAACGACTTCCTCTAATTCTTGATAGCTGAGGGCCATTGCAATCGCTTTACATTCTGTAGTTTTTGAAAGCTCCTTGGCTTCAATAAACATGGGTTTATAACCGAGATGTTTTATATGCACCAACGAATTTACGGGTACATTTTCAAAGCTGAATGAACCATTACCATCTGTAACGCCCGATAGGGTAGATTCATAGATTTCAACTGTGGCGCCTGGTATATTATTTTCTTGAAAATTGTCTAGCACAAAACCACAGATAGAAATCGTGGTAATTTTGGTTAAGGTGTAATAACGATCGTTTAATTTATTGATGGTTATTCCCGTTGCTTCCCTTAGTTCGGTGAGAATTTCATCAAGAGAATTCGATTTAGGTTTTGCGATGTAAACCGATTTAATATCGGTATCTGCAAATGAAAATTTTACATCGAACGAATTTTCTAGTTCAGATAATATATCGCGTAATGCTATGCTGTCCTTTGTGGTTTGGGCATAGCTCGCCCCACTGAACATCAGTAACAAAAATAGGCTGATAAGAAATTTAAGGTGCTTCTTCGGCATAGAATAGCACTTTGTTTTCCTCTAAGGTATACTTAATTTTTAAAGGAGCGCTTATGCTTTTTAGGGCAAGTTCTAAATTCTCGTTGGTAAATGAACCTGTAAAAAGCTGGGTAGTATCGATATCATCAGTAGCTACCTCAATATTATACTGTCTTTGCAATTCGTCCATTACATAATGTAATGGTATACTTGTAAAAGAACTTTCTTTCGTTAACCAAGACGGACCACCATTGATAATAGCTTTCGACATCGTGCTGTTACCGGCAATAGTCATTAAAGAATTTCCTGCAGGTAACTTCGTTTCTTTACCGTTAATAGTAACACTAACCAAGCCTTCAAAACAGGTGACCTCAAAAAAATTTTCTCTAGATTCTACATTAAATTGCGTGCCTAATACTGTAACTAAGCCCTGAGCAGTTTCTACAGTGAATTTTTTTCCTTTTGCTACTCTAAAATAAGCCTCACCTTTGAGGTCAACATTTCTATTGGTATCCCATTTATTCTTGTTAAAAGCTAACTCAGATTCTGCATTCAGAATAACTTCAGAGGTATCTGGTAAAGTGATGAATTTGCTCTCAGCATATTCCGTAGAAAAAGATTCGTTTAATGTGCTTAAATAAAAGAATGACCCAGCAAGTAATATAGCTACAACGGCAGCAACACGAAGAAACCTCTTAAAAGGTGATAAAATAAATACTTTGGGTTCCTCTACGGTTTTATTTTGATCAATAGATTCCCACACTTTATCCATATCAAACTCAGGAGACTCTAACCGAGCCGAAGAGTCTTTGATTTTCTGATATGTTTCATAGGCTTCCGATTTTTTGAACTCCGCCAATTCGGATTCGGTCAATTCATTATTGAGCCATTTTGCTAAGTAATTGTCTTGCATGTTTTTAGCTTTGTATTAGTATAACAACTGAGTATTAGAATACCCTACTTTATTTTTTTAAGTATTTAGTTATTGGTGGTCGGTAATGAGTATTAAGTACTAAGTAAAAAGTATTAAGTAGTTGTGTTGTTTAATTGAAATGTAAAAAGTTTTTTTCACTAATTCACTCACCTATATCCCATCAATTTGCTCCCTTAAACTCTTCAATGCCAAATGCATCCGTTTTTCTATCGCTTTGACGCTTACACCTTCCATTTCTGCTATTTCTGCATATTTTTTTCCGTCGATCCTATTCAATAAAAAAGTGGTGCGTTGATTTTCTGGCAGGCTGTTCAATGCATTATCCAATTTTTCCTTAAATTGATTTTCCTCCATAATAAACTCCGGAGATTCATTCGTGGTCTTTAAAGTAGCATCGGCATATTTTAACCTTACTTTTTCTGCCTTAATAACATTGAGGTAAAGATTGTTGGCAACAGTATATAAATATGATTTTGCTTTTTCTGGAGCGACCTTGGCGCAATTCTCCCACAGCTTAACAAATGCCTCTTGTACAGCATCATTGGCTTTCTCTTCGTTACCGAATTTGTAATAAATGTAATTGAAGATGGTTTTAGACGTTTCGTTAAAAACCCTTTTGTAAACCTGCTCTTCGCATACATTTAATGTTTGGTCTGCTTTCAATAGATTGCTTTTTACCAAAGATATTTGAAAAAAAATTAAAAAGGAGGTAGGGTATTTTTAAAGTCGGTTGTTTTAGAAGCATAATAACAAACAATACCAAGTCATTATGAAAAAGATTTTTAAATATGCAATGTACGTTAGCCTACTAACAATTGCACTGAGCTTTACCGCTTGTCAAGATGAAATCGAAGAAATTAATAACGGAGAAGAGCCAACTGCAATTACAGCAAATTCTTCTACGGCAGATTTAATTCAACGTACCAGTTCTAACGATGGTTCTTGGGATAATATCGTAGATGGTACTAGTTGCTTTCAGATCAATTTTCCGTATACGGTTGAAGTTAACGGTTTAATACTTACCATCGATTCTGAAGAAAATATTGAGCAAATAGAAGAAATTTTTGATAGTGTAGAAGATGATGAAAACCTTCTAGATATCATTTTTCCTATAACAATTACTGCGGGTGACTTCTCTGAAATTACCATTAACGGTTTAGATGAGTTACGCTTATTAGCTGCAGATTGTAAAGAAGGCGGCGAAGATGATGATATAGAATGTATAGATTTTGTATACCCTATGACACTATTCACCTTTAACGTCAACTTAGAGCAGACCAGTACTGTTGAGGTCGCTAGTGATCGCGAGTTGCGTTTGTTCTTCAAAGATTTAGATGACGATAACCTTATAAGTTTTGATTTTCCGGTGACTTTACAATTGTCTGACGAAACTACCATCGTAGTAGATAGTAATGAAGAATTGGCAATTGCGATTGAAAATGCAAAAGACGATTGCGATGAAGATGACGACGATGATTACAATGATGATGATTTTAATGAAGATGAATTGAATTCTGAATTAATTGAGTGTGTATGGTTCGTAACTGAATTCAGAAGAAACGATGTTGACCAGACGCAGCAATACGTAAACTACATTTTAAACTTTAAAGGAGACGGTACGGTTAGTAATGGTTTTGACGGTGCAACTGTAATTGAGGGTACTTGGAGCACAACGGTTGGCGATGATGGTGTAAAACTTACTATGGAATTTGAGAATTCTACCGATTTTAACCTAGAATGGAATGTTTACGATTTAGGAGATGATAAAATCAAGTTATTCAGTGGTGATGGTAACCGAGTAATCATGAAGCAATTCTGTGGTGAAGATTTGCAATATACCAATGTAGATACCTTAAGAGAGATACTTAAAGAGTGTGCTTGGATTATTAAGGATATAGAATTACAAAACGAGGATTTTGATAGGGTTTTAGGTTATGAATTTCAATTTATGGCAGAAGGCGTTGTAACCTTATCCAACGGTGTCAATATTTCTGAAGGGACCTGGGATATTAAATTGAATACAGAACAAATATTAGTTTTGGCTATTGAAATTACTGACGAACCTGGTGTAAATTTTGAATGGCCAATACGTGAAATGTTCAGTAATAGATTAAAATTTGAAGCTGACGAAATTGGATACGAGTTGGATCTGCAACGTGTATGTGAAAACAGTATTACAGACGCCGATGTTCTGGAAATTAGAGATTTTATGATGGGCGGCGACTGGATTGTGGCATCTTATGTGGAAGATAATGTTGATATGACCAATATATATGGTGGTTACAGTGTAAGCTTTATTGCTGACAATCAAATTTCTATCATGGAAGGTGGCGAAGTTTTCGGAGCGGGATTATGGAGAGTACTTAGAAATAGTGAGGATAAACTAAAAGTCTTTTTGAATTTTGGAGAGAACAATCCTTTTAATGAACTAACCGATGATTGGGAGGTAGTATCTGTAGTCGACGGTAGAATTGAATTAAAAGATATTAGTGGAGATGGCAGCATAACCACATTAGTATTAGAAAAATAAGAAATATAAGGTCTGCAAGAATTTATTTCTAACGGCTTTAGTTTTAATAAATAACCCTAAATGAGAATTATGAAACTAGAACATGTAAAATCTATCCTTTACCTTTTTTTAGCAATTCTGTTTTTTTCCTGTGAGTCTTCAGATGACAGTATTGAAAACAGTAAAATGGACTTGACTGAAATTAAAGCAACAGCCACTTCTGGATCTTGGTTGGTAGCACGTTTTGAAGAAGACCAAGTTGATCAAACCAGTAATTTTTCTGGGTATTCGTTCACTTTTAATACAGATGGAGTTTTGAATGCTGATAAGGAAGACCTGCAAATAACTGGTAGTTGGTCAATCACTTCAGATTCTAGTAGTAATGAAGATGAGAGTAACGATGATAGCTCTAGCGATGACAGTTCTAGTGATGACGATGATTCAAGTGATGATGTCGATTTTAATATTTTCTTTTCGTCTTCCTCAAATTTAGAAGAACTATCAGAAGATTGGGAGATTGTTTCTTATACTGACACAAGAATCGAATTAAAACATATTAGTGGAGGAGATGGTAGTATAGATATTCTTGTTTTTGAAAAAGAATAAGTATTAAAGTCAAATCCAAATAAAAGTAAAACATCCAAAAATATACCGTCAACAGTAAAGAGTTGGGCCTCGTTGGCGGTATTGATGGAAGTTTTGATCTTGCAGTTAATGAAAATGTAATACCTTTTTTGCCCCACAACTAAGTTTAGAGCATCCATTTTTTAATGGGTGCTCTTTTGTTTTGTTATTTTATGGCACTTGCTACTTAATTTACGTTGAGATTATTAAATTTGTAACCCCTTAAAAAAGAAAAGAATGTTCGATAATTTAAGCGATAAGCTAGATAAAGCTTTACATGTACTAAAAGGTCATGGTCAGATTACAGAAATTAATGTTGCAGAGACTACCAAAGAAGTACGCCGAGCCTTGTTGGATGCGGATGTTAACTTTAAAATAGCCAAAGAATTTACCAACAGGGTAAAAGAAAAGGCATTGGGGCAAGATGTATTGACCACGTTACAACCTGGTCAGTTAATGGTCAAGATTGTAAAAGATGAACTTACCCAATTAATGGGTGGTGAATCTGAAGGTATTAATCTATCTGGCAATCCGTCTATTATTTTAATGTCTGGTCTACAAGGTTCTGGTAAGACTACCTTTTCTGGCAAGCTTGCAAATTTCCTAAAAACTAAAAAATCTAAAAAACCATTATTGGTTGCCTGTGATGTTTATCGCCCGGCAGCAATAGATCAGTTACATGTGGTTGGTGATCAAATTGGTGTTCCTGTATATTCCGACAGAGAAAATACAGATCCGGTTTCCATAGCTCAAGCAGGTATTGCTAAGGCAAAGGCAGAAGGTTTTAATGTAGTTATTATTGATACCGCTGGTCGTTTAGCTGTTGATGAGAAGATGATGGCAGAGATATCTGACATTCATAAAGCAATTCAACCGCAAGAAACATTGTTCGTTGTAGATTCTATGACGGGTCAAGATGCTGTAAATACAGCGAAAGCTTTTAATGATATCTTGAATTTCGATGGGGTTATCTTAACCAAATTAGATGGTGATACCCGTGGTGGTGCCGCAATATCTATTAAATCGGTTGTTGATAAGCCTATTAAGTTTATTGGTACTGGTGAAAAGATGGAAGCTATTGATGTTTTCTATCCATCACGTATGGCAGATCGTATCTTGGGTATGGGTGATGTTATTTCACTTGTAGAAAGAGCGCAAGAGCAGTTCGATGAAGAGGAAGCTAGAAAGATTCAAAAGAAGATTGCCAAGAATAAATTCGGATTCGATGATTTCCTGAGCCAAATTCAGCAAATCAAGAAAATGGGTAATATGAAAGACCTTATGGGCATGATTCCTGGTGCAGGAAAAGCCTTAAAAGGTTTAGATATTGATGATGATGCGTTCAAGCATATTGAAGCCATTATATATTCTATGACACCCGATGAGCGTTCTACGCCATCTAAATTAAATGCGAGTAGAAAAAAACGTATTGCAAAAGGTGCTGGTAGAGAAGTTCAAGAAATTAATCAGCTTTTGAAGCAGTTCGATCAAATGAGCAAGATGATGAAAATGATGCAAGGCGGCGGCGGTAAAAAGATGATGCAGATGATGGGCGCCATGAAAGGGATGAAATAACAACCAAACAATAGAACTTAAAAAGAAGCGGACATGGAAATATTGGATGGTAAAAAAGTATCCAACGAAATAAAAGAGGAAATCAAGGCTGAGGTTGCCAAGATGAAAGAACGTGGTGAGAAAGTACCCCACTTAGCAGCAATTATTGTTGGTAACGATGGCGCTAGTTTAACTTACGTTGGTAGCAAAGTACGTTCTTGCGAGCGTATCGGCTTTGAATCAACTTTAATTCAAATGCCAAGTACCACTTCTGAGCAGGAATTATTGAACAAGATCAAAGAACTGAACGTTGATGATGATATCGACGGCTTTATAGTTCAATTGCCTTTGCCAGAACAAATAGATACTCAAAAGGTAATTATGGCCGTTGATCCAGACAAGGATGTTGACGGATTTCACCCAACCAACTTTGGTAAAATGGCTTTAGATATGAGTACGTTCATTCCTGCTACTCCGTTCGGTATTCTTGAATTATTGGAACGTTACAAAGTTGATACAAAAGGTAAACATACGGTGGTAATTGGCCGTAGTCATATTGTGGGTAGACCAATGAGTATTTTAATGGGTAGAAAAGGATGGCCAGGTAACTCTACCGTTACACTTACCCATAGTCACACTAAAAACATTACGCAGATTATTTCGCAGGCAGATATTGTTATCTCTGCATTAGGCGTTCCAAAATTCTTGAAAGCAGAAATGGTAAAAGATGATGCTGTTGTAATTGATGTGGGTATTACGAGAGTACCAGACGAGACTAAAGAAAAAGGATATTATATTACGGGTGATGTTGATTTTGAAAACGTAAGTAAAAAGGCATCGTTCATTACTCCCGTACCTGGTGGGGTTGGTCCTATGACTATTGCAATGTTGTTGAAAAATACATTGTTAGCTCGTGAAAGACATAGAAGTAGAAACTAATTTTCTATAAAAATTATAAACGGAGCCTTGCAATACTATTGCGAGGCTTTTTTTATGCAGGTAATTCCTTGATGGTTACTCCGGTTTCTGTTGTGTCATTTGGTGTTAAGATGTCTATGTCATTGCTGTCATCATAATCGCAACTTGCCATTATTGTTATCGAAATTCCGATTAATACGATGTATAGTAGTTTTTTCATAGTACCAGTTGATTATATGAAGATTAAATGTGGTAATACTTTAAAACGTTTTATATGTGAAATTGGTATTTTGCTTGTTTAATAAATAAGCAGAATATGTAGGTTAGCATATTAAATTGCAGCGATAGTAATTGTTATAAAATTTTATTGTCTAAGTTTATTGTAGCAATTGATTCAGTTGTAATAATCTTACATTTTAAAAACTATTATACTGAAGTAGCTATACCAAATATGAAATTAAGCCACTTTTTTGATTCTTCGGTAGACATGCTTTGCATAGCTAATTATGAAGGATATTTTGAAGATGTAAATCCGGCTTTCATTAAATTACTTGGGTTTACAAAAGCGGAACTTTTGTCTAAAAAAATCAATGATTTTGTTTTTGATGAGGACAAAGATGTTACCCAAACAACAAGAATTAGCCTACATGAGAATAAAAAACTGGTGAATTTTCAAAATAGATATGTAAAGAAAAATGGTGAAATAATTTGGTTGTCTTGGAGTGCTGTTCCTGTAGATGAAGAGAAATTGGTTTATGCAATAGCCAAGAATATTACCGATGAAATAAACTTAAAGAATGAGCGTATCGTTGAATTTGCCAAATTGAAAACGGTAAATGAAGATTTGGTAAGGTTGAACTATACCACTTCTCATGATTTAAGAGCTCCTATGAATAATTTAATCTCGCTTTTTGATGTTATTGATTATTCTTTTATAAATGATGAAGATACTTTACAGATATTAAGGTATATGGAAGTTTCTGCTAAAGGTATAAAGGAATCTTTGGAGAATTATTTGAATTTGGTGGAGAATGCGAGCAAAGGACTCAATTCACTTACAGAAGTTTTTTTTGAGAATATTTTGGCTAAAACCTATAGTACATTAGGAGCTGTAATAAAAAACTCTAACGCTAGAATTGATTCAGATTTTTCAGATTGTAAAAGCGTTTACTTTAATAACGCATACATGGAAAGTATTTTTTTGAACCTTATTACCAACTCGATAAAGTATGCCATACCAGGTATTTCTCCTATTATAGAAATTAAAACAGAACTTAAAGAAGGTAAAAATGTGCTTCTTTTTAAAGACTATGGTCAAGGGATTGATATGGAAAATAACGGAGATAAGATTTTTGGTTTAAATCAGCGTTTTAATGATGTACAAGAAGGTAAAGGTGTTGGTTTGTTCTTGATTAAAAATCAAATCAATAGTTTAGGGGGTACAATATCTGTCTCTAGTAGTCCGAATGAAGGAACAGAATTTAGAATTGTCTTCCCTACATAGTATTTTATTTAGTGCATTAATTATCTTTAAGATGAAAATATTTATCCTATGAGAAAAAATCTTTTGGTTCTAGTGGTCGTAGCTTTTATAATGGGGTGTTCAGAACCTCCTAAATTAGAGCATAAGTATACAATTGATGTAAGTTATTCGGCTGAGGTAGACTCTTTGGCTAAAGACGGTCGTTTGCTGCTTATGCTTTCTTCGGATGATAACGATGAACCAAGGTTTCAAATTAATGACGGACTCAATACGCAACTGATTTTCGGAATGAATGTCGAGAATTGGGCTAAAGATTCTGTACTTACGTTCGATGAAAATGTATTCGGTTACCCATATGAAAGCTTAAAAGATGTTCCACCAGGGGAGTATAATGTACAGGCTCTTTTAAACGTGTATGAAACTTTTAACCTATCTACTGGTCATACGGTTAAGTTGCCTATGGATAATGGCGAAGGACAACAATGGCAAAAATCACCGGGTAATTTATATAGCAAACCTTTTAAAATAAGAGTTGCTAGTAATGGCTTTGAAAATGTGTCGGTCGATTTGGATCAGGTGATTCCACCAATAGAGCAGCCAGAAGATACCAAGTGGATAAAACATGTAAAGATGAAATCAGAAAAACTTTCTGAGTTTTGGGGACGCGATATTTTCTTAGGAGCTCATGTATTGCTGCCAAAAGGATTTGAAGAACATCCGGAAGCTAAGTATCCTCTGATGGTATTTCACGGCCATTTTCCTTCAGATTTTGGCGGATTCAGAACTACGCCGCCAGATCCTAAAATGAAACCAGAGTATTCTGAACGATTTAGTTTAGAAGGTTATAATGTTATACAACAGCAAGAAGCCTATGATTTTTATAAGCGCTGGAACGAACCAGATTTTCCTCGTTTCATTATAATTGAAATTCAGCATCCTACACCATATTATGATGATTCTTATGCCGTAAACTCAGCTAATCAAGGTCCGTATGGCGATGCTATTACTTATGAGCTAATCCCTGAAATAGAAAAACAGTTTAGAGGAATGGGCGAGGGGTGGTCTCGTTTTCTTTATGGTGGTTCAACCGGTGGTTGGGAAGCTTTGGCAGTACAGGTGAAATACCCAGAAGAATACAATGGATGTTTCGCGGCTTGCCCAGATCCTATAGATTTTAGAGCGTATACTTTAACGAATATCTATGATGATGAAAATGCCTATTTCTACAAGAGTGCTCATAAAACTTTAGAGGTGCCATCGCATCGTAATTACTTAGGGCAAATTCAATCAACATTAAGACAGGGCAATCATTTAGAACTGGTGTTAGGCGATAAATCTAGGTCAGGTCAACAATGGGATATTTGGGAAGCAACCTATTCTCCTCAAGGTAAAGATGGTTATCCGCAGCGGATTTGGGATAAAAAGACTGGCGATATCAACCCTAAGGTAGCTGAATATTGGAAAGAAAATTTCGATTTAAGACATATTCTAGAACGCGATTGGGATAAGTTGGGCGATAATTTAAAAGGGAAAATTCATATCTATTGTGGCGATATGGATAATTACTACCTAAACAATGCGGTGTATTTAATGGAAGATTTCTTGGAGAGTACTACCGAACCTTATTATGAAGGAGAAGTTTTATATGGCGATAGGGCAGAACATTGTTGGAACGGAGATCCTGATCAGCCCAACGCCATTACTCGTTTAAGGTATAACAGTATGTATGTGCCCAAAATTATGGAACGTATAGAAAAGAGTGCACCAAAAGGAGCTGATTTGACAAGTTGGAGGTATAAGTAATCTTAATAGTTGAGTCAAAATATAAGTGTCACTTCGAGTGAATTTTGAGGCACGAAAAATTAGTATCGAGAAGCGATGAATGCAGATTGGCGAAGATGGTCTACTCTGCAAATCAGGATTCAATAATCAATGAATAAGATTTTAAAGAATGAAATATAGAAGATTCGGAAGAACAGATTGGCAGGTAAGTGAAGTAGGATATGGAATGTGGGGCATGGCAGGTTGGACGGCCAGTGACGATGCCCAATCTGCAAAATCATTGGACTTGGCAGTTGAAAACGGAATAAATTTTTTTGATACTGCTTGGGGTTATGGCGAAGGACATAGTGAGGAGTTGTTGGGGGAGTTGGTAAAAAGACATCCTTCTAAGAAAATATATACGGCAAGTAAAATTCCGCCTAAGAACTTTCAGTGGCCAGCAAAACCGGAATATACTTTTGAGGAATCCTATCCTACAGAACATATAATGGAATACACCCATAAGACTCTGAAGAATTTAGGGTTGGAGCAAATAGACCTTATGCAATTTCATACCTGGGATGACGGTTGGAGCGACAGAGAAGAATGGCAACGTGCTATTGAAGATTTAAAAACTTCTGGTAAAGTAGCGGCAATGGGTATTAGTATGAACCGTTGGGAACCGGAAAATGGAATAAAAGCCTTAAAAACAGGATTGTTAGACGCTGTACAGGTCATTTATAACATATTTGACCAAGCGCCAGTAGATACCCTATTTCCGCTATGCAAAGATCTAGATATTGCAACCATTGCACGTGTGCCTTTTGATGAAGGAACATTGACAGGAACTATGACCAAGGAAACAACGTTTCCTGAAGGAGATTGGCGCGGCACCTATTTTGTACCTGAGAATTTAATTTCTTCGGTAGAACATGCCGATGCCCTAAGACCGTTAATTCCTGAAGGTATGACCATGGCCGAAATGGCACTTCGTTTTATATTAATGAATGATAATGTTGGTACTACCATACCTGGTATGCGTAAACAACGCAATGTCTTAGCGAATACTGCAACAAGTGATGGTCAATTACTATCTAACGAATTGTATGAAGAATTAAAAAAGCACCGTTGGGATAGAGTGCCTACTTCTTGGTCGCAGTAGTGATTTATCGATGTTCATCAATTTCTTTATGTAGTAACTTAATAATCAAGCTATCTTTTTTCTTTTCTAAAAGCCAGTTGTCTACTACAGTTTTGAATATGGTGTCTTTTGGAAGAAGATATCCAAAATCAAAACTGTTAAATGGAGCATGTGGGTTTACTGCAGTTAGTTCTTTATGAATTTGTTGTTGAATTAATGTTTCAATCGCATCTGTGACCATCACATCTGCTTCACTATCTACCAATTTTTGAAAAATACTAAGATTGTCTTCGTTAAGAATTAGCGTAGCTTTTGGGAAATTTGCCCTTGCAAACGCTTCATTGGTGCCGCCAGGATTAAAAATAACTCTTACCTCTTTGTTGTTAATTTTTTCAATTGAATTATATTTTAATGCATTCTCATCTCTAGTAATAGCAGCTTTACCACTTGAATATACTGGTATACTAAAAAAGGATATTTTTTTTCTTTCAGGAGTAATTGTTACTCCGCACATACCAATATCAAATTTATTTTCCATTAAATCTGACATTAGTGTTGGCCAGCTAGTTTCAATGAATTCAACTTTTACACCTAAAGATTTTGCTAAATCCTTTCCCATTTTTATATCAATTCCGGTATAGTTGCCAGTTGAATCTACTATATATGAAAAAGGCTTAAAATCACCAGTTGTTCCAACTCTTAAAGTTTGTTTTTGGTAAATATTATTTAGTATATCAGAACCACTTTCAATACCGTTAACAGTATAATTTTTTGAATTGGATAGTTTTGGGCTACATCCTATTTCAAAGCAGATTACAATAGTAAATAATAATATTTTTAAATAGTGGTCAAAAGTTTTAAACATAAGTATTTGTCTACTTAGCAAACAACTGCCCCATATCTTTAAAGGCTTTAAACTCTAAGGCATTGCCTGCAGGGTCGTAGAAAAACATCGTAGCTTGTTCGCCAACTTTACCTTTAAAACGAACATAAGGTGCTATAGCGAATTTTACACCTTTCGATTTCAGTTCTTCTGAAAAGCTTTGAAAAGTATCCCAAGGTAAAACTACTCCGTAATGCGGTACTGGTACATCATGACCATCTACAGGATTATGGTGAACGCTTTCTGTCTCAGATTTTGGTTTGTAATGTATCACCAATTGATGTCCGAATAAATTGAAATCTACCCAGTGGTCACTACTACGACCTTCTTCACAGTTTAAAATATCTCTGTAAAAAGTTCTGCATTCCGCTAAATTATGAACGGGAATGGCAATATGGAAAGGTGTTACATTTTGCATATGCTATAAATTTAAGTATTGTTCCTGATTTAAAAATTCCACTATTTTATCATTTACACCATCTTGGTGCATAGAATGCCCTAAACCTTCTGTGCTTACCAATTCACTTCCTTTCCAATGTTTATGGACATCGACCGAGGCGTGATACGGAGCGATCATATCGAACCTGTCATGGAAAAGTAATCCTTTTTTCTGATTCCTTTCAACAAATTTGGAACTAGAAAATTCTTTGACCGTAAACTTGAATTTAGTGTACACTAAATTTTCTAGAGCGTTTAAAACTATACTATTAAAGCCTAGCAAGTTTTTATAGTGCGTAAGTATCTCATGAAATTCTGATGGTGAACCTATCGTTACTATTTTTTCTAAAGTTTTGTTTGGGTGTAGAGACTCATTATACAAAGCAGTCATACCACCCATAGAATGCCCTATAAGCACTGTTGGTTGGTACTTGGTTAATACGTGCTGTAACGTTTCGGCATAAAGCGGCACATGTAGCATATCGCCAGAAGAATACCCATGTGCAGGTGCATCAAAGGCAATAATATTATAATCTGCTTCTTGTAATTTTTCTATGAGTTTATGCCAACGCCAAGTATTGCTTTCCCAACCGTGCACAAGTAAAACAGTTTCTTTGGTACCGGGCCAGTTGTAAACTTGAATTTCATTTTCATCCAATGGTAACACATCTAATTTCGCTTGATTTAAAAATGCCTTTTGATTTGGTAGTACACCACCTTTTCTGACCTTTATAAAAACTAAAAAAGCCTTGTGGGCGACTTTCTTTGGAGAAAACCATACAAGGAAGTTAAAATAGAATCCGATTAATTTAGGGATAAGCTTTTGAAGGTATACTGGCACTTGATAAAATTTTGAAATGTATAAAAGTTATCCGAAGAATATCAAATTGAATGGTTTTGAGAATATCAATCCCAACCCACCATCATGTATTTTACTTTTGCAGTATCTGGTATTTGTACCTCTTCAATTTTATTATTGGCATTATACCTAAGGCTTTCTGGTAGCTCTTTTTTATCTATCGTGAAATATAGATCGCTGTCTTTTAATAGAATCACCACATTGTTCATAGATGTAATGATTTTTTTAATAGGATAGTTTTCTCGTATTTCTTTAAAAGTACTTACTCTAGAAATCCCTTTATCTGTCACAAATCTGTCATCATTGATTATGACGTTCTGTATGGTAGCGATGCTATCGTTATTCGGCGTTAAGGTCAGTAGTAAAGCACCACCTCTTTCGTAAATTTTTATTTTACTGGCGCCATTACCAAAATTTAGCTTGACCGTATCTTGAACTACCGAGTCTTTTTCGAAAATTAATTCAATATCACGTGCCAAACTTTGCTTGGATAATCTGCCAACTTGATCACCAGATATTTGAAAATCTGTATTCTTCTCATCAGTGCAGTTTACAAGTAAACCACAGCAGAAAATTAATAAAAGGGTATATCTAAAATTCATATGCTATCTCATCACTTTTTTTAATACACCAAGTACACCTCTTATAAAAGTGGCACTTGTTAAAACTTTTAATACCGGATTCTGTCTTGTACTGGTTCTGGTAGATGTTCTTCTCGTAGCGGCAGGTTTGTTTTTTTCCTTCTCTGCCAACTTTTCTGCAGCTACAATCTTTTCGTTCAGAATTTCATAAGCACTTTCTCGATCTATTACTTCACCATACTTTTTAACCAATGATGATCTATCATTGACATCTTTTAACTCTTTATCTGTCAAAATATCCATACGGCTCATTGGTGCACGTAATAATGTCGCTGCAAGAGGAGTAGGTCGACCTTTTTCATCTAATGCAGATATTAAAGCCTCACCAATACCTAAAGAGGTAAGCACTTCTTTCGTATCATAATACTCAGATTCTGGATAATTCTCTGCCGTTAATTTTATCGCTTTTCTATCTCTAGCGGTAAAAGCCCTTAATGCATGTTGCACCTTTAAACCTAATTGAGATAATACATCATTTGGTACATCTGTTGGGTTTTGGGTTACAAAATACAAACCAATACCTTTTGAACGTATCAGTTTAACAATACTTTCTATTTGATCCAATAATGCTTTCGAAGCTTCTTTGAAAATAAGATGTGCTTCGTCTATAAATAAGATTAATTCTGGTTTGTCGCTATCACCTTGTTCTGGAAAGGTGTCATATATTTCTGCCAGTAAACTCAACATAAATGTAGAGAATAACTTTGGTCTGTCTTGAATATCGGTTAGGCGTAGAATGCTAATATAGCCTCTGCCTTCCTCATCGATACGGGTAAGGTCATTTACATCAAAAGACTTTTCGCCGAAAAACAATTCTGCACCTTGCTGCTCTAACTCAATAATTTTTCTAAGAATGGTACCCGTCGAACTTGTAGAAATACGACCGTATTCTTTTGTGAATTCTGCCTTCCCGGCTCCTGTTGCATATTGCAATACCTTTTTAAAATCTTTTAAATCTAGCAATGGCATTTTTTGATCATCGCAGTATTTAAATACAACGGCAACAATACCTGATTGTGTTTCAGAAAGGTCAAGTATACGGGATAGTAATACAGGTCCGAATTCAGAAACTGTAGCTCTTAATTTTACGCCATCTTGCTCAGATAACGAAAGTATTTCTACAGGGAAACTACTTGCCTTGAACGGGAAACCAATCTTGGCGTGACGCTCATCTATTTTTGCATGACCTGCACTCGGTTGTGCCAATCCGCTTAAATCTCCTTTTAAATCCATCAACATTACAGGAATACCTTTTTCAGATAAATTCTCTGCTAATACTTGTAATGTTTTTGTTTTACCAGTACCCGTAGCACCTGCAATAAGTCCGTGCCTGTTTAAAGTTTTTAACGGTATTTTCACGAATGCATTAGTAACAGCTTCACCATTTAGCATAGCTGCGCCCATATTAATGTAATCGCCTTTCGTGGCATATCCCTTTTCTATGTGGTCAAAAAAATCTTCGGTACCGGCCATTTTATATATTTTCGATAAAAATAGGGGATTTTTAACCAAACCAAAAGATAAGACCAGTCTTTAATATCACGACTTTTTAACATTTAATGTGCGAACAGTACTAGCCTGAGTACAGAATTTACCGATGTATACTTCGTGTAGAATTTGTCAACTAAAACGTATCTTTGCCGAATGAAAAATGAGGAGGTACTTGAGAAAGTGAATAGAGGGGTGTATTTACCCTTAATGGAAGAGTTTTACACCATACAAGGTGAGGGCTTTCATAAAGGAACCGCAGCTTACTTTATTCGTGTTGGCGGGTGTGATGTTGGTTGCCATTGGTGCGATGTAAAAGAGAGCTGGAATGCAGAAACGCATCCGCCTACTGCCATCGAACAAATAGTCGACAACGCTGCCAAATATTCTGATACTATTGTTATTACCGGTGGAGAACCATTAATGTGGGATATGAACCCGATTACAAAAGCATTAAAGGAAAAAGGTCTAAAAACACATATCGAAACTTCTGGTGCCTACACGCTTTCTGGCGATTGGGATTGGATCTGTCTTTCACCTAAGAAAAATAAATTACCTGAAGGTCGAATTTACGACGAAGCCCATGAGCTTAAAGTCATTGTTTATAACAAGCACGATTTAATTTTTGCTGAAGAGCAAGCAGCGAAAACCAACGCAAATTGTATTTTATACCTGCAGCCAGAATGGAGTGTTAGAGATAAAGTTGTGCCTTTGATAGTAGAGTATGTAATGAACAACCCAAAATGGAAAGTGTCATTGCAAACGCATAAGTATTTGAATATTCCTTAAACCGAATTAGTTTTAATTACGCCCACCATTTGCGCGAATATCTAAAAGACATTCCGGATCAAGACCTACTGTAGCGACACTTTTTTCCGTGTTTTGTTGTAGTAGTTTTAAAACTGTTGCGCCAGAAAGTGTACAACCAGATGTAACGCCGTCTTCATATTGAGTAAGAGTATTTGATTGTAAAGATTTACCTGTAGACCCACCAAATTGTAATTCTGCACGCATAAGGCATCCTGTTTGGTTGCAATGGTTATCACCAACTAATTGTCCGTCTTCATTTTCAGATTCAGACTCATGATCGTTTACCATATCAGAACCTAAATTTACCAAACCGAATAGGTGTCCGAATTCATGATTTAAAGTGGTGGTTTCTACATCTACTTCACTTATAGAAGAACTTAAACCGGCTAATTCTCTTACGGTAACTTCGTGTATCACCATAGAGGTATTGCGGTATACTGCGCCTAATGTAACTAAGCCATCTTCAATGTCATCGCCTTCGGCAGGCGCATCTGCAAAGTAAATATAGATAGCTAAGGTGCTGCCTGTATTAAAGACCGTTCTATTTTTAGTTTCTAGATCTGCAATTTCTTGTAAAGTTAGTTCGTCTTCTGACGGACTTGATAATTCGTTATACACCAATTCAATTTGCTCTTTTAGCGTATGTGCTTTTAGATAGTCGGTAAATTGGGTCATCGCAGCATCCGTTGGTTTAAAACCGGTAACGTATGCTATTTCTATTAAAAGTTTATCAAAAGTATCGTTAGAAAGTATATCGTTGGCAGAATCTCCTGTCGCCAATAAATTGGCACTTTTATCTACTTTGGTTTCTGTAGTGTCACCGTCAGAATCTGAAGAGCTTTTAGAGCACGAAACTGCAAATGTTATAATACCTACAAGCAATAAACTTTTGAACTTATTCATAATATCATTTTGTACAAATAGGATAACGAAAAAAAAGTGTAGCTATTACTTCATTTGCGTCAATCTTGCTAAATAGTCGTAATGTTCGCCTTCCATTACAAGCTCACATGTTAAATTACTATAGTTAGCAGCTCTTTGTAACGTATTGTAGTCTACGTATAACCAGGGGAAAGATGTGCTTTTCTCCTTTTTGTATTCCATTTCAAAGTTTACTTCGCCGTAGTAATTAACGTTATCAGGTATCCAATACCCGCCATCTTCGCCATCTTCGAACATATAAATAATGTCGCTGGAGTCTAACAGAATTTGACCATCTTTTTTTAAAAGCGATTTTAATTTAGAGAAGAACGGTTCTAATCCGTCTAGCGTTCCTGCCAAGCCGATGCCGTTCATTAAAATTAGAATAGTATCGAATTGCTCACCTTCGTATTTTAGTAATTCTGAGTGTACAGTGTTTTTGAGTCCGCGTAATTTACTTACTTCAATAGCGCCTTTAGAAGCATCTAGCCCTATAACCGAAAAACCTTTTTCTTGTAAATACAACCCATGGCTACCAGCACCACAGCCAACATCTAGCACGTTGCCTTTGCATAATTGTAAAGCCTTTTGTTCTAGCTCTGGCATTTCTTTAAAACTCCTGAACATATAAGGTAACGGTAAAACATCATCTTCAAGTAGTGATGAATATGTGGTAATATCTTCAGAATAGTTTCCGTTCTGATAATCTAAAAGTGCCGTACCTAAAATGTCGTTGTTCAAAATTCTTGTATTTCTAGTTGCAAAAGTCTCGATTTTTGGTACTACTTCGCTAGTTTTGGGGAATTAATTTTGCACATGGAAGAGGTTTTACGAGAATTGCCGCAAAAGGCAAAAGAAAAACATAACGAGAATAAAAAGTTCTTTGTTAAGCTAAGAAAGAAGCCGCCTAAGAATTTAGATTATATCATGCAAGAACTGCACGTGGCGGAATTTGAGCGAACAGATTGCCTTACATGTGGCAATTGTTGCAAAACCACAGGGCCACTTTTTACAAATGCCGATGTAGAACGTATTTCAAAATCGTTTCGAATGAAGCCGCAAAAATTTATCGAAACCTATTTACGGGTCGATGAGGAGAACGATTTTGTGTTACAAGAAACGCCCTGTACTTTTTTAGGATCCGATAACTACTGTTCTATTTATGATGTACGCCCAAAAGCGTGTCGGGAGTTTCCACATACAGATAGAAAGAAGTTTCAGCAAATAAGTAACCTTACCCTAAAAAATGTAGCTATTTGCCCTGCCGCTTTTAATATTGTTGAGGAGATGAAGAAGTTGATAAAATAAGTAGATAAATAAAGAGAATTTTATATTGCAAGTCCTAAATAATAATCCAAGAATGAAATGTTACAAATGCATGCGACCTTCGAGCACCTGTATTTGTAAACACATTAGTACTGTCAAGACTAAAACACGTTTCATAATTCTCATGCACCCTAAAGAGTATAAAAAAGAGAAGAATGGAACGGGGTGTATGACTAATCTTCAGCTTGACAATTCAGAGATTATAGTTGGTGTCGATTTTAGCAATAATGATCGTGTAAATGAAATATTAACGAATGAAGAAATTGGTTCATTCTTACTTTACCCGGGTAGAGAAAGTTTTAATTTATCTCAGAGAAATGGTTCTGAAATGCATAGTTTTTTAGGTAAAGGCGCAAACATCTTCATTCTCGATGGTACATGGCCCTGTGCTCGTAAAATGCTCAAGCTAAGTACGAACTTGCAAAAATTGAATAGAGTAAGTTTTGATAATAGTATAGCATCCAAATTCATTATTAAGCAACAGCCCGAAGCGCTTTGCCTTAGTACGATTGAATCGGTTTATACAGTTTTGAATTTATTGAAGAAAGGTGGGGTAGAACAATGTAATACGACGGACTTCCTAATCCCTTTTGAAAAAATGATTGAACATCAACTCGATTATATTTTAAACCCAAACAATAAAAATTATAGTTCAACTGCGAACAAAGAGATTGGGCCGAAGACGATGTATTGGGATAAAAAGGAGAGAAATGTTGTTTTTGAGTTAGAATAGGTGATATTATGCTCTGAATTCATTATTCCTAAATTATTATGAAACATCTATCCATTTTCCTGATTTTAATATTTCTTAGCTGTAAAAATGAGGCTAAGAAAGAGATATTGCAAGATGATAATATTGATGTATCTGTCTATGAAATGTGGAATGACTATACAGAATCTACCCCTCAAGTTAACAAAGAAGAATTCCCAGAATCTTGGTTTTTTCATGATAACAAAGAAGATGCTGATAGATTGGCGGCGTTGACAGTAAACGGAAAAAAGACCGCTACTACTTCAGGATTGTATAAATGGTACGTTGAAGCAGAAGCTGGTTTGCCGCAAATTGGCACAAACCATATTATTACAGATTTTGACGGTAAAGCACAAGCTATCATTGAAATAACAAAGGTTGATACGATACCTTTCAATCAACTTTCAGAATCTTTAGCAGTATTAGATATAGGAACTGACATAGAGCCTCTTCAAAAATGGAGAAAAGCGCATTGGGATTTCTTTGAAAGTGTTATGAAAGAAAATGGAGAAGAACCTACGGAAGATATGCTCATCGTTTTTGAAAGATTTAAAACAGTTTGGAGGAAATAATTATATTTTCGGAAGCCAAGAATTTGTAAAGAACATCAAAACAATCGAAATCGGAGCAGTATCTTATTGGTTGAAAATCAGTGATCATCTACCTATAATCTGTAAGTTTTAGCAAATGTTCAAGGGTTTTATCTTTAAAATGAGATTCTGAAAAGTATATCTATCAGTTATTAAATCAGCAAAAGTTTATTATATTGGATGAATAGTTGCGAATTTATTAGAATTTATATTTTTTTATTGAAGATGCATTAATTAGATTTTAGAATATTTTTTGCAGCTCATAACTTAAACGACTCCCTCATTTAATGGAACAAATCATATCTTATTTCGAATCAATCCCTGCAGCCCACAGATCACTTATTTTAGTTGGCGGGATTACATTTTTTTGGATACTAGAAGGTATCGTACCGCTATTTATCGGCGGTTATAACAAATGGAAACATTCGCTGCCTAACTTCTTTTTTACACTGACTACTATAGTTATCAATTTTCCGTTGGCATTTTTATTATTAAAAACTTCTGATTGGACGATTGCCAATGATTTCGGAATCATTAATTGGTTGCCAGAAATGCCATTATGGGCGTATGTATTTTTAGGTGTAGCACTTTTAGATTTAATTGGAGCTTACACGGCTCATTTAGTAGAGCACAAAGTAAAACCATTGTGGATGGTGCATTTGGTGCATCATACGGATCATAATGTAGATACGACCACTGCAAACAGACATCATCCGTTAGAAAGTATCATTCGATATATATTTACTTTAGTCGGAGTTTTAGTGGTTGGTGCACCGGTGGGTATTATTATGCTGTATCAAAGTCTTTCTGTAGTATTATCTCAATTTAACCATGCCAATATTAAACTACCAAAGGGTGTTGATAAGGCTTTAAGTTATGTGCTCATTTCACCAGATATGCATAAAGTACATCATCATTATGTACTGCCTTATACAGATAGCAATTACGGAAATATATTCTCGTGGTGGGATCGTTTATTCGGCACCTATATGCATTTAGATAGAGAGAAAATTATCTACGGTGTAGACACTTTTCCTGATGAGGTTGCTAACGGTCAAATTAGTTCATTGTTGAAATATCCTTTTGTAGGGTATAGGAAACCAACAACAGATGGTAGTAACCTGGCAGATGTTGTAAATGAACAACCTTTAGTAAAGTAGATACTTCGCTCTAATTTTTTTGAACTTTTCAATGTCTTCTTGCCAAGTCGCTTTTATTTCGGCATTGGTGGCACCGGCTTCAATTTGCTTTTGCAACTTTTCGCTACCTGCATGTTTTGTGAACCCGCTGGTAAGAAAGAATTTACTTTTATCTGTCGTATTCGTATAGGCATCTATAATGTAATCCATAGTAACCTCGTTCATGCGCTCCGTTTTTGACAGGTCTTTTCCGTAGCATAATTTCCCTTCCTCTTTCGGATATTTAGATCCAAAATTTGGCTCAGGAGTATAGGTGAAATCATACACCTTGGAATCTAAAAATGAAGCTCCGTAACGTTGAAATTGAAATTCGGTTCCACGACCTGCATTAATGTTAGTGCCTTCAAACATTCCCAAACTTGGGTATAGCGTAATAGAAGTCTCATTCGGTAAGTTTGGTGAAGGGCGAATTGGTAGACTGTAAAACATATCATGCGTCCAGTTTTCTAAAGGGATTACGGTTAAATCCGCTTTTTTATCACCTTTTAACCATAGTTCATCATTGATCATGTTGGCATATTCGCCAATAGTCATTCCGTATACTAACGGAATTTCAGTCATCCCAAGAAAAGAAGTGTGTGCTGCTTCCATCGTTGGTCCGTCTACATAATGTCCGTTCGGGTTTGGTCTGTCTAACACTATAATAGGAATTCCTTTTTCGGCACAAGATTCTATCACCAATTGCATAGTCGAGATATAGGTGTAAAAACGAACGCCTACATCTTGTATATCGAATAACACTAAATCTAAACCTTCTAATTGCTCTTGACTTGGTTTTCTGTTTTTACCGTGCAGCGATATTAATTCTAATCCTGTTTTTGTGTCGGTACTATTTTTTACATGTTCACCTGCATCGAAATTACCTCTAAAACCATGTTCTGGTGCAAACACATGTTTAATGTCAATATCTAAAGAAAGTAGGCTATCTACCAAATGGGTATGTCCGCTAGACTTAAATATTACACTGGTTTGGTTGGCGACAACAGCTATTTTTTTTCCTTTTAAAAGTGGTACATATGCTTCCGTACGGTTGGCGGCGACTACAATTTCTTTTACTTCTTGTTCAATTTTTGGTTCATCGATTGGTGATGTGGTAATGGCTTGTACTTTGGTTTCGTTTCCGCAGGTAGCCAATACCAAAAACCATAATAAAACTGTACTTTTGAAATTGGATAAAAATAACATCATTTGAATCTAGAATATTTTATCGCCAAACGGCTTATAAAGGGTAAGGAGCATAAAATTAGCATATCTGCACCAATAATAAAAATAGCCATTGCAGCAATTGCAATAGGGGTTATAATGATGTTGGTCGCCATTGCTACAGGAGGTGGTTTAAAAGAGAAAATCCGTGAAAAAATAACTGCTTTCAACGGTCACGTACAAATCTATAATTACGATAATAATAATTCTGAAGTTTCTGTGGTGCCCGTGAGTACGGAGCAAGAGTTTTATCCGGACTTTAACATGGTCGATGGCATTGTGCACATACAAGCTGTGGCGACCAAAGCAGGAATTATAAGAACCGAAGAAACTTTTGAGGGTATTATCGCCAAAGGTGTGGGCAAAGAATATAATTGGGAGCCGTTCGATGAGTTTTTGATTGAAGGTGTTTTGCCTGATTATTCGGGAGAGTTGAATTCTGATGTGCTTATTTCGAGAATAATGTCAAATCGTTTGAACTTAAAAGTGGGAGATTCTTTCTTTACCTTTTTTCTACGGGATGATGCAGCTGATAAAATACCTAACCAAAGAAAATTCACTATCACCGGAATCTACGATAGCGGTTTCGAGGAAATTGACGGACTCTATATTTTTACAGACATACGCCACATTCAGCGTATGAATAAATGGAAAGATACGGAGATAGGTAATTTTGAGGTATTCTTAGAGAGTTTTGATGATATAGACGAGAAGAATATAGAGATAAGATCTAATACATTTTCAACACTTGATAATAGAACTATAAAAGATAAGTATTATAAAATCTTTGAGTGGATAGGCTTGTTCGATTTTAATATTGCCCTTATCATTGGTATTATGATTATCGTTGGTGGTATAAATATGATTACCGCATTACTAGTGTTAATATTAGAGCGTACGCCAATGATAGGTATTTTAAAAGCATTGGGTACAAACAACTGGAGTATAAGAAAAGTCTTCTTATATAACGCGGCTTACCTTATTGTTGTTGGTTTATTTTGGGGCAACCTTATAGGGCTTGGGATTATTTTTATACAAGAGAAGTTTCGAGTTTTTAAATTCCCGAACCCAAAAGAATACTACATTGAGTACATACCTGTAAGTATAGATCTGTGGACTATTCTTCTTTTAAACGCGGGTGTGTTGCTGCTTTGTTTGTTGATGCTTTTGATCCCGTCATATATTATTACTAGAATAACACCCGTTAAAGCTATTCGATTCGAGTAGTTTATTTTTGAATAGCTTATTCCAAATTTAATCTTCGGTTAAACCCCTTTTTGGTAAATTTGATGTAAAACAGACCACATGCATCAAAAACTACTAATTACCCTAATTGCTGTGCTTTTATTGACCGGCGTCAATGCACAGAAACTTTCAAAGAATGAGAAGAAGGTTGTAAAATCTATAGTGCAAAATAATGCCGAGGCTATTTCATTTTTAGAAAAAGTCGTAAACATTAATAGCGGAACCTTAAATCTTAAAGGTGTTGAAATGGTAGGTCAAGAATTTGCTTCTGCTCTCACCGATATAGGTTTTGAAAGCACTTGGATTCCTATGCCCGAAGAAATGAATAGAGCGGGACATTTATTTGCAGAAATTAAAGGGACAAAAGGCAAGAAATTATTGTTAATTGGTCATCTAGATACGGTGTTTGAAGAAGATAGTCCGTTTCAAACTTTTGAGATGGTGAACGATTCTATTGCACATGCACCAGGTGGTAATGATATGAAAGGTGGCGATGTTATAGTGCTGTATGCTTTAAAAGCGCTACAACAAAACGGATTGCTAAATGATGCTCAAATTATTGTTGCCTTTACAGGTGATGAAGAAAGTACAGGTAGTCCGCTAGAAAAAAGCAGACACGATTTAATTGAAGCGGCCAAAAGAAGTGATATCGGTTTAGGTTTTGAAAACTCCACCGGATTCAATTATGCAACCGTTGCCAGAAGAGGTTCTTCAGGTTGGAAGGTTGAGGTAGAGGGTAAAAGAGCGCACTCATCTGGTATATTCAGTGAAGATACAGGTGCAGGAGCTATTTTTGAAATGTCAAGAATATTAAACGGATTTTATACTGATGTAAGAGGAGAAGATTTATTGACTTTTAATCCTGGGACATTAGTTGGTGGTACTTTTGTAGAGTTTGATGAAATGACCAGTAAAGGAACTGTTTTTGGTAAGACCAATGTAGTGGCTCAAAAAGCAGAAGTCCGTGGCGGATTACGTTTTATATCTGAAGAACAAAAAGAACGTGCTCGTGATAATATGCGAACCGTAGTGGCGAATAATTTACCACATACATCTGCAACAGTAACTTTCAAAGATAGTTACCCAGCAATGCAACCTACTGAAGGTAATAAGGCGTTATTGACAAAACTGAACACGGTAAGTTTAGATTTAAAACAAGGTGAGGTTTTAGCATACGACCCAGGTAAAAGAGGTGCGGCAGATACTTCTTTTGTGGCGGAGTATGTAGATTGTTTAGACGGACTGGGTACTATGGGTAATGCAGCCCACACTCCCGAAGAAACAGTGAATTTGAATACTATAGAGGCATTAACGAAAAGAACAGCATTATTAATTTATAGATTAATAAATGAGTAATATAACAACATTAAAGGTAGGAGATCAACAAGTAAAAATAGAGGCAGGGGAATTGGTGAGTTACCTAGTTTCTGATTACGAATTTATGCACCAAAAAGGAAACCCTGGATGGCGCAGTGTAGATACCGAAATGTTTCCGTTGATCGGACCAACAAATGAGGCAGATTTTAAAGTGAAAACTCCCAAGGGTTTTGCCACTCAAGATCAGCATGGTCTGCTACGTGAAATGAAATATAAGTTGTTAGAAAGCTCAGCAAGTAAAGCTGTGTTCTCTAAAAAATATACAGCGAATACCGAGGTTTTAAATTCGAAATATCCTAAAAAATCTACCGCAGAGAAATTAAGCTGGCCTTATGATTTTGAGTTTGTAAAGTCACTTGAATTAATAGACAATTCGTTGGTGGTTACGTTTTCAATTTCTGGAGAAGAAGACATGCCTTTTATGTTGGGCTATCACCCTGCGTTTATGCTACATTCTGAAAATGCGATCATTTCTGCCGGAGAACAAAATATTACCATACCTGAAGTTTTGGAAGTTGGCAGTAGAGCATTACAAGTGCCAAATACAGATGTAATTACTTTAAAAGATGAGCAATCACTTCAAATAACATCCGAAGGTTTTAGTCATTTTATGCTTTGGACAGAGGTACCTAATATGGTCTGTATAGAGCCAATTACCTTTTATCCGTATGCGGTAGAACAAGATGATTTAGCAGAAGGTTTTATGGTATTAAAGCATGAGCCGGCTATTTTTACAGTTACGTTAAAACCTGTATAGTTTAAAATTCATCACTAAAGAATAGTGTATGTGTTATGATGTAAAAACCAGCTTAGAGGCGCAGTTAAAAAGAGCAAAGAGAAGTCAAGATTTAAAGGCGATTGAAGAGATTGTTGAGAAACTTGCACCGTTGACCGATTTACCGCTTCACCATGCATCAGGGTTTTCGCATCCTGAAGTTTTAATTTATACCAATGAAGATCCGTTTTATCCTATTGTAGCTACTTGGGGTCTTATTCCGCACTGGGTAAATAGTGTAGAACAACAAAAGAAAATTTGGAACAGTACTTTAAACGCTCGGGTAGAAACCATTTTTGAGAAACCCGCTTTTAGAGATGCTGCCAACGAAAAACGCTGCATACTTTATGTTGACGGCTTTTACGAGCATCACCATTATAAGGATAACACGTATCCTTTTTTCATCCACCGAAAAAATAATGAACCTTTAGCGTTAGCTGCATTATGGTCTGAGTGGATACATCCTGAACATGGTGGTGTTATCAATTCTTTTTCAATTGTAACTACGGTCGGTAATGGTATGATGGCTAAGATTCATAACAACCCAAAACTGAAAGAACCACGAATGCCTTTAATGTTGGCGGATGAGATTGAAGAGCAGTGGTTAACATCATCTACAGATTTTGAAAAAGAATTAAAAGGGCTGCTGAGTGCAAATAATAATGAGGCATTGCAAGCACATACCGTGGGCAAACTCCGTGGTAAAAGCTATGCAGGAAATATAGAATCAATTGCCCAAGAAGTAGAGTATAAAGAATTAGAACCAGAAGAACTTAATTTTTAGGCAATGGCATATAGCGAGTATTTAGCAGATAGAGTAAGATCTCGTTTAAAAGGCAAAGGTGATCTGGAGGAGAAGAAAATGATGGGCGGCCTCACGTTTATGATGAACGGTAAGATGTGTTTAGGCATTATGTTCGATAAAAAAAGGGAAGAAGATAAATTGATGGTGCGGGTAGGGAAATTGAATTATGAAGAACTATTAGACAAACTAGGTAGTAAACCAATGGATTTTACGGGCAAACCGATTCGTGGTTTTTTATTTATTGGTCCCGATGGATTCGATACCGAAGATGATCTTGATTTTTGGACGGAAAAAGCGTTGGAATTTAATAGACTTCTGAATCAATAAAGTAATGGTTACAAAATCTGATTCTATGCCCTTTGAAATGATTAAATTTACGGCGTGAAAAACATTTTTCCTTTTTTGGAATGGGTTTCTACCTATAAAAAAGCTTACTTCATAAAAGACTTGTTGGCTGGTCTAACCGTTGGTATCGTTTTGGTGCCACAAGGTATGGCGTATGCAATGATTGCGGGGTTGCCACCAGTTCATGGTTTGTATGCTTCTTTATTTCCGATACTTACCTATGCACTTTTAGGAACATCACGAAAAATAGCAGTAGGACCTGTTGCGATGGATTCGTTATTGGTAGCCGTAGGTTTGGGAACCTTGACAATTACCGGTGTAGAGAACTACATTATAATGGTCGTGTTGCTTACCCTAATGGTGGGGTGCATTCAGTTTTTGTTGGGTGTATTGCGAATGGGTTTTTTGGTCAATTTTCTTTCCAAGCCCGTTATTAGTGGTTTTACATCCGCGGCAGCGATTATAATTGTGTTAAGTCAACTTAAGCATTTATTAGGTGTTTCTGTGCCAGGCAGCAATAAAATTTATGAAACTATTTTTAATATTTTTTATAAACTGGGCGAAATTAATTGGGTAGATTTCAGCATAGGTCTGGTGGGTATTGCACTGCTACTTGGGTTTAAAAAATGGAATAAGAATATACCCGGTATTCTAATTATTGTGGTACTTGGTATTGTAGCTGTATACCTGTTTCAGTTAAACGTTTTTGATGTTAAACTGGTAGGTAGTGTGCCAAGCGGTCTGCCAACTTTTGTGTTGCCAACTATCGATATAGAAAACATGAAACAATTAGTGCCTATAGCGATTGCATTGGCGTTGGTAGGGTATTTAGAGGCTATATCTATTGGTAAGGCGATTGAAGATAAAACGGGTGAAGATACTATTCAGGCAAATCAAGAATTAATAGCAATTGGATCTTCGAACATTGTTGGATCTTTCTTTCAAGGTTACCCTGTAACAGCTAGTTTTTCGAGATCGGCAATTAGTTACGATGCTGGTACGAAAACGAATTTATCGGCTATTTTCAGTGTTATATTGGTAGTACTGACCTTATTATTTTTAACGCCGTTATTTCAGTATTTACCCAATGCTATATTGGCGAGTATTATTATGGTGTCTGTTGTAAAACTTATAGATATAGCTTACTTTAAGCATTTATGGCTCAATAGAAAAGATGAGTTTTTTGTAATGTTAATTACCTTTATTATCACCTTATTCATTGGTATAACCCAAGGTATACTTATTGGCGTGCTGTGTTCATTATTGCTAATGGTATATAGAACGTCGAAACCGCATTTTGTAGAGATAGGTAATATTGGTAATTCTGACTATTATAAAAATGTAATTCGTTTTGCAGATGAGGTTGTGGTTCGTAATGATTTATTAATAGTACGTTTCGATTCGCAATTGTACTTTGGTAATTCTGCCTATTTTAAAAAGCAGTTGTTAAAACATATCAGGGCAAAAGGACCGCAGTTAAAAGGAATAATTTTGAACGCAGAGGCTATAAATTATATAGATGCTACAGCAGCAGATATGCTTACGAAATTGATACATGATATTCGAGAAAGAGGATTTCAGTTTTACATTGCAGGAGCTATCGGACCAACACGAGATATCATTTTTAATACCGGAATCATTAAAGAATTACAGCGAGAGTTTTTATTCGTGAAAACAAAAGAAGCGGTTAATTTCTTTGACGACCCAAATGAAGTTTCCTTATTGGCTGCAAAAGTAGCTTATGAAAATAGTAGAATGGCTAAAGCTAAAAGAAGTCTAAATTAAATAAATCTCGTACCTTAAAGGGGAAGGGATATTTAAAAATAAAAAAGTATAGAATGAATATAGAACAGATATATACAGGTTGTTTGGCTCAAGGAGCATATTATATTGAGAGTGATGGTGAGGTAGCAATAATTGACCCATTGAGAGAGGTGAGTCCGTATATTAAAAGGGCTGAAAACGACAATGCAAAGATCAAGTATATATTTGAAACTCACTTTCATGCAGATTTTGTCAGTGGGCATGTAACGCTATCAAAAGAAACAGGCGCGCCTATTATATATGGTCCTACTGCAAACCCTGTTTTCGATGCCATAATTGCCAAAGACGGTCAAGAATTTAAATTGGGTAAGATTACCTTTAAGGTGTTACATACACCAGGGCATACGATGGAAAGTACCACTTACTTATTGCGCGATGAAAATGGTAAAGATCATGCTATTTTTTCTGGTGATACCTTGTTTTTAGGTGATGTCGGCAGACCAGATTTAGCACAGAAATCTGCAGACATGACGCAAGAGCAATTAGCAGGTACATTGTTTGATAGTTTACGTACTAAAATTATGCCGTTGGCAGATGATGTTATTGTATATCCGGCACATGGTGCGGGATCTGCTTGTGGTAAGAATATGATGAAGGAAACGGTCGATACTTTGGGCAATCAAAAAAGTATGAATTATGCCTTAAGGGCAGATATGACCAAAGAAGAATTTGTCAAAGAAGTAACTGACGGTCTGTTGCCACCACCTAAATATTTTCCTTTAAACGTAAAGATGAATAAGGAAGGATATGAAGATATTGGTGATGTACTTGATCGTGGTAATGTTGAGTTGTCTCCCGACGAATTCGAAAAAGCTGCGAATGATACTGAAGCTTTGGTATTAGATGTAAGACATCAAGATGAGTTTGTAAAAGGTCATATACCGAGATCAATTTTTATCGGATTAAATGGAGATTTTGCTCCGTGGGTGGGCGATTTAATTGCCGATACCAAACAACCTTTATTATTGGTGATACCAGATGGAAAGGAAGAAGAAGCGATTACTAGACTATCTCGTGTTGGTTTTGATTCTGCCATCGGGTATTTAAAAGGTGGAATTGAAGCTTGGCAAGCTGCAGGTAAAGAATTTGACCAAATAACGTCTATATCATCATCTGAGGCTAAAGCCTTAATTGATAAAGGAAATGTTGGCATTTTCGATGTTCGTAAAGATGGTGAATACTTAAGCGAGCACTTAGTAGGTGCAGTACATACACCACTTAGCGAGTTGAACAAGCATTTATCTGAATTTCCAGAAAGGGGAGAATTTTTAGTGCATTGTGCTGGCGGATACCGTTCTGTAATAGCATCGTCTATTTTAAAGAGCCGTGGCATCCACAATCTTATTGATGTTAAAGGTGGATACGGAGCACTTAAAAATGAAGATTTGAAGAAGACAGATTATGTTTGTCCGACCACATTATAAAAATGACGGTTTTGTTTATAATTAGTTTAGTATATTTAATAGATTCTAATTAGAGCTATGTTAAAAAATTTTATAGAGCGAGTTGGCATAATGAATATTATGATGCTGTTAGTTGTAATTTCTATAATTGTCGTCTCAGAGGTTCTCTTTTTATCAGGTAAAAAACTAGATGCTATTTTTATAGCTTTTTGGGCACCGACCATTCTTGGTTTTATGAACTACTTAAAATATAAAAAATAGTGGAATTCGTCCTAATTTATTCAATTGTTGTGTCCATCATATTTATGGTGTGGTTACTCTTTATAATTAGGATGTATAAGAAAATGAACAAATAAACCTGCTGCTGTTTTTAAATAGAAATTGCTGATTCGGGATTTTTTCTCAAATAACTTTCAACAATACGCTGGGTTTCTAGCGTATTTTTTTGTGGTGTAATAAACATCTCAAGGTCTTCAATTTGTTCTATGGCAACATCGGTAGGTGCAAAGCCATAACCAGCATAATTATTTTCTCTAATGACCACAAATCCGTTTTCATCCATAGTTCTACCATTGGTTTTGATGACCAGCGTAGCTTCAACTTCCTTAATACTTTTTAAGGCATCTTTTACGCGTTGGTTGTATTCTTCTACCATTTCTAGATCAGAACAAATACCTATGCACTGTTTAATTTTGTAATGCGAGCATATAGCCACATTCTCTTGTAGATGGCAATACTTAGGACAAAGCTCGAAAGTGCTGCAAAGTGTTTCTAAGTACTGTCTGGCTTCGGTAGGACTATAGCAAATAGCAACCGGATTCGGAGTCATCTTTATTTTATTAAAAGCAAGATGTATAATACCGTTTCGGTCTTCGTAGGTGAATATGCCGTATTGTTGAATAGATCTTTTTTGCGCACTGTTATATTTAGGGTAGTGGTGTTTAATTTCGGCAGATTCTTTTAGTAAGGCAATGAGTTCATTACCGGTTTCTTCAAAATCTAACGAAGTAGTTTCTGCACAAAGGGTAATCTCTTTTGTTTTTTTGTCGTAAAAATGACCAAGCACTCTTTTTTTAATGTTCTTGGCTTTACCGACATAAATAATTTTCCCCTTTTGGTCCTTAAAATAATATACACCTGCAGTGGTCGGTAGTTTTAAATACTCTTCTTTTGGTAAACCAGAAGGCAAAGTAGCCTCTTGAGAATTTGAATTCAAGAATTGTTTGAAAACGGAATCTGCATTTTCGGCTCTCAGTAATTTATGAAATAAAAGTACTGTAGCATGTGCGTCGCCTCTCGCTCGGTGTCGATCCGTTAAAGGTATGCCTAAGGCGGCCGTTAATTTTCCTAAGCTGTAAGAGTTGAAGCCAGGTAGCAATTTTCTTGATAAACGAACCGTACATAGTTTCTTTCGAGAAAAATCATGACCCAATAATTTAAACTCATTTTTAATGACATTGTAATCGAAATTGACACTGTGGGCTACAAAAATGGTGTCTTTAGTAATATCTAAAATTTGCGGAATCAACTCTTCTAGCAACGGTGCATTTCGTACCAAATCATCGTCAATACCCGTAAGTCCGGTAATAAATGCAGGTATCTCACATTCCGGATTCACCAAAGAAGTAAACTCATCTACAACCTCGTGACCATCATATTTAAAAATGGATATTTCAGTAATTCTGTTACCCTTTATGCCGTTTCCGGTAGTTTCTATGTCAATTATTGTATACAAAAAGTGAAGTATGAATTTAGAACTGCAAAGTTAGCAGAAAATGCATTATCATTTTATTTGGGGTCGGGTATATCGAGATAAAATTGGGAGTGTAACAGTATGTTATAAAAGGACTAGTGAATGATTATTAGATTCATCACTGGAATATGAGATTCAAAAGATATCTTCATAAGTAAGTGTTATTGGTGCGAAGAATGCCAATGGCAAATTAAAAGATATTCGCTAGTCTAAACTCTTTATAGTTTTAAAATTAGCGAAAATAAAGAAATAGTTGCGCTTTAAAATTTAAAGCGTATTGGTACTTATACAGTAGAATTAAATAGGAGTAAAAGTATTAGTTACTTTCTTTTGCTTTTTCAATATTGATAGAAGCTACGCCTAAATTAGTATTGTTCAATGAATTGTTTGAGATTGTTTTCTCAGTGTTATCACGAACAACATATTCTGATACAAGGTCGTAATCTTTACCGCAAGAAGATAAACTTAAAAGAAAAAGGATTGCTGCTACAGGGACGAAAAAGGCTTTGGTAGTATTAAATTTCATGTAATTGGTGGTAAAAATTATCTCGCTATTTTATTAGCGCATTTCGAAAATATTTAAACTTTATTCATTAACGATGAAAAGTTCATTTTATTCGATGAAATGCACACGAATGTTATTAACACTCATTGTTGATAACATAAATCACTATAATTATTAGCATATTAACTTATATCGTATGTTGCTTTAGTTTGATTTTTTTTAATAATTAAGCAAAAAAAATAATTCATTTTGATTACGGAACATTTTTATCGGGTTTCAATCAATAATTCCCATGAGGGGCTTTGGCTAAAAAATATTCATTGTTCTAAATAGGTTTTTAGTTTTAAAGCATGCTCTATTGTTGTATAGTTTAACCATTAAATGAAGTTCAGATTCGGTTCGTTCGTAATTTGTCCTAGCGATTTAATATGTCGTTAAGGGAATCTCACCAATAGTTTCAACTTATTTTTTGCCTTTGCATAATACGTTATATAGGAATGCGATCTTTTGTGAGGAATCTAGATTTGTAAAAGAAACAATTCTCTCTACTCCCTTAGTATATCTTGGTCAAAACTTTGGGTAGGTAAACAGCAAGAACATACCCAGTAGCGGGTAAATTGAATTTATTATAATTGAGGAAGTAGATTTAATTGGCAAAAGGTCAAGGGGAAATTGAATTTCGCTGAGGTATTTTTACAAAACAACGAATTTAAAGTTAGCTTGATGTTTAGGTAAACTTGAACTTAATAAATGAATGCATCTTTGCATCGAGTTTAGAATACGTTTGAGTTAGTTGAACAACCGGTACATCTTCATAAGTGTATCGGTTTTTTTATCCAAGAAATTAATCGTGTTATATAGTGTTAAGAAATGTAAGGGTTAGAATTGAACCTTAATCTCTTTAATTCTTAAAATCTGAACCCTTAATAAATTTTGGAAGATTTGAACAATACGCTCCTGGTTTTCTTCAGGAATGCGACCACCTATAATCCAGTTTTTCTTAATGAACTTTGCACTTTCTAAATTAAACTCTGACTTTAAAAGTAGTAGAGCTTCATCGCGAGTTTCGTCGTTCATTTTACTGAACATTTGTTTTATATTTTCGGTCATTATTGGTCTTGGTAGTTTCCAAAAATAATTAAAATTGTTTTTCAATCAGTTAAAAGATTTTAATAGATATGAGCAAGTTGATAACAATGTGGATTATTAAAATCTCATACTTATATATTGAGTGATCATATTGGTGTTTTAACCGATAAAAAAAGATGATATTTTACGCTAATTGTAATAGCTGTTGTAGTCTTCTGTATTTGAACAAATTGTTCTGTAAAATTTGACATCATCTGAAGAGTAGTACTATTACTTATAGGTCTTCGAATTTATTATTAACGCTTAGTTAGTCTTATTGAAAAAGAATACCCCTTTTCCTGAAATATTTATTTCTTGTAGCATTGATGTTTAATGCATTTTTTTTAGAATATCCTTCAAATTATTCCTATTTTTTATAAATTATCGCGAAAAAATAATTACTACGAGTTTTTTTTTTAGGCTCTTTGCCTTGTAATTAGATGATAAAAAATGAGCTTTTTCTTTTAAAAGTTAGTTTTCTTTGAAAATATTTTGTAAGTTAAATATTGTTAAAATAAATTAGCTTATAGATTTGTATAAAAAGTTTTCCCAAAAAATTAATTGCTATGAAAGTTGACACAGTTTGTATTATAGACGACGACCCCATTTGTGTTTATGGCACCAAAATTCTTTTGAATCACAATAATTTTGTGAGTGCTAATATTCTAGTGTATGAAGATGGTTATGAAGCTTTAACGAATTTAACTTCTCTTTTGAAAAGCGGGCAGAGAATGCCCGATATTATTCTACTAGATTTAAACATGCCAGTTATGAACGGATGGCAGTTTTTAGATAAATTTCAAAAATTAATTTTTGATAACAAGCCTCAGGTTTTTATTGTGAGTTCGCATTTTGATGCATCTGATATTGAAAAAGGTAGGAGTTATGAATTGGTGCGTGATTTTATTTCAAAACCTTTAGTTTCACAAAACCTTAAAGATATTATAACTATGAGTAAGATTGCAGTTTAAATTTTTGAAAAAACGTTTAATTAAACCACCCGGAAGGTGGTTTTTATTAGTGGAGCCGGAGTATTACCTTACGGTGTTCCCAACTAGCTCACGTTCTGCAAATTCAACTGTCAAGGCTGAAAAAAGCCTTGGTGTATAAAAACAAAAATCCCAAACAAATAAACTTGATGGGATTTTTTATTTTCATCCACATTCCAGTTGTGAGTGATAGTGGAGCCGGAGACGACCTTGCGTTAATAAAAGGTCTGGTAGACCTTTTTAGCACGGTGCGAGCTGATGTGCTGGCTTTCGAATCTAGCAGGTGTAACGAAAAAAACCACCATAAAGGTGGTTTTATTTGTGGAGCCGGAGGGATTCGAACCCTCGTCCAAACAAGCAATTAAAATGCTTTCTACATGTTTAGAATCTGATTGATTTTCGATGCGTACCTGACCAGAAACCGCCCAATACACACTTATCTTCTTAAGATTTTGGTGGTGTCGCCAAAGTGAGCGGACACCCTTATGTTGACTTTTCTGGTGCTCCTATAAGAATCGCCATCAACAAGGGCTATTCAGGAACATCTCGCTTCCCTACCTGGTAGGGACGAGGCTAAATCCTACTATAATTCGGATTAAGCGGCAAGAGCGTAATTATTTTCGCCAATTAAAAGTGTGAAAAATGAGATTAACGAGCTGTTTCCCAGCGCTCGACATGCTTACATTCCAACTGGTCTCGCTGTCAAAACCGGTCGGCCCCAATATGTAAAAGAACTTCCTAATCTAAATAATAGCTGCATCAATTCAATCGACTTCAACTATTAAATAGCGGGCAGCAAAGCTAACAAAACTTTACGATCCCATATAATTTTTATTTTGACCGAAGCCAAGTGTTTCTAATTGTATAATTTAGTACAATATTTATACCAAACCTATATGAAGTTCGGAATCATCAGAGAACGTAAGAATCCACCAGATAAGCGTGTTGTTCTGTCTCCAAAAGCATGTCAAAAAGTCTTAAAAACGCATACTGAGGCACAAATAATTGTAGAACCATCTCCTATTCGTGCTTATGCCGATGCTGATTATAAGCATTTAGGTATTACTGTTGCCAGTGAAATGGATAATTGTGATGTTCTTTTAGGAGTGAAAGAAGTGCCAATTGATTCCCTTATTCCCAATAAAAAATATTTTTTCTTTTCACATACCATTAAAAAGCAACCTTACAATAGAGATTTGCTTCGTGCTATTTTAGAAAAGAACATTGAAATGTATGACCATGAGGTAATTACCAACAAGCAAGAACAACGTGTTGTTGCCTTTGGTAGATACGCGGGTATCGTTGGTGCCTATAACGGATTTCGTGCATACGGACTCAAATTTGACTTGTTCCATTTGCCAAAAGCTAACGATTTAGAAAATCAAGAAGCATTGATTAGCGAACTCAAAAAATTAAAATTACCTGCTATTAAGGTGCTGCTTACTGGTAGAGGAAGAGTGGGTAATGGTGCTAGAGAGATGCTAGATGGTATGGGAATGAGAAGGGTAAATGTTACCGAATACTTAGAAAAGACTTTCAGCGAGCCTGTATATTGCCAAATAGATGCAAGTGAATATAACAAACGTAAAGACGGAGTTCGTGGTAATAAGGCTGATTTCTTTGCTCATCCACAGGAATATAAATCTAACTTCTTCAGGTTTGCAAAAGTGAGTGATTTCTATATTGCGGGTCATTATTTCGGTCAAGGGTCTCCGTATCTTTTTACTCGTGAAGATGCCAAACATGAAGATTTCAAAATAAAAGTTGTTGCCGATGTCAGTTGTGATATTGACGGACCGGTTGCCTCAACAATCCGCCCTTCAACGATTGCAGATCCAATTTACGGGTATCACGCCGAATCGGAATCTGAAATCGATTTTAAAAACTCTGATGCAATTGCAGTTATGGCCGTTGATAATTTACCATGCGAATTACCAAGAGATGCCAGCGAAGGTTTTGGTGAGGCTTTTATAAAGAATGTTATTCCAGCTTTTTTCAATGGTGATAAGGATGGAGTTCTTCATAGAGCGAGAATGACTCAAAACGGAAAGCTGACCGAGCGCTATGCATACTTGCAAGATTATGTTGATGGTAAAGAATAAATAGAGGTTTCATTTTAATTTATAGGCTGTTTTAATAGCAAGCGTTTTTTTATCTCTAAGCTAGTTACGGTAAGTATGCCTAAGGTGTACGCTAATAAATCTTGTATGCTAAAATAATTACCGAAGACTAAATTTGCCCATTTAGAATGTTCTAGTCCGAAATAACTAAGCATATTAGTGAGTTGTAAAAATTCGATGGCATATGCTATTAGTAATGTTGAAACGCCAATTTCAATGTCATTCGCCTTCACGAAAGATTTAAAAAAGTAAAACATAAGAATGACCACCAGGTAATCTCCGAATGTGTGTCGAATAAAGCCGGATTTTAAAAATACTGCAATTAAGATTTCGATTACTAATAGTACTAAAAAGTATATAAAATAGATGCGGTTGAATTTGAATTTCATGTGTTGAAAGTTTAAGCGTTTGTTAAATAGATATAAAGCATACTTATGGGGTAATTCATAATCAGTAATATAAGCACCATGGTATGCTCTTGTATATCCTTCGAATACCTAAGAATATTTATCAAAATTATAATCAACGCAATACAGGTAACGATGATATAGCTGAGATATAGCATAATTCCTATAACGGTAGTGACCTCATTTTCTGGTATTAAGGCAATACACAGTAGCAAAGTCGAGACTAGGAAATACAATGAAACTACTCTCAAAATTCTACGGTTCCATTTATGTTTAAATAAAACCATCATTTCGTGTCAGTTTTAGCTAGTTGGGCAAACGTATATTCTTGCCATGTTTTTTCTGATTGTAAGGTGATATATTCTTCGTGTTTTTCTAGAATACTACTATTCAAATCATAATTAACTTCTTTCTCTTTAGCATAGTTATATAATTGAATGCTATTGGTATCCCCTAAATCGATGAGGTAATGAATATCTGGATTTTCGAGTGTACTTAAATTGAAATACGTAATTGTTTTATCCCACGGCACTGCAGCGCTTAGTACTAAGAAAGTAAACAATGTGGCGATATTGGTGCGTACTAAATAAACAAAGCTTTTTACTTCCGCTACTTTAATATAGGCTGTAATTAATCCGGTAAGGGTAAGTAGCAGATATACGAAAACACCAATGCGTTTATAGGTAAGACCTAAGGCTTCAACATAGGTAAAGTTCTTGTAAGATGTAAAGACAATTAGTATAATATTTAAAGAGATCCAAACATAGGTTAGCGTTTTTATTTGTTTATTCTCTTTATAAAAATTGAGGTTTCCTCTAAAGAAATAAAGAATTAAGATAATCGCTAACACTATCGAAAACATTAGGGCATACACACCTTGATGAACAGATGCCGAGTATTCTGCATTAGAAATATCACCTTTTTGAATTAGGTAAATTCCGTCGGTTACTAAAAAGAATATCAGTAGAATATTAAGGGCGATAAATATAAATGAGCCTAAGGTATGCTCACTTTCTAGTTGCTTTTTTTGTTCAATGATTTCTATTTCGGTCGGAGTCTCCAATTCGTTTTTCTGAGATGCATCGACCGCTATTAAATCTTGTGCATCTAATGGGCGTAAGATGTTTAGAAATATAACATACCCCAGAAGAGTAAAGAATACCCAAGGTAAACTGATAAAGTTAAAATTAATCTGATCTAGAAGGTTTCCAAAAACAGGATTCGCATTCTTATAAAGCGTAGCAAATAAGATTAGTAGAATACCAGCGAAGAAGCCACCTTTTAAGCGGTTCAACAGTTTTGGTGAAGTCTCTTTTATTACATCTTTTTCTTTTACTGAATTTTGTCTTTGAATGAAATTTGCGATAGACGCAACCAATAAATTAGTAAAACCAAGTAACCAAGAAAGGTATAATGAGGTTTTACTTGATATGGACTTTCCTATAAACACCATTAATGCCATGAAATGAACAAATATGGTAAACCCCGTTGGGTTAATAAGAATAAAGATGGAAGTTAGAATATAGGTAAGTGCATAGCCCCAAGACATGGTTCTAGTTTCTTTTAAGGTAGAAACAAGTACCACTACTAAAATGGATATAAGAAATAGATTTAGACCAAAGCTTTTGCTGTAGAATAATAAACTGAAGGCTAAGGCAGATAAGATTGATTTTATATGAATATTCATAATATGATGTATTTAAAAGGTTATTAGTGATTTGATTTTTGTGATTATTAATAAGAGATAGTATCCAAAAAGGAGATGCACTACATTACGAGTTTTTGAAATTTTAGATAGTTCTAGTATCATGGTTTTATGGAATTAAAAATGTGGACTTTATTCGTTGGATGGGTTGATGCAGCAGTTTCTGAAAATCTAATTGATGAAAGGGTAGTGCAGATTTACCACAGGTATATTTCGATATAAAGAACCTCCAATACTCCGGATACAGCATAGAGCCTATTAATATGACGGTAAATAAGTAAAGACTTCTTTTTCCATTTCCCATTAAATAGAACTGCATGCTTATTTCTTCGGGAACCGAAGTTCCCGTGTTCGTGAGTATATGAAATACATCATGACTCTCTAGTTTTTCTTGCAACTGAAAGTTATTGGCAATAAGAAATTTACCCATGTGATAGCCTAATGAGTTGCTTGGGTACTCTTTTAGCTCTTCAGCATTATATTGCCAAGCTTCATTTTTCTTGAAGTATTGATAGGGTGTCACGCTCCAATCATATAATTTTTCTAAAATGGCTGCTCTCATTATTTCTTATTTTAAAAGTACTTTGAAATTCAAAGTAAAATGATAAAAAAATATACTACTTACCTATGAGTTTTTCTAAAGCATTAATATGCTTCTTAAACTGTGTTTTGCCAAGTGCAGTGGCAGAATAACGTGTGTTTGGTTTACGACCAATAAATTGCTTTTCCACTTTTATATATTCCTCTTTTTCCAGCGCTTTGGTATGACTGGCTAAATTGCCATCTGTAGCACCTAATAGCTCTTTCAACATTTTAAAATCAGCATAGTCGTTCACCATTAGAATAGACATAATGCCCAGTCTTATACGGTGGTCAAAAGCTTTGTTTATGTTGTCAATTAAACTCATATATCAATAGCTAGCTAATCTTAATTTCTATCGTATTTGTAATACATTAATGCGCCATATAGAATATGGCAAACGCCAAACCCTAAAGCCCAAAAATACAATCCATATCCTATAAATTGAGTGCTAACTAATCCTATTCCAATAAATGCTAAACCCATATATCTAACATCACCCATGGTATACTTGCTTGCATTTACACAAGCCAGCCCATAAAAAATGAGTGTAGCAGGTGCCACTAGGCTAGCTATACCTTGTTGCATCAATACTAAACAAAAAAGTCCGCCAACTATTAACGGAATAGCGAAATTGAACACTAACCGCTTGCTGGTGCTGTCCCAAATTTTCTCTCCACTTTTTTTAGACTTCTTCAAGGTCATAATAAAACCGGTAATTACTGCTGCAATCAAAACGGCAAAAGCAATTAAAGTTAGGTCGCTAGCAGTATCTGAACCCCAAAGTGACGAAGACCTACCAGAAAAATTTTCATAATTGGCAGCTGAGGTGTCTTTTAACTTAACATAAGCAAAGCCGGCCCCAATTAATGCGTATATACCGGCGAGCACTCCAGAGAGTCCGCTTAATGAAATAAACCGTGAAGAACGATTCATTAAATTCTTGATTTCGGTAATATCGTTTAGATACTTATTTGTTTCCATATTAAAGTACTTTGAAATTCAAAGTTAATTTAAAATTTTGATAATTCAACAAAACTGAAGTAAAAAAAGTTAGTGAAGATGCTTTAATGGGAGCTAAGAAAGAGAAAATCGACTAAATTTTATTGCCTATTTATTCCTTTTGAACTTAATGTTTTAAGGAGGTTTACTGTTTTGAATAGAACTATTGTAATAAAAAATCTACGGAGAATACATATGTGCACATCAACTATAAAAACGGGCAATAACATCGGAAATCTGCGTAGAATTTCCATCAGTAATTTACATTCAAATGTATAAAAATGGACTTTAAGTCAAATAAGAGAGTAAGTGTATAGCCTTTTTAAAGCGCCTAATTAATTAAAGAAACACCAATACCAAATGTGGTTTGTCGGTGGTTGTAATCTATGAGCGTTTCGCCATAGCCATCGAACAATTGAAAATGACCATTGAAATTTTCGAAAATAGGGAAAGACCAGTTGAGCTGTAAACTCCCGCGACTTTTATCTCCCAAATTCAAAGAGTGTCTTGCAATTGCTCTAAAACGCTGTCTACCCCAGTCATACGTGATGTCAGCTTCACCACGACCTATATAATCAGATATATTTTCATTGTCATCAATTTTGCTTCCAATCCGTATCCAAGGTTTTAGCATTACCTGCCAGTTTCCTTTCTCGAATGCGGCATGAAAAGCAATACGGTTCCAGCTTCTAGAAATAGGATCTGATTGTCCGTTAGATTCATGAATTATAGCGGCTCCGATCATTTTAGTCTCAAACCCCAAAATCGGAAACTTAACGGGAAAGTTCGCGATGATTTCTGGTTGATAATTCAATTCTCGAAATGGTCTTGAACGCTCTGTATTATAAATTTGCCAATAGGCGGTCTGCGAATAGCCCATCCATAAATCCATACGACCATCGAACATACCATGAAAAATTTTGGTCTTTAGACTGATTTGAAATTTTGACTCGACTGCGTTTAAACTACTAGGTTCATCTAAAATTTTATCTGAGTTTTCTGCCTGAGGAAATTCATTGGGGTTGGTAGAAAATTTTGCGGCAGTTATGTATATGGGTTTATACGAAGTAAGAATGAACGTACCGCGTTGGTGCTCATCATCTAATTCCCATAATTCGCTTAAGCTTTTACTATTGTTGAAATACCAATTATGATCATGGTCATCTTGAGCAACACCGAAATAATATGTACCTGTTATAAAAGCAATTATTAAAGCTATAGTTGTGTTTTTAAACATCAATAAATTTTAAGAGTGTCAAAATTATATATTTGAATGCGTATTTGTAAATGTATTCGTATTTTAAATTAACACAATCAAATTGTTTATGAAACCAGCAGAGAACTATATTTTCAAACAACCTGAACCTTATAGAAGTATTCTGATGCATTTGCAAATGATGATCGAAACGACTTTGCCTGAGGTTGAACTGAAATTCAAATGGAATATTCCCTGTTTTTATATCGGTAAATCGCCCATCTGTTATTTAAATGCCTCGCACAAAAAGCAGTTTGTAGATATTGCTTTTTGGAACTCTGCACATCTTACAAAACATTTGAACGTACTAATTTCTGAAAACAGAAAAGTAGTACGTTCATTGCGTTATAGTACCCTTGAAGATATTGATAACGATATTCTTATTGATGTTTTACAAGATGCTTATTCTGTTCGGAAAAATGGGTTTTATAAGCGGAAAGACTTACTTTAATTATTAATGTTAATACGGATAAAACTTACTTATTCTTTTTCACGAACAATTACAAAGTATATCACATAGAGCCAGCCTAATATTCCGTGTAATAATGCGTAAAGAATTGACTTATTCCTATCCCACGAAACGACAATTGCAATTGCGCTTCCAATTCCAATACCGTTATTAACTGCAGTTTGCGTAATACCTGTACTTCCTGTTTGTTGACTAAAACATTCTATAGAAAACAATAAAAAGATAACTAAAGTTAGTTTTATTTTCTTCATCGTATTTTTTCAATTATCAATATTTTTCTAATGAAATGCAATAAATAGTCAAGATTTAAAACTGATTAACAACTGCTCTTAATGCCACTAAATCTGTCAATAGTTTTTTCATTAATTCTAAATCCAACATATTGGCACCGTCGCTTTTTGCATTGGCACAATCAAAATGTGTTTCTATAAAGAGTCCGTCAACACCAGCAGCAACACCTGCGCGTGCCATAGTACCAATCAATGCTGGTCTACCGCCAGTTACACCAGAAGTTTGATTCGGCTGTTGTAACGAATGCGTAACATCTAAAACTACAGGTGCAAATTGTTTCATGGTCGGTACACCTCTAAAATCTACGATCATATCTTGGTAACCGAACATGGTACCACGATCGGTAATAATTGCTTGTTGGTTTCCGGTTTCCGTCACTTTATTAACGGCATGTTTCATGCTTTCGGGACTCATAAATTGTCCTTTCTTGATGTTTACTGTTTTTCCTGTTTCTGCAGCAGCAACTACCAAATCTGTCTGGCGTGCTAAAAATGCGGGTATTTGAAGAACGTCAACATATTCGGCAGCCATAACAGCATCTTGCTCGGTATGTATATCGGTAACTGTTGGTACTTTGAATGTTTCAGAAACTTTTCGTAGAATCTTTAATGCCTTTTCATCTCCAATACCAGTAAAAGAATCTAAACGACTACGATTTGCTTTCTTAAAACTTCCCTTAAATACATAAGGTATTTTAAGCTCATCGGTTATAGTAATAATATGTTCTGCGATGCGCATCGCCATGTCTTCACCTTCAATGGCACAGGGTCCAGATAGAAGAAAAAAGTTATTGCTGTCGGTATGTTTTATTTGGGGTATAAGAGATAGGTTCATTCGTCGAATATTTTTAAACAAAGATACTATTTTAAGAAGCTCACTGTTCTATTAAGATAAGATTGTCGAAACCCCAAATCGAAATGAAAATCAAACCGTTTCTAATAATATTTTTGCTGGTGTTTTTTGCGTGCAATGTCAATGCCCAGTTTGGTAAAAATTGTGAGCTGAGACAAGTGAAGATTAATCTCATTAATCCCGGTATTGAATACGAAATGGCTATGGGCACCAATACTACCCTTGATATAAAGGCAGGTATTCAAGTTGTTTTAGATCCTTTGTTGCCAGATGTGTATAGAGAATTCGGAGTTTTCCCAGCAATAGCTGGGCAATATCGCTACTATTACAATTTTGAAAAGCGTCAGCGCAATAGAAAACAGATTTATGGCAACTCGGCAAATTATGTGGCGCCAGCGGTAGCAGTATTTTTTCCCGGTTCACGAACTATTGCAAACGAGAATGTAAAAGGAGCATTCGGTTATGCCGGTTTGGTAACAGGTATACAACGTAGTTATGATTCTGGCTTCAACTTTTCTGTAGATGTAGGTGCAGCTTATTATGATGGGCAGTTCGAAGGCGGTATTTACCCAGTAGCCAATTTGAGTATAGGCTTTATTATTAGTGAAAAGCGATGGTGCGTTGGTCGTTAATTACGTAAGTATTTTCTTAATATTTCATTAAATCTGGTGGTTACGTTTTTAGAAACATGTAGTTTTAGTTGCAACATCAATCAAACTACATGAAACAAATTACTTTAATTCTTCTGTTTTTATCTTTTACAAACGTCCAATCCCAGATTAGGGATTTTTCTGAAAAAGGCAACGGTCTCATCAACCTAGAAAGGCATCAATTCAAGTTCGACCTTTTTAATCCGGGTATAAGCTACGAATTTGGCATATTTAGAAATCAATCTGTTTCAGTAGATGTTGGCTTAGGCGCTGCTACTTATGGTGAAGGCTATGCGTATGGCTTAGCTTTGAACAATAGATACCGTTATTATCATAATTTTCAGAGACGTATTGACCGCGATAAAAATGTATCGGGTAATTCTGGTAATTATATTGCCGCGGCACAGGCCATATTCTTTTCGCAATTACGCCTTTCTACAAATATTGAAGGTCCGAGCGATTTTAATTTAGGTTTCTACGGTATGGTATATGGCGTTCAGCGTACATACCCAAAAGGCTTCAATTTTAACGCAGAGTTGGGCGCAGGGTTTTATAAAGGCGACGGTATACCAGATGGTTATGGTCCATTGGTGAGTTTTAAATTTGGTTGGGTAGCAACAAAGCGGAAATCTACAAAACCGGTTTTTGATTAAACTGGTCTGATGTTTGATATACATCCCAAATAAAACCAAACCAACTAAAATCATGAAAAAAATCACCCTTCTTTCAGCAATTCTTATGTTTTCTTTTTCCCTTTTTGCACAAAATGGTAGACAAGTAGAAGACGGACTCTTTAAAGCTAATTTGTTGGCGCCAGGAGTGTCATACGAACTCGGTATTGGTTCTAAAACAACCTTGAACTTAGAGGCATTTTTAGGTTTTGAACTTAATGGGGGTCAGATAGATATACCAATTTCGGACTATATCCTGGGGTAGGAGCAGATGTTAGGCAGTACATCAATTTTGATAGAAGACTTAGAAAAGGTAAAAATACATCTGGTAATACCGGTAACTACATCAGTTTTTTAAATCATTTACAATTTGGCAAGCCCATTATTGGTAATCTTGAATATGCATCAGACTATTTCTATAATACTGCGTTAGTGTATGGTTTACAGCGTACTTATAAAAAAGGATTCTATTTTGGTTTGGCTTTCGGTCCGGCTATTTTTGTAGATGAATTTAATACAGATGCGGGTATTTTAATAGATGCTAGACTAGGTTGGGTTATTGGTGGTCGAAAAAAGTAAGATTTGTATTATGGAACTCTCTCAAAATCAATAAGATAAAAATAACATAAGTTTAAGTGCAGCTATCAATATTTAAAGTATCTTTGCACGCTTAAATAAGACCTTATGTCCACTACTACAAAAAATATTGCGATCATTGCGCACGTTGACCACGGTAAGACCACCTTGGTAGACAAAATAATGTACCACTGTAGCTTGTTTCGTGAAAACGAGAATACAGGTGATTTAATTTTGGATAATAACGATTTGGAAAGAGAACGTGGTATTACCATTACTTCCAAAAACGTTTCCGTTATATATAAGGATACTAAAATAAATATTATCGATACTCCTGGTCACGCCGATTTCGGTGGTGAAGTTGAGCGTGTATTGAATATGGCAGATGGTGTTTTGTTATTGGTTGATGCCTTTGAAGGGCCTATGCCACAAACACGTTTCGTACTTCAAAAAGCGATCGATCTTGGTTTAAAGCCTTGTTTGGTAATCAATAAAGTTGATAAAGAAAACTGTACTCCAGAAGAAGTACATGAAAAAGTTTTCGATCTTATGTTCGAATTAGGTGCTGAAGAGTGGCAGTTAGATTTCCCTACAGTTTATGGTTCTGCAAAGAACAACTGGATGAGCGATGATTGGAAAAACGAAACTACCAATATTGAGCCATTATTAGATATGGTTATTGAGCATATTCCTGTTTTCGAACCAAAAGAAGGGAATACTCAAATGTTGATCACTTCTTTAGATTTCTCTTCATTTACCGGTAGAATTGCTATTGGTAGATTGCAAAGAGGTTCTTTAAAAGAAGGGCAGCAGATTTCTTTGGTAAAACGCGATGGTAGTATCGTGAAATCTAAAATCAAAGAACTTTATGTTTTCGAAGGTCTAGGTCGTAAAAAGGTTGAGTCTGTTGAAACAGGTGATATCTGTGCTTTAGTTGGTGTTGAAGGTTTCGAAATTGGTGATACTGTTGCTGATTTAGAAAATCCTGAAGCATTAAAGACAATTACTATCGATGAGCCTACAATGAGTATGTTGTTTACTATTAACGACAGCCCGTTTTTTGGTCAAGATGGTAAATTTGTTACTTCTAGACATATTAAAGATCGTTTGGCTAGAGAATTAGAAAAGAACCTTGCTTTACGTGTAAACCCAACTGACAGTGCTGATAAGTTTTTAGTATTTGGTCGTGGTGTATTACACCTTTCGGTTCTAATTGAAACAATGAGACGCGAAGGTTATGAAATGCAAATTGGACAGCCACAAGTAATCATCAAAGAAATTGATGGTGTAAAATGTGAGCCTATAGAGCATTTAACAATTGATTTACCTGAAGAAGTTTCTGGTAGAGCTGTTGAAATGGTATCTATCCGTAAAGGTGAGATGACTAAAATGGAGGCAAAGGGTAACCGTATGTTATGTGAATTCCAAATTCCATCACGTGGTATTATCGGTCTTCGTAACCAATTATTAACCGCTACTGCTGGTGAGGCGATTATGGCACACCGTTTCTTAGAGTATCAACCAATGAAAGGTGATATTCCTCAAAGACAGAATGGTTCTTTAGTCTCTATGGAAAGAGGAAAAGCAATTCCTTATTCTATTGATAAATTACAAGATCGTGGTAAGTTCTTCGTTGATCCAGGAGAAGATATTTACGAAGGTCAAGTTATCGGTGAAAACTCTCGTGGAGATGATATGACCGTTAATATTACAAAGACTAAAAAAATGTCTAACGTTCGTTCTTCTGGTGCTGATGATAAAGCTAAAATTGTTCCGGCAATTAAGTTTTCTTTAGAAGAGGCATTAGAATACATTCAAAAAGATGAGTATGTTGAGGTTACTCCAAAACATTTACGTTTACGTAAAATCTATTTGACCGAAAATGAACGTAAGAGAAATAAAATAGCATAAATAATAGAGCCCCTTTTAAGGGGCTTTTTTATGCCTTATAGAATTTTAGCCACCTAATTGGGTGGCTTTTTTGATTCTCATGCTCAAGTATTGATTTATAACTTTCTACATATTTTGAATTTCAGATATGTAAATGGTGTATATGCGCCTTATGGTTAAGAAAAATGCAATAAATTAAGGTAGATTTTCCTACTTCGTTAATAATATACCTATCCTTCAATTTTCTTCGTTTCCACATCGATTTTTATTTAATTTAAAGTGGAATTTAAACGCAACTCAAACGAACACTATTATGCAACTAAAAGGTAAAAATGTACTTATTACGGGTGGTACTCGTGGTATCGGAAAATGTATGGTTCAAGAACTTATAAATGGCGGAGTAACCAATATTGCCGTTATTGCTCGTGATAAACAAAACCTAAAACAACTCTCGGAAGAATATCCAGAGGTAACATTTATTAGAATTGCAGGTGATGTTGCCAATATTGAAGTTTTACAAGACGCTGCTGCACGTATAGAAGATAAATGGGGGCATTTAGATATCTTAATAAATAATGCGGGTATCGTAGCTGCAGGTCCTTTAGAGGATATTCAAGATGAAGATCTTTATGATCAAGTTGCTGTTAACCTTACAGCAGTAATGCTATTGACCAAGTATTGCATTCCATTAATGAAATTCTCTGAAGATGCATATATTTTGAATATTTCATCGGGATTGGGATTAATAGGGATGCCATTTTATGCGGTTTACGGTAGCACAAAAGCAGCGATTCGTCAGTTTTCAGATTCTATTCGTAGAGAATTGGCACCGTTTAAAGTGTCGGTTACCTGTGCCTTTCCCACCGCTACAGATACCGAGATGATGCAAAAATTTAAAGGTAGAAAAATGGATGCGCCAGAATATGTTGCTAAACGTTCTTTAGAAGGATTATTTAATAAGGAGATTCAAGTTATTTTTGGTGGTGATGACCGACTGAAAGAAAATACCTTAAATTTTGAAGCACCGGCAGAGTTAGATAAGGTGGTGGCAGAAAATTACGAGGAACGTAAAATGGCTAGTTTAAATCATAAAGCCGTGTGATCTAAATTAGGAAATCAACCAAACGGCACACAACTATGAAATTACTTTACAAATTTTCACTTTTATCACTATTTGCAGTTTTTATATCCTGTAAAGAAACTCCTAAATCGGTAACTGAACCCATTGAAGAAGTGGTTGCAGAATCTACTGTAATTGAAATACCTGAATCTTGGGTATCTTCAAGGGTTGCAAAAACAAAAGAAAGACTACATACTACGGAAGCAGGAAAAGTTATTTGGAACGCAATGGAAGCACATGGTGGACTGGATACTTGGTATGCAAACGGACCAATTACATTTCGTTTTAATTATCAGCCTTTAGATGGTAAAACGGCGAGAGATAGTTACCAAACTGTAGACACATGGAGCAATAGATCTGTGCATACAAGTACAATAGTTAGTTCTGCGAAATTTGGTTGGTCAGGTGATCAAGCTTGGGTAAAAGCAAAAGACAGTACTGCATTTGCCTATGATACTAAGTTTTGGGCATTAACACCATTATGGTTTGTGGGTCATCCTTTTGTTTTAAGCGGCGAAGGGGTAAATCTAGAATTGCTCGATGCTGAGAAATTTAAAGGACAAGATTATAATGTGGTTAAAGTAACCTTTGATGCCGAAACAGGTGATGCTCCAGATGATTACTATATTTTATATGTAAATAAAGACACGAGCAAAATAGCGGTTATGAGATACATCGTTTCATACCCTGAGTACTTTAAAGATGGTGGTCACGCTCCAGAAAAGTTTACCGAATTTATTGGCGAACAAGTGGTAGATGGTGTTACTATGCCAGGTGGATTTAAAACCTACTGGACGGTGAAAAATAATCAACCGGGAGATTATATTACTAAAATTGATTTCACCGATGTATCCTTCGAAAAAGAATTGCCTAAAGACTTTTTTGATGCTCCTGCAAATGCGAAGATTCTAGAATAGTATTTTATAAATTATTAGGATAAAAAAAATCCCAAAGTTCTCTTTGGGATTTTTTTATCCTGTACTATAAGGATTTGGAGCCTTTTTATTTTTTTACTTTGTATTGAGAGGCGACCGCAGCACCTATAATACCGGCATGATTTTGAAGCTCTGCCGCGACAACTTTAGTTTCTATATTAATCTTAGATTTAAACTCTTCAAAATCTTTTGATGCACCACCGCCAATAATAATTAAGTCTGGTGAAACGATCAATTCTACATATTCTAAAAAAGTATTAAATCTTTTTCCCCATTTTTTATACGATAGGCCTTCGCGATCTTTTGCCGATCCTGCTGCCCACTTTTCTATTTTTGAGTATTTCTTATAAGGTATCTGGCCTAATTCAAAATTAGGGATTAATCTACCATCTAAAAAGGCACCACTACCTAAACCGGTACCAATGGTAATCATAACAACAAAACCTTTTTCTCCTTTACCAATACCATAATTCATGGTTGCATAACCTGCAGCATCTGCATCATTGATTACGGTGAAATCTAAACCGGTTTTCTTTTCTAGCAATTCCTCAACATTTACGCCTAGCCAGCTTTTATGTAGATTTCCGGTTGCTTTGCAAACTCCGTTTTTTATAATTGTTGGAAAACCACAGCCCACTTTACCTTTATAGTCGAAATGGGTAACAATCTGAGCAATTACATCGGCCATTGCGTCTGGTGTTCTTGGTATGGGAGTCACTATTCTAAAACGTTCAGAGAGCATTTCTCCGGTTTCCGAATTAACTAACGCTCCTTTAATTCCAGAACCACCTACATCAATACCTAGTAAAGTCATTTTATATTTTATTATGGATTACAAAGAAACGAAAAAGAATCGGCTCTTTGAAGCGCGATTATTATTGTTAGATTTTTACCACTGTTACCACTGGTTTATGGCCATAAAAAAAGGACCTGATCAGGTCCTTTTTATTTTGTTATTCTGGCATTAGCAAATCAACTATTGTGCTAACTTGAATTTCTTCGTCGTCTTCATCTAATTCAGAATCTATTGTGAAAGTAATTGAAAATTGTTTTCCAATAAATTTTTGACTGTTCAAATCGTACTTAGAGGTTACTGCACTAACTGCATTATTAAACTCTACGCTGTCACCCTCACTATCGGTAAATACATATGCGCCATTAATATAACCCTCATACGTTCCGTTCATAGTGCTGGTATCTTGACCAAAGGTGGTCAATGAAGAAACTGCAACGAACAATACTATTAAAATTGATTTCATTTTTTTTTGCTTCTTAAGTTAAGTATAGATTTTTTTTGTCCAATTTTCAAATCTGCTTTTTAGGTTTGAAAAGTTCTTGCAAATGAAATCTAATTAGTTGAATAACGATTTATTTTATCATTTTATTATGAATCTTTTTTTAAATCTTAAATCGTTGTAAGTCAGTCTTGTATTTTTTATTTATGGTGTTAAAATAATTTGTCTTTAACCGTGTATAATAGTGTAATTACATACTACCTTTGGTAAATAATCTAATATTATACAATTGAAGAACAGTAAATTAAAATCTTTTTACAGTATACTTTTTACCGCGTTTTTTGCATTTATACATACCTCACAAGCGCAATCTCCGCTAGCTGCAGATCAAATCGAAGCTTTGGTTACTAAGTACAAGAGCGATATACGTGGACCATATAAAGACATTCGATGGTTTTGTACCGATGGTAGTATTCGTCAGCCTAAAGACCCGTGTCCAGAAAATATAGGTCCTGGGGTGCAGCATGCCCGTTATAAGGATGAAGTGGTTGCATTAGGTAAGAGCAATCATATTTATTTAGGTCAGATTTTGGCTTACACCTCTATAGATGAACTTTGGGATACCGACCAAAACCATTCTCGTTTAAAACAATATCAGTTAGATAAATATTTGAGATTAGTCGATGACGGATGGATTAATCAAAAAGGACAGTTTTATAGAGGTTCTGTTCAGGTAGAAGACGAAGAAGCTTGGGGAATCAATTTCTATAAATCAATTTTATCAAAGGATGCTGTAGTTGCCGATAACTTCTATTTTATTCGTCAGTCTTTAAAAGATATTCCCCATAATGGCGATGATAATGTAGCGCAGTTAATGCGAAGCGAATCGAAAGTAGTCTCAGATCTATATACTCCGTTTATGGATCTGAGAACAAAAATTCATAGTCAGCCTGAAAAGTCGGATATTCAAAAAGTAATCGATTTTAAAGTTAAAAACCAAAAATCGCTGACTACCGATTTGAATAAAAAGTTAGACGGTCTAGTAGTTACCATGCAAACTTTCTTTACGCCGGTAGATGTTCAGGCATTGCTGAACAAATCAAAATTAATAAAGGGAACAACCTTAGGTGATAAGGTGCAATCATTTGTAAATGGCAGGTCGAATAATAAAGCACCTTCGTATTCAGTAAATGAAACGGCACAGTTACTTTTAGAAATCAGAGAAGAACTGCTAACAGAAAAGCGCCCCTTAGCACGATTACAATTACTTGATATTTCTTTAAAATTAGAAGAGCTATTATTTCAAAATTCTCCTAATTGGGAACCTACAACGGTAAGCGAACAGTTAGAGAAAATATGTGCTTTAACAACGGCAACAGTCGGGGCAGGATATATAGAACTGTGGGAATGGGAGCAGGTTGCTGGTACTCTTAGTAAGTTCAATCAAGATCAATTGAGCTTAGCAGAATTAACGCAAGTATTAGAAACGGCAAGAGCAGCAGTTGAATGGAGTGCAGCCATGGTAAAAGCAAATTACCAAGAAGTAGTAAATACGTATACCACATTTGAACCAAAATCGTATGCATTTATAGATGATAGAATTAGAGGTTCGGTAGCATTGCATTTAGGGCAAAGCGTTGGTGAGTTGGGTGATTTTATTTCTAAAGAATCTGCCTTGACCAATAAAGTGATGGATGTTGCTGGCCAAAGTGCGTTTAGAGGGTTAAACCCAGGGTATGCTTTTGGTGAGTTGGTTGTTGTTGATGGTTCGTTTGAAGATATTGAAGTATCGGCAGATAAAATTTACATTTTTCAACGCTCACCGTCAGACTTAAAACCTGTTGCGGGTATTGCTACGGTTGCAGAAGGGAACATGGTTTCTCATGTGCAATTACTGGCGCGTAATTTAGGGATACCAAATGCAGCTTTGTCAGATGCTAACCTTCAAAGTTTAAAGAAGTACGACGGTACAAGGGTTTTTTATGCGGTTTCTAACAAGGGAAATGTGATTATAAAACCTGAAGCAGAAATGACCGATCAAGAACGCGGATTATTCGTAAAAAAAGAACGTAATACCGATAAAATAGAAGTGCCTGTTGAAAAAATTCAATTGGGCAATACCGATGTTTTGAATATGCGCGATGTTGATGCAAGTGACTCGGGAGCATTATGCGGACCAAAAGCTGCCAACCTTGGTCAATTGAAAAAGATGTTCCCTGAGCAGGTGGTTGAGGGGTTAGTGATTCCGTTCGGAATTTTTAGAGACCATATGGATCAGCAAATGCCTGGCGAGAGTAGTTCGTATTGGGAATATTTGAATGCCATGTTCAAAGAAGCCGAGCGTATGCGAAATGCAGATGTACCAGAGCCTGAAGTTGAGAATTATCAATTACGACAATTAGAAACCTTAAGAGGTGCTATCAAAAAAATGCCGTTGAAAGAAGATTTTATGAATCAGCTTGAAAGCAAATTCAAATCTGTTCTTGGGTCGGACTTCGGAAAAATTCCCGTGTTCTTGCGTAGCGATACCAATATGGAGGATTTAAAGGAGTTTACTGGTGCAGGATTAAACTTGACACTTTTTAATGTGTTAGATAAAGAGAAAGTTTTAGAAGGTATAAAAGATGTGTGGGCTTCACCATATACCGAACGTAGCTTTAAATGGAGACAAGTGTATTTATTGAATCCTGAGAATGTATTTCCTTCTATTTTGGTCATACCAAGTGTAGACGTTGATTACTCGGGTGTATTAATTACAAAAGGTATCAATTCGGGTAACGATAAAGATTTAACCGTTGCTTTTAGTAGAGGTGCAGGTGGCGCTGTAGATGGTCAGTCCGCAGAAACGTATACTATATATGATACTAATGGCTATCGTTTATTGGCACCTGCACGCGAGCCAATGTACAACACCTTACCTGCAACTGGCGGTACTGGTAAAAAGGCAGCTACATTTCAGAATAGGGTAGTGAATGAAAAAAACATGGCCGAAATTAAGACTTTAGCAAAAACCATTCGCGAAACACTGCCTAAAGAGACAAATTCAGATTATGAAGGCGCCTATGATGTGGAGCTTGGTTTCAAAGAAGATAAAGTATGGTTGTTTCAAATTAGACCATTTGTTGAAAATAAAAAAGCGTTGAGTTCTGGGTATCTAGAATCTATTACACCGAAAATTAATACAGAGAAAGAAATCTCTTTAAGTACAAAATTGTAGAATGAAAAGGACCTGCATGTTTTTAATTTTTTCATTGTTTCTTGTTTTCACTGCGTGTGATTTAGATGATGACGATGGGGTTGATGAAGAACTGCCGGCGATAACCACTGCAGGATTAAATACATTTGGTTGCCTTATTAATGGACAAGTGTATGTGCCCAAAAAAGGTAGCTTTTGTTTAGACTGTGCAAATACCCCCAAATTGCAATTGACATATGGCGAGATTTTTGAAGGGTATCGATTTGCTTTGTGGTCTCATAATGATATAGATGGATATGTCTCTATGACATTGGAACTATTTAATGGTTTAGAGCCTTTAACCGAGGGTAAATATTCCCTTTCACAAACTATATTAGAAGGTAACGATATTCCCATTGCTAATGCTTCTTGTTGGATTAATAAAAAAATTAGCGGCGCAATAATTGAGTCAGAATTTTACTCTAATGAAAACATTGGTGGAGTTCTGGAAATCATTAAAATTGATGAAGAAAAAAAGTTTATATCTGGGACTTTTTATTTTTCAGCTGTGGATGGCAATGGTCGATTTGATGTTACATATAAGAGTTTTTAAGAATTAGTATTGATATGATTATGAAGAAAATTATAGTATTGTTAATTGTTGTGTTAAGTGCATCTGCGTTTACAACATACAAATATTACCCAATTGACGGTTACGAGCGCACAGGTATTAAACGTTTAAAGCGTTTAGAGATGATAAAAAACGGAGAGATCAAAGATGCATCTGCATTGCCTGCCGGAGCAATGAAATCGTACAGCGATATTCAATTGAACTTGCTATCAAGAAAGAATGATAGCGCAATGGGATTGATGCAGGTGAACGAAGATTTTCAGAAAGAAATCAGTGCACTTTTCCGCGGATTGGATAAAAGTTATTCCTTAACGGTCTTGGATATTTCTGACCCAGAACATGTTCGTTATGCCGAACGAAATGAAACGGCAGGCTATCAGCCAGGTAGTGTTGGTAAATTGGCTGTCTTATTAGGATTATTTACGCAGTTAGAAAAAATTTACCCGGATTCATTCGAGAAAAGAACGGAGCTGCTAAAAAATAAATCTGTAAAAGCAGGAATATGGGGCTTAACAGATGAACATACTATTCCTATCTATAATATTGAAAAGAATACGTTGGTGAAACGTCAAGTAATTGCCAGCGATGTGTTCACTTTATACGAATGGGCAGATCACATGTTGTCGGTGAGTAACAATGGTGCTGCAAGTATTGTATGGAGAGAGGTATTATTAATGGCTGCATTCGGAGAGAAATATCCCGACTTAACTCAAGAAGAAACGGATGCTTATTTTAAAGAGACGCCAAGAAAAGACTTGACCGATTTAAGTAATGATGTAGTCAATTTGCCACTTCGCGATTTAGGTATTACTTCAGACGAGTGGAGGTTGGGTAGTTTCTTCACTAGAGGTCCAAATACTTATGTTGGTGATAAAGGTGGTAGTATTGGTTCTCCGCAAGGATTAATGAAATTCTTGGTGCAGTTAGAGCAAGGTAAAGTAGTCGATGAAGATTCTAGTTTAGAAATGAAGCGATTAATGTATATGACCGATCGTAGAATTCGTTACGCACAATCGCCAGTTTTGAAAGAAGCGGCAGTGTATTTTAAATCGGGCTCCTTGTACAAATGCGATAGAAGCAATGGTGAAGCTTGTGGAAAATATATGGGTAACGTCACCAATTTTATGAACTCTGTTATCATTGTTGAGCATCCAGATAATTGTAGGTATATGGTGGTGTTAATGACGAACGTACTTCGTAAAAATTCTGCAAGTGATCATATGTATTTAGCGGGTAATATTGATAAAATTATTAGAAAGGGGTAAATTATTAGTGGCAAAGATGTAGGTGTTTAGATGTGGGTAGTCTTGATTAAATATTATAATTAAGACTGAAACTTCGCCTGCAACTCTTCTACAATAGATTCTACATTTTTATTTTTATCTACCCTATCTAGAACAACAGCTGAATTTTGGCGCTCCTTGCAATTCTTAATGGCACAACGCTCGCATGTAACGCCCACTTTTTGAGACTTTAATTTTGGGTCGTTTAAAAATTTGATTTTGCGTTCTAGTTGTTTATTCATGAGCAAACCTATACTAATACTTCTGTACTGATTGTCCTTAAACGGATCTTTTGTTGCAGAAGAGAAAACAATATAGCTATTGTCATCGCCATCATACTCAGATATTTGGCAATCAAATTCATGGTCTTTCTGGCTCATTTTAATATCGTTCAAAACTTTTAACGACACCCAACGTCGGCAGTAGTGCTCGTTGGTTTCATTAGCTCTAGGCGAATGTTGATGAGATAGGTGCAGCTCTTTTTTAAGATGGTATTTTGTACTACCTAATCGATGGGTAAAACGGAGAAAGAATAAGTTCTGTATGTTGAAGGAGTTCGGTAAAATATTAGTTAGTCGTTGATAAACAGATTCAGGAGAGGCGTTGAAACCGTTAATGAGTGCTAAGAATTTATTAGGATCAAAAGTCTCTTCTGAAAACACCTCTTCAATTTTAGGGACAAGACGAGTTTTAGGTATAACAAGTGCACCGGCAAAATACGACGCATAAAAATTATTTAAAACTTGGTCGAAATTTTCAAATTTTATCCAAGGAAAAGAATATAACCTATCAGTATAAGCTAAAAAGTTATAGGCAATTTCTTTTGCATAGATGAAAGTGCGCTGTGGCTCGTTAATATCGGCAGAGAGCAACAATGTTTTGGTTTCAGGAACAAATAGCGATCTTAAATTTTCTAAGGCCTCATATTTTTTTATTTCCCCATTATTAATTGTGTATCCAAATTCTTCTGTTAATATTTCTTCCAAATCTTTTGAAGAGAGTGTTTTGTTTAGATCTAAATGGTAGGCTTTGGCAAATTTTAAAACTTGCTGCTCTATATCTTCAAAATAATTATTGTTCGCTTCTTGGTAAGAGCGTAAAGAGGCAAGATAAAAGCTTTCTCTACTAAAACTATAGTGCTGTGCTATTTCTATAATGGTACTTATAAAGGCATTGACTTTTGCTGGTGCCGTAGCAACAATGTCTATTAGGTCGCTCTCTTTTATGCCAAATAATTCAAGAGGAATCTCTTTTAAAATTTTTGAGCGTAGTAAATCTCCTATAGGTGCCAGATTTTTATCCAACTTTAAAGACACCATTTGGTCGTACGGCACATCTAATTTTTCTGACAGTAAAATGATTTTATCTGGCTTCGGATATTTTTTTCCTTTTTCAATTTCGTTCAAATACGATTTTGAAAGTCCACATATTTTAGATAATCCAAATAAAGACAGATTCTTGTCGGTTCGTATTTGCTTCAGTTTTAGACCGAAAATAAGTTTAATATATTCTTGTTCCATAATAAGTTTTAAAGATACTACATTTTGCGGACAACATAAAAAAAGTGTATTTTATCTATTTAGCGAACGTTCGCTTGTTTTTTAAAGTATTTTATTTTATCATTGTGTCAACAAAAACTTTTTACAATGGAAAACACGATTTTAAAACATTCGAAAATTCAGTTCGCTAATCAGGTAGATCATTACTATCCTGAGATTCTAACAGACAGTGCTTTAGAGTTTCTTACAGCACTACATGAGAAATTTAACACCAAAAGATTAGAGCTACTTAAAAACCGTGAAGTCCAGCAAGAAGTCTTTGACAGTGGTAAGTATCCTCATTTTCCTAAAGAGACCAAAACTATTCGTGAGGGAGTTTGGACTGCAGGAAACATACCAGAAGATTTACAAGATAGGCGTGTTGAAATTACTGGACCGGTAGATCGAAAGATGATTATTAATGCACTTAATTCGGGTGCCAAAACATTTATGGCAGACCTAGAGGATAGTAATTCCCCAAGTTGGAAAAATAGTATTGAAGGGCAGCAGAATTTAATGGATGCCAATACAAAGACCATTAGTTTAACTGATACTAAAAAGGGAAAGTCATACAAGTTAAATGAAAAAACAGCGGTGCTTTTGGTACGACCAAGAGGTTTGCATCTAAACGAAAGACACTTAGTAATAAATGAGGAGGAAGCTTCTGGAAGTTTGGTAGATTTTGGTCTATATGTTTTTCATAATACCAAAACAATGATGGAAAATGGAACAGCGCCCTATTTCTATTTGCCAAAATTAGAGCACTATACAGAAGCCCGTTGGTGGAACGAAGTTTTTGAATTTGCACAAGACTATTTGCAGGTACCTCCTGGTACGTTTAAAGCGACGGTATTGGTTGAAACAATTACAGCGAGTTTTCAATTAGACGAAATCATTTTTGAACTAAAAAATCATATCGTTGGGCTAAACTGCGGTCGTTGGGACTATATATTTTCTTATATCAAAAAATTTAGAAATCACACGGGTTTTGTAGTTCCTAATAGAGATCAGGTGACCATGACCTCTCCGTTTATGGATGCTTACTCAAAATTGGTTATTCAAAGATGTCACAAGCGTGGCATACTTGCTATTGGCGGTATGGCAGCACAAATTCCTATTAAGAATGACGAAAGAGCGAATGCAGAAGCTTTTGAAAAAGTAAGAAAAGATAAAGAGCGCGAGGTGGTAAATGGTCATGATGGCACCTGGGTAGCGCACCCTGCTTTGGTTGAGGTTGCAATGGTCGAATTTAATAAACATATGCCTACGCCGAATCAAATGCATGTAATGCGAGAAGACGTAAAGGTGACAGAGCAAGATTTAGTAGAAATACCAAGAGGTACTATTACTGAAGACGGAATTAGAAAAAATATTAATGTGGGTATTTTGTATACAGAGGCTTGGTTGCGGGGGCATGGAGCAGTAGCACTTTACAACTTAATGGAAGATGCCGCTACGGCAGAAATTTCTAGAACCCAGGTATGGCAGTGGTTGAAGAATGAAGTTATTCTTGCAGATGGGCGCCAATTGAATAAAGGTCTGTATATGGAAATATTCGATGATGAAGTAGAAAAACTAATTACCGAAGTTGGTGAAGATAATATAAAGAATACCAAATTTGAATTGGCGATACAACTGTTCGATCAGTTGGTGGTTACAGATAAATTTGAAGAGTTCTTAACATTACCAGCCTATAAATTCATTTAAATAAAACGATCCTGCCATTGCGGCAACAATGAACAGGATCTCATTATCAATAATAAATAACGTATTTCAAAATTATGAAAAATTTAGAACAAAGCAAGTACAGTTCGGCATTGGAGACTGTAAGAAACTTAAAGCAAAAGTATGGGACTGCTTGGAACGATATCAACCCAGAAAATGCTGCTAGAATGGTCGCGCAAAATCGTTTCAAAACCGGATTGGATATTGCAAAATATACTGCAGCTATTATGCGAAAAGATATGGCGGAGTATGATGCAGATTCTTCGAACTATACACAGTCTTTAGGTTGCTGGCATGGTTTTGTGGCGCAGCAAAAAATGATTGCCGTTAAAAAGCACCATAAAACCACGAGTAAAAAATACCTCTACCTTTCTGGATGGATGGTGGCGGCTTTGCGGTCTGAATTCGGACCGTTGCCTGATCAATCGATGCATGAAAAAACTGCCGTTTCTAGCTTAATCGCAGAAATCTATGATTTTTTACGCCAGGCAGATGCTATTGAATTGAACGATTTGTTCAGAAGATTGGAAAATGGAGAAGATGTTCAAGATGAAATCGATAATTATGAAACTCATATCGTACCTATCATAGCAGATATTGATGCTGGGTTTGGTAATGAAGAGGCTACTTATTTATTGGCAAAGAAAATGATACAGGCAGGTGCGTGTGCGATTCAAATAGAAAATCAGGTTTCAGATGCTAAACAATGTGGGCACCAAGATGGCAAGGTTACCGTACCTCATGAAGATTTTGTAGCCAAGCTGAATGCTGTTAGATATGCTTTTATTGAGCTAGGTATCGATGACGGGGTAATCGTAGCTAGAACTGATTCTGAAGGGGCAGGTTTAACTCAGAAATTACCGGTAAGTCAAGTACCTGGTGATTTGGCATCGCAATATTTGGCATTCGTTGAGGCAGAGGAAATTGATATAACAGATGCTCGTGAAGACGATGTTCTTCTAAAAAGAGATGGTAAATTGGTTCGCCCAATTAGATTACCAAACGGACTATACAAATTTAGAAATGGTACTAATATAGATAGGGTGGTATTAGATTGTATTACCAGTTTGCAAAATGGTGCTGACTTATTGTGGATTGAAACCCCAACGCCAAACGTGAAACAAATTGCTCATATGGTGAATAGAATTAGAGCGGTGGTACCAAATGCCAAATTAGTATATAACAACTCTCCTTCGTTCAACTGGACTTTAAATTTCAGAGGTCAGGCGTATGATGAAATGCTTGCCGAAGGCGAGAATATGACGGAGTACGATAGAAATAATTTAATGTCAGAAGATTATGATGACACTGAGTTATCATTTCGCGCAGATAAAAAAATTAGAACGTTTCAGGTTGATGGAGCAAGAGATGCTGGTATTTTTCATCACTTAATTACATTACCGACCTATCATACCACAGCTTTGCATATGAGCGACCTAACCAAAGGTTATTTTGGCGAAGAAAGCATGTTGGCTTATGTAAAAGGTGTACAAAGACAAGAAATTCGTAAAGGCGTTTCTTGTGTTAAGCACCAACGAATGGCCGGATCTGACCTAGGTGATGATCATAAATCTTTCTTTGCTGGTGAAAAAGCACTAAAAGCGGGTGGTGAGAAGAATACTTCAAATCAATTCGATGCCGGATCCAGCAAGAAAAAGATTCAAAAAGAAGTAGGCGTATTATCTTAACATAGTAACTTATTCTTATTTGATGTATCTTAAATGAGCTGGCCTACGGGTTGGCTCATTTTATTTATTCTGAGGTGTAAATTGCCAAAGCAAAGTTAAAAGTTTTTTTATATCAAAGCACTTGCTTAGTTTTGTAGTGTAATTAGTAATAATGGCACGTAAAAAGCAATATAACGAAACTGAAGTCATTGATAAGGCCATGCGCTTGTTCTGGCGTAATGGCTATGAAAGCACATCGGTTCGTATGTTGGAAAAAGAAATGGGTATTAACCAGTTCTCTATTTATGCCAGCTTTAAAAATAAAGAAGGTGTATTCTTAGAAAGTATTAAACTTTATAATACTCAAATCAAAGCCATCACCAATACCTTAGAAAAATCTAATAATGGGGTAGAAGGTATTAAAGAGTATTTTTTTGACTTTCTAGATTTTTCTAGAGAAGGTGCAATTTTCAAAGGATGTTTGGTTACCAATACGGTAAACGAAATTAAAGAAGATTCGAGTCCGGTTATTATGGCGGCGTTGAAACGTTTTTCTTCAAATATTAGAGAACTATTTGTAAGGAACCTAAAACAAGACGACTCAAGGGATGTAAAAGAAATAGAAGCACAAGCTGACTATTTAATGAACGCTCTTTTAGGTCTGTCAATTTCATCAAAAGTATTTAAAGAGGAACAGTTAAAAGGCATTATTAGGATTACATTTTTACACTTGTAGCATTTTTTTTAATCAATAACTAAGCAGTTGCTTAGATTTAACATAAATATAATAATTAATAGAAATAATAAGATTATGACAACTTTAAAAGTACACGACATAGAATCTGCACCAAAAGGTAGCAAAGCATTATTAGAGAACTCTCAAAAATCATTTGGTATGATTCCTGGTTTGCATGGTGTGTTGGCTTCTTCTTCAAAATTATTAGAAGCGTATCAAACACTACATCAGTTATTTACTGAAACTTCATTCGATAATGATGAGTTAACGGTAGTGTGGCAAACAATCAATGTTGAACACGCGTGTCATTATTGCGTGCCGGCACATACAGGTATTGCTAAAATGATGAAGGTTGATGATGCCATTACAGATGCTTTACGTAACGAAACTCCGTTAGCAGACGCAAAATTAGAAGCTTTAAGAACGATGACATTAACTATAGTGCGTAACCGCGGTAATGTAACAAAAGAAGATTTAGATGCTTTTTACACAGCTGGTTATGGTGAAGCTCAGGTATTAGAAATTATTTTAGGATTATCTCAAAAGGTAATTAGTAACTATACAAATCATATTGCAAATACACCGGTCGATGCAGCTTTTCAAAAGTTTGCATGGTCTAAATAATTGAGGTTTCATTTTCCCCCAGAAACCACATGTTAATTGTGTAAAGTAGGCCTTCTGTATATTCGGAAGGTTTACTATTAATTTAAATAATAAATTATGATAAAAGTATCAGTAATGTATCCGAATATTGAAGGTGTAAAATTCGATGTTGACTATTACAAAAATAAGCATTTGCCAATGGTATCTAAATTGGTAGGCAGTGCAATAAAAGATATGGAACTTGACTTGGGAGTTGGTGGAAGAGCAACAGGTGAGGCTGCGCCTTATGTTGCTATTGTACACTTAAAATTTGACGATGTAGCTTCTTTTCAGGCTTCATTTGGTAAGCATGCAGCGACATTTGCAGATGATGTAAAGAATTATAGTAATGTACAAGGTGAGATTCAAATTAGTGAGTTGGTGACATTTTAGAATTATGAAAAAGAAATTAAAAATAGATATTGTATCTGATGTTGTTTGTCCTTGGTGTGCAATTGGCTACAAGAGATTAGAAAAAGCAATTGACGAACTAGGTATTCAAGATCAAGTAGAGATTGAATGGCAACCTTATGAATTGAATCCGGGTATGCCACTAGAAGGTCAGAATATTACTGAGCATATTACCGAAAAATATGGTTCAACTATAGAACAGCAGAAAGAGTCGCGTGAGAACATGACCGATATCGGTGAAGAGTTAGGATTCAAATTCGACTATTTTGATGAGATGCGTATGTCGAACACTTTCGACGCTCATGTGTTATTGGAGTATGCAAAAGATTTTGGGAAACAAACGGAACTAAAATTACGCTTAATGACTTCATTTTTTGGAGAAAGAAAAGATGTGTCTGATAGAGAGGTCTTAAAACAAGCGCTATTAGAAGTGGGTTTAAATGCAGAGGTAGCATTGTTGAAATTGGATAATGTAGAAGCCCGTCATGAAGTAAGGAATAGACAGGGGCAATGGAAGAATATGGGTGTAAACTCCGTACCAACTATTGTATTTAACATGAAAAGTGCCATAACAGGAGCCCAATCCGTAGCTAGTTTTAAACAAGTACTTTCTGAATTGATCGCTGAATAGAAAATTAAAAATGCAGGTTATGAGTAAAGCAGATAAAATTAAAGGTGAACTAGATGTATTGTTAGATATAAAACGCCAAGAAGCTGCAGCGAAATTTACCGAAGAGAAAAAGCAGATATATGCTGAGGGTATTTCAAGTGTTGCCGCATCGGGAGTTTTAGAAAACGCATTGAATGTCAATAGCAAAGCACCTAACTTCACGTTGAAAAATACGTTGGGTAAGTGGTTTTCATTATATGAGGAACTGAAAAACGCTCCAGTTGTTTTAACATGGTACAGAGGTGGTTGGTGTCCGTATTGTAACATTACACTGCACTATTTACAAGAAAAACTTCCTGAAATTAAAAAAACAGGTGCTACATTAATTGCTATTACACCAGAATTGCCAGATAATTCTTTATCTACTTCAGAGAAAAATAAACTTGAATTTACGGTGTTGAGCGATGTGGGTAATGTGGTTGGTAAAGAATATGGCGTAGTGTATACATTGACCAATCAGGTAGCTTCTATTTATGAAGCAGGATTTGGGTTAAGTGAAGTAAATGGAGATGATAGTAATGAACTGCCGTTGGCAGCGACTTATGTAATTGATACTGATGCTGTTATTCAATATGCCTTTTTAGATGCTGATTATACCGAAAGAGCAGAAGTGACGGATATCTTAGAGGCATTACATAAGCTGAAATAAATTAATATTTGACCACCAATACTGTTAACCATGAAAAGAGATAGAATCATTTATTACATCGCTACAGGTATTTTTAGCTTGGTGATATTATTTTCTGCAGGCATGTACTTTTTTAATCACGAATTTATAAAAGGAGCCTTTTCGAGTTTGGGCTATCCAACATATTTAATTTATCCGTACGCTACGGCAAAGTTGGTTGGTTTATTTGCTATTTGGAATCCGAAATTTCATGTGATTAAAGAGTGGGCATATTCCGCATTTTTCTTTGCGGTTACCTTAGCCTTTTTTGCACATATAATGATAAGCGATGGAGAGCAGATGGCTGCGGTAATTGCTTGGGTGGCATTGGTAGTTTCCTATATTTTTAGTAAAAGGATATAGCTGTTTTAAAAAAATAGTACGTTGTTCTTGGTTAATTAAAGTACAGTTGCGCTAAAAGTATCACCCTGCGAAATATCACCAGTATCAAACCCTTTTTTAAACCATCTAATACGTTGTTCTGAAGTGCCATGTGTAAAAGAGTCAGGTACAACTTTTCCAGTTGATTGTCTTTGTAAGCGATCATCGCCAATAGCATTTGCAGCATTTAAGGCTTCTTCAAGATCACCTTTTTCCATCATTTGCGTCATGCTTTGTGAACGATTTGCCCAAACGCCGGCAAAGAAATCCGCTTGTAGCTCTAAACGAACAGAGTATTTGTTAAATTCTTTTTCGCTTAATTGTCCCCTGAGCCTATCGACTTTGGTGGTTATTCCCATTAGTTTTTGAACATGATGACCAACTTCATGTGCAATGACATAAGCTTGCGCAAAATCGCCCGGTGCATTCATTTGTTGTTCCATATCTTGAAAAAAACTTAAGTCAAGATATAATTTTTCGTCACCAGGACAGTAAAAAGGGCCTGTTGCACTCGAGGCTGAGCCGCAAGCAGACGTTACATAACCTGTAAAAAGAACCAAAGTAGGCTCGCGGTAATCATCTAAAAGGTTATTCCATACATCTTCGGTACTGGCCAAAATAGTTGCGCTAAATTCAGCCTGCTGATTTTCTTTCGCAGTACCTTGATACGATTCTGTAGAAACAGTCTGACTATTGCCGCCTAAAAAGTTACTTATTAAGCTTAACGGGTTGTTACCGGTTAAGAATGAAAATGCTAAGAAAAGTCCCGCGATAATCAAGCCGGTTTTGGAAAATAGCATTTTGATTATTGGTGCAAGTAATGTTGGGTTAAAACCACTAAAACTCTTTCTAGAACTAGACTGACCTCTTTGATCATCTACATTTGAACTTTGACGCCTACCTTGCCATTTCATAGTATTTTTAATTTAAAAATTAGTATTTAATTTTGAAAGCCTTTCAACTTTTATTCTCTACAGCATTAAATGATTGATATTTACATTACACCGCTAGCCATTTATTTTCAAAGCTTAAATTAGTTTTAGAATTAGCTATAACATATTATTTAAATAGTTTGCCAAACGATTTTTAGAATCTTTAACTAAATCAATATGTTGGCTAAGTTAATCATGCTTATTATAGTTAGTTCCTCTGTTAAATATGTTTTAATTATTCCGCAATAAAATTACTAAATCTACTTTTTTTAAAGTGCTCAAATCCAATTATAACTAACCATATAGGTAGTGCATGCAATTAATTTCAATGTTATTTAAATCGCGGTCGACCCTGTTAGTATGTTGGTTGAGTTATTTTAAAATTAGATCAGTAAAGTATACATAAAGCACTTCTTAAAAAATGTGTGTATACCATATAAACATAAAGAATAGAATGAATTTTGTTTATGAATAACCCTTCATAAATATCAATTTCAATGAAATTCAGGGTCAATTTATTTTTGGATATAGATAATAAGGTTGGTCATTTACTATTAAAATTGCATATAATTAGGCTGCATGTGTTGTAATAGTAATGGTTAGTGTTCTTGTGTGCAGTTTAATAACTAAGGGGCTTACTAATTTAAGTCCCTTTTATATTTCTACTTGTTTAGGATTCGAATACAAGATTAAAAAAAAACTGTAATTATTATGAGAACAAAACGTACAAATTTATAATTATTTGTATTAAACATTTAAAAATTGAAGCCTGTGAGAAATTTCTAAAACACAACTCACTTTTTATCTGAATAAAATAAAACCAACCACCAAAAATGTAATTATGAATCTAAGTAATAAATTAAAATTAAGATTGTTCTTACGAGTTTTTGCAGTATTGGCAATAGTGTTGACCATTTTTCCATTTATAGCAGTTGATCACTGGACAGTTAGGGTTTTTGACTTTCCACATCTTCAATTAACTGTTTTAACCATGTTGGCACTATTACTTTATTTTTTCAGATTTAATTTAAAAAGCAAAGTCGACATTCTTTTTGTTATCGCCCTGGCCGGTTGTTTTACTTTTCAAATGGCAAAAGTATACCCGTATACCACATTTGCAAAAAAGGAAATTTTCGAAAGTAGCCCCGAAAGTAAGCCCACATTCGATATTTATACAGCGAATGTGTTACAGAAAAATGATAATAAAGTTTCTGTTGTAAATGAAGCTAAAAAATTTGATGCGGATATTTTATTATTTACTGAAACCGACAAAAAATGGCAACAAGCATTTTCAAAGTCTTTAAGTAAAGAATATTTGTATAAATTGGAAGTTCCTTTAAGTAATACATATGGTATGTTCCTTTATTCCAAATTAGAACTTTTAGAACCTAGCGTAAGATATTTAGTAGAAGACACTATACCTTCTATACACTCAAAAATTATTTTGAAATCTAAAGATACTATTCAATTGTTCGCCATACATCCTGCACCACCAACCCCACAACATAATCCAACTTCTGTTGATAGAGATGCTGAGATGATGAAAATTGCGAAGCTTACAAGAGAATCAAAATTTCCAGTTATTGTTATGGGAGATTTTAATGATGTAGCTTGGTCAGAGACTACAGAGCTATTTCAGAAAGTTAGCGGATTATTAGATTTGCGAAAGGGAAGAGGATTTTTTAGTACGTACAATGCAAAGAGTTGGATTATGCGGTGGCCTTTAGATCATATTTTTTCATCTCCCGATTTTAGAATTCTAGATGTTAAACTCGGGGATAATAATGGCTCTGATCATTTTCCATTTTTTACCAAATTTAGTTTTGAACCACAGTTGGCAAAGGAGCAAATGCTGCCAGAACCAACAGAAGAAGAATTAAATAGGGCTTATGAACAAATAGAAAAGGAAAATCAAGAGCCAAAGAAATGAAATTTTTACAGTTTAATTAAGGTAAATTATCTTGTTTAAAGAATAGTTTATTTTCCTTTTATAAACCCGAATATATTAATTCAGCTTATGAGTGTCATTGGTGCACCTTATAATTCTAGTAAAAAAAATTAAGCACAAAAAGCGTAAACTTTAATATGGAAATAACTAAAGCGCATAAAAATATCAGACCAAAAGTGTTGTTCTTTGATGTCAATGAAACACTTTTAGATCTTACTTCAGTTAAAAAAGAAGTAGGTAAAGCATTAGGCGGAAGAGAAGATTTGCTTTCTCTTTGGTTTACCACCATGTTACATTATTCATTAGTGACTTCGGCAAGTGGTCAGTATAAACCATTCGGTCACATTGGTGCTGCCGCATTACAAATGGTGGCTGCAAATGTTGATATTTCTCTTAGGGAAGAACAGGCCAATACCATTATTTCAGAGGCTATGGGAAATTTACCTGCGCACCCAGAAGTAAAAGAAGCGCTTTCACAATTGAAAAATGCTGGATACAAATTAGTAGCCTTCACCAATTCATCTAACGACGGATTAAAAAAGCAATTTGAAAATGCCAAATTAACCGAATATTTTGATGAAATGCTAAGTGTAGTGCCAACGGGAAAATTCAAACCGTTTACGGATACTTATGCGTGGGGAGCAAAACAAATGGGGTTATAGCCCCAAGAATGTATGCTCATAGCAGCCCATGGTTGGGATGTTGCCGGTGCACTCTGGGCAGGCTGGTGAGCAGCGTTTATTTGTAGACCTGGTCAACAAGTATATCCGCTAGCACCAGAAACAGAAATTGTAGTATCTGACCTAAAAAAGGTAGCAGACATTTTAGTGACCTACAGCTAAAATTTCGACCATTTCATTTTCAAATAAAAAGCATCTTAGAATATGTATCTTTGGCGTACCATTAACTAAAGAAAGTATTACATGTTTAAAAGAACACTATTTGTTGCCCTAATTGCACTTACCCTAACTTCTTGTTGGAAAGATAAAAGTCCTGAAGACCTTATTCGTTTAAAAGACAAGTTTAAATCTCAGGTAAACTCTTTTGAGAATAAAAAAGAGACCGCCAATAAAAATGTTAACAAAGGTCTAGAATCTTTAAATGCATTAAAAAGCGCCTTAGAAGACACCAAAAATGAAGACAAAGAATTCGCTAAGGTATATGGCGATTGGGAGAAAGTAGATCGTCGCGTTCAGAACTTAAACAAAGAGTACGAAGATTTAAAAGAAAAGGCTTCTAACTTGTTTACAGCTATGGAAACACAGACCAATAGTCTAAGTGATGAAACTAGTAAGAAAACACTATTAGGTGCCATAGAAAAAGCACGTACCAAGTATAACGGTACTTTAACCAACACATCGCAAGCTATAGATAAGTTAAGATTATTACATGGCGATGCCGTTGAGGTCGTTAAAGCATTAGAAGTAGCTGCAGCCCTTAATTCTTTCGATAATATTAATGATCAAATGAAAAGTATAGAAGGTCGTGTAGATGGTATTATGCAAGAATTGAATGTTGCCGTAGTAGAAAGTAAAAAACTATACGAAAAGAAAATTACCGAGTTGGGAGAGGAGTAGAATAACTTCTTTTCTTTTTCAAATAGAAACAGCCAGTATTTTTTAAATACTGGCTGTTTTTTTATACAATTGTTTAAATAAACTTTTACAAATAGCTACAGTAATTGTTTATGATTTTTATTCATCAAAAAACATATTATTTTTCGGATATTCAATTGAACTATTTTTTGTTTAATCGTCGAGTGTTTTTAAACTAGTTGCATATAATGACTTTGGAAAGAAATTGTATCTTCTTAGCTGAAATAGCAATTGCACATATTTATGTGTTAGGCAACATTAAAATGAATGAGATACCTTCAGATTTTTGTGACTTCAATTTTACTCTTTAGCTGTTCAACTAATAAAAATCTTACGACGGATATAGAAAAAATTGGACTTAAAGGAGATGTTAAGAGCCTAAAGTTTGAGCACGAAAGAAATAATACGGCAAAAGAAAATGAAAACGCATACATTATTGATAACGAATTATATTTCAATCAAAACGGTATGATTTCCGAACAAAGGCAATATTCTTTGGAAGGTTTAATACATATTCATTCTTATAATTATGAAGAAAAGAACCTTTTGATTTCAAAAACATATTTCAATGGTTCAAGGGGATTTGTAAATAAATCTAAAATTGAAAACGTACTTAATAAAAACGGAAAATTAATTAAGCAATCTGAATACAGAGCTTTAGGAATCTCTTTAACAGATTCTATAAATTTAATATACAGTTCGTTTCCTGACCAAATAACTGAGTTTTTATATGATTCAAATAGAAGTTTGATTAAGTACAATGTCTACGATAGAGGGTCTTCGGTTATCAAAAATGTTACTGAATTGAATAACGGAGAAATTGTAAAAAACTCAACTATCGTTATTGAAGATGGAGAAGTTTTCAGTGAAAGTATTTATGACTGTATTAAATATGATTCAAAAAAGAACTGTATCAGATATAAAGTTATGGAAATTGATTCAACAGAATCTTTTAAAAATGCAAGAATTGAATATAATTAGTAATGTTGTCTAAAAAAGAGAATCGATAAAAACCAATAAATTTTCTTTAATCTAAGACAACATTATCCTTGGCTTCAATTTCTGCCGTTATATCTTTTGAAAGCTAGTGCAAATCACAACAAAACATATTCAAATACGTTGTGTGTTTATACTTAATAAAATTTATGAAATTAAAATGTACTTTATTTTTTCTAATTATATCACTTAATTCATTTGCTCAAAATAATAATTATTTGTCTTGGGAAAAAAAGGCAGCAATTGATATTTCTCTACAGCCGGAATATGGAAATGTTGTAAAAACTGAAGAGCAAATAGAGTCAGATAACAAATTCAGGAAAGAAATTTTAGAACATTACAAAGGAGACACTATAGCTGCGAGTAAAAAAATGAATGAGCTGGCTTTTACTTATCTATATGATAAAGGTGATTTTGTTACTGCAATGCGAAGATTCAATCAAGCTAATTTGTTGAATTCAAAGAATGCGGATGCTTACTATGGTTTCGGAGCAATCTATTTTAATCTTGGTGCATTAGAAAAGGCTAGAGAGCAGTATGAGAAAGGTTTGGTAATAAATCCGAAGCATACCAAAATTTTGACAGATTATGGTACTACGTATTTAGGTGACTACTATCAACGTTTAGAAAGGGGTGCATCAAATGCGAATCAACCGCTAATATCGGCAAATGAGTATCTAGAAAAATCGCTAAAGTATGATGGTCGCGATTCAAACACCATATATAAGCTCTCTATTATTAAAATGTATCTCGGTGATTGTAAAGAGGCTAAAGGTTTACTTAAGAAAGCTAAGAAAATGAATAACCCTAATGTAACAGAGGCTTATGAAAAGGAACTTAGGGAAAAGTGTAATAGTTAATTACCTTCAATTGCTAAGTATTTACAATCAATGAAAATCATCTCAAGCCTTATTGTTATTTTATTCATACAAACAGCTTCAGTTTGTCATGCACAGCAAACCCATCAAAATAGTCCTAAAATGTCGAAAGAGGTTACAGAGATACTTAAATTGGGTAAAGATGCTATTGTAGCATCAGCCTTAAATTCAATTGGCGGTTCCATAAGTCTTGAGAATTTTACATCAGCTACGGTATTGTCAAATGGCGAGGAAGTATATGTTTCGTTTAGAAATCAATATAAATACATTCCTATAAATACGATCTACTATTTTGATGTTGGGGTGAATATTACTACGCAAACTACATATAAAAACTCCGTTGCAAATCCTTACAATTATTCCACTGAACGAACGATTCCCTATTTTAACTTAACAGAAGATATCAAAAAGCATATCGATTTTGTAAAACAAGCGATTGGTAATTTAGATGGATTTGAAGAAGATATAATTATTCGTGAGAATGAAGACTTTTACGATATTGAAGTAGTATCTGATACTCAAGAATCTAGTTATAAAATCAAAAAGGACACAGGTGAAATATATGATGAATTTCACGCGCATCTTGAACCAATTCCTTTTGATGTTGATGACTCTAAAGAATTTAAAGAGGTGATCTTTTCCGTAATTGAAGACTAAAAGAGGTTAACAAATCAGTCATTATAACTCTTAAGCTTTTATTTTTCCCTTTTGTTACAAATTATAAGCAGTGCTATCTTTTACAGAATTCAATACAAACGAGCTGTGTATGGTAGAGATGCCATCAATAATAGACAGTTTTTCATTCATAAATTCATGAAACTCCGCTATATCATCTAAAGCAATTTTCAACAAGTAATCAAAATTACCAGATACTTGATGGCATTCCATAATATCGGGTAATAATAAAATCTGCTCTTTAAAACTGTCTGCCAATTTCTTCTGTTGTTTCGACAAGGTCACTTGGCAATAGGCGATTAATTTCTTTTCAATTTTCGTTCTATCTAGTAAGGCAACATAGGCTTTAATGATTTTTTGCTGTTCTAGCTTTCTAATTCTTTCGTATGTAGGGGTAACGCTCAACCCTACTTTAGCCGCAATTTCTTTAGTATTTTGCTTTGCATTTTTTTGAAGTTGCATCAATATTTTACCATCAATCGTATCCATACCAGTTTATTTTTCTTTTATTTAAATCAATAATGAGTTAAACAGTTATTTAAAACTGTTAAATTAAGTATATCAGTTCAATATTCTGTATTTAGTTTATATAAAGTAATTTATTATCAGTAATTGTAATTTTACAGTATTAAAATACGTGTACTTAAATAGGCGAATATGAATAATGAACAACAGATAGATGAGCTGTTAACCAAGCTAATTCAAGAGAAAGATAGGGTTATAGGTTACCCAGTTGCAAAAGATTTTGATTATTCCAGATTATACGAGTTTTTAAAGCATCCTATAAATAACGTAGGTGATCCTTATGAGGATAATACGTATAAGGTTCAAACACATGAAATGGAGCGTGAAGTGGTCGATTTCTTTGCAAAATTATACAGAGCAGATCCCAATGATTTCTGGGGGTATGTAACAAATGGTGGGTCTGAAAGTAACTTGTACGGCTTGTATTTGGCAAGAGAATCTCATCCAAAGGCAATGGTATATTTTTCAGAATCTACACATTACAGTGTAAAAAAAAATATTCATTTATTGAACTTACCAAGTATTACGATTAGGGCGCAAGAGAATGGTGAGCTAGATTATGATGATTTAGAGAATACCTTGCAATTGAACAGAGATAAACCGGCTATTATTCTAACCACATTTGGTACTACGATGACCGAGGCGAAGGATGATGTTTCTAAGGTGAAAAGAATTTTAAAGAAATTGGCTATTCAAAATCACTATATACATTGCGATGCTGCTTTGGCGGGTTCTTACGGTCCTTTTATAGAACCTCGTATTCCGTTCGATTTTCAAGATGGAGCAGATAGTATTTCTATCAGCGGTCATAAATTTATAGGTTCTCCGTTTCCTTCAGGTGTTATTATCGCAAAACGCTCGTTACGAGATCGAATAGCAAGGGGTATTTCATATATCGGTTCATTAGACACTACCATTACAGGATCTAGAAACGGACATAGTCCGCTGTTTCTGTGGTACGCCATAAAGAAAATGGGCGTAAAAGGTTTAGAAGAGCGGTACCGTCATAGTTTAGAAACTGCCGAGTATTGTAAGCAAGAGCTTCTGAAAATAGGCATCAACGCATGGAAGAATGAAGGGGCGATAACCGTTGTACTGCCTAAGGTTACCGATGCCATTAAAAAGAAATGGCAGTTAGCGACCGATGATATTACGCATGTAATTTGTATGCCTAATGTTACAAAGGATCAGATAGATGAGTTTATTCAAGACATAGTAGAAGAGCAGAAGAAAGGTGCTCAAAAAGAACAAGATGCATTGGCACTTCAAGATTAAATACAAAGGTTATAATTTAAAAAATCCCCATTACGATGACAATCGTAATGGGGATTTTCTTTTGATTGAACTTCGAATTCTTCACTACACTATTCTCGCAGATCGTTGGTAATATTTCAGTAGATGAAATAGTTATCCAAATTCATTTTCATATTTATTTGAAAATTTGAATCTGATCATATCAAAATGAGGTATATTCATTCATTGAAATTTTAATGATCGGTAATACCCCCCTTTAAACCTGTTACTAAAAATGACAAGCTTATTTTCAAGAGAGACCATGATGAAGTTAAAGTCCCTTATCGGTTCTACAAAAACCTATATTGTTCTATTGGTTTTGGCAATCGCTTTGTTACTGTACACTGTTAGTGTAGGCTACAAGCAAGTAAATAGACTTCATAAAACAGGAGATCTTGTTTCTCACACACTAGAAGTACAGCGAACCATTGTAGAGCTTTCATCTAAATTTTTAGAGGTAGAAGCCATTCAACTTAAAAAACTTTTTCAAGACGAAGAGAGTAATCTTTACGCCATTGTGGTAACAGAAATGGGTCAGTCATTAGATAGGTTGAATACACTTACAACAGACAACGATGCTCAACAAGAACGTGTTAAGGCATTACAACTTTTACATGATAGAATTAAGGTTGAAATTGATACTACCACCTTTACTGATGCCACTAAAGCGCCTGATAGTTTAGAAGTAAAAGATAGTATTGTTATTAATTATACTGGTTTGCGCTATAAGCGTCATCAGCGGATTTCGAAAATTGTGGCGGAGTCTCAGGTCATAAAAGATAGAATGCTCGCTGAAGAGAACTATTTAATGGTTTCGCGTAAAGAAGAATATACCTCGCAATCGTTCTTAACGCCCATGTCATCTTTATTAGTTGCGCTAACGGCATTGGGCATTTTTTTAATCGGCTTTATAAGTATATACAAGCAGAAAGGTGAAATTCAAGAAGTAAATAGCCAGGTTTTTATTCAGAATAAAAAATTACAAGAAACAGAAGAGTTTTTAAAAGGTGTATACAAAAGTTCGAACAATGTTATTAGCCATTTTGAACCTATTCTAGATACACAAAAGAATATAACCGATTTTCAATTTAGGTATACCTCTAATGCCATAGAGAAAGTAACAGGGTCAGAACAAGATGATATTATTGGCAGTTCTTTGTTAGAGATGTACCCAATGGTTTTGGAGAATGGACTTTTTGCTTTAATGAAAGAATGTTATGTAAGTGGCGAAATCCAAGAGCATGAAAGTGTGTATACGTTCGAGGGTGAAAAAAAATACATTTTTAATACCATTGTAAAATCAGCTAATGGAATTACAAATACCGCTTGGGATACTACAAAAATTAAAAAAGTAGAAGAAGAGCTTCAAAAACTGAACGAAGATCTAAGCCTACAAAACACCATTTTTAAAGAAGCAGAAAATGTAGCGGGTGTTGGTAGTTTTATTTGGTATTTAGATGATGGTACCGCAACGGTTTCTGATAACTTTTACAGAATCCTTGGGTATGAACCCGATAGTTTTGAGGTGACTTTTAACTCTTATAAAGAATTTGTGCATCCAGAAGATGTTGCCATTTTCGAATCTTTAAGTGCTAATGACATAGAGAAAGGGGCATCTACCGTTTTTTCATACCGTGTCTTTACAAAAGAAAAAAGCATTAAACATTTAGATTTAAAAGGCAAATATGTTGAAATAGATAACAGACCGGTATCGGTGGGTATTGTGCAAGATATTACCGGCCGTGTAGAAAAAGATAGGGCACTTATAGATAGTTATGAAAAATTGAAACATAGTAATGAAGAGCTAGAATCTTTTAATAGAGTAGCGAGTCACGATTTACAAGAGCCTTTGCGTAAAATTCAAATGTTTATTTCTCGAATAGAAGACGAGGGTGAAAAAAGCATGCCCGCAGGTATTCAAAATTATTTCGGTAAGATTAAATCCGGTACTTTTAGAATGCGAGAATTGATACAGAATTTACTTTCGTATTCAAGAATAGATAAGATTAATTCAAAATTTGAGAGTATTTCTTTGGGTGAAACTATTCTAAAAATCGAAGATGAACTATCGCAGCTTATTAAAGAAACGAATACGTCTATTACATACGAGAATTTGCCTATTATTCAGGGCATCCCTTTTAAAATAGAGCAATTATGTACGAACCTGATCAGTAATTCTATAAAATATGGCAAAAGTGATGTAGCTCCCAAAATAATCATTAGCTCTAAAAAAGTGCGTAATTCAGAAATTGAAGAAAACTTTAGCAAGAATTCAGAGTACTATTACAAAATATCATTTATTGATAATGGTATTGGGTTTGAGCCTGAGTTTGCTAGTAATATTTTTGAGGTGTTTCAAAGGTTACATTCAAAAAACGAATATTCTGGTACAGGCATCGGACTCTCTATTTGTAAAAAGATAGTTGAAAAACATAATGGTTATATTCATGCCATTGGCAAGAAAGACGAAGGTTCTACTTTTATTATTTATTTGCCTGTCAACTAAAATTTTTAACTCCTATTTTTGAAGGTATATTAATAGTATTAATACCTATCACATCAGCCATGAACAAACTCGAAATACAAACAGACCGATTAACATTAAGGCCGATTTTGGGGACAGATGTAGAAGTTATTCATCGCTTGCATTGCTTACCAGAAACAGATGAATTTAATACTCTTGGCATACCTGAAAATTTACAAGAAACTCATGAGGTGATAACCCCTTGGATCGAAGCCAATAATGCACCTGAAATCAGAAATTATACCTTTGCCATTCAGCATAAAACAAATAATGTATTTATAGGTTTATTCGGATTAAGACTTGGTCCCAAAAAATACAACAGAGCAGAGGTTTGGTATAAGCTAGATATTGATTATTGGAACAAAGGCTATGCAACAGAAGCTTTAAAAGCTGTTTTGAACTACGGATTCGATGTGCTTAAACTACATCGAATAGAAGCAGGTTGTGCTGTAGACAACATAGGTTCTGCAAAAGTGATGGAAAAAGTAGGGATGATAAAAGAAGGTCGTAAGCGGAAAATTCTCCCCCTGCAATCCGGATGGTCAGATAGTTTTGAATACGCCATTCTTGAAACAGATGTGCGTGGTTAAACTCCTGGGTATTATTATTTTTTCTAACTAATAAGAGAACGAATAGGGGCGGTAAGGGCGATATATAAATGTTTAAAAGCAAATATTTCTAACAATCTGTTATAAATCTTAGCAAAAGGTGAATACTTTAGTTTATGAGGTTCATAGTATAACAGTATTAAATTTAACAAGTTAACAACATTTTCATCTTATTAGTGCCAATTAGGTAATACTAATCACTTGCTAGGTGCGTTAATCAATCTTATACTATTACAAATGGTATTTTTAACGTTATGTCCAAATTTGGATATTAAATTTACACAGCTTTTAAAATGCTTGTTTAGTAGTTATTTGTAATAGAAGTTGAAAAAGAAGATAGTTATAATTGAAAAAGACTTTATGGTCCATAAAAATGCTGAGGAAAAAAGATTAGCCGTTGAGGATAATTATAAAAACTGGAAAAGATGGGGTCCTTATTTGGCAGAGCGCCAATGGGGTACGGTAAGAGAAGATTATAGTCCCGAAGGTCATGCATGGAGTTTTGTTGGTCATGACAAAGCACGTAGTAATGCCTATAGATGGGGAGAAGAAGGTATTGGCGGGTTCTGCGATTCTAGAGAAATTCTATGTCTAGCACCTGCTTTCTGGAACGGAAAAGATTCTATTTTAAAAGAACGCCTGTTTGGGTTAACAAATGATGAAGGTAACCATGGTGAAGATGTAAAAGAACTTTATTTTCATCAGGTATCAACGCCTACGCATTCGTACGCCAAATATTTATATAAGTATCCGCAGAAGAAGTTTCCGTATGCCGAGCTGGTAAAAAAGAATAAAAGTAGAAATCGTGAGGAGTCTGAATATGAAATTTTAGATACCAAGGCGTTTGCAAACAATACGTATTTCGACTGCTTTATTGAATATGCCAAAGAAGATGTTGGTGATATTTTAATGAAAGTGACAGTTATAAATAGAGGACCGAGAGCTGCGAATATTCACGTACTTCCGCATTTATGGTTTCGTAATTTCTGGAAACATAATAAGAGGTTCGAACGTCCTGAGATGAAATCTATTTCAGATAATTCGGTGCAATCTCGTAGCACACGAAATGGGCGTTACTATTTTTATCATGAAAATGGTGATCAACTTTTTTGTGAAAACGAAACGAACAACCAACGTATTTACGGTGTGCCTAATGAGGTCGATTATGTAAAAGATGGTATCAATGATCACGTAATCGATGGGCAGCCTTCCGTGAATCCTGATAAAAAAGGATCAAAATTTGCCGTGTGGCACAAACTCCGCCTAAAATCTGGAGAAGAAAAAACAATAAAAGTCCGACTTAGTAAAAGAAAACTTGCCGACCCTTGGGGTAATTTCGATGCTATTTTTGAAAAAAGAATTCAAGAGTGTGAGGAGTTTTATGGTAATATATTGAAAAAAGAACTTCCGGTTCAACAGCAAGAAATCGCTAAAAAAGCCTTTTCTGGTTTACTGTGGACGAAGCAGTTCTATTACTACGATGTCTATAAATGGCTGTTTGGCGGCCCGGGTGAAGCAAAGCCCTACAGAAAAGATTCTAGAAACACTAATTGGGAGCATTTGACCAATCGTCATGTTATCTCAATGCCCGATAAATGGGAATACCCTTGGTATGCTGCATGGGACCTTGCTTTTCATATGGCATCATTTGTAGAAATTGATCCTTATTTCGCCAAAGAGCAATTACTGCTGGTGCTTAAGGAAAGTTATATGCACCCTAACGGACAAATACCGGCCTACGAATGGAATTTTAGTGATGTAAACCCACCTGTGCATTCTTGGGCAGTGTGGACAGTTTATGAAAAAGACAAAAAACGCAACGGCAAGGGAGATTTTAATTTTCTTGAAAAAGCCTATCAGAAATTACTGGTGAACTTTACCTGGTGGGTAAACCAAAAGGATAAAAGCGGAACGAACCTTTTTGAAGGCGGATTTTTAGGGTTAGATAATATCGGAGTTTTTGATCGTAACCATATGCCCGAAGGTATTACCCGTATGCAACAAGCAGATGCTACCAGTTGGATGGCAATGTTTACCTTGAATATGTTACGTATGTCATTAGAAATGGCAACCATTAACCCTAATTATGAGGATAGTGTTGCCAAGTTTTTTAGACATTTCTTGAATATTGCCTGGGCAATGCACCATATTGGCCAAAAAGATATTTCGCTGTGGGACGATGAAGATAATTTCTACTACGATGTAGTCGAAATGTCGAACGGCAAAACCGACCGATTAAAAGTGAGGTCGTTGGTTGGTATTATACCCATGTTCGCAGTGGAGATTATTCATAAAGACTTATTCGATGAACTTAAGAATTTTAAAACTCGAGCAGCAGAAATTGTACGTACACGACCAGATTTGGCGTCTTTAATTTCAAATATTGAAGAATTTAATTCAGAAGGTAATTACCTATTTTCCATTATGCGTGGGTTTCGATTAGAGAAATTGTTGTTTCGTCTATTAGATGAAAAAGAATTCTTGTCCGATTATGGTATTCGATCACTTTCAAAATATCATGAAGAGCACCCCTACGTATTTCTGCATAACGGGCATCACCAAATTCAGTACGAATCTGGCGAGAGCCGTTCTAATATGTTCGGGGGAAATTCTAACTGGCGCGGACCAATTTGGTTGCCTTTGAATTATATGATCGTACAGTCGCTACGTAAATATTATTCGTATTATGGTAAGGAATATGTTTACGAGTTTCCGACAGGATCAGGTAAAAAAATGAACTTGAACGAGATCGCAAATGAGATTTCTAAACGATTGATTAAATTGTTCGAACCTGATGCCGATGGTAAATTTGTGTACCATTCAGATGACGACCAAAAAGTATTTACAAAGAATGAGCATTTTAAAAAGGAGCATTTCTTTTATGAATTCTTTGACGGGGATAGCGGTAAAGGTCTTGGAGCATCACACCAAACGGGTTGGACAGCTTTAGTCGCAAATCTTATTATGGAATTGGAGCAGAATAGTTAACCAATATTCTTTATTATATTCTAAACTCAAATAAGGTATTTTATCTACCTCGTTTGAGTTTTTTTTTGCTTTATACTTCAGCAGATATAGCTTGTTGTGCTTCTAAAGCAAAACTCCTAATTTTAGGATCTTCATCATTAAGAAGGCTTTCGACAATACTTAAATATCGGGGTTCTTTTTGTTGCGTTATTAGGTATAAGACCGCAAGTTTAATTTTAAGGTCGTTACTTTGTAATAGCAGTTTAAAGCATTCTAGTTCTGTCGGTATTTTGTGTTTGATTTTTTGAAGTTCTTCTTCAGATGAAATATCTAATGCAGACTCTTCAATAATTGGTAACAGTTTACGCTTTAATTCTCCCGTCAATAGATTGTCTAAAAATTCGATGGCATTATGCTGCGCTTCTTGTTTCTCGCTCAATAAACCTTCGTACGCAATAGCTACATCTTTTTGCTGGTAGCGTAACCCTAACAGTTTAAAAATACGTTCTAGTCCCGAATCTAAACGGCGTTCCAATAATTCTAACAAACTGGTTCTTGCATCTCGTTCTGCATCGCCGATTTCTTTCTTCGATTTGTTTCTATTTCGGTACGATATAATAATTTGGGTATGCATTGATGACAAGGTCTGATGATGCAATTTACATTCATCAAAAATCACCGACACCACTTTATAGCGATTGAATTTTAACTGCGGATGCGTTGCCCGTATGGCGCTCAGTGCCCGAACAACTTCTAAGCGAACCGTAAGGTCATTGTCTGTCAATATGGCCAATAAATGATGCACAGCATCTTTAGAATGAAAAGATTGCATGGCAGCAGGTATAAATCGCAGTACAGATAAAGGTTGCAATCGTTCCTGTACATTTTTGCGAAGCACGGGTAAAATCTGTTGCCCGTATAGTTTAAACCCTTCTAGAACAGTAGGTCTGTAATTTTTTTGCCCCAAAAACGGAATGATATGTTGCGCCATGGCAGGGTCTGTTGCGGTGCCGATTGCCTTTATCGTTGTCACGACCACTTCTTCATTATCATGGTTTAAAAAGGCAACAAGTTTGTTATAGAAAATGGGCATATTCGCCACACCTAATATTTCGATAACCGCTTCTACGTAGGATAGGTCTTTCTCGTTGGTTTCAATATTCTTTAGCGCCGCAGAAATGCGGTCTAGTAACGCGTAACGTTGTTTTAAAGAATAATTATTTTTTGCGGCTCTCGCCAAGCAGTACAATGCTGCCATGGCAATTCGCTTATTTGAATGTTCTAAATAAGCATCGAATACATACGATTTGTCTTTATGCGCGAAACTTAATACATAAGCCAATGTTGCAATGGTCAATTCTCGATCTTCGATCTTTAATAGTTCAGAGACCTCGGCAGTCATACTTTTAGAGTTTAAAAAGTATAAGTTCTGTATGGCCGATAATTTTACTTTATTGCTCGGGTGTTCTAACAATAGTTCCACATCATCTGCAAAGCGTTTGTCATTAATTTCCATCAATTTATCAAGCATGAATAGTATTTGCTCTTCGGTACCGCTTTTAAATACGGTACGCATACCCGTAACGACAGATACTTTAGAATGCGTAATTTTTTTGGTCTTCTTGCCACTATCTGTCAATACCTCTAAATTGGTTCTAAAGGTTTTGTAGTACTCAATTCTAACTTTGTAAATAAAGTATAACCAAAGACATACCAAGGCGATAATTAAAATACCAATGTAGAATGACGGTAGGTCTAGACCACGTACTACGAATATTAAAAGGCATCCGGCAACACCTGTGGCTAAACTATCTACAACAACGTCGATGAACGATTTTGTCCTGTTTTTAAGATCGAAAGGTAGCGGTAGGGTCAATAATTCCGACGCACTTTTATGTATAGATTGTTTTAGTATTCCATCCATTGCCTTAATAACCACTACTGCTGAAAGTTCGGGTAGTAATAAAAACAAAATGCTTCCGCCAAAAATACCAATGGGTAATAGAAGAAGTGAAAAACCAACGCCCCAAATACCCACAATTCTATGGGTAAAGAATAGTTGTATAACCAGTGATAACAAGTTAAATGTCGAAAACCAAAAAGCAAAAAAGGCAGTAAGGTCATCGGCATCGGTTATGGCCGATGATGCAAAATCACTAAATAGATAATCTACTAATTTGGCAACGACCACACTCACCGCAACAATACTCGCGATATAGGTTAGGTGCTTAGATTTTAAAATGAGTTTTATGGGCGGTTCTGAAATATTGGTCGCCGACTTATGTTTTTTTACGCTACCATTTTTTAGTACTCGTATATTCCAAATTTTTCTAAGTAATGGTATACAGAAGAATAAGAGCATTGCGGCAACGAACATTAAATTTTCATTACCAATTAGTGGTGCTAAAATAGAGGTGAGGTATCCGCCGAAAATACCTCCGATAATGGCACCTGATCCAATAAAGCCGAACAATCGTTTTGCTTCTCTAATATTAAAGACCAAGTTTGCCAACACCCAAAATTGCGATGCAGATAATACGGCATAAATAGCCACCCAGATATAAAAGAAGTACAACAGCACGCCACTCACGACATCCAAGGAAAGCAGTATGCCCAAGCCTATTAAAATAATTATAGAACTTATAATAGTAACCTCGATTACTTTTTTGAGCTGAAATTTTGCAACCGCTTTTGAATAGAAATAAGAAGTGGCAATTGCGGTAATTGCTACCAATAAAAAGGCAAATGGTAATTGTTCGATACCTAATTCTGAAAGAAATAGGGCATTGACCGTGGGCTTAATAATAAGCAGAACGGCAATGACCAAAAAAATGTAGGCGAGCATCCAAAGAGAAACTTTGAACTCGCCTTCACGTACATCGAATATTTTTTTAATGAGTCTTTCTACCATCAAGAAATGGAAATCTGTATTCCAAGACCTAAAGTACAGGCTTTTTTAGCACCTTTTCAATTGGTTTCACTAAATCTCTAATAATTTGTTCACCATTGGCATCATCGATCAAGGCAACCAAAATATATCTTCTGTTACTGTCCTCGCCCCAAACCAATATAGAATCGGAGTGGTAGGTGCGCCAAGAACCTGATTTTCTGAACAATCTGGCGTTTGGTGCAATCTTATCTAACGTATTTACGAATTTATGGTGCAACTCTGGGTCTTCCATAATATCCAACATTTGTTTAGAACGTTTTTGGTTCACTAGCTTACCGTTCGCCAATAAATAATAATACCTACAAACTTGTGTAACCGTTGCAGCGTGACTTAGATTTTTTAGTGGCTCACGATTGGTGTTACCACCACCGCCGTAACGTTTACCAACCCAGAGTCCGCCTCCTTTTTGCTCGTCATAAAAGGCATATTTGGGATCTGTCATTACCGATTCAAGCTTTTCATAGCCTACACGGTCGATCATTCTGGTAGATGCGGCATTGTCAGATTTACTGATCATTAGGCGCATATCTTTTTTAACTTCTGCGGTTTCTTTTAATTCACCTTTCTCAATAGCGTCCATAGCTGCTAAAAGAATAGCTATTTTAGGTAAACTGGCGGCATACATCATATGATTGCCATTTACACGGGCGAAACGAAATTGCTCTGGGTTGCTGAGGTCAACAAGACCTACCGCCATTTTCTTTTGTATAATAAGGTCGTTCCATGCTGGGTGCGATGCCAGTTCATCTCGTAAACTGGTTTGCAACGAACTGTCTAACAATTTTTGCAAAGGTTTGATCTTTGCATTATCTATGCGAATAGGCAGTTCATTTTGTGCAAATAGGTTTACGCAAAATAGGATAGAAAAAAGAAAAAAGACATGGGTTGATCTCATTGATTTTTGGGTGTTTAAAAATGTAGTCAAAATTAGGTTATGCACAGATTAGTAAAATGTTAATTTTTGCTATTTGTAACTATTTAAATAACCTAACAAATACGCCTTGTCGTCATATATAGCGTAAAATTCTATGTTAATTTTTTAAATATTTTCATATTATATACTACCTATGCGTGCCTTTTTTTAGTATAATGTTTACGAAACTATAAAAGGATTATTAATTTAATTACTGTACCTTAAAAAATGGAATATAACCTAGCTTATGAATCTTAAAGACGGCGTAAAAACTGCTGAGAATAAAGTGTCTGCAGAGGCACGTAAACTTAGCGATATGGTTAAAGATACAAGTAAATCTTTAGTAGATCGCTTAGAGTGTTTCGAAGATATTATAAGTTTAGAAGTAGGAGATACGGGTTTACACCGCGCCAAAACTTTAGAACGTGAGTTTAATTTGCGTCAACTATATCTTAAATATGAAGGGGACAACCCAACCGGCACACAAAAAGATCGAATTGCCTTTGCACAACTTTACGATGCCCTGCGTCGCGAATTTTCTGTTGTCAGTTTAGCTACATGTGGTAATTACGGTGTGGCAATGGCTCTGGCATCTGATCTGGCGGGTATTGATTGTAAAATATATATTCCAGAAAGTTACCATACCGATCGTGTGGTTGAAATGGAAAGCTTGGGTGCAGAGATTATTCGTATTCCTGGTAGTTATGAAGATGTGGTGACCGAGAGTTCGAGATTGGCAGCAGAACATGGTTGGTACGATGCCAATCCTGGTGGAGCCAACACTCCGTTACAAATATCGGCCTATGCTCAAATAGCTCAAGAAATTTTCGAAGATTTAGGCGATGCGCCAAAGTACTGTGCGGTACCTGTTTCTAACGGAACATTGTTTGCCGGTATTTATCGCGGATTCGTAAATCTGTATAAAAGAGGAAAAACTTCTCGTATACCTAAAATGATTGCCGCATCATCATCTCACAAGAACCCGATCGTGGAGTCTTTTTTATTAGGATTAGATCATTGTAAGGATTTGAATCCGGCAGCAATTAAGGAAACGAAGTACAATGAACCTCTAATTAATTGGCATAGTTTCGATGGGGAAGAGGCATTATATGCTTTGCAAGAATCGGAAGGTGAAGCTTTTAATATCAGTGATAAAAAATTGAAAGAGATGACTTCTCTTTTATATAAAAAGGAAGGATTTCGAATTTTACCGGCATCGACAGCGGGTTTAATCGGACTTCTACAATTAGACGAAAAAATGAATTTTGAGCCTGACCGCTTCGTGGCCGTGCTCACTGCAAAAAATTAAATAAATAGATGAAAAAAGTTATTGACGGTAAGGCACTAGTATATTGTGAGGGAGCATTTAATACTCCGAATGGTAAAACAGCCCATGGGCTGGTTCGCTTTACAGAGCGTTACGAAGTAGTAGGTGTTTTAGATGAAAAATATGCGGGCAGAGATGCCGGTGATGTGTTAGATGGTAAGCCGAACGGTATTCCTGTTTATAAAGATTTAGCGTCTGCCATTGTTGCCTTGACTGCGAGTCAAAATTTGCCAACCTACTTGGTAATCGGTCTTGCGCCAGATGGTGGTAGATTGCCAAAAGTAGCGAAAGCGACCATTAAAGCAGCTTTACAACAGGGTTGGAACGTTGATAGTGGTTTGCATGATTTCTTGACCAATGATCCTGAACTTGTGGCTTTGGCCAAAGAGAAGAATGTTAAGATCAGAGATATTAGAAAGACGCCCGATCGTGATCAATTGCACTTTTTTACAGGTGATATTGAAAAAGTTGACTGCTTAAAATTAGCGGTTTTAGGAACGGATTCTGCCTTAGGTAAACGGACTACTGCTTGGATTTTGGTACATGCATTTCGTAATGCGGGTAAAAAAGCAGAAATGATTGGAACCGGACAAACAGGGTGGATGCAAGGTGCTAAATACAGCATGGTAATGGATAGCTGCATTAACGATTTCGTTTCAGGTGAAATCGAACATGCCGTGGTAAGTGCCTATACTAATGAAGACCCAGATGTTATTGTTATTGAAGGTCAAGGGAGTTTAATGAACCCTGCTTACCCTGGTGGATTTGAAATTCTTGCAGCCGGTAGACCAGACTATGTAATTTTACAACATGCACCAAAAAGAGTAGAGTACGACGGATTCCCTGGGTATAAAATGCACTCTTTAGCAGAGCAAATTAATGCGATTCAGGTTATTTCCGGTAAAGAAGTGATTGCGATTACCATAAATCATGAAGACATGGATAAAAGTGAAATACTTGATGTTTGTAAGGCTATTACCTTAGAAACTAAACTACCCGCTTTTGATGTGTTAGAATACGGGGCAGATGATTTGATCTCACTTCTAATGGAGAAAATTAAATGAGAATAACCAATATTTCTTTTGAGCGTTTAGATCTTAAACTATCAGACCCCTATACTATTGCTTACGAAACGATTGACCGTACCAGTAATTTTATTTTAAAGGTTGAAACCGATACCAGAATTGTGGGTTATGGTTGTGCAGCACCTGATCCTGTGGTTACCAATGAATCGCCAGGTGATGTTACTCAAGCAATAAAAAATATAATTATTCCCTATTTGTTGGGTAAAGATCCGTTTACATACGCCTTGTTGTTGTTGGAGTTAAAAGAATTGTTGGGTAGACGGTCGTCGGCATTGGCGATGGTTGATTTAGCTTTATTCGATATTATGGCTAAAAAAGCTGAGGTGCCTTTGTACAAGTTTTTAGGCGGTTTTCGTGACCACATTGCTACGAGTATTACTATTGGTATTATGGGTATTGATGATACCTTGTCGTATGCCAGTGAATATGTAAAACAAGGTTTTACCATCTTGAAAATAAAAGGCGGTTCTAATCTTGAAGAGGATATCGCCAAAATGAGAATGATTCATGAAAAGTATCCTAATATAGAATTACGTTTCGATGGTAACCAAGGCTACTCTGTTAAAGAATCTGTAGATTTTGTAAAAGCTACAGCTGCTATAGGTATCGAAATATTTGAGCAACCTACGAAAGTAGAAGCAGAAGAACGATTGGGCGAAGTAACCGATTTGGTAAGCATACCCGTAATGGCAGATGAGAGCTTAAAAACATTGACCGATGCTTTTCGCTTAGCACAGAACGAGCGTGTAGATATGGTGAATATTAAGTTGCAGAAAGTTGGTGGTATTTGGGTAGGTATGCATATTAATTCTGTAGCAAAAGCGGCTAAATTAGATGCTATGGTAGGTTGTATAGATGAATGCGGATTGGGTATTGCTGCAGGTTTACATTTTGCCCTATCTAGACCGAATATCGTGTATGCGGATTTAGACGGACATTTAGATATTATTGATGATCCTTATCATTCTATATTTAGATTGGAAAAAGGAATTTTATACCCTACCGAAGAATACGGTTTAGGTTTTTCTGATGCTAACTTTTAATTAATTGCCATGTATTTAACGCTACTCGCTGTTTTTGTTGTTGGATATTTTTTTATTGCATTAGAACACACCGTCAAAATTGATAAGGCCGCCACGGCTTTACTAACGGGTACCTTGTGTTGGGTTGTTTATATTCTGGGTCGAGATGTGTTTATTGCCGATATGCCAGGTAATGAATCTATACATTTTGTAACCGAAAGTCTACGAGAGAATTTAGGCGAAATTGCAGAAATTTTATTTTTCTTATTAGGGGCTATGACCATTGTCGAAATTATCGATGCCCATGAAGGGTTTTCTGTAATTACAGATAGGATCAAGACCACCAATCGTGTAAAGTTATTGTGGATTTTGTGTCTATTGACCTTCTTTCTATCTGCTGCATTAGATAACCTTACAACGGCAATTGTAATGTCTGCCTTACTTCGTAAGCTCATACATGAAAAAAGAGATTTGTGGATGTTCGCGGGACTTTTAATTATTGCCGCCAACGCAGGTGGTGCTTGGTCACCTATTGGCGACGTAACCACCATTATGCTTTGGATCGGTGGTCAGGTAACCGCCATGCATATTATTAAAGAAATATTCTTGCCAAGTTTGGTGTGTTTGTTAGTGCCTTTGACAATTATGTCATTTCGATTTAAAGGCGATATCGCTAAATCTACAGAAATTGATGATGTGTATTCTCACGGATTTGAGGTCAGTAATTTTGATAAAAACCTTGTGTTTTCTATAGGTATTGGTGCGCTATTATTCGTACCAATATTTAAAACTATAACCCATTTGCCACCATTTATGGGTGTTCTGTTAGGGTTGAGCTTAGTTTGGATAACCACCGAAATTTTACACAGAAACAAGACTATCGAAGAAAAGAAAACCTTAGCAATTTCTAATGTATTAAGAAGAATAGACACACCAAGTATTCTATTTTTTTTAGGAATATTAGTGGCGGTTGGGGCACTACAGTCCGCCGGGCATTTAGCCGATATTTCTCGATTGTTAGATGCTAATTTTGATAGTATCTATGCGGTTAACTCCATCATAGGGATTTTGTCTTCTATTGTAGATAACGTGCCATTGGTTGCAGGTACTATGGGTATGTATAGTCTAGAAACATATCCGCCAGATTCAGATTTCTGGGAACTACTAGCTTTTTGTGCTGGTACGGGCGGTAGTATTCTTATCATTGGATCAGCAGCTGGTGTCGCCATAATGGGCATCCTTAAAATTGATTTTATGTGGTACCTAAAGAATATATCGCTGCTGGCGTTTATTGGCTACATTGCCGGTATCTTAACTTTTATGATAGTGAATTAGAACTATTTTTCGTCTAGCTGTTCAATTAGGTTGGCGACTAAGGCCGTCCAACCTGTTTGATGGGCTGCACCTAAACCACGACCGTTTTCTCCATGAAAATACTCGTAGAATAAAATCAAATCCTTAAAATTAGGATCTTGGTAGTATTTCTCGTAGTTCTTGTTGATTGCACGGTTGCCATTGGCATCTTTCTCGAACATTTTTATAAGACGCTTGCTTAATTCATCGCTAACTTGTTTTAGATTTAGCAGTTTTGTGCTTCCCGTTGGGTATTCAAAAAGAAAATCATTGCCATCATACCATTGGTATTCACGTAATGCTTGAATAAATAGGTAGTTCATGGGCATCCAAATAGGTCCGCGCCAGTTAGAATTACCTCCAAAGAGCGATACGGTAGATTCTGCAGGTTCGTAATCGATAGAATAATCTACTCCAGCGATATGAATTTGATATGCTTTCTCGTGCACCTTGGATAAAGATCTGATACCATAGTCGCTCAAAAATTCTTTTTCATCTAAAAGTGCGGCAACCAATTTTTGCATTCTGTCTTTTGGAACCAAAGACAATAAAAGATCACCATTTTCTTCATACTGCTGAATAACCTCATATTTAAGTGTCTCTGCACGGTATTTTTTAAACCAAAGAACACTTGCCTTGAATTTCGGGAATTTGTCTAGTACACTTTTCTTAATAGTAAGTACGGCCGCCAATGATAACATGCCGGCTATAGATCTCACTTTTATTGTGGTCGATTGCCCGTTAGGTAAAATTAAACGATCATAGAAGAAACCTTCGGCGTCGTCCCAAGTATTGGCTTTATCGGTATCCATTTTGTTCAAAGCTTCTGCAATGAATACAAAATGACCGAAATACTTGGTCGCCATATCTTCATAAGAATCGTCATGTTCGGCAATACGTAAGCTGATTTCAAGCATATTCAAGCTGTACATGGCCATCCAAGCGGTACCATCTACTTGATCTAATATACCACCACCCGGCACGCCATGGCTGCGATCAAAAACTCCAATATTATCTAGTCCTAAAAATCCGCCTTGAAAAACATTATTGTCATTTCTGTCTAAACGATTTACCCACCAGTTAAAGTTGAGCGATAGTTTGTTGAACATTCTTTTTAAGAACTTAATATCTGGTACGCCGGTAATAGATTTATCGGTACCATAAATTTTTAGTGTCGCCCATGCCTGTACTGGCGGATTCACATCACTAAAATTCCATTCATAAGCTGGTATTTGCCCATTAGGCGACATGTACCATTCTTTGGTAAACAATAGTAACTGGTCTTTCGCAAACTCTGGGTCGATAGAAGCGAACGATGCACAATGAAAAGCAGAATCCCATGCAGCATACCAAGGATATTCCCATGCATCTGGCATCGAAAGTATATCGTGATTGCGTAAGGTTTTCCAATGGCTATTACGGCCATCTAATCTTTCTTTTGGCGGCGGAGTGGTTTTATAGTCACCTTCTAGCCATTTTTCAACTTCGTAGTTATAGTATTGCTTCGTCCAAAGTAAACCTGCAAATGCTTGTTTTAAAATTGCCTTCCGGTCTTCTGTCGCTTTTGGGGCGATATTGTCATAAAAGATATCACATTCTTTTCGTCTCTTTTTGAATATGGAATCGAAGTCTGCAAAAGGTGTATCAATGGTTTCTTCGGTTAGGCGAAGCTGAAAGGTTTTTGATTCGCCACCATCTAAAATGACTTGATAGAGCGGGGCAAATTTGGTACCTGAATTATTTTTTGTTGCTAATTCGAAATCATTATTGCATACGGCAGTGTGGAACAAATCTTTCTTAAATGGATGTTCATTCCTATCTTTATAAACCTTCTCTCTGTTGGTTTCGTTTTCGGTGAATAATAACTTTTCTGTTGGCTGAAAATAGAAATTATACTTGCCAACATACGGGTGATCAATGAATACAGAAGTGTCTTTGCCCTTTTTAACGGTGCCCATTACCGGTTTTCTAGACATTTTTTTAAATGTCCAATGATTACGAATTACTAATTGCGGCAATAAAGTTATGGGAGCCGGTTTTGAATTTCTGTTAGTAATGGTAATCTGAATAAGAATATCGGTTTCGTCAGCTTTTGCATATTCTGTGCTAACATCGAAGTAGGTGTTATCATCAAAAATACCGGTATCCAATATCTCGAATTCTAGCTCTTTTCGATTCCGTTTTTGATTTTCATTAATCAGTTGATTGTACGGATATTCTTTCTGAGAATACTTGTACAAATACTTCATGTACGAGTGCGAGGGCGTATTCTCTAAATAGTAATACAACTCTTTTACATCTTCACCATGATTACCCTGCGGACCTGTTAAGCCAAAAAGGCGCTCTTTTAATATAGGATCTTTTCCGTTCCATAAACCGATACTAAAACACATGTTGCAATAGCGATCACTAATACCTGCTATACCATCTTCGCCCCAACGAAAAGTACGACTTCTGGCATGGTCATGCGGAAAATAGTTCCAAGCATCGCCAACTGCACTATAATCTTCACGTACCGTACCCCATTGGCGTTCACTTAAATAGGGACCCCATTTTAACCAGTCTTTTTCTTTGGTATGTTGTTGGGCCAAACGGTCTTTTTCAGGGTTTTTCATGGAAGGGTTTTTTGGAGGTACGTTATGCGCTAACCGCTGTGATAATATTATAATAAAATATCTTAGTTGAAATTTACTTTTTATTTAGCCAAAAGTCAAAAGCCAAAAACCAAAAGCAATGTAAAGCCAACAGCTATTTTAACTTACTCACATCAATCTTAAAAAGTTCAGCGGCATTTTTCCAGAGAATCAATTCTTTCTTTTCGTCAGTTAAGTCTAATTGGCCCATGAATTTCAAGTACGATTTCATGTTAGAAATAGGCCAGTCCGTTCCATAAAGAAGATATCGTGGGTCACCAGCATAGGTAATCATTTCTTCTATTTCCTTTTTCATGTAGCGTTCAAACTTATCGGAGAAATCACCTAAAACCAATCCTGATATATCTGCGTAAACGTTTTTGTTTTTGTAAACGACCTCCATACAATCTTTGATCCACGGGTTACCCACATGGCAAATAACGATTTTTAACTCTGGATAATCAACCGCCAAATCATCGATATGAATAGGGTGGGAGTATTTTATTTTTCCGGTAGGGGCATAGGTGTCGCCAGAATGAAACATTACAGGCACATCATACTCAATTGCCATTTCATACATTAGTTTAAATCGAATATCATTCGGATAAAATGGCTCGTAACCAGGATAGAATTTTAAGCCTTTAATGAATCCTTTGTCAAGGTAATCGCTAATCTCTATTACATCTCTATGGTTGTAATGTAAATAGCTAATGCCCGATACTACACCTAAATTGTCGTATCCTTTTACAGCCTCTACCACTTGTTTGGTGCTAGGTCTGTGTTCATTGACTTTGTACGAGGTAAGCACCAGAGAATAATCAATATTATTTGCTGCCATATTATCAGAAAGCTTATCTAAACTTTCGTTTAATGACACTACTCTATCTTCGTGATAGTTGTTGATGTGTGTATGTACGTCTATGATCATGTAATGAGTATTTATGCTAATTTAAGAGTAACTCTAGGTATATGAGTATACTATTTATTCTTGAATTATTTGTTTCCACTTATCAGATTCAGCAAATTCTTTAATTGTGGAATTTCGTTTCTCTAGCAAGTTTGTCATGTACTTTTTTAGGAATAATGAATTTGCCAATTTCCCTAAAAACCCCAACGGTGATTGGTAATCAAAATAGTCAATCATTAATGTTCCATTAATAGTGTTTTTAAAATGGTGTTCATGCCTAAATTTTTTGAAAGCGCCATTTACCATTTCATCAGAAAAGAAAACAGGGTAATCAAATTCGGTTATTTTAGAAGTAAGAATTTGGTAAATTCCAAAATGCTTAGCGCGCCAACTTACCGATTCATTTAAACCAATTAGTCCGCTGGTAACTCCTGCTATAGCTTCTTCGTTTGTATGTTTTGTAGAAATTTTATGAAGGTCTATACTCCGCGATAAGTCAAAGACAATTTCTTTTTTTGCATTTATCTCTGTTCTAATTTCAATCTTTGGCATAAACTGTATTGCTAAACCGCCCTTTGCACCACCTCAAATACCTTATTGGCATCGCACTTAATAGTTTTAGATGGGAATTTCAATATCAATGCGTAATCATGTGTTGCCATCAATATGGTTCTGCCAGCTTTATTGATTTCTTGCAATACCTTCATGACCTCTACACTAGTTTGTGGGTCAAGGTTTCCGGTAGGCTCATCGGCAATAATCAATTCTGGATCATTTAATAAGGCACGGGCAATGGCAATACGTTGCTGTTCTCCGCCAGAAAGTTCATGTGGAAATTTAAACCCCTTGGTTTTCATGCCTACTTTTTCAAGTACATTAGAAACTTGGGTATCCATTTTTGCCTTATCCGTCCAGCCAGTAGCTTTCAGTACAAAAAACATATTCTGGTTGATATTTCGGTCTGGTAGTAGTTTAAAATCTTGAAAAACGATTCCTAATTTTCTACGTAAAAACGGAATTTCGCTTTCCTTTAAAGTCTTAAGATTGAATTCACCAACATGACCTTCACCTTTTTGCAAGGGTAGATCACCATACAGGGTTTTCATGAAGCTACTTTTGCCGCTTCCGGTCTTGCCAATAAGGTAAACAAATTCGCCTTTTGCAATTTTTAAACTCACTTCACTCAGCACCAAGCTCTCTTTTTGAAAAATAGAGGCATCCTTAAGTTCTAAAACAATCTCTTCCATAACGCAAATGTTGATATAAAAGTAATAAGTTCCATTTGATATTAAAGAACCCTTTTTCAAAATCTTTTCTTTTGTATGAGTATTATACATACTTAGGTACAATTTTTGCCGTTATCACATGTGATAACGGTAATTCTAAATAGTTACAGAACACTATGCTTAAACAAATCACCGCTTTTATTCCATTGGTATTCGGTTTGGTCGCTTTGACCAGTGCCCAAGAGTCTAAGATCTATACCCACGAACAGAAAGCATTTCAAGACGCGCTCGCGCTTTACAACAACGAACAATACCAAGCGGCACAGACCATTTTTGAGAAGGTCAAAGTATCTACAAAAGATGAGGAGACCGCTGCCAATAGTGCTTACTACGCTGCAAATGCGGCAGTACGCCTAAACCAAATGGGTGCAGACCGTTTGATGGAAGATTTTGTGGAAAAACACCCAACTTCTACCAAACGAAATTCAGCATTTGCCGATGTGGCAGAATATTACTTTCAAACAGGTAAATATCCGTATGCATTAAAATGGTACGATATGGTAGATCAGAATTCGCTTTCTCGTGGCGAGATGGATAAGTTTAACTTCAATTATGGCTACTCTTTATTCTCATCACGTAAAACAAAAGAAGCAGAAAAGTACCTTGAAAAAGTAACGAATTCGCAGGTTTACGGATCTCAGGCAAAATACTACTTGGGGTATATTTCATATCAAGAAGATGATTATGAAACGGCAAACCAACGTTTTGATCAGATTACAGATCAAGATCTGTTAGAAGAGAAATTGAGCTACTATCAAGCAGACATGAATTTTAAGTTAGGCAAATTCGATGAGGCGATTGCCTTGGCGAAAAAACAACTGCCTAAAGCGGATCGTAAAGAGGTTTCTGAATTGAACAAAATTATAGGGGAGAGTTATTTTAACTTGAAGCAATATCAAAATGCGATTCCTTATTTAACAGAATACAACGGTAAAGGTGGCAAATGGAGTAATACAGATTATTATTACTTAGGATATGCCTATTATAAAGGTGGCGATTATGCCAATGCCATTGCCCAATTCAATAAAATTATTGGGGGTACCAACAGCGTTTCACAAAATGCATATTATCATTTGGCAGAATGTTATTTGAAGCTTGATAAAAAGCAGGAAGCTTTAAACGCTTTCCGTAATGCTTCTCAAATGGACTATAGCGCCGAAATACAGAAAGATGCATTTTTGAATTATGCGCGTTTAAGTTATGAAGTCGGTAATGCCTATGAACCTGTTCCGCAGGTAATTACGAATTACTTAAAGACCTACCCGAAAGATGAGCATCAAGATGAGATGCAGACCTTGCTGGTAGATTCATACATAACGTCAAAGAACTTCGCCGGTGCCATGAAGTTGCTTGAAGAGAATAAAAATTACGCAAGTAAATCGGTGTATCAAAAAGTAGCCTATTATAGAGGTATTGAGCTTTTTATGGAGGGTGATTATAATGCCGCTTCAGAGAATTTTGGCAAATCGTTGGGCAGTGCAGAAGATATGCTGTTTAAAGCAAGAGCCAATTATTGGAAAGCGGAATCTGATTACCTATCTAATCGTTTTGTCGAGGCAGTAAATGGGTATACCGCATTTAAGAGTAATACCTCGGCAAAAAATACAGAAATGTATGCAGATATTGATTATAACTTGGCATACGGATATTTTAAACAGAAAGATTATAACAATGCCATTACCTTTTTCAACGCATTTACTGCCAATGGCAATGCAGAAGTTGAGAAATTACATGATGGTTTAATAAGGTTAGGCGATAGCTATTACGCAACCAGTAAATACTGGCCTGCTATAGAGACGTATAATAAAGCATTGTCATTAACAGGACCAGAGAAAGATTATGCTTTCTACCAAAAAGCAATGAGCTATGGTTATGTGGATAGAGGTGCGAGCAAAATAGAAAATTTAGAGGAATTTGTAAACCAATACCCAAGATCAAGTTTTAAAGATGATGCTTTATTCGAATTAGGCAATACCTATGTTTCGCAAGGGCAAGAGAATAAAGGTCTGGAAGCTTATGATCGTTTGATCAGTGAATACAGAGGTAGTTCATTGGTGCCACAGGCATTAATGAGACAGGGATTGGTAAATTATAATGCCGCTAGAAACGAAGCTGCTTTGGCTAAGTTTAAAACGGTTGTTCGCGATTTTCCAAAAACGCAAGAAGCGATACAAGCGGTTGCTACGGCAAAATTGGTCTATGTAGATATGGGTAAGGTAAACGAATATGCAGAATGGGTTCGAACGCTCGATTTTGTTGAGGTTACCGATGCCGAATTGGACAATGTCACTTTCGATGCTGCGCAAAAGCAGAATTTAGAAGGTGATGTTGATGCCGCTATAAAAGGATACAAAAATTACATTCAACAATTCCCGACTGGGTTACATGCGGTCGATGCTAATTTTAGTTTAGCACAATTGTACTTCGGAAAAGGGGAAAAAGAATCTGCATTGCCATATTATAAATATGTTGCCGATAGAAGCACTAGCGAATATGCAGAACAAGCATTAACGCGTGTTTGTGAGGTGTATATCTCTAAAGATGATTACGGCATCGCTTTACCATATTTGTTGAAATTAGAGAGTCAGGCGAACATTCAACAGAACAGAACTTTTGCGCGCTCTAACTTAATGAAAGGGTATTACGGAGAAAAGAATTATCCGAAGACTATAGAATACGCCGATAAGGTATTGGCAACTTCAAATATTGATAACAGAATTAAGAGCGATGCGCATATTATGATCGCTAGGTCGGCCATTGCAACTAATGATGAGGCTAAAGCAAAATCAGCATATGCACAGGTGTTACAAATAGCATCGGGCGCAACGGCTCCAGAAGCATTATACTATAACGCCTATTTTGAGCATAAAGAGGGGTCTTACGAGAACTCTAATATTGCTGTGCAAAAATTGGCTAAAGATTATGCGGCTTACAAAGAATGGGGCGGTAAAGGTTTAGTATTGATGGCTAAAAATTATTATGCTTTAAATGATGCTTACCAAGCTACATACATACTAGAAAGTGTAATTACCAATTTTAGTCAATACCCAGAAATTGTTGCAGAGGCTAGAGCAGAGCTTGCTATTATAAAATCGAAAGAGGCGAAAAGTAACTCATCGGTTGACCCTAATTAAAAAATTCACGTACACCAGAAAAAGAACACCTATGTACAACAAACATATATTTGCGCTTATATTTTTAACACTTGGCTTTCAGGTTGTTTTTGCTCAAGAAGAGGAAAAAGATTTGGGTACAGAAACCGTAACGGTTACTAAAGCATACACGCCAACTGTTTCCGATGCATTTAAAATTAAGTCGGTTCCGAATATGAACGATTCTATCGTTTTACAGAAGAAACCTATTAACTATAGTATTTTTTCGGTACCTGTGGCATCTACATTTACACCGAACAAAGGCACGGCATCTAAGGTAGAAAGGCTGCCACCACCAGTATTGTATAATTCGTATGCCTCTTTAGGCGCTGGATCTTATGGTAATGTGTTAGGTGAATTTTATACCAGTAGAACTATTAATAGAGATGAGAATTTTGATATTGGTTTTAACCATTTATCTTCTCGTGGTGGCATCAATGGTGTAGAACTAAACGATACCTTTTATGATACCAAATTAGATGCGTCTTACGCGAAACGTGATCGAGATTTAGATTGGGGAGCTGCAATTGGACTACAACATCAATTGTATAATTGGTACGGAATAGAACCAGGTAGGTTTAGCGAAACGGAATTAAGCGGAATAAACGAACGCCAAAATTACTACATGGGCGAAGTTGGTGGTCATATTAACATAGAAGACGCTTACTTTAAAAGAGCCGATTTAAAATACCGAAGATTCTTTGATGCATTAAGTTCTGGTGAGAATAGAATTATTTTCAACTCCGGATTTGAGTTTCCTGTGAATGAAGAAGCTTTGAATATTAAAGTGAAAGCTGATTATGTAGGTGGTAGTTTTACCAATGATTGGGGTAATGCCTCGGTAAATACTGCGCCAATTAATTATAGTCAATTACAAGCGGGTATTAATCCGTCTTTAAAAATGCTTCGTGATGATCTTTCATTGAACCTAGGCGTAAATTTAGTGTACAGTATGGATATAGAGAATAGCGAAAGTAATTTTTATATCTACCCAGCAGTAACGGCATCTTATAGATTATTAGATGAATCTGTAATTGCCTATGGAGGAGTAACAGGGGAGTTGAAACAAAATTCATATTACGATTATGTAGAGGCGAATCCGTTTGTGTCACCGACATTGAATATAGTGCCGACCGATAGTCAATACAATGCCTATGTAGGTTTTAAAGGTCAGTTATTACCAAATTTGAGCTATAATTTAAAAGGTTCGTACGCTGCAGAGAATAGAAAACCACTATTTATATTGAATTCGGTAAATGATTCGCGAAGCGATTCTAACGGGTATTTCTTAGGAAATTCGTTTCAAGTATTTTACGATGACATCAAGACCTTGGGTGTTTTTGGTGAGCTGAATATTGATGTAAATAGAAATTTTACATTAGGTGTAAATGCTGAAATTTATGATTATAGTACCGAAACCGGTAACCCAGCGTGGAACTTGCCAAATTTAAAAGGATCACTGTTTATGGATTACCAAATAGGTGAAAAGTGGTATGCAGGTGTTAACCTATTTTATGTTGGTGAGCGTGAAGATTTCTTGCCAACGGGTGTTCAAGCGGTTCCGGGTAATGGAATTCCTGCTACTATCATTACGTTAGACGGATTTTTCGATGCCAATGCGCATATCGGGTATCGCTACACAGATCAATGGTCTTTCTTTATAAAGGGAGCTAACCTTTCTAATAACGATTACCAACGTTGGGCAAATTTTCAAGTGCAAGGTATTCAAGTTTTGGGGGGCGCAACGTATAAGTTCGATTTCTAGAAAACAATTAATAAAATATTTGAACGCCTAAGGGTCGGTATTTACTGATTCTTGGGCGTTTTTTTATTTTTTTACATTTAAAACCAAACCCTCTTTAAATTACTTCGTAGGTATTCTTGATTCAACTAATAAAATCAATAATATCATATGAAAAAATCTATAATTTATTTAGCAATTTTAGCAAGCGCATTATTTGCAGCTTCATGTAGTGACGACGACGATGTCATGGTAGATGGTACGCCAGTAGCCGCTTGTGATGACGGAGAGATGAATGGTGACGAGACCGGCATTGACTGTGGTGGATCTATGTGCGAGCCATGCGGAGAAGGTATGACGGTTTTAGGTCGTCGAACAGATCTATTTGTAACCAATAACGAAAACGGAAGTATTTCAAGATACAGTATAACCGGCGATTCTTTAGTTACATTGATGACATCGACTACCGCTGCTGAAGGTATATATTATGATGCCACCGCTGATGTAGTTTACCAAGCTTCTAGAAGTGCGCTACAAATAGAAGCTTTCTCTAATGTAAGTACTGTGGTTAATGGTGCTGAAGTTTTAGCAGCCTTTAAAGGTTCTGCAGATTTAGAGAGTCCGAGAGAATTAGCGGTTAACGGCAGTTCTTTTGTTGTCGCCGATAATGGTGCGAACAAATTCTTCGTGTATGAAAACACAGGAAGCGGATTTACACTTACTAGCACAGTTGAGGTTCCTTTCCCGGTTTGGGGTATTACTTTTAAAGGCGATGATTTATATGCTGTAGTTGATACAACAGGAGATTTAGCGGTGTATTATGATTTTCTTTCTAAAGCTCTAAACGGCATTTTAAGACCATCAAAAAGAGTAACTATTGAAGGTATTGTAAGAACACATGGTATTACTTATGATGGTGCTGATGATGTTATGGTATTGACCGATATCGGTGATGCCGCAGATGCAAATACCGATGGTGGTTTTCATATTATTTCTGATTTCTCTTCTAAATTTGATTCGTTGTCAGACGGCGAATTATTACCGATCGGTATGCAAGTTAGAGTTGCAGGTTCTTCTACCCTAATGGGTAACCCTATTGATGTTGCTTATGATTCTGAAACCAATGCCGTGTATGTTTCTGAAATAGGAAACGGAAAAGTATTAGGATTTACTTCTATCGGTTCTGGTGGAAACTTAACTCCGTCTTTCAATAAAGATTTAGCAATGGCCTCATCTATTCAATTTAGTAGTGATGAAACTGATGGTATTATAGGCGATTCTAGCGATGCAAGAGCAACTAGACTTTATGTAACAAGCACTGCCAATGGTAATGTTAGTGTATATAATGGTACGGGAGTTTTGACGAAAACCATAGCTACAGCCTCAGACGCAACAGAGGGTATTTACTATAATGCAATGAACGATGCCTTAATACAAGCTTCTCGATCAGGTATGGCATTGGAGTATTACGGTAGTTTTACTGCTGTTACAGATTTAGCGAATATTGTTGCTGATTTTGCTGGTGGTGCCGAATTGGCTAGCCCTCGAGAGATTGCTGTTTTTGGTAACAAGGTGGTAGTTTCAAGTAATACAGAAAATAAGTTTTACGTATATGAATACAATGGTTCTAGCTTTAGTTTGTTAAATACTTTTGATGCTGGCTTTAATACATGGGGAATCACTTTTATGGGCAACACCTTATTAGCTGTTGTAGACTCTACAAGTGATTTGGCTGTGTATGATAATTTCTTAACTGCCTTTTCTGCGGATGGTGCAATTACACCAACTAAAAGAATTACAGTTGATGGTATTGTAAGAACTCATGGTATCGATTATAGCGAGGCTGATGACGTATTGGTAATGACCGATATAGGTGATGCTGCAGATGCAAATACAGATGGCGGCTTTCAAGTGACTCAAGATTTTGCCGGTAAATTGGCTGCTTTGGATAACGGCGGAACTCTTTCACTTTCTGATCAAACAAGAGTTGCAGGTTCATTGACTGAAATGGGTAACCCTATAGATGTTGCATATGACCACAAAACAAAAACAGTATTTATTGCAGAAATTGGTAATGGTAAAGTTCTAGCTTTTTCAGATGCATTGAATACGAACGGTAACGTGGCACCAGCAATTAGTAATGATCTAATGTCTGCTGCTTCACTATACTTATATAACAACTAAAAAAATTAAGTTTAGGTTAGATTGTTTGGTGACAAAAATCCTTTCTCAGTATTGAGGAGGGATTTTTGCATTTAGGTCAGTAATATAATTTTATAAGATTTCTGTACTTTAGAGATTCTGTATAAAGCACATGTCTACTAAAATACCACATTTTGGAACTTTAATAATAATGATACTCAGTATGCCTTATTTTGGAATCGGTCAAAATTTGGTACGTAACCCTAGCTTTGAAAAATTTATTGATTGCCCCGAAAAACTTGGTAATCTTGAAAATGATGTAATTGATTGGAACATGCCTACACTGGGTTCTACCGATTATTTCAACGGTTGTAGTATCGCCATGGGTACACCAGAGAATTTTAATGGGAAGCAACCTGCAGACTTCGGGGTCGGGTATGTTGGTTTCTACATGTATGCACCCAACGATTATCGAGAATATATTCAAGCAAGACTGAGTAAAACATTGCAAAAAGGAGAGCGGTACGCTGTTTCATTCTATGTGAGTTTGGCAGAACGGTCAGATTTCGCTGTAAAAGAATTTGGCATCCGGTTTGCTGAGTTTCCGGTTGCCGTAGAAACTACCAAGGTGTTATCTGGCTTGCATTTCTCTAAGATGAAAGGCCAAATATCTGAAGAACTAGAAATATCCTATTCGAAATATTATTCAGATGAAATCAAATGGGTAAAACTGACCACAGAGTTTGAAGCCACTGGTACAGAAAATTATATGATCATCGGTAATTTTAAAAACAACAAACGGACACAGAAATATCAAACAAAAAGAAAAATTACCAAAGGTTCTTACTATTATTTGGATATGGTTTCAGTATCGAATGTGAAATCAAAATATCAAAACTCAGAGGTTACAGCGCTAAAAGAATACAAATTAGATAGTGTGCACATATTTAAAGATGTCTATTTCAATTCTAACAAGTCTAAAATAAGAGGCGACCACCAGCAAGAAATGGAGTCGCTACTTTCTTATTTAAAAACGAATTCAGATACTGATATTCATATTTTCGGGCATACGGATAGTATTGGGTCAGATTCTTTTAATAGTCGCTTGTCTGTACGGCGAGCTTCAGAAGTGGTTGCCTATTTAGTTGAAAACGGAATAAAAAAAACTAGAATCACCACTAAAGGCTTTGGTAGTTCAAAACCGATTTCAACAAACGAAACAGAAGCCGGTAGATTTCTCAACCGGCGTGTAGAATTTATTTTAAGTAAAGCCGATTAGTAATCAGAATATTCGGTAGGGTACAGCAAATCGATATCTGCATGGCTAACCGTATTAAGGTATTTATCCATCACAGAAATTTCTTTCCATTTATCAGAATCAACGAAATCTTTCCAAAGTGCATCACGTTTTTCCATAGTCGTAAAAGTGGTCATGTACATTAAATTGGGCATTTTATCACCAGAGATAACATCGGCATAGAATACGGCATTGAATCCTAAACTTTCAAATAGTTCTACTTCTCCACCTTCATTGAACATAGCTACCTTTCTACGGTACATAGCTTCCGTTGGTCCTTCGTAACTACGTAATTCATATACTCGATCGGCTCTTGAACCTTCAACTTCACTAGGTTTCATTTTAGGCATATCTGGGAAAGCACGCAACAGTACAGAACTGATTCTTTCAAATGGTTTTTTGTCATGCGTAGCATTTATATAATCTGCACCCGAAGTAAGGTGTGCTTTGTCAACCGCTAACAGGGCTTCTAATTTTTCAAACTCCGCCAAAGATTTAAATGGGATCAATACATATATTTTATCGCTGACTTTAAATTTGTTTGGTCTCATCTTAAACACGCCAATATTTTTAATACCCATTCTTTTTAAAGCAGGCATGTAGGCATCCTTCAAATAGTCATCGACCATTTTTTCTTGGGTGTCATTTTTTACGGTGTAGGTTTTTAGTTCGTAGTATTCTTTTTCTTGCGCATAACTAGAAAAAGAAGTAATAACTGCTAATAATAGTAGTAGCAACGGTAGAGGGAAACTATTTTTCATGTGTTCTGGTTTTTTTTTCAATCAACAAGTTAATGATAAAATGAGTGGATGCTATACTTTACTTTTTTACTCGAAAAATTTCTGGAGAAAACACAGTCTAAAAAAACATGAATTTATATTTTTTACCGACTATTTATATTGAAAATTTAATTTTTTTATTGCATTCGAACATCGTTTATTTAGTCCATGTTTTTGTTCATTAGTTTTATAAAAGCTGATAATCGACAGTAAAAAAATCATTTTTAACTTTATTGGTAACATATTACTATTCAAGTAGAAATCAAATTACCTTTACATAAAACACTACAAAATGGATTTAAATTTAGCAGTATTGATAGATGGCGATAATATACCGTCAGCCTATGTAAAAGAAATGATGGAGGAAATTGCTAAATACGGTAATCCAACCATTAAACGTATTTATGGCGATTGGACCAACCCAAGATTAGGGAAATGGAAAAATGTTTTGCTTGAAAATGCGATCACACCTATTCAGCAATATGGGTATACCCAAGGTAAAAATGCTACCGATTCTGCCATGATTATCGATGCTATGGATATTCTGTATACCGGTAAGGTAAACGGATTCTGTATTGTTAGTAGTGATAGTGATTTTACGCGTTTAGCTACTCGATTAAGAGAGGCAGGCATGCAGGTATTTGGTATTGGTGAGCGTAAAACTCCGAATCCCTTTATAGTAGCTTGTGATAAATTTATTTATATAGAAATTCTAAAAAGTAGAACAGAAGAAGAATCTTCTGATGCTGCAGATAAAACTCCCGAAGAAAAAAATACTGTTGATAAGATTACACCTAAAGCATTGCGTTTTATTGCTACTACTATAGATGATGTTGCCGATGATGATGGTTGGGCATTTTTAGGTGATGTGGGTAGTTTATTACAGAAGAAACAACCAAACTTCGATTCGCGTAACTATGGTTTCCAAAAATTGACGCCGCTTATCAATTCCATTCCGCATTTTGAGATTGAAAGAAGAGAAGATTCTAAGGGTCGTAAAAAGTTGATTTACGTTAAAATTAAAGAGAAGGGGAGTTCCAAATCCAAAAAATAAGCGGTTTTTAGAATTCCGTAGATAAACCTCTTGTAATAGTATTAGAATTTGTATTTTTCAATATAAATTCTAATACTATGATTCGTACACTTTGGCTTCTATTATTCGTTGCCGTTTTTTCTTCTTGTAAAGAATCTCCTAAACAAGAACAGATTGCCATAACGAAACCTATTGCTGAGGTTTTTACCGAGTTTTACGAGTTTAAGAAAAGCATCAACCCCATAGAGGCTACTAAAGCCGGATTTTCGACCTATAATGATACGATAGCCAATTACATTTCTGATGATTACATTTTACATTTAAAAGATCGATACACCTATTTTTTAGAGGAGTTAGGGCAGTATAATGTTGATAATTTGAGTGCTGCAGATTATATGAGCATGCGCGTTATGCAGTGGGATTGTACGGTGAAGTTAGAAGGTGTTATGAACCCGATAGTAACGGTTGCTTCCCCAATCTACGATTTGCCGAACTTTGAGTTAATGCCACTTTTTCAAATACAATCGTTGCATTTATATATTGCCCAGTTGGCTGGTGGTACAAGTGTGCAGCCGTTTAAGAGTATTGAAGATTATAATAATTGGTTAAGTAGGTTAGAAGATTATTTGGTGTTTTTAGATACGTCTATTAAGAAGATGAAAATAGGTATGGATAAAGGTGCGGTACTACCAAAAGTGCTGACCTTAAAAATGCTACCTCAGGTACAATCGTTTATTGATGTTCCGATTGAAGAAAACCTGTTCTATCAGCCAATAATGAATTTCCCTGACGGACTGTCTGATGTTGATATGGATATTTTAAAAAGTAATTATGAAGATTTCATTCAAGAAAAACTGACCCCTAAATATGTAGAATTAAATCAGTTTTTAACCGAAGTGTATTTACCTGCTTGCAGAGATACAGACGGACTATTAGACCTGCCCAACGGAAAAGAAACCTATCAATATTTAATAAGATTGCATACGACCACAAACATGACTGCTGATGAAATTCATTCATTAGGGTTGTCTGAGGTAGCTCGTATTTCTAAAGAAATGGAAACCGTCAAAAATGAAATTGGGTTTAAGGGAGACTTAAAATCATTCTTTAATTCGCTTCGTAATAAAAAAGAACTGATGCCTTTTTCAAAACCAGAAGAAGTTATTGAAAGTTTTAATACTATTAACGACCGTATTGCTTTGCGTATAGATTCTTTGTTCGCGGTAACACCAAAAGCTGGTTTTAATGTGCGAAGAACAGAAGCATTTAGAGAGGCATCGGCAAGTGCAGAATATGTGCCAGGTTCAAAAGACGGATCAAGAGCGGGTATTTTCTATGTTCCGATTCCCGATGTAAAAAGTTATAACATGGTGCATGATGAAGCGTTGTTTTTGCACGAAGCTATACCTGGTCATCACTTTCAATTAAGTCTACAGCAAGAGAATAATGAGCTTCCGGAGTTTTTACACCCTGAGAGTATGGGTGTTTTTGTAGAAGGATGGGCGTTATATGCAGAATCTTTAGGAAAGGAATTGGGCATTTATACAGACCCATATCAGTATTTTGGTATGCTGAGTATGGAGATGCATAGAGCAATTCGATTGGTAGTCGATACAGGTATTCATGCAAAAGGATGGAGCAGAGAAAAAGCAATTCAATACTCTTTAGATAATGAAGCAGAATCTGAGGAGAGTATAATCGCTGAAATAGAAAGATATATGGCTACCCCAGGGCAAGCTTTATCTTATAAAATAGGTCAATTGAAGATTCGAGAGCTAAGAACGAAGGCTGAAAAAGCCTTGGGAGACAAATTTGATATTAGAAAATTTCATAGTCAAGTTTTAGACTCAGGTAGTTTACCTTTGGTATTGTTGGAAGAGAAAATAAATAATTGGATTGCTAAACAAAAATAGTAATGTAGTAAAAACCTGACAATTATTTAAAATATTAAAATAATATCGGCGTTAAAGATAGATAGTTAAACACCACCATTAATGAAATTCACGCATTTAATACTTCAAGGAGCGCTATTGATTTTAGCTTTTTGTTCCTTTTCTTCCGTAAAATTAGATGTTACAGAAACAACTAGTCAACAACTTATAGAACAAACAGTAGTTAACGACGCTGTTTTAGGAGTATGGAATTATCGTATGTCTAATGTAGATGCGCCTTATGAAAAAGGTGTATTTTTTATTACCAAGAATAAAGATTTTTATGAAGTAGCCGTTAAATTAAGTACCGGTATACTTACTGGTCAAGATGTGGTAGCAAGTGATAAGGGTATTAATTTTAATGTGAATTTTGAAGGTTTAAAGCGCGTTTCTTTTGTGCTAATGGTCGAAGAAGATAAAATTATGGGAGAAACTTATTCTGCCATTGGTACCAGTGACATTTTGGGTGTTCGCCAAAAACCTGTTGAATAAAGATTTAAATCTTTCCGAAAAAATACTTAGTTTTCAGTAATTATTCAAAGAGGCGCTTATAGCCTTGGTTGATGATTTTACTAACTAACTATATTTTGTTTTGAAAAAACTACTTCCAATTCTACTCGTATTATTGTCTGGTTGCGAACTCATGAAGGAGAAAGTCGACCTGGTAATCGTAAATGCTAAAGTCTATACCGTAGATGATGCTTTTTCTGAAGCTCAGGCTTTTGCTGTGCAAGACGGTAAATTTATTGCCGTAGGTACAACAGAAGAAATTCGTGATGTTTATACATCAGACCAAATAATCGATGCCGATGGTAGAGCAATTACACCAGGTTTAATAGATGCCCATTGCCATTTTTACGGATTAGGACTTACCCAGCAGTTGGTAGATTTAGTCGGTACTAAAAGTTTTGATGAAGTATTGGAACGCGTTCAAGCTTTTCATGCAGCTAACCCAAAGTCTTTTCTTAGAGGTAGAGGTTGGGATCAGAATGATTGGGAATTAAAAGAATTTCCGACAAAAGCACAATTAGATACTATTTTTCCTGATATACCAGTTGCATTAGAACGTGTAGATGGTCATGCTTATTTGGTCAATCAAAAAGCATTAGATATGGCTGGTATCGATTGGAGTACCAAAATTGAAGGTGGCGAAATTGTAAAAAAATGGGAAAATGGCTATTCTGGTATTACAGGTATTTTAGTAGATAACCCAATGTCACTTATAGATAGTATTATGCCAGCGCCGTCTCTAGAAGATAAAATTAGGGCGTTAAAAGATGCAGAAAGAATTAGCCTGAACCACGGACTAACAACTGTAAATGATGCGGGATTAGATAGAAGTACCATTGAGCTTATCGATAGCTTACAGCAGGCAGGTGAATTATCTATTAGAATTTACGCCATGGTGAGCAACAATAAAGAAGATGTAGATTACTTTATAAATAAGGGCCCTATAAAAACAGATCGATTGAATGTGCGATCGGTAAAAGTATATGGCGACGGAGCATTAGGTTCTAGAGGAGCAGCTTTAAAAGAAGAATATAGTGACCTGCCAGGGCATTTCGGGGCGATGATTACTCCCGTTGCAGATATCGAAGCTTTGGCTAAAAAACTGGCGAATTCAGAATATCAAATGAATACACATGCTATTGGCGACTCCGCTAATATTGCCGTATTAAGAGCTTATAAAAATGTGCTACAAGGTAAATCTGATAGACGTTGGAAAATTGAACATGCCCAAGTATTGACCGAGGGTGATTTCGATTATTTTGAAGATGGTATTATTCCTTCAGTACAACCTACACACGCAACAAGCGATATGTATTGGGCAGAAGATCGTTTAGGGGATAGAGTAAAAGGGGCTTATGCCTACAAAACATTATTGAAGAAAGCAGGGACAATAGCACTAGGTACCGATTTTCCGGTGGAAGATGTGAGTCCGTTCTTGACATTCTATGCAGCAGTAGCTAGACAAGATACAAGCGGATATCCAAAAGGAGGTTTTCAAATGGAAGAGGCTTTGTCTAGAGAAGAAACCTTAAAAGGAATGACCATTTGGGCAGCGTATTCCAATTTTGAAGAAAACGAAAAAGGAAGTATAGAAGCAGGTAAGGTCGCAGATTTTGTCATTTATGATAAAGATATGATGACAGTACCAGTAGAAGAAATACCGACGATCCGTGCAGAGCAGACTTTTGTAAACGGCGTAGTTCGATAAAAAAAAGAAGGTAAAAAAAAAGCCTCGGTCATTGACCGAGGCTTTTTTAATGTGTTGTGTTTCGAATTACATAGTAATTGGAACTGCAACTCTTGTTTTGTCCCAACCCATTACTAGTTGAGCACCACCGTTAAGATCTTTGAAGGCGATTGAAAATTCTTCAAGAGACGCAGCATCAGTTCCATTAGGTACCGTCACGCGAGCAACATCAGAAGCTTCATCATAGAAATAAGAACCCCATTGGTTCAATTTTTTGTTTAAGATAACTGTCCACTCATCAGCACCAGGTATGGTGAATAAAGAATACGTTCCGGCTTTAACAGCTTTACCTCCGAACATAACATCTTTGTAAAATGTAATTTCAGGAGCTTCGTTAGCACCAGTTCTCCATACTTTTCCTGTTGGAGCTAATTCTTCCATAGAACGACCTTTTAATTGTGGTCTTCCGTAAATAATACGAACTGCCTTTTCAGATACTTTATAATCTGTAGGGTAAGCAGCCATATCCATAGGGCTTTTGTCGATTCCAGAAAAGTCTTGAGCCGATACCGAAGTCGTTAAAACTAAGGTGAACATTAGTGTTGCAAGTGTAAATACTTTTTTCATAATCATTGTTTTGGTTTTCTAGGTCATAAAACTAAGCAGTTCCTTACAGTACTATTAATAAAAAGTAGTTAAATTTTTGATTGTTACATTTCATCACGTTTTAAACATGAATTAGATGCTATATATGTCAAATAGAACCTAAAATATATTTTATGATTATAATTTGTAAGTATAATGTACATATGTGTTTGTTAATTGAAACAATAAAATGATATTTGTATTCGAATTGATATAATAATTAGATTATGTGTGGAATAGTATGTGCATTTGATGTTAAGGAAAGTACTGAGGTACTTAGACCTCAACTTTTAGAGATGTCGAAGAAAATAAGGCATAGAGGTCCAGATTGGAGTGGTATCTATGCAGATGATAAAGCCATATTGGCGCATGAGCGTTTGGCTATTGTAGATCCAGCTTCTGGTAAACAACCATTATTGAGTCCGAATGGTAAGCTTATATTAGCGGCCAATGGGGAAATATATAATCATAGAGAATTACGTAAGCAGTTTGAAGGTAGATACGATTTTAAGACGGAGTCTGACTGTGAAGTAATATTAGCTTTGTACCAAGAAAAAGGAGTTGATTTCTTAGATGAGATGAACGGTATTTTCGGTTTCACTATTTATGATGCTGAAAAAGATGAATATTTTATAGCACGTGATCATATGGGTATTATTCCATTATACATAGGGTGGGATAAAAACGGAACGTTCTATGTGGCATCAGAATTGAAAGCTTTAGAAGGTACGTGTACTAAAATAGAATTATTTCCTCCAGGTCATTATTTACATAGTTCTGATGGAGAATTCAAAAAATGGTATTCTAGAGATTGGATGGAGTATGATGCGGTTAAAGATAACGCTACCAGCATACAAGAAATTAAAGTAGCATTAGAAGCTGCAGTTCACAGACAGTTAATGTCTGATGTGCCTTATGGGGTATTATTATCAGGTGGTTTAGATTCTTCAGTAACTTCTGCTATTGCTAAAAAATACGCTCAAAAAAGAATTGAAAGTGGCGATACTACCGATGCTTGGTACCCACAACTACATAGTTTCTCTGTCGGGTTAGAGGGATCACCAGATTTGGCAGCGGCTAAAAAAGTTGCTGATCATATAGGTACCATACACCACGAAATCAAATTTACTATACAAGAAGGTTTAGATGCTATTAAAGATGTTATTTATAACATAGAAACCTATGATATTACCACTATCCGTTCTTCTACGCCTATGTATTTAATGGCAAGGGTTATTAAATCGATGGGTATTAAAATGGTATTGTCTGGTGAAGGGGCTGATGAACTGTTCGGAGGTTATTTGTATTTTCATAAAGCCCCAAATGCACAAGAGTTTCATGAAGAGACGGTACGTAAATTAAATAAGTTACATATGTACGATTGTTTAAGAGCGAATAAAAGTTTGGCTGCTTGGGGAATTGAAGGACGTGTACCATTTTTAGATAAAGAATTTATGGATGTTGCTATGTGCATCAATCCTAAAGATAAAATGATCAATGGCGAGCGTATGGAGAAATGGGTAGTTCGTAAGGCGTTTGAAGATATGATTCCTGAAAGTGTAGCTTGGAGACAAAAAGAACAATTTAGTGACGGTGTTGGGTACAGTTGGATCGATACCCTAAAAGAATTGGTAAACAACGAGATTACCGACGAGCAAATAAAGAATGCGGCGTTCCGCTTTCCTATCAACACACCATTAAACAAAGAAGAGTATTATTATAGAACAATATTTGAAGGGCATTTTCCTAGTGATGCTGCAGCATTGAGCGTACCGCAAGAAGCAAGTGTAGCTTGTAGTACAGCTATAGCTTTAGAATGGGATGAAGCATTTAGAAATATGAATGACCCTTCTGGTAGAGCAATTGCTAATGTACACAGTGAAGCATACGTTAAACAATAGGGTTTGAATTAGTCATTTTATCTATTGTAAAACCCCGTCTATTTTATAGACGGGGTTACTTTTTTTAATTTTAGATAAACTATAGATCGTTTATCATTTTCTTTAATTTCTCTTTCGACTCTCCGGTCTTTTCTTGAATTCTACCTAATAACTCATCAGATTTACCTTCAGCGTATGTTAGGTCGTCATCGGTAAGGTCTGCATATTGTTGTTTAAGCTTCCCTTTTGCTATATTCCATTTCCCTTTAAATTGATCTTCATTCATGATATATTGTTTTAAGATTATATAGCTAAGTTAAAGGTCATATGTAAATGAAATCTTAATAAAAGCTAGAATACATCGATAGCGCACACATTGATTTTAATGCAGTTAATTCTACCATGCAAATGTTAAGAATGTTCTAATAAACAGTCTGTTTTTGAGAGGTTCTGTGTATAGCTAGATGATTTTTTGAATTTAATTGCGGCAAGTATTATAAACAAAAAGGAGTAATTGAATTTGACCTTAAACAAAATGCGGTATCAATAGTTATGCCTGTTCTGCATATTTAGCTAAATCTGGTAATTTTCCACAATCATTGTTGATAACTTACGCTATGCAATTGCTAGAAAGTCTATATTTCATGGGGTATTGCGTATATTTGTAAGATTGCAAAATTTGAAGTAAAACAACCTTAATTTTATGAGCGAAGAAGCAAATAAGAAAAATTATTCGGCAGATAGTATTCAGGCCTTAGAGGGTATGGAGCACGTACGTATGCGTCCATCCATGTATATAGGTGATGTTGGGGTCCGTGGTTTGCACCATTTGGTATATGAAGTAGTCGATAACTCTATTGATGAGGCTATGGGTGGGCATTGCGACACCATAAGCGTAATAATAAACGAAGATAATTCCGTAACTACTAGAGATAATGGTAGGGGTATTCCTGTTGATCTTCACAAAAAAGAAGGTGTATCTGCATTACAGGTTGTAATGACCAAAATTGGTGCGGGTGGTAAGTTCGATAAAGATTCTTATAAAGTTTCTGGAGGTCTTCACGGTGTAGGTGTTTCTTGTGTTAACGCACTTTCGGATCATTTATCTGCAAAGGTATTCAAAGACGGGGTTATCTGGCAGCAAGAATATTCTAGAGGTAAGGCACTATATCCTGTTAAACGTATTGGAGAAACCACTGAAAGAGGTACTGAGGTAACTTTTCATCCTGATGATACCATATTTCAACAAACAATAGAATATAGTTACGAAACTTTGGCAAATAGAATGCGTGAGCTTTCATTTTTGAACAAAGGTGTTACTATTAGCATCACAGACAAACGTCAGAAAGATGAAAAAGGAGAATACGTTAGTGAGACTTTCTTCTCTAACGAAGGTCTTAAAGAGTTTGTTAAGTTTTTAGATAGTAACCGTGAGTCTTTGATTAAAGATGTCATAGCAATGGAAGGGGAAAAGAATGACATCCCTGTTGAAGTAGCAATGATTTATAACACGAGTTATACCGAGAATCTTCATTCTTACGTAAACAATATTAATACACACGAAGGTGGTACGCATTTATCTGGATTTAGAAGAGGTTTGACTTCTACGTTGAAGAAATATGCAGATGCTTCAGGTATGTTAGATAAACTGAAATTCGAAATTCAAGGTGATGATTTTCGTGAAGGTTTAACGGCGATCATTTCTGTAAAAGTATCAGAACCTCAGTTCGAAGGTCAGACAAAAACAAAATTAGGTAACCGCGAGGTTTCAGCAGCTGTTAGTCAGGCAGTTTCAGAAATGTTAACGAATTATCTTGAAGAGCACCCAGACGATGCTAAAATTATCGTTCAAAAAGTTATTCTTGCAGCACAGGCTAGACATGCAGCTTCTAAAGCGCGTGAAATGGTGCAGCGTAAGAATGTAATGAGCGGTGGTGGTTTACCTGGTAAACTATCAGATTGTTCAGAGCAAGATCCTGAAAAATGTGAAATATTTCTTGTCGAGGGAGATTCGGCTGGTGGTACTGCCAAAATGGGTCGTGATCGTAACTTCCAAGCTATTCTGCCTTTAAGAGGTAAAATTTTGAACGTTGAAAAAGCCATGCAACACAAGGTTTTTGAAAACGAGGAAATTAAAAATATGTATACTGCTTTGGGGGTTACCATTGGTACCGAAGAAGATAGTAAGGCATTGAACCTTTCTAAATTAAGATATCATAAGGTGGTCATCATGTGTGATGCCGATGTCGATGGTAGTCATATTGAAACTTTAATTTTAACCTTCTTCTTCCGTTACATGAGGGAGTTGGTAGAAAGCGGACATATTTATATAGCTACCCCGCCTTTATACTTAGTTAAAAAAGGACAAAAAAAACAATATGCTTGGAGTGATAAAGAGCGTGACGAAATTGCAGATAGCTACAGTGGTGGTGTAAGTATTCAACGATACAAAGGTCTTGGTGAAATGAACGCTGAGCAATTGTGGGATACAACCATGAACCCTGAGTTTAGAACACTTCGTCTAATACAAATAGATAATGCGACCGAAACAGATCGTGTTTTCTCAATGCTTATGGGCGATGAAGTACCGCCTAGAAGAGAATTTATTGAGAAAAATGCTGTTTATGCGAACATTGACACATAAAAAATACAGTTTACACAACAAAAACCTGCGCCTACAGCGCAGGTTTTTTAGTTTTAGGTAAAATTAGAAATATGAAAAATCTATTGACTACCATTTTTGTTGGTACGTGCTTGACTGCTTCTGCTCAAGCAGATTTTAATAATGTGCTTTCGGCAGGTGTTGAAGATGCAGAAACATTTACAACAGATTATATGGCTCCGCTTTCTGAAAGTGTAGTTTATAGCATGTCTACTGGCTGGTATAATACCGCAGATGCAAAACCTCTAGGCGGATTTGAAATTTCGATTATTGGTAATATTACAGGATTTAAGAACAAAGAGGATAAGAAGACTTTTATCTTGGATCCTAATGATTATCAAAATTTAGATTTTGTCGATAACCCCGGTGTGGCGAGAGCGGTTTCAACTGCTTTAGGCGATATTTCTGGTACAGAAGTGTTTGTAGAAGGCGAGGTTTTGGGAGTAACGGTACGTGAGACTTTTGAATTGCCATCTGGACTATCTGGTGAAGGTGTCGATTTTGTTCCTTCAGGATATGTGCAGGCAAGTGTAGGTTTGTTTAAGGGTACAGAGGTAAAGGCAAGATTTCTGCCAAAAATAGCTTACGAAGATGCGTCAATCGGTTTGTTCGGTGTTGGTATACAACACGATTTCACCAAATTATTACCTGCAGATAAAATTTTACCTGTGGCTATTTCTGCTGTAATAGGGTATACCAATATTAACGGTGATTACGATTTAACTGAAGCAAATTTAATAGAAGGAGAAAATCAAAGAATAGAGGCAGAAATTAGTAGTTGGGCATTTGGTGCCGTAGTATCTACAAAATTGCCAATCATTAATTTTTATGGAGGTGTTAATTATATTACCGGTAAATCGGTTACAGATGTATTAGGTACGTACAGAGTAACTGGTGGTCCTTTTGCTTCTGAGACATATGAAGATCCTTTCTCTATTACCAAAAAGGTAAGCGGAGTGACAGGAACCATAGGTACCAAACTTAAGTTAGGTTTCTTTAGATTGAATGCTGAATACAATTTAGGAGAGTTTAATACCGCTACAGTGGGTATTAACTTTGGGTTTAGATAAGAATATCTTTTAATAAGATAAAGTCCGATTGATCAGTTAAGATTCAATCGGACTTTTTTGTGCTTTAAATAAGCGTAGGTAACTGTAATAAAAATCTTTTCAATTGTTATTAGGGAACGACAATGGGTATAAAAAAGACTGCCCAGATCCCTCCGGACAGCCTTTTTCCCATGGCCCTGTTAAAATCGTTTATTCCCTTATTGCCAATGTTTCACCATCTTTCTTTAGAAGATAGAATCCATCTTCAGTAGCTTTAATGGTAATTACATTGTTGGGCTTGCCTTCAAGACCTTTATACTCTACAGTATAAATATCGTCTTGCTTGGACCAGTTGAAATCTGTTTTTAAGGTAATGGTATTGCCGTCAATTTCATGGTATCTTCCTAAGAACACGTCATTGAAAATCCATTCTTTACGTACGGTTTGTTTAGCAGAATTTTCTGTTGTAATAGTATTAGATTGAGACCATATCCCAATAATGGGGTCGGTATTCTGTTCTATTCTAGAACAGTTTGCAAGAAACACTATGGCGCATATCGCCAACAAAGAGAGGAACTTCTTAGTCATAAGTAGGTTAATTTAATTTTGGATTTGGGATCCACAATATTTAACGTGACTAATAATGGGTTATTACTTTAATTCGATGTATGGTAACTAATTCACGATATCTTCGTTAAAGCGCAATTTTTTTTAACAATGTCTGCATTTCATCGACGTTTTTAAGGCTTTTTCAAAGTAATTAAATCAATACTTCAATAGCATAATTTGTCAATAAATACCTATTTTTGGATTGAAAATTCAATACACATAAGGTGGGTGTTCCATTTTATATATAATAATTCATAAAATAAGAATAAATGAAAGTTACAGTTGTAGGTGCTGGTGCAGTAGGTGCTAGTTGTGCAGAGTACATTGCCATTAAAGATTTTGCATCAGAAGTGGTTATTTTAGATATTAAAGAAGGTTATGCTGAAGGTAAGGCTATGGATCTGATGCAGACTGCATCATTGATGGGGTTTGATACTAAAATCTCGGGTAGTACAAATGACTATGCCAAAACTGCCGATAGCCATATTGCTGTAATTACTTCTGGTATTCCAAGAAAACCAGGTATGACTAGAGAAGAATTAATTGGTATTAATGCAGGTATCGTAAAAACGGTATCAAGCAACCTTTTAAAGCATTCACCAAATGTTATCATTATAGTAGTAAGTAACCCAATGGATACGATGACGTATTTGGTACACAAAACTACTGGTATTCCTAAAAATAGAATTATTGGTATGGGCGGTGCTTTAGATAGCGCCCGTTTTAAGTACCGTTTAGCAGAAGCTATGGAAGCTCCTATTTCTGATATCGATGGTATGGTAATCGGTGGACATAGTGATACTGGTATGGTACCATTAACATCTCACGCAACTAGAAACAGTATTCGTGTTTCAGAATTCTTGTCTGAAGATAGATTACAACAAGTGGCAGATGATACTAAAGTAGGTGGTGCAACTTTAACCAAATTATTAGGTACTAGTGCTTGGTACGCACCAGGTGCAGCAGTTTCTTCTATGGTTCAGGCAATTGCTTGTGATCAAAAGAAAATGTTTCCATGCTCAACGATGTTAGATGGTGAATACGGATTAAAAGATATCTGTATAGGTGTACCGGTAATTTTAGGGAAAAATGGTATCGAAAAGATTATTGATATTCCTTTAAGTGATGCCGAAAAAGCTAAAATGAAAGAAAGTGCCGAAGGTGTTTCTAAAACAAACGGACTTTTAGAGCTGTAGTTCATACACGCATAAATATAAGAGAAGCCTTTATAGTTGAACTATAAAGGCTTTCTTATTATAATAAGGTAGGCATCAGAATCATATATTGTAAAAATTATACCACCTAGAATAATCTTTCTTTTTATATTTGCCGCATGAATGCAAAATGGTGCGTAAGTACTTTATTTATTATTCTAGCCTTATTGGGGCTATGTCAAGAGCAAAAGAAAGCTTCTAATCAACAAATTTTATTACAATTTGCAGATGTAGAATTAGCTTCAGAAACTGCTCATGATGAAATTTTGGCGGTTATTACCAAGAAACTAGAAGTCTTAGGTGTTGATGCTGTTCAAATTATTGAAAATGATGGTAGGCAATTAAGCATTCGTTATTATAGTGATGTTGATGCTGATAGTGTTAAGATGTTTCTTTCTCAAGAAAACCAGCTATCATTAGCGAATGAAGAAGAACTTCCTTCAGATTATCCAAAAGAACAATTACCAGAAAAATATAATTTAGTCGTATTAGACCTTCATCAGCAAGCTGAAAATGGTGTTACAATAAATGCAACGCTCGTTGTACCTCAACAACATGATGCTAAAACGTTTTCTCATCCGGTAGTTTTGCCGTTTAGTGAAAACATACTTTTTGAGCAAGATGCGATTGTGGTTACCGCTTATAAGATTAATAAAACTATTGCAATAGCAATAGATAATACTTCACGAACAATACCAGAAGTAAGGGCTGGCCCTTATGTATATGGGAATAGCTAATTCCATTCAAAAATATTTCTAAGCAACGTATCTACTACACGTAGACGTTATTTGCCTTAGATTTTTAAAATATTCAAAATAATAATCAACATAAATTAAATTATTACAAATGCAAAACAAGGGACTTATAAAGCTTTTTGCTTTATTATTTGGGTTAGTTAGTATTTACCAGCTATCCTATACTTTCATTACTAGTAAAGTAGAGAAAGAAGCGAATACTTTCGCTACGAGCCGTATATCTGAATCAGAAGAAGGTTATGTAGCAAAAAGAGAATTGGTGGCAGCAAGCTATCTTGATTCTATTGGGAGCAATCCAATTTTTGGCTTTACCGATTACAATGAAGCTAAAAAGAAAGAACTGAACAAAGGTCTTGACCTTGAAGGTGGTATCAACGTTACATTGCAAATCTCTATTAAGGATATCCTGAAAGGATTAGCGAATAACACCAAAAGCCCAGTTTTCAACAAGGCTTTAGCTGATGCAGATGCTGCTTCTAAGAATAGTGATGATACGTATATCGATTTGTTCTTTGAAGCTTTCGATAAGATAAAAGGGGAGACTAAATTAGCTTCACCAGATATCTTCGCTAATAAAGGTCTTAGTGATGAAATTAACTTTCAAATGTCTGATGATGAGGTTAAGCCTATTATCAATAGAAAAATAGATGAGTCTATTGTTTCTGCTTTTGAGGTATTAAGAGAACGTATCGATGGTTTTGGTGTTACACAACCTAACATACAAAGAGTAGGTAATTCAGGTCGTATTTTAGTTGAATTACCAGGTGCTAGAGATATCGCTCGTGCACAAGACTTATTATCAAGTACTGCTCAATTAGAATTTTGGGAAACGTACAAGCAGAGCAATACAAGCTTTAGTACCTTCCTTATTCAAGCAAATGAGAAATTAAAAACGATTGTTGAGGTTAAGCAACCAGAACAAATTAAAGCAGAGACTGAGTTAGATTCTTTATTATCTGATGTTTCTGCTGATTCTTTAGATTTAGCTACACAAGTAAATCCGCTATACGAATTGTTGATTCCTGCTAACCCAGGTAGCAACGCAATGTTTCGTGCAGCTATTAAAGATACGGCTACAATTGGTGCTTATTTAAGAATGCCAGAAATTAGAAGGTTATTGCCTGCTGATATTCAGTTTACCAAGTTTGTATGGGAAAGACCATCGGCCGAAGAAACTGAAGTTATCGATTTATATGCTTTAAAATCTAACCGCGATGGTACGCCTAGAATTAGTGGTGATGTAGTAAGTGATGCAAGAGCCGATTTCGATCAGTTCAGCAAGCCTGCTGTTTCTATGACCATGAATACTAAAGGTGCTAAAGAATGGGAAAAATTAACTGGTGATGCTTATACAAACCAGACTGGTATTGCGATTGTTTTAGATAATAAGGTGTATACTGCTCCTGGTGTTTCTTCAGGTCCTATATCTGGTGGTCGTTCAGAAATTACGGGTGATTTTACAGTAAATGAAACAAAAGATATTTCTAACGTGCTTAGAGCTGGTAAACTTCCTGCTTCTGCAGAAATCATTGCATCAGAAATTGTTGGTCCATCATTAGGTCAAGAAGCTATTGATAGTGGTTTTATGTCATTCTTAATTGCTTTTGTAATTGTTCTTTTATGGATGGTTAGTTATTATGGTAAAGCAGGGGTATTTGCTGATATTGCATTAATGTTGAACATCTTATTGATATTCGGAGTCTTAACTAGTTTAAATGCGGTGTTAACTTTACCTGGTATTGCTGGTATCGTTTTAACATTAGGTATGTCGGTTGATGCCAACGTACTGATTTTTGAGCGTATTAAAGAGGAGTTGGCAAAAGGTAAAGGGAAAAGCCAAGCTGTAGCTGACGGTTTTGGTAATGCATTGTCTTCTATTTTAGATGCTAACATTACTACTGGTTTAACTGCAATTATCTTATTCATATTTGGTTCAGGACCAATTAAAGGTTTCGCAACTACTTTACTTATAGGTATTATTACATCTTTATTTACTGCAATATTCATCACTCGTTTGTTAATTGACTGGTATATTGGAGGGAAAGGTAGAAGCTTAGATTTCTCTACAGCGATTACGAAAAATCTTTTCAAGGGAATCAATGTTGATTTCTTAAAGAAAAGAAAGATAGCTTATGTAATATCTGGAATTTTAATAGCAGTAGGTTTATTCTCATTGTTAGCGGGACCAGGATTGCAAAAAGGTGTAGATTTTATTGGTGGGCGTTCGTATACCGTACGTTTCGAGCATCCTGTTAATCCTTCCGAAATTACATCAGAATTGAATACTATATTTGGTAGTGGAACAAATGTGAAAACATATGGTGAGTCTAACCAAGTAAAAATTACAACTCCTTATAAAGTAGATGTAGAAGGTATCGAAGTAGATACTGAAATTCAAGATAAATTGTATACCTCACTTCAAAAGTACTTGCCAGATGGTTTTAGTAAAGAAGCTTTTGTATTAGGTGGTGTAGATGAAGAAGCAGTTGGTATTTTAGCATCTGTAAAGGTGGGACCAACAATTGCAGATGATATTCAGAAAAATGCTTTTTTGGCAATTTTAGGTTCATTGCTTGTAGTTTTCCTTTATATCTTATTAAGGTTTAGAAGATGGCAATTCTCATTGGGTGCTGTAACTGCAGTATTCCATGATGTATTGATTGTACTTGGGGTATTCTCAATATTTGGTAAACTAATGCCATTTAGCATGGAAATTGATCAAGCATTTATTGCTGCGATACTAACCGTTATTGGGTACTCGTTGAATGATACCGTGGTTGTGTTTGACCGTATTCGTGAGACTTTGACAGAACGCGGCTGGAAAGGCGGTTCTAACATCAACTATGCTATAAACAGTACACTAAGTAGAACATTGAATACTTCACTAACTACCTTGGTAGTATTATTGGCTATTTTCATATTTGGTGGAGAGTCGTTAAGAGGATTCATGTTCGCAATGATCGTAGGTGTTGTTGTGGGTACATATTCATCTGTATTTATTGCAACTCCTGTAATGTTCGATGCATTGAGCAAGAAAATTACTTCTGGTGAGGTAGTTAAAGAAGAGTAGATAATACAACTAACTCAAATAGAGAAAGCCGTTCAGAAATGAACGGCTTTTTTGTTTTAAAAAGGTTTGCGATTATTTAATAATTCCCGACGAACCATTTGCACTGGGTATAAGGTCTAAAGTCCGTTCGGGTTTTAGACCTTTTTCTTTTCTATGCGAAACAAATATTATAGCGGTATCAGTTTCTTTAGCAAACTTATTTACTAACGAAACCAAAAGCGCGGCAGAATCATCGTCCATACCTGTAGTAGGCTCGTCTAAAATTAAAATAGGTGGTCTTTTGACCATGGCACGGGCTGTCATTACCAATCGTTGTTGACCTGTTGAAAGGGTATTGAAATATGTATTTTTAATAGGATACAGATCTAATAAGAGTAGCCATTGTTTAATGATTCTCTTTTGTAACTCTGTCGGGATGGTATAAAGCCCTACGGAATCATTTAAACCAGAAATGAGCATATGCTCTATAGAATGTCTGCCATTGAACTTAAGCGTCATTGCAGGGGCATAGTAGCCTATTTTCTGTTTAATATCCCAAACGCTCTCGCTACTTCCTTTTTTATTCCCGAATAGATAAATTTCTTGACCGTATGCTTTAGGGTTGTCTCCGAATATCATCGAAAGCATAGTTGATTTACCGCTTCCGTTGGTGCCCGATAATTGCCAGAAATCTCCCTTCTTTACTGTCCAATTAATAGCATTTAATATTTTTTTACTTCCGTAGGATATGCTAACGTTTTTAAAATCGATTAGTGGAGATTCAATATTTGAGTATGTTGTGATGGATTGCGGAATACTTACTGCATTGAAAGTACTAGTTATGTTATTATAATTTGAAGATGTATTCTCGACGATGGTGAACATATTCTTATTCAACCTGCCATAACAATTTATGAACGATAACGTGTCTGACTTGCGACTTGCTAACTGAATAAATGAAATGTGTTTAGAGTAATCTTTAAACATCGTTTTTAATTCTTCTTGAAAGGCGATATCTAAATGATCAAAAGGATTATCTAGAATAATATAATCGGGCTTTTCGTTCAGTAAGTAATGTAGTAGGGCTCTTTTTTGCTCTCCACTAGACATGGTTTCTAGTGCTTGGTTTTTTGAACTGATTATTTTTATATCATGTTTATCCTCTTCATCAATTAGTTTTTCTAGGGTGAATGTAGAGAATAATTTTCCGACTTTATTTTCGAATTCATGAAGTTCATTGGGAATTTGTCCTTTTTGAAAATCTTTTAAGAAGCCTTTTTTATCAGAATTGTTATCTAAATAAATTACCCAATGATTCATGATGCATTTATTCTAAAAATATGAACTTCGTTGTTGTGGTAAGTGGTTGTGAAATCTAAAAACATACCATTTTTTAAAGCTGTTTTTTGCGAAGGAATATTGTCAACTTGTATGATGGATATTAAACTGGTTGCCCATTCTTTTGCAAAAGCTACTTGTTTACATTTTTGGGCTGCTTCAAACGCAAAACCTTGTCGCCAGTATTTTGGGAGTATAGAATACCCTATTTCTAATTCTTTTTTACCATCTACTTCTTGAACTAATAGACCGCAGAGACCCACTAAAGTATTAGTGCCTTTTAAGTACAATGCATTCATGCCCCCCAAGTTGTCATTATAGCGCTCGAATATGCTATCGAATTGTTGTTGGCAGGCTTCTTTTGGGTCTGATGGTAATCCTGACCAGAATTGGCTGCTTAAAGGTTCTTCATGAAAAGATAGCCAGCTCTCAAAATCTGATGGTTGTACTTTTTTAAAAAGCAATCGTTCAGATTCTTCGTTAAATAATACGTTTTCTGGCATTAGGTTGCTATAAAATATAAAAAGCAGGTAATCTATTTTCTGCTAAAGCTAATGCTGTCGCCAATAGATAGCCCCAATTCTTGTGATAAACCTCCATTAACTTCTAAAACATATTTAATGGGTACCAATGAAGAAAGCCCAGATTCATTTAGTGGTTGTGCATTTTCTTGAAAACTAGCAATCTTTAAATCTTCTTTTATGTAAATAATATCTAATGGAAATTCTGTATTCTTCATGTAAAAAGAATGCATTCTCTCATCAGGAAAAATGAATAGCATCCCTTGATTATTATCCATTCCCTTTCGGTACATAAGTCCGGTTTGGGTCTCGTAATCAGTTTCTGCAAACTCAATATTGAACTTGGTTTTTACCGTATCAGTTGAATTTAAAAAGACAGACAAGTCTCCTTCATGAGTGAAATCTATACTTTGCGTAGCTATAGTTTTTTTAGACTCTTCTTTGCAAGAAAAAATTAGCAGTGCTACAACTATTAAAATAATCGAATTTTTATGTATAGTCTTCAATTTTATGCAGTTTTAGTTTTTCTGAACATGAAATAGAATCCGACTAATATAAAAGGTATACTCAACCATTGGCCGGTTGATAGTAGCCCTAAAGATTCTTCGAATCCGCCTTGGCTTTTCTTAACGAATTCCACTAAGAAACGAACAGTCCATAGTAACACAAAAAACAGTCCGAATAAATACCCTGGTTTGTTCTTTTTGTCAGTTTTCCAGTATAGGAAGTACAGTAGAACAAATATTAAAATATAGCCTACACCTTCGTATAATTGTGCCGGGTGACGGTATGGAATTTCAGCTAAATACTGAGAAAATTGCGGATTGTTCTCAATCGCGGCATATGCGGCATTTAAAGTTTTTTCTTGTGTAATGCCTAATGCTTTTGATGGATGTAAGTCGTCTGAATCGCGAATGAATTTAGTAGCGAATATGAAATTTTCATCTACGATTTTACCGTTAATTTCAGAATTAAAAAAGTTACCTAAACGTACACAAAAACATCCGATGGCGACAGGTATTACCATTCGATCAAATATCCAAAGCATTTTAAATTCAGGGTATTTTCTGGTGTACAAATACGTGCCGATAATAATACCGATTGTGGCACCGTGACTAGCTAAGCCTGTGAAACCGGTAAATTCATATCCATCTATCAATCCGAATAATAAACTACCTGAATCACTTTCGCGAACAGGAATTAAGATTTCTACAAGATGGTTAGAGTAGTAAGCCCAATCATAAAAGAAAACATGACCTAATCTGGCACCTAACATGGTGCTTAAAACTGTGTATATAAAAAGGGAGTCTAATTGCTCGACAGATTTTTTCTCGTTGAGGAATATCTTTTTCATTATAAACCAACCTAAAGCAAAGGCGGTAATCCAAAGAAGATTGTAGTACTTTATTTGTATGAATCCGATGTTGAAAAGTGTCTCGTTCGGATTCCAAGTAATTCCTAAGAAATGCATGTGTTGAATTTTGAAAGGCTAAGATAATAAAATAGAAATCTCCCTAGGCTTTAGAATTGGAAAATCGGTTTTGCATTTAGTTAAAAGAGAGAGTTGAGAGAATAGAAATTAGAGAATAGAAAAAAAAATAGAAAAAAAAGAATAGAAAAAAGAGAATAGAAATGAGAGAATAAAAAAATGAATGGGAAAAGAAATGTGTAGTTTAAAATAACAAGGGTCTTGAGTTACTATATCATAAATTTTTATTCAAGACATCTTCGTATTTGTGTTTTGACTTGAACTTTGAACTTGAACTTGAACTTGAACTTGATTTTTGAATTTGAATTTTGAACTTGAACTTGAAATATCGTATTTGAAACTTACTTAGGGAACGGGGTCATACCCTTTTCCACCCCAGGGGTTGCAGCTGAAAATACGTTTGGTCGCCATCCATCCACCTTTAAATAAACCGTGCTTTTTTAATGCTTCCAAAGTGTACTGAGAACACGTTGGTGAGTATCTACATGTAGCGGGAGTATATGGGGATATTGCCACTTGGTAAAAACGGACTAGAAATACAAAAGGGGCAATAAGTATTTTTTTTATTGAGATGTTCACAGATATAAATTGAGATTACAAATTTACTACAAATGTGTCAACTTAGTTAATAGAAGAAGTCCTGATGAAAATCATCAGGACTTGTATCTAATTATCATTATTTCTAAGCACCAATTCTTATCGGTTCTAAATGTTCAGCTTCTTCTTCAGAATACAATCTAGATTTGATCAAGAATCGAATACCCATGGGTATTTCTAATGAAAAACTTGAACCTATACCTGGCGTAACATCAATGGTGAGTTGAGTGTGTTTCCAATATTCAAATTGATCTCGCGACATATGAAAGTCACAACCCTCAATTCTGCCTAGGCATACATCGTTATCATCGAGCATTAATTCACCTTTCTCAAAGCACATTGGCGCAGAGCCATCGCAGCAACCACCACTTTGGTGAAACATAAGTTCGCCATGCTTCTTTTTGAGCTCTGAGATTACAGCAGTTGCTTTTTCGGTTACTAATACTCGTTTAGTTTTCATATAAATTTTGTTGTTTAAAAGAATCCCATTTTTTTCTTATCGTAAGAGATTAGCATGTTTTTGGTTTGACGATAGTGAGCCAACATCATTTTGTGATTTTCTCTACCGATCCCTGATTTTTTGTATCCGCCGAAAGGAGCGTGTGCAGGGTATAAATGATAACAGTTTACCCAAACTCTACCTGCTTTTATAGCTCTAGAAATTTGATATGCTTGGTGTGTATCACGTGTCCACACGCCAGCACCTAGTCCATACAAAGTGTCATTAGCAATTTCTATCGCTTCTGCTTCATCTTTGAAAGTTGTAACACAAAGCACGGGACCAAAAATCTCCTCTTGAAAAACACGCATCTTATTATGTCCTTTTAAAATCGTAGGCTGAACATAGTAGCCACCTTCTAAACCTTCGTTATATGCTTGCTCGCCACCAGTTAGTACTTCACAACCTTCTTCTTTACCTATTTGTATATAGTTAAGAATTTTTTCAAATTGGTCGTTAGAAGCTTGAGCTCCCATCATAGTGTTAGGGTCTAAAGGATGCCCCATCTTAATTGCCTTGGTACGTTCGATTACTCTTTCTATAAACATGTCATAAATACTTTCTTGAACTAACATACGTGACGGACAAGTACAAACTTCGCCTTGGTTTAATGCAAACATATTCGCACCCTCTAAACACTTGTCGAAGAAATCATCATCGGCATCCATAATGCTTTCAAAGAATACATTCGGAGATTTACCGCCAAGTTCTAATGTAACGGGAGTAATATTTTTAGATGCATACTGCATAATTAATTGCCCGGTGGTAGTTTCACCCGTAAATGCAATTTTGTCAATTCTTGGGCTAGATGCCAATGGTTTGCCTGCTTCTGCACCAAAACCGTTAACCACGTTTAGAACACCATCTGGTAAAATACCTTCAATGATTTCCATTAATATTAAAATTGCTACAGGGGTTTGTTCTGCTGGTTTAAGAACTACGCAGTTACCGGCTGCCAATGCTGGTGCCAATTTCCAAGTAGCCATTAATAAGGGGAAATTCCATGGTATAATTTGACCAACGACACCTAAGGGTTCTGTTATATTTAAGGCAACTGTATTAGAATCTAATTCGCTGACCGAACCTTCTTCCGCTCTTATGACTCCCGCAAAATATCTAAAGTGATCTATGGCCAAAGGTAAATCTGCAGCTCTGGTTTCGCGAATTGCTTTACCATTATCCCATGTTTCAGCTCTTGCCAATACTTCTAAATTTTGCTCTATTTTATCGGCGATTTTTAAAAGCATATTACTTCTTTCCGTTGCAGAAGAGGCGTTCCAAGATTTTGCGGCCACCCAAGCGGCATCAATTGCCATATCTATATCTTCTGCTGTCGATCGAGGTATTTTGGTAAATGATTTACCATCTACTGGTGAGATGTTGTCAAAATATTCTCCTTTGCTTGGTGCAACCCATTTTCCACCAATAAAATTTTCATATTGGTTTTTAAATTTGGGTTTTTGAAGTACGTCTTTTTCTACAGTTGCTGTTGTGCTCATAGTATCTGATTTAAGTTAATATTAGAAGAAGGCATATTGAAGTAGTCAATATGATATTCTAAATGTACCGATCAGTTTTTGATTATGCCTGACGCATTCTACGAATAGTGTGAACTATTCTATCATTTAATGATATTATGATTTTTTTAAGTATAATTTTTTGTAAATTCCATAATATAAAATTAAAAACATTGTGATTCATTTAGCTGATAATTTCTTAAAAGGGAGACGTTTAGAGACCATGGTTGAAAACCAAACCTCTTATACAATGAATAATGCGGCCATGCATGTTTTTGAAACGCATGAACAAGCAGCTAGTGTTCTTTTAAAATTTGAACAACCAGTTTTGGCCAGTATGATTCAAGGAAAGAAGATTATGCATTTACGTGATTATGAATCATTTGATTTTTTACCAGGTGAGTCTTTGGTTTTACCGGCAAATGAAGGTATGTGTATAGATTTCCCTGAAGCAATGGCAAAGAACCCAACTAGATGTTTGGCAATGGCTATCTCTGAGGATAAAATAAATAAAGTATTGCAATTCATGAATGAAAACATGCCTAAAAGTAATAAGGATGCATGGGGATTAATGGACTACAATTTTCATTTTGTAAATGACAGGGGTATATATCAAATTATACAACGACTTTTATTCTTGTTTTCTGAAGAGCACCCTTCTAAAGATTTATTTGTAGATAATATGTTACGTGAACTGATTATTAGAATTCTACAGACAAACGAACGAAAAATTTACAGTAACGCTACTTTATCCATTAAAAAAGAAAGTAGGCTGACAGAAGTTATACGTTACATTAGAGATAATGTGCATAAGGCATTAACTGTAGACGCACTTAGTAAAATAGCCTGTATGAGTCCGTCACATTTTTATAGAACTTTTAAACTAGAGTTGGGTATCTCCCCTGTTGAGTTTATAAATAATGAGCGTATAAAATTAGCTGTTGGTTTACTGCAAGATCCTAAGCGAAGTATTAAAGATGTATATCTCGATTGCGGATTTGAAAGTAGATCTTACTTTAATAGAGTTTTTAAAACAAGGCAACAAATAGCTCCTGGCGAATACCAGTCTAAAATTCAAAAATCTAGATTTTTAGATTAAACTTAAAGGCTGTAAGTGGTACCTTCTTTGCCGTCTTTTAATTGAATACCTAATGCTGCCAATTGGTCACGTATTTGATCAGATGTGGCAAAATCTTTATTTTCCCTTGCTGATTTACGTAATTCGATTAATAACTCAACTACACCACCTAATTTTTCGGTATCGGCAATAGAACTACTTTTGTTTTCCAAACCTAAAACATCAAAGACAAAGCTGTGTATGGTGTTTTCTAATTCAAGTTTATCTTCTTCGGTAATAGATTCAGTACCTTCTTTAATAAGGTTGATGTGCTTAACGGCATCAAATAGCTTCGCAATTAAGATGGGCGAATTAAAATCATCGTTCATGGCTGCGTAGCATGATGCTTTCCAAGTTGCAACATCAAAATCGGTCGTTTTCCCAGTTTCTAAAGATTTTAATGAATTGATAGCTTCCATCAATTTGTTAAAACCTTTTTCAGATGCTAATAGAGCATCATTACTCATGTCTAAAATGCTGGTATAATGTGCCTGCATCATAAAGAAACGCACCATTGAAGGGGAAAAGGGCTTGCTCAGAATCTCGTTTTCACCAGAAAATATCTCACCAGGTAAAATACTATTTCCGGTAGATTTAGCCATTTTTCTTCCGTTCAAGGTCAACATATTGGCATGTAGCCAGTAGTTTACCGGGCTTTTGCCATTACAAGCTTCTGCCTGTGCAATTTCACATTCGTGGTGCGGGAATTTTAAATCCATTCCGCCTCCGTGAATGTCGAATGTTTCACCTAAGTATTTTGTACTCATGGCAGTACATTCTAAATGCCACCCTGGGAATCCGTCGCCCCATGGCGAAGGCCATCTCATAATATGTTGTGGTTCAGCTTTTTTCCAAAGAGCAAAATCTTGTGGATTGTGCTTGTCGTCTTGAGCAGCAAGATCACGGGTGTTAGCAATCATGTCTTCAAGCTTACGACCACTTAATTTACCATACTCATGCTCTTCGTTGAACTTAGCGACATCGAAATAAACAGAGCCATTGGTTTCATAGGCAAATCCTTTTTCAAGAATATCCTTAATAATTTCAATTTGTTCTATAATATGTCCTGTAGCAGTCGGCTCGATACTAGGAGGTAGAAAATTAAATTTCTCTAATATATTATGAAAGTCAACAGTGTATCGCTGAACGACTTCCATCGGTTCTAACTTTTCTAATCTTGCTTTTTTTGCAATTTTATCTTCGCCATCTTCTGCATCATCGACTAAATGACCTGCATCAGTAATATTACGAACATAACGTACTTTGTAACCTAGGTGTCTAAAGTATCTGAAAATCATATCAAAAGACATGAAAGTTCTACAGTTTCCTAAGTGTACATTGCTATAGACTGTTGGTCCACAAACATACATGCCTATGTGGCCTTCATTTATGGGTTTGAAAACTTCTTTTTTTCCTGATAAGGAATTGTATACTTTAATTTCCTGATTTTCGTACAATTGCATGAAGCTATATGCTATTAAAAATGGGTATCTAGATTAAGATAATTTAAGAATTCGCGGCGTACCAATTCTTCTTTAAATTTACCGCCATATTCAGCTGTTACTGTGCTGCTTTCAATATCGCGAATTCCTCTAGAATTTACACAAAGGTGTTTTGCATCAATAACACAAGCAACATCTTCAGTACCTAAAGCTTTTTGTAATTCTCTTACTATTTGAATATTTAAGCGCTCTTGAACTTGCGGACGTTTAGCGTAATAATCAACAATACGGTTCATCTTAGAAAGACCAACAACGGTACCATTAGAAATATAGGCAACATGTGCGCGACCTACAATGGGTAGTAAATGATGTTCGCAAGTGGAGTAAAGAGTAATATTCTTTTCAACCAACATTTCACCATACTTGTACTTATTGTCAAAAGTAGAAGCCTTAGGTTTTCTTGCAGGGCTCAAGCCACCGAATATTTCGTTTACATACATTTTAGCAACTCGGTTCGGAGTGCCTTTTAGGCTATCGTCGGTTAAATCTAAACCTAAGGTTAGCATAATTTCGCGTACGTTTTCGCGAATGCGTTCAATCTTTTCGGCATCATCCAAATCAAAGGCATCTGAACGTAAAGGAGTATCTTCTGATGTAGAAATGTGATCATTTCCTAATTCATCAAATTGATTTTCCAGTGTATCCTCAATTTTCATTTTATCTATCTTTTAGAAGCTGCAAAGATATACAATATGTGCCACTTTATAACTAAATGCGGGCATTACACAACATAAATTAGCCATAACGTTAAGGTCTAGTTAATTTTAGTTTTCCAAATCAGAAGGCCTTTATGACCAAGTATGGTATATCTATTTTAGTATTTAGCTTTTTTAGCATCTTCACCTGTTTTGCACAGGTGTCGGCAGATTGCGCCAATGCGGTTCCTATTTGCTATAATACTCCTGTAAACGGTGGTACTAATGGCTATGGTACTGACGATTTCAACGGCGCTTCTATTTCTGGTTGTATTACACAGGGTAGTGGAACTATTGAGAGCAATTCTGCCTGGTACAAATTTAAGACTGGTGAAAAAGGTCAATTAGGTTTTAATATCGGATTTGATACTAACGAAGATTGGGATTTTGCCTTATACAAAACAAACGACTGCAGTGCTTTAGGTGACCCTGTGCGGTGTAATTACTTTGATAATTCTGATGATAGTAGTTTTATTGGAGTAGGAGAGGACCCTACAGGTATAGATAATATACAGTATGATGATTGGTTAAATGTTGAGCCGGGAGAAGAATATCTTATCATGATTAATAATTTCAGTAACAACAATACAGGATTTTCTATTCAATTTTCAGGTAATATATTTGTGGAGTTCCCAAACTCTGCGCTAGATTGTGATATTATAGATAATTTATTAGGTCCGCCAATAATAGCATGTGATAACGATACTGTGGTTTTAAATGCAACTACCGTAGATGCTTTAGATTATGAATGGTACTTAGATGCTGGTACAGGTTATCAGGTTATTCCGGGAGAAAGTGACGTAGAACTTTCTATTGCGGTTTCTGGTATGTATCGTGTTTTAGTGGTAAGACCTTTAGGTAATAATTTAATTAGCGAAACTCAAGTAGCTTATGCACCTTCGCCAGAAACATTTTCTTTAGAAGATGAAACGGCATGTTTAGATGGTACGGCTATAGATTTTAATGCCAAAGATGCTGAGGCATTGGGTGATCAAAGTCCGCTAGATTTTAGGGTGTCGTATCACGAAAGTTTTGAAGATGCTTTTGATGGATCCAACGCACTTTCAAAAGAATATATACCAACACAGGTTTTGCAAACGATATATGTAAGAACTACATCAATAGAAAACTCTATGTGTTTTGATGCATCTGAAACTTTTGATATTAACGGAATCGAATTACCTGTTTTAGATTTTGAGACAGAAGTTTTTATATGTGGCGATGAACCTATTGTAACTATAGGGCAGCGTATACCAGATAGCGATTTTACGTATGAATGGAGCTCCGGGCAAACCTCTTCTTTAATTACAGTGGCAGAGCCTGGTGTTTATACATTATCAGTAACCAACTTACAAGGTTTAATTCAATGTATTACTATACGCTCTGTGACAGTGGTTTTTTCTAGCCCCCCAATTATATCAGATATTATTATAGAATATGAAGATGATGCTTCTAATGTTGTAAACGTTTATTTAGAGGAGGATGGGGATTTTGAGTTTCAAGTAGATAATGAGACTTCGCAAAATAACGGTGTTTTCAATAACTTATTCCCTGGTGAGCATACAATCACAGTTCGTGATGTAAACGGGTGCGGTGCTGATACTAGAGATATCGTAGTGGTCGGTTTTCCAAAGTTTTTTACTCCTAATGGAGATAATGTAAATGATACTTGGAAAGTAGACGGGTTGTCAGCTTTAGATAATCCTGTTATCACTATTTATGATAGATACGGTAAATTACTGTATCAAATAGTAGAAAATTCTAGTGGCTGGAACGGTTCTTTTAATGGTGCCCTTTTGCCAGAATCAGACTACTGGTTTAAACTTACCTATACCAATTCTTTAGGGGAAAATACAAACGCATCTTACATTAATAATCACTTTACATTGAAGCGTTAAGCCTGATATTTAGGCGTAAAAAGTGTATTTTATCGATTAAACGCAAGAATATCCGTTATAAGATACTAAAGCAGGTCATGTGTAGTTATAATATACATCACGTATACTAATAAGCTACACTTTTATGAGAACACTTCTTTGTTCTATATGTTGTTTGTTTCTTTTTTATTGGAACCTAACTGCACAGAATTCAGCCGATTGTAGAACGGCTATACCAGTTTGTGCCGATCAACCTATTATGGGTATTGCCGGGGGAACAGGTGATGTTGATGATTTTGACCCAGACGTAATACTTCAAACTGGGTGTTTAGAAAAAGGTAGTCTTTCTTCCGCAAATATTGAGTTTAATACCTCTTGGTTCGTTTTTAGAGCGGGTACAGGCGGTCAGGTAGGTTTTGATATTGAAGCTTTAGCGACTTCAGGATCTACACCAACTGCCGAGTGGGATTTTGCTGTTTATGGTCCAGATGTTGATTGCGGCGATATTAGTAATGGTACTGCGCAGCCTATTCGTTGCAATTATGAAGTTAACGATACTAATTTTACTGGGCTAGGGGTTAACCCTGATAGTGGTGAAGAAGGTCGTGCATCTTTGACAGGCAGTCAGAATACATATGATGAATATTTAGATGTGTTACCTGGTGAGATTTATTACATATTGATAAATAATTTTGCCGATAATTTTACTGGTGATCCCGAACCTTTTATGCTAACTTTTACGGGTAGTTCAGTGAGCGATAGTCAAGATACTGCTCTAGATTGTACTTTGCGTGACGAGTTTTTAGGATTGGATATAATTGCCTGTGAGGGTGATGATCCAATAACTATTAGTGCATTGAATTCACCTGCAGGGGCAGATATCGCTAGCGTAGAGTGGACGGTCGATTATGAAGATGATGGGGTAGTAGATGATACCCTTACCGGTTCTGGTGATTTCGGAGCAGAGTTCGTTATTATTAGTCCTAATTCTGGTCGATATTATGCTACTATAACTACCATAACCGGCACACCACCAACTGTGGCAGACGATAGTGGAGTTTTAGTTACCTTTTTCGGAACACCTATTTTAGACCGTGTAGAAACATTGGATACTAACCTATCTATTGATCCTGATCAAAATAATATTGAATTTTTTGTTGAAGGTGATGGAGATTATGAATATGCCATTAACGACGGAGCTTTTCAAGATGATGCTGTATTTATGAATGTACCTCCAGGAATTAATACGGTTGTTATTAATGATAAAAATGGTTGCGGAATTACTGATCCTATAGAGTTCTTAGTAGTAGGATATCCTAAATTTTTTACTCCAAATGGAGATGGAATAAATGATGATTGGAATGTGGAGGGAATTGAAACTTTAAACAATCCTGTTGTATATATTTTTGATCGATATGGTAAGTTGTTGAAGCAGCTTGGCGCAAATGATAGTTGGGACGGAAATTACAACGGGCAGCAAATGACTTCTACAGATTATTGGTTCCGTTTTGAATATGGTGATATGGAAGATAATCTACTAGTAGCAAAAACCCGAAAGACACATTTTTCATTGAAGAGATAAAAAAAGGGGAGCAAATTGCTCCCCTTTTTTATACCAATTTTTTTTATTCTAGAAATTTATAGTGTAACTCAAAGTCGCATTGGTCATACTTCTATTTATTGTGGCAGGTGTTGTAATACCAGCATTGAATAGTCTATCACTAATATCTTGTTGAGAGCGGCTTAAAGCAAAATCTAACTTACTTCCACCAAAATTATAACCAATACCACCAGAAACAGCGTTCAAATCGCCAATGGTGTTTCCGTTTGCATACGGACTTTGTTCAAAACGATATCCTGCTCTTAGGCTTACTTGTTGAATTCTATATTCACCACCAAGTCTAAATGTAGAAACAGCACCTAAATCACTCGCAATTTGAGAATTCACGGTCTGAAAACTAGGGTCGTTTGAAGGTCTTAACTCTGAATTTGAAAAATCTTGGTAACTGTAATCGAAACTTAATAATCCGTCTTTTGCAAATATTACCGCTAAGCTACCCGTCGCCTTTGCCGGAGTTTTAATGGTATATCTTTCGAATAAGTTAACTACATTAAAATTGATGAAATTAATATCTTCGTCAGCTAAATCTGAATTTATACGTTGAGAAAAATCATCTTCTAAATGATACCAAGTTGGTGATTGGTAACTACCACCTAATCGTACATTCTCATTCAATTTCGCAATTGCGCCTAAACTAAAAGAAAACCCATTACCTTCTGTCTGCAGATAGTTGTCAAAAGTTGTTCTCTGAATTTCAGAATTTGGTAAGTATCCACCTTCGCTGAATTGATCATATTGTGTGTATAGAACGCTGTGGAAATTTAAAGAAGCTCCCAGATAAATATTCTCTTTATACTGCGAAGCTGCATTAATAGTAAACTTACTATTATATCCAGTGGTTCTTCTTAAGAAATCTTGATCTACTGTATCATAAAGAGCGTTACTAGTATAATTTGTAGTAGTGTCATCTTCAGTTTCTGGATCAAGAATACCACCATAGTAGCCTAAAAATGTTTGTTGGTCTCTAAAACCTTGTGCTGAACCAATATTTAGATAAGCTTCTTCTAGAAATTCGTCATCTTGTAAAAGAATAGACCCAAAAGGTGTACCCTGTGCATATTCAGAAAAATAAGTGTCTATACCTTGGTTACTACGACCCGATACATAATATTCATTATCGAAATTATTTACCAAGTCATAATTGAACGCCAAGGTGAATTTTTGCCAATCGGAATTTGAATCTGTATTTTTAAATACAAACGCACCACCTAATTGATTCAATTCGACGTTATTATCTTTAGTATTTAAAACGTTACCAAAATAACCGGCATCATTACTGGTATTGTAGTTTGATCCCGATATGGTAAAAAGACTATTATTGAAAACTGCTGACCCTGCTGGGTTAACATTTAATGATGATAAATCTCCACCTAATGCGCCAAATGCGCCACCCATAGCTTGGAAGCGGGCAGTTCCTTGAAGGTTTTCTGTGCCATATCGTAAGGCTTCATTTATGTTTTGTGCACTACCAACGGCGCATGCCACTAGTAATACGAAAGTTAAATATCTCTTCATAGCAATGATTCAATTTTAAGGTAAGTTTTAATTTTAATTTCTTCCGCGGCTGCTACTTCTACTAGAAGAGCCAGACGATCTCGATGAAGAACCGCTGCTAGAACTTCTAGAGCTGCTACCTGAGCTTCTATAAGAACTACCGCTAGAGCTACTTCTTCCTGAGCTATAGTTGCTGCTTCTTGAGCTATTGCCAGAGCTACGGTAAGATCCACTATTAGAACTGCGTGAGCTTCTACCTGTAGAATAATTACCTGAGCTGTTGCCAGAATTTCTATACGTTGAAGTTCTTGGAACGGCAACCCTGCTGCTTGATCTGGCAGTACTAGAACTAGATGTTCTAGGGCTGTTGCTATATCTACTGCTACTGCTATAGTTTCGAGAAGAGCTACTGTTGTATCTTGGTGTTGCTCTAGTGCTTCTACTTGTTCTATATGCTCTGTTCTGATCTACACCAACGGTTCTTCTTGTAGTCGAATTGCCGGAATAGGTTCTTGAACTACGTGTGTTTGCCGAACTTCTAGCTGTGGTTGAACGTGCAGTACTGTTTCTATATCTTGGTGAATCTCCTCTTGTATTTACATTAGAACGCCCTCTTGCTGCTGTTGAAGAGATGCCGCTATTATTTGTATTTGTTCTAGTGTAATTTCCTCTTCTTGAATTGTTAACTGCATAGCTTCTGTTCGAGAAACGGTTGTTTCTATTATAATATCTGTTACCGTAACCGTAACCGTAACCGTAGCCATAACCATAATTAAAACCATTTCCATAGCCCCAGTTGTTCCAGCCATAGCCCCAATTATTCCATCCAAAACCAAAACCGCCGTAACCCCAGTTGTTCCATCCGAAACCAAAACCACCGTAGCCCCAATTGTTCCATCTATTCCATCTGTTCCATCCCCAAGGTTGACCCCATCCGTTTCCATAAAATCCTCCATAGCCAACATTGTTCCAGCCCCATCCATAAAGTCCACCATTATTCCAGTTATTCCATCCATTATTATGAATGTATATGCTGACATTAGCATTATTACTTCCCCAGCTGCCGTAACCCTCATAGTCATTTGCAGTGGCGTAATAATCTGTTAATTGATCTTGTTGAATTTCTTGACTTAAATCATTACTTGAGTAAGAATCTACATCGGTAAAAATTTCTTCATCTAATATTTCGCCATATTGATCTGCTTTTTCACCAAAATAGTTCGTATAAGTATCCGTTTCAGGATTATTCTGTGCGTAATTTCTCTGTTCTGGTCTTCTTTCTACCGTCGTTGAGGTATCATCAGAATAAATACCGTCATTATCGTAATAAGAAGATTGTTGGTAAGAACCGCAAGAAGCTGTAATAATTGCCAAGGTTACCAACATTGTTATGTTTCGAAATTTATTGTGGGGTGTAGAATATATCATCGGATCAAAATTATATTGTTGAACATATTAAAAATAACTAGTTTTACTCAATTATTATATACTAATATTCACAAAATTTGTGCCAAAGTCCAGATAATGAGTAAAAATTTGACTAAGAGAAGCGAGGATTATAGCAAGTGGTATAACGAATTAGTGGTTAAAGCAGATTTAGCCGAAAACTCTGGTGTACGTGGTTGCATGGTTATAAAACCATATGGTTTTGGTATTTGGGAGAAAATGCAAGCCGGTTTAGATAAAATGTTTAAAGAGACAGGGCATGAGAATGCCTATTTTCCATTGTTTATACCGAAATCATATTTTAGCAAAGAGGCTAGCCATGTAGAAGGGTTTGCTAAAGAATGTGCTGTAGTAACCCACTACAGACTAAAAAATGCAGAAGATGGCAGCGGAATTATAGTTGATCCCGATGCTAAGTTGGAAGAAGAATTGATCGTTAGACCTACTTCAGAAACCATTATTTGGGATACCTATAGAAAATGGATACAGTCGTATAGAGATTTACCACTTTTAATCAACCAATGGGCAAATGTTGTTCGATGGGAGATGCGTACGCGCTTATTCTTAAGAACGTCTGAGTTTTTATGGCAAGAAGGGCATACCGCACACGCAACGGAAAGTGAAGCCATAGCAGAGGCAGAGCAAATGATGAACGTTTATGCAGATTTTGTTGAAAACCATATGGCCGTACCTGTTATAAAGGGTACTAAAACGGAGAGCGAACGTTTCGCTGGTGCAATAGAAACCTATTGCATAGAGGCATTAATGCAAGACGGTAAGGCATTGCAAGCCGGTACATCGCATTTTTTAGGTCAAAATTTTGCAAAAGCTTTTGATGTAAAATTTGCAACCAAAGAAGGTGGTAAAGAATATGTTTGGGCAACCTCTTGGGGCGTTTCTACCAGATTAATTGGAGCGTTGATTATGACCCATAGTGATGATAACGGATTGGTAATACCACCAAAATTAGCGCCTATTCAAGTTGTTATTGTTCCTATATATAAAGGTTTAGATCAATTAGATAAAATTTCTGAGACCGTAAATGTATTAGTGAAAGAACTTAGGGCCGAAGGTATTTCTGTGAAGTTTGATAATAGGGATACACACAAGCCAGGTTTTAAATTTAATGAGTACGAATTACGCGGAGTTCCTGTAAGATTGGCAATTGGACCAAGAGATCTTGAAAATGGCACTTATGAGTTGGTTAGAAGAGATACCTTGCAAAAAGAGACTGTTGCAGCGACAGATGTAGTAGCTAAAATTGAGTTTTTAATGGAAGATATTCAAAAGAATATGTACCAAAAAGCGCTTGATTATAGAACTAATCATATTACAGAGGTGAATTCTTACGATGAATTTAAAAAAGTTTTAAAAGAAAAAGGCGGATTTATTTCTGCGCATTGGGACGGTAGTAAGGAGACTGAGGAACGTGTTAAAAAGGATACGAAGGCAACTATACGTTGCATTCCCATCGATGCAAGAGAAGAAGAGGGCACATGTATGGTAACAGGTAAACCGTCTAATAAAAGGGTGTTATTTGCGAAAGCTTATTAATTTTTTTAAAAAATAATAAGTAGGTGTTGTGATAGTAAAAAATATTTGTATTTTTGCATCCGCAATTGCGCAAAGTATGGTCCGTTCGTCTAGGGGTTAGGACGCCAGGTTTTCATCCTGGTAACAGGGGTTCGATTCCCCTACGGACTACTAATAAACAGTTGGATGTATTTCCAAAAAATTGACATAATGGTCCGTTCGTCTAGGGGTTAGGACGCCAGGTTTTCATCCTGGTAACAGGGGTTCGATTCCCCTACGGACTACAAAAATTGAATGGATGAGAATCCGAAGAAATTATAACAAAGAATAAAATGGCAAATCACAAGTCGGCATTAAAGAGAATTAGAAGAAACGAGGCAGTTCGTCTACGTAACAGATATCAGCATAAAACTACACGTAATGCTATAAAAAGATTGCGTGGAGAAGAATCTAAGAAAGATGCAGAGGCTCTTTTTCCAAGTGTTGTTAGTATGATCGATCGTTTAGCAAAACGTAATATTATACATGACAATAAAGCTGCCAACTTAAAAAGTAAATTAGCGAAGCACGTTGCTGCATTGTAAATAATTACTTTAATAATATTACAAGCCTTCCAAAATTTGGAGGGCTTTTTTTGTTTGCTAAATTTTTAATAATGATATAGAATAGAGATTCGAAATCGTGTTAGGTAAGGGTCACTAGTAATTATGCAGATGTACAAAACTACCTCGCTGCATTGAAGTGATTTGGCTATTACGTATTCTCAAAAACTAACAAGACTTTTCGCGTAAAGAATAAGTAGTTAGTATTTCTAATTTTTTATCTAAAAGAAAGTCTTCTGCCCTTTAAAAATCCTACGATTAATAAAGAGTACATGATAACTATAAGTGCTCTTAAAAAAGAGCGCAAGCCGTAAGCTTCCCAAATTTGGTAGTCAGTATAACCTATGATGTATATGATGGGGAATATGGAGTAAAAGGTCACTAATGAAATGCTTACCCAAAACATTAAATTGTGCGGCTGTATTAAATTATGGTTCTTTTCTTTTTTGTCTTTAAAGTACAGTGCAACACAAAACACCAATATGTAAGATCCAATACCTAGCGCATAATAAAGATTTGTGTCTAAAGGGTTTTGAAATTGTGCGCTAATAACGTAGCCGGTTAGCATTATAAAAGTTCCGTGGGTTATCCATTTTTTATACTTGACATTTGATATGAGCTGCCGGTAAACGTGATAAAAAAAGCAAAAGAAGATAATGGCGTATATATTGTAAATAACATCATTATAATTGCTAAATTTCATTTCGTTGAAGAACGATATTTCATCATAAGTTCTAACGAGATAACCCAGTATTTCATTAAGTAGGGTGTAAGTAATTATCATAGGAAAGTACTTTAGCGCTGTGTCGTAATACTTACGGTAAGTCGCTAGCGAGACAAACAGGGTCAACGCATATACAAGCATATAATAGTTCTCCTGAACAAAAGTCCAAATCTTCATGAATTATGGATTAAAAATCAGTTTTTGGAGGCGGACCACCTTGTCCGAAATTAAAAGCAAGACTTTTACTGCCTTGTAAGCTGGAGTTTAAAGTGAAAGTAGGAGCGAAACTTGCATATGCTTTTTCTTTTTTATTTAGGTGATTTCCTAAACCGTCTTTCGTATTGGCTTTCCAGTCTTTAATAAGTTCGGCTTTACCGTTTTCACCAATAAAAAAACCATAATTAATACCGCCATCATCGAGTGTAGGTACCATGAATATGCTGTTCTGTCGTTTGTGTATAACCGGCTTTCCGTTTGAAAATTTTTCTTCGTTAGGGTAATTGGCAAAATACAATCTTAGCTTGGTGATCTTTTTAACACCAGCTGCAGCTGCCTCTTGATCTAAATAAGCCATATATTGTTTGAGTGTTTCATAATCAAAATCTACGAAACGAGAAGCTTCGAATTTTTCTTCTGACGGTCTTTTTTGGTTTTCGTAATCTTCAATAATTTGTACCCTATGTTGCGAGAAGTTGTCATAAATAGCATCTGCCTGTTTTAATGAAATGATATGGTCTGGAGCTTTGACTATCGTTGGCTCAATAATTTCATCTTTCTTTTCTTTCTGCTGTTGATTACAGCCAATTACAGATGAAATCATAATTACGCATAAAATTTTACTGATGATAGTGGTCGGTCTTTTCATTTTCTAAGAATTAAATTAGTAATACGAAAATTGGTAAAAGACTGGGGGAGAGTTCTTTTCTAACATGTTAAAGATATTAAAAAAATAATAGCAGGCGGTTATAATGTGTTGGGCATCAATAAGGATGCTTAAAACAAAAAAAAATCCCGATTTCATTTAGAAATCGGGATTTTAAAATATTTGTTAGAATTGTTCTATTGATTCATAGTCATCAAGAACTCTTCGTTGTTTTTAGTTTGTTTAAAGCGTTGTTCAATAAATTCCATCGCTTCGACCGGGTTCATGTCAGCAAGATACTTACGCATGATCCACATACGTTGTAGTGTCGCTTCATCTAATAACATGTCGTCTCTACGTGTACTAGAAGATGTAAGATCAATTGCAGGGAAAATTCTTCTGTTTGCAATCTTACGATCCAATTGAAGTTCCATGTTACCTGTACCTTTAAATTCTTCGAAGATAACCTCGTCCATTTTAGAGCCAGTTTCTGTTAATGCCGTAGCAATAATCGTAAGAGATCCACCACCTTCAATATTACGGGCGGCACCAAAGAATCTTTTAGGCTTGTGCAAAGCGTTTGCATCAACACCACCACTTAATACTTTACCAGATGCAGGCTGAACAGTGTTGTATGCCCTTGCCAAACGTGTAATCGAATCTAAAAGAATTACAACATCATGACCACATTCTACTAAACGTTTTGCTTTTTCTAAAACAATGTTAGCAACACGTACATGTTCTGTCGGTTCCTTATCGAATGTTGAAGCTACAACCTCGCCACGTACATTACGTTGCATATCGGTTACCTCCTCTGGTCGTTCATCAATTAATAGTATTATTTGATAAACTTCTGGGTGGTTGGCAGCAATACCGTTCGCGATATCTTTTAAAAGCATGGTTTTACCAGACTTTGGTTGAGATACGATCATACCTCTTTGTCCTTTTCCGATAGGGGAGAACAAATCGATAATTCGGGTAGATATCGTGCTTTGGCGTTCTGCCAAATTAAATTTTTCTTGTGGGAATAACGGAGTTAAATGCTCAAATGACACACGGTCACGAACAATTTGTGGGTCTATACCGTTAATTTTATTTACTTTAATAAGCGGGAAATATTTTTCCCCTTCTTTAGGTGGTCTTACGTTACCTAATACGGTATCTCCTGTTTTTAATCCGAAAAGACGTATTTGCGATTGAGAAACATAAATATCATCAGGTGATGATAAGTAGTTGTAATCAGATGAACGTAAAAATCCGTATCCATCTTGCATGATATCTAAAACGCCTTCACTGGCAATAATAGAGTCGAACTCATACTCAGGTTCTTTATACCTATTTTTTAAATCCTTGTCAAAATTGCTTTTGTCGTGGGTAGGTCTCGGATTAGGTTTTTTATTGTGATTGTTATTCTGAGGAGAATTCTTTTTATTTGGCTGGTTTACAGCTTTAGGCCTTGGTCTAGGTCTTTTTTGCTCAATAGGTACTTTTGAATCACCTTCTTGACTACTTTCGGTTTTAACCACATCAACTTTTGCAGTAACAACTTTTTCTACAGCTACTTTTGAAGGAGCATTAGTTTCATTGTTACTATTTTTTTCAACACGAGGTCTAGGTCTTGGTTTTGGCTTCGGTTGTGGTTTTTCTGCAGAAGGTTTACTAGCTACTTCTGTGGTTGCAGGAGCAATCGCAGCAGCAACTTTCGGATTCGCAGCTTGTAAGTCTAAAATTTGATAAACTAAATCTAGTTTTTTTAAGGTCTTGAATTTAGGAACCTTTAGTCCTTTCGCAATTTCCTGTAATTCAGGTAGCTTTTTTGATTTTAAATCTGAAATCTCAAACATTAAGTAGTAGAATAAATTATAAGTAGTTTGTATTGTAAGAAGTAAATATTTTTTTGGATAATCTCTAGGAATGTTTTCCTTGATTGGTAGGTGTTATGACTTGATAACGTAGCAATATTACAAATTATTTTGAATAAAATGGTTATAATTTTTGAAAAGACGTGTATTTTTGCAACGTAAAGTGGTAATTGAATTATGATTCAAAGAATACAAAGCCTTTATTTAATTATTGTAGCAATACTTACGGGTGTTCTGCCGTTCTTCTTTAATCTATGGATACATGTAGATGGTACAGAAGTATTTGCAAATAATGAAATGCTTATTTCTATTACCTTTTATGTAAGTACTGTTCTAGCTATTTGGGCTTTGGTACAGTTTAAAAATAGAAAAACCCAGTTTGTAATTAACAGGCTGAACATGATATTAAACTTTTTTTTATTAGGATTTTTCGTTTATCGATCGCTAAACTTATCCGGAGAGACTTTGGTTTCTGAGAAGGGTATTGGGATGTTGATTCCAGTATTTTCTATCATTTTTTTGGCCCTTGCAAATAAGGCTATAAAAAAGGATGAAGATCTTGTAAAATCTGTCGATCGCTTGCGTTAGACCTATAATCTTAGTAGTATTAGTGCGTTAAAACCCGGGGTAGTTTCCGGGTTTTTTTATTTCTTTATTTAAGTTTTTCTTTTTAATACACATTAGTGAAAATGCCCTGTGTTTTATCTTTTGCCTAACTCGATAACTTCAAGATCTTTGATATTATCACTTTCTATAACGAAGCGTAACATGGTACGTACTTGATGAAAACCATGCTTCCCGCAAGCTCCTGGGTTCATATGTAAAACACCTAATTTTTTATCCATCATCACCTTTAGAATATGCGAATGTCCGGATATGAATAATTTTGGCGGATTTTCTCTGATCATATCTCGGGTTCTCATATTATACTTAGGTGGGTATCCTCCTATATGAGTTATAAAAACATCAACACCTTCACAAAAAAATCTGTTGTTTTCTGGAAATTCTTTTTGAATAATATGGTCGTCAATATTTCCATATACTCCTTTCAAAGGTTTTAATTTCGCAATAGCATCGGTAACCTCTAAAGATCCAATGTCACCGGCATGCCATACTTCATCTGCCCATTTTACATGCTTTAAAATGGCGTCGTCTATATGCGAATGCGTATCAGATAGTAAGAGAATTTTGGTCATTTTTAGATTTCAATTTGATTGGGAAAATAGATTCATTTTATCGAGCAACTGATATTCTTAGTTGACTTTGCTATATCGAATGTTAAAACGTATCCTTTTTAATACCTTTGTCAAGTACAAAACTAGCACATACTTTTGAGATTCTTTATTCAATTTTCATACTTCGGTAAAGCTTATCATGGCTGGCAAAATCAGCCTAATGCCATTACCGTTCAAGAAGTATTAGAGAACGGCATGTCTAAACTTTTGAATTCGCCTGTTTCTCTTATGGGTGCCGGTCGAACAGATACCGGTGTTCATGCCAAAGAAATGTACGCGCATTTCGATATTGACAGCTTGAATAATATACCTGAATATATTTTTAGGCTAAATTCTTTCTTGCCAAATGATATTGCGGTTGATCGAATTTTTGAAGTAGAAGATGATGCACATGCACGTTTTCATGCCACCGCAAGAACTTATGAATATCATATCGATAAAAAGAAAGACCCATTTTCTACAGATTTGGCTCATTTTGTAAAGAAAGAGCTAGACATTGAACAAATGAATAATGGCGCTGCATTGTTGTTGGGTAAAAAGGATTTTGAATGTTTTTCAAAGTCAAATACAGATGTGTACACTAATATTTGCGACCTAAGAGAGGCAAAATGGGAGCTAAAAAATGATAAACTTGTTTTCACGATTACAGCAGACCGATTTCTGCGTAATATGGTTAGGGCCATTGTCGGAACATTAATTAATGTGGGATTGGGTAGATACCCTGCAGACTATGTTAATACCATATTAAAAAGCAAGGATAGAACAAAAGCAGGCGTTTCTGTTCCTGCAAAAGGATTATATTTGACCTCTATTGTTTACCCCAATACTATTTTAAAGAATGGATAAGGATTCTGGCAAAGCATTTGACACTCGTCTTTTTAAACGCTTACTCGCCTATACAAAACCGTACAAAATCACTTTTTATGGCGTTGCTTTGGCTGCCATATTATTGTCTTGTTTTGCGATTCTTACTCCCCTAATTGTCAAGAAAATTATTGATGAAGCCATAAAAGAAAGCAATGCAGAAATGTTGCTTAACTTAACCATTGCTATGTTGGTGGTGTTACTTGGTCAAGTAATTTGTCAATTGGCTTTTAATTATTATGCAAACTGGTTAGGCGAATCTGTTATTAAAGATATTCGTATAAGTCTCTTCAAGAAAATGCTTTCTTTTAGAATGAAGTATTTCGATAATTCATCATTGGGCGTGTTGGTAACGAGAGCCGTTGCAGATATGCAGCGAATAGGTGAGATATTCAGTCAAGGATTTTTCGTTATTGTGGCAGATTTGCTGAAAATGGTAGTTGCTGCTGTTGTTATGTTATTTATAAATTGGAAACTCGCTTTAATTGTTTTTGCGCTGTTACCAATAATTATGTATGCTACAAGATGGTTTCAAAAAGCTATGAAAGTGGCTTTTACAGAAGTTAGGGCAGAGGTTTCTAACCTGAATTCATTTGTACAAGAGCGTATTACGGGTATGAAAATAGTACAACTATTTACTCGAGAAAAAATAGAAAGCGAAAAGTTTAGAGAAATTAACGAAAAGCATAAAAAAGCCTGGTTGAAAACAGTTTGGTATAACTCCATTTTCTTCCCGATTGCTGAAATTGTTTCTTCACTTACCGTAGGATTAATTGTTTGGTATGGCGGATTGCAAAATGTTGCTAATATATCTACAGATATAGCAGGTACAATTTTCGCTTTTATTATGTTAATCGATTTGCTTTTTAGACCACTTCGTCAAATTGCCGATAAATTTAATACCCTACAAATGGGGATGGTTGCCGCTAATAGAGTTTTTAAAATTTTAGATACCGATAGCCACATACAAAATGTAGGTTCTTTTGAGAAAGATGTGGTTAATGGCGATATCAAATTTGATGATGTTCATTTTGGGTACTTAGAAGATGAAGAGGTTTTACACGGAATTTCATTTGATGTAAAAGCAGGGGAAACAGTTGCTATTGTTGGCGCTACTGGTGCAGGTAAGAGTACGATTATAAATCTGTTGAATAGGTTTTACGAGATTAATTCTGGTGCTATCTTGGTTGATGGCGTAGATATTAAAGAGTACAATTTATCATCATTACGCACGCACATTGCCGTGGTGTTGCAAGATGTTTTTTTGTTTGCCGATACGATTGCCAATAATATTTCTCTAAAAAACCCTGCGATAAGTGTTTCTGATATTGAGAATGCAGCTAAAGCTATTGGTGTAGACGAGTTTATAACGAGTTTGCCAGGCGGTTATCAGTATAATGTAAAAGAGAGAGGTACCATGCTTTCTAGTGGTCAGCGTCAATTAATTGCATTTTTACGGGCTTATGTCAGTAATCCTAGCATTTTAATTTTGGATGAAGCTACATCGTCGGTAGATACCTATTCTGAGCAGTTAATTCAGTCTGCTACCGATAAAATTACGCAAGGGAGAACTTCTATAGTTATTGCCCACCGTTTAGCTACTATTAAAAAAGCTGATAAAATTATTGTGATGGATGCAGGTAATATCGTAGAAACCGGTACGCACAAACAACTACTTAAAAAAGGTGGTTACTACAGCAATTTATATGAGGCTCAATTCTTATCTGAGGAGGTTGCTTAATTACGGTACCATTTTTTGAAATGTGTCAGTAAAAAAAGCTAAATAAATTCCTATACCAATTGTGATAATCGTAAATAAGGTGCCTATTAAAATTAGAAGTAGAAATAGTTTTAATATAGTTTGTTTTATAGTCAGATTAAAAAGTTTGTAAAATACCCAAGTGAAAAATATAATTTGGAAAATCATATTTCCAAAAGTTACATAATAAAGGATTTTAGAATTCCAAACAGTCAACAAGTATAAAGTGTTGATGAGAATCGACATTTGTGAGTATGCATAAATATTAATCACAAAATGCTCACTTAAATTAAACTGTTTTTTATTGATGAAAACAAGTCTTGAAATTAAAGTAATAAAAGGTAGCATGGCTATGTAAAAAATACTCTGGTATTTAAAGATGTAGGTGTTTATTTTTTTTTGAGAATCTTGTGCAAATTTATCTGCCTCACTAATTGTATCTCCGCTTTTATATAGGAAATCGAAATCTAGAGCATTAGGAAAAAACTCTGTGTATACATAAACAAATAACCCGCCAAGGGTAATGGCAATGGTGAAATAACTAATGGGGTTTAAATACTTCTTTCTAACACCATTAATATAGCCACCAATTACTTCCTCTGGTTTTGTAAACAGATGTTTAAAGGTGATAAGAAAGGTGTTGTCTATATTGAAAAATCGTTCGGTGGCATCATACCAAAGATTCTTTACGGTTAGTCTATTGCGAATTACCTTAGCTCCACAATCGGGACAATAGCTGAAATCGGTTCTTAGGTTGGTATGACAATTTTTACATTCCACTATATTAAATCTTGTTTAAGCATATTTCCCAATTGGGTAATGGAATCGTAAAGAACAAATTCTCCGTTTTTAATATAAGATATCAATCCTGTTTCTTCACTTACTACGATGCTTAGGGCGTCGGTCTTTTCACTTATTCCTACTGCAGCTCTATGTCGTAATCCGAAGCGCAGCGGTATATTACGCTCGTTAGAAACTGGTAAAATTACTCTCGTAGCAACAATATAATTTCCAACGATAACAGCAGCACCATCATGAAGTGTACTGTTTTTGTAAAAAATACTTTCAAGAATAGGTTGGTTAATTTCAATATTCATTCGGTCGCCCGTGCTCTTTATAAAATCTAAGGAGTTGCTGCGCTCGATAACCAAAATAGCTCCTGTTTTGGTGCTCGCCATTTTCTCGCATGCTTTTAATATGGCATCAACATCTGTATCAGTAGATAGACCTTCTTGTTTTAAGAATTTAAAATGCTTTACAAAGTTTCTCTTATTTGCGAAATTTGTAGAGCCGATCATTAAAAGGAATTTTCTGATCTCTTGTTGAAAAACTATAATTAGGGCAATAAGTCCGACTTGCATAAATGCACCGACCATACTGCTAATCATTTGCATGTCTAGCAATTCGGTCAATTTCCAAAAAGCCCAGACAATAACAATCCCTATAAAAATATTGATTGCCACCGATCCTCTAACTAATTTGTAGATATAGTATAGAAGTACGGCAACAAATATGATGTCTAAAACATCTGTTATCTTAAAGTCAATAAAATTTAAAAAATCCAATCAGTACCGTTTTAGTAAAATTAAGAAAATTGATAACAACAAATAGATATAAACTTAGGCATTTAATTGTTCATAGAGTTTTACACATTCCATCGCTTCTTTTACGTCATGTACTCTAAGAATTTTAGTGCCTTTTTGTAAGCAGACCATATGTAATGCCGTTGTGCCGTTTAATGCTAGATCGGCAGTTATGTCTAAAGTTTTATAAATCATCGATTTTCTGCTGATGCCTGCCAACAATGGGTGTTCAATGATTTTCATTACTTCCATATGGTTTAAGAGCTCGTAGTTTTGGTGCAAATTTTTAGCAAATCCAAAACCTGGGTCAATGATAATATCTTTTATTCCTAATGCCTTAGCTGTAACTAATCTTTCAGAAAAAAATGAAAGAACTTCTTTTACAACATCTTCATAATCTGTTTTTTGCTGCATGTTTTGTGGCGTGCCGCGCATATGCATCATAATATATGGTACATGTAATTTGGCAACGGTGGGTAACATATTGCTATCCTGCAATCCCGCAGAAATATCATTAATTATGGCAGCGCCATTTTCAATACATTCTTTAGCGACGTTACTTCTAAACGTATCTATAGAAAGTATGGCATCTGAAAAATTCTTAAGAATTAAACTCACAATTGGTACTATCCGTTTTAACTCGGTAGCCTCATCAACTTCTAATGCACCTGGTCTTGAACTATAAGCGCCAATGTCAATAAAACTAGCACCTTCGTTCAGCATTTTTTCAACCTGATTTAGAATACTCTTTTCGTCTTTGTATTTTCCGCCATCGAAAAAGGAATCAGGAGTAACGTTCAAAATACCCATTACTTTGGGCTGATCTAATGATAAAAGTTTACCGTTGCAATTTATCGTCATTATCAATTTTTAATAGGAATTTGTGGCATTTCCCAAGTTTAAACCGTCAATCTTGATGGTTACAATTTTTTAAGCGAAATTTACACAAATTAGATAGAATTACATGCTAGATACGGCAAAGGAATACGATGAGGTTATTGAGGTTTGTTTAAATCTGTACCAGAAAAAAATGACAGATTACGGTAGTGCATGGCGAATTTTAAGATTGCCATCGCTAACAGATCAAATTTTTATTAAGGCACAACGCATACGTAGTCTTCAAGAGAACGATGTTCGTAAGGTTGATGAAGGTGAGCGTTCAGAGTTTATTGGGATTATAAACTATTCGGTAATGGCATTAATTCAATTAGAACTTGGTGTTGCTGAGCAGCCCGATTTGAACACCGAAAAAGCCGTAGAATTATATACAAAGCATATTAAAATTACCAAAGAATTGATGTTGAACAAGAATCATGATTATGGTGAAGCTTGGCGAGATATGAGGGTAAGTTCTCTTACAGATTTAATTTTACAGAAATTACTACGAGTAAAACAGATAGAAGATAATAAAGGTAAAACTTTGGTAAGCGAAGGTATAGATGCCAATTATCAAGACATGATTAATTATGCTGTTTTTGCATTGATACATTTAGGTTCAGAATCAAAATAAGAATAAGAATGAAGTATTTAGTAGGTGTAGTAAGAATTTTTGTTGGTATACTTTTTATTATAAGCGGATTTATAAAACTGAACGACCCTGTTGGTTTTTCTTTTAAGTTAGAAGAATATTTTAGTCAAGGTGTGTTAGATCTGCCTTTTCTAACTCCTTTTGCATTGGTAATTTCAATTTTAGTGGTTATCGTTGAGGTCATGGTTGGTGTTATGCTAATACTGGGCTACAAACGAAAATTTACTATATGGACGCTGATTGCCATGATCGTGTTCTTCACATTTCTAACCTTTTATTCTGCTTACTTCAATAAAGTAACCGATTGTGGTTGTTTTGGTGATGCGATAAAGCTGACACCTTGGGAGTCTTTTACGAAAGATGTAGTGCTGTTAGTGCTGATATTAATCATATATGCCGGTAGAAAATATATTACACCGTTAGTAAATTCAAAAGTCTTGACGACAGTTTTAGCAACATCATTTTTGGCTTGTGTTGGTTACGTGTATTACGTATTAAATCACTTGCCAGTAATAGATTTTAGACCTTATGAAATAGGTAAGAACATCGAAGATGGTATGAGTACACCAGATGATGCGCCTAAAGCTGTTTTCGAATACAGATGGAAGTTCAATGTCAACGGTAACGAAGAAATTCATATTAGTAATGGAGATTACCCAACTGTAGACGGAGAGTTTATAGATGTTGAAACAGCAGAGATTCAGGCTGGCTATGAACCACCAGTTCATGATTTTACTATAGAGCAGGAAGGAGAGGACTTCGCTGCCTCTTTATTACAAGAACCAAAATTGGTTATGGTAATAGCCTATGATTTAAGAAAAACGAATTTAGAAGAGTTCAAGAATATTAAAACAGTATCCGACAAGGCCATAAAAGCCGGATATAAAGTAATAGGTATGTCAGCCTCTGGGCCAGATCAAACTGATGCTTTAGTAAAAGAGTACAACCTAGGTTTTGATTTTTACTTTACAGATGAGACAACACTTAAGACTATTGTAAGATCAAACCCCGGAGTTTTGGTTTTAGAAAAAGGAACTATAAAACAAAAAGTGCATTACAACGATTTAGAAGATTTAATCTTCAATTAAGATATTAAACTGAAATAGTATAATTAGAAATAAAACAACATGAGAGCAAAGATAGTAGCAGGTAACTGGAAAATGAACAAGAATTTGGAGGAAACTGAAACGCTTTTGGCAGAGTTGGCGGCAAAATTGCCAGATACGAATGCAGAGGTTATGGTTGCACCAACATATGTAAACTTGGCTAGTGCCGTACGTGCTTTAGAAAGTTCTAAAATTGAAGTTATTGCACAGAACATGCATTATGCAGAAAGTGGTGCTTTTACGGGTGAGATATCTGCAGATATGTTGTTGAATATTGGTATTGATACCGCAATTATCGGGCACTCAGAAAGAAGAGCTTATTTTGGTGAAGGCGATGAAATACTTTCAAAGAAAGTTATTACGGCTTTAAATAAAGGCATTCGTGTAATGTTCTGTTTCGGTGAGGAATTAGAAGATCGTAAATCTGGAAACCATTTTAAATTAGTTGAAAGTCAGTTAAAGAATGTGCTTTTTAGTTTAGAGCCAGCTGCTTGGTCGAATATTGTTTTGGCATACGAGCCAGTTTGGGCAATTGGTACGGGTGAAACCGCTTCTCCTGAACAAGCTCAAGAAATGCATGCATTTATTCGTAAAACCATTTCAGAAGCATTTGATGCTACTATAGCTAATAATGTAACTATTCTTTACGGTGGTAGTGTTAAGCCAGGTAATGCAGAAGAGATTTTTTCTAAACCAGATGTTGACGGTGGTTTAATCGGTGGTGCTTCATTAGTAGCTGACGATTTTATTGCGATCATTAAAGCTATTTAAGCGAAGTATTTAAAATGAGCGATACAGTATATATTGAATACCGTTTTACGGTAAAACCTAAAGATCCAGCTTCAGACCTTCTTATTGCAGAATTGGGTGAAGCTGGTTTTGAAAGTTTTGTTGAAGAAGAAGAAGATGTGTTGGCATACATTCAAAAAACTGATTGGTCTGAAGGTATTTTAACGGATCTTCCGATATTAAAGAATCCGAGATATACATTTACCTACGACTATAAAGAGATTGAGCAAGAGAATTGGAATGCTACTTGGGAGCAAAATTTTCAACCTATAATTGTTGATGATATTTGTATGATAAGGGCACCGTTTCATGAGGCTATTGATGTGACCTATGATATTGTCATTGAACCAAAAATGAGTTTTGGTACAGGTCATCATGAGACTACACACATGATGCTACAGCATATTCTTCAATTAGACGTAAAAGGTAAAACTGTTTTAGATATGGGCAGTGGAACAGGGGTTTTAGCAATTCTTGCAGCAATGCGCGGTGGTGCTACTATAGACGCCATCGATATTGATAATTGGTGTTATTTGAATGCCAAAGAGAATGTTGAGCGTAATAACATGGACTTCATTTCTGTTTACGAAGGCGATGTTGCTTTATTAGAGGGTAAGAAGTACGATTTAATTATAGCTAATATAAATAGAAACATTTTATTGGCAGATCTACCTAGTTATGCAAATTCATTGAATTCAGGTGGCACATTATTGTTAAGCGGTTTTTATACAGAAGATTTAGAAATGATTACAGAAAAGTGCACTGAATTAGCGTTAAAATTTGAAAAAAACCTTGAACGTAATAATTGGGTTGCCGCAAAATATGTAAATTAGGCGGTATTAATTGGAATATGATGGGTACAAGAGAAGAATTTTCCGAAGAGCTACTTTTAGAAGAAGAAACGGTTCAGCAAAATGAAATCATTCTATTTAATGATGAGGTCAATACATTCGACCATGTGATACATACGTTAATGTCTGTGTGTGAGCATTCACCAGAACAAGCCGAGCAATGTTCTTTAATTGTACATTACAAAGGTAAGTGTACAGTTAAGACGGGTGAATATGAAGAATTAAAACCACAATGCTCTAAATTGTTGCAAGCAGGATTAAGTGCAGAAATTGTTTAAGTCAAACTCCAATACGTTATAGAAGTTTAAAATATTTGAAATAAAAAAATCCCTTGAGTATATCAAGGGATTTTTTTATTTCAAATAAACTCTTAAAAGAAATCTTAATAAGTCTTACTATTGTCAAGTTTATACTAAAGGTACTCCATTCAAACGTTTTTCAATCTTCTTCTTTTTGACTGTAACTTCTTTCATTACATCCATCAAAGTAGAATCTTTAGTTTCCTTATATATTTCATTAATGCTTAAAATAAGTGCTTTTGCCTCTCTCGACGCTTCTACTCGGTCACTAGTAGACATATTACTCATTTTTCGACCTATAAATTCTTGAGCTTTTTCAAGTAACTCCATGTGCTGCTTTTTTTTCAAAGTTAACATAATATTCAAATTACGCAATTCTTTGTCAATTGTATATGCTTATAGAGCAATTAGATAATAGTATTTATGAACAATTTAACTAAAAGGGTATGTTTAGAGGTTAAATTTTTGGTTCAAATGTAAATTTCAGCTTTTCATATTGTAAAATTTATCCGTTTTGCGAGTTTGTATCATACAATTTGTGTTTAATTCAAGACTTTCTCATTCTAAATTATAAATCAAACAAAAATTATTCAAAAAATTAACCCACATTGTATTTTATATTTAATTTACTTGCTAAATATTTAAAAATACATATATTTGTGTAATCGATTGCATAAAATGATAATATGACAAATTACGAATTTAGATACGCTGCACATCCCGTTGCAAGTAGAGCTTATGGAACAGATGAATTAAGAAAAGAATTCTTAATACCTAAACTTTTTATAAAAAATAGTGTGCAATTAACATATTCTATGTACGACCGATATATAGTAGGTGGAATAATGCCTGTAGATAAATCTGTGAAATTAGAAACAGTAGAATATTTAAAATCAGAAAATTTTCTTGATAGAAGAGAGCTTGGTGTTGTAAATGTTGGTGGAAAAGGAAAAATTACGGTTGATGGTATTGCCTATGAACTTTCTAAAAAAGAAGCATTATATGTAGGTCAAGGTACTAAAGAAGTTATTTTCGAAGCATCATCAGGAGAACAACCATTATTTTACATAAATTCAGCCCCTGCTCATAAAAATTTTCCTACAAAAAAGGTTGGTGCATCTGAAGCTGAAGTTATTCAATTGGGCGATGAGAAATATGCGAATAAAAGAGTTTTAAATAAGCTTATTGTAAATAGTATTGTCGAAACTTGCCAATTGCAAATGGGCTTAACTGAACTATTGCCAGGTAATGTTTGGAATACCATGCCGGCACATACCCATAACAGAAGAATGGAAGCTTATTTTTATTTTGATGTAGAAGAAGGACAAACGGTTTGTCATTTTATGGGAGAACCACAACATACGCGTCATATTTTTATTGAGAATAACCAAGCGGTATTGTCACCCGAGTGGTCTATACATTCTGGTTCTGGAACATGTGCTTATTCATTTGTTTGGGGTATGGCAGGTGAGAATCTTGACTATAGCGACATGGATGTATGTGCGCCTAATGAATTAAGATAGAACTTATGAAATTATTTGATTTAAAAGGGAAGCGTGCGTTAATTACTGGCGGCACTCATGGGTTAGGAATGGCTATGGCAGAAGGATTAGCAAATGCCGGTGCTGAATTAATAATTACAGGAACCACACCTTCTAAAATGGAAGATGGTTTGGCATATTACAAGAGTAAAGGGTATAAGATTACGGGTTATATTTTTGATATTACCGATGATAAGTTGGCTGAAATCAAGGTTGCTGAAATAGTAAGTGATGGTGGAGAAATTGATATTTTGGTTAACAATGCAGGTATTATTAAAAGAGAATTGGCATCAACAATGCCTATTGATGATTTTAGAAGAGTAATCGAAGTTGATTTGGTCGGCGCTTTTATTATGTCGCAATTAGTTGGTAATAGAATGATTAAAAATGGAGGTGGTAAAATCATCAATATTTGTTCTATGATGAGTGAATTGGGCAGAAATAGTGTTTCAGCTTATGCAGCGGCTAAGGGCGGTCTTAAAATGCTTACTCGCAATTTAGCCACCGAATGGGCAAAACATAATATTCAAGTAAATGGTATTGGTCCAGGGTATTTTGCTACTTCGCAAACAGAACCTATTAGGGTCGATGGGCACCCCTTCAATGAATTTATCATTAATAGAACTCCGGCTGCTAGATGGGGTAATCCTGAAGATCTTGCTGGTACTGCGGTTTTTTTAGCATCAAAGTCAAGCGATTTTGTAAATGGGCAAATTATATATGTAGATGGTGGAATTTTAGCTACCATAGGTAAACCTTCAAATGAAAATTAATGAATAGTAGTTTTAACCGTAACAAGACTTTTATCAAAGACGATTTTCTTTTGGAAAATAAGTTTTCTGAAATATTATTTCATGATTATGCATCAAAAATGCCAATCATAGATTACCATTGTCATCTACCACCTAATGAAATAGCAAATAATCGTAAGTTCGAAAATCTTACTAAAATATGGAATGATGGCGACCATTATAAATGGCGTGCTATGCGAACTTTTGGTGTCGATGAAAAATATATTACGGGTAATGCTCCTGATAAAGAAAAGTTTGCACAATGGGGTAAAACGGTTCCGTATACCCTAAGAAATCCCTTATATCATTGGACGCATTTAGAATTGCAACGCTATTTCGATATTGACTTATTGTTAAACGCCGATACAGCAAATGAAATTTACGATGAGGCAACTTCAAAATTGCAAACCCCAGACTATAGCTGTCGTAATATTATAAATAAGATGAATGTGGAGGTTATTTGTACCACAGAAGATCCTATCGATAGTTTAGATAATCATATTAAAATAAAAAATAGTGATTTTAATGTGAAGGTTAGTACAGCTTTTAGACCAGATAAGTCCATCTTAATTTCAACAGATACTTATTTAGAGTATTTAGAAAAACTTTCAGTTGTTAGTAAGGTAAACATCGATTCTTACAAGTCTTTATGTGATGCGCTTTCTGTACGCTTGGACTATTTTGCTGAAAATGGATGTACACTATCCGATCATGGTTTAAGCTATGTTCCGTTTAGAACATTTACTGATGCTGAAATTGAAAATATTTTCCAAAAAAGAACAGAGAGAAAGCTATTGTCTTTAGAGGAAGATGAAAAATTCCAAACTGCAATCTTATTATTTTTATGTGAACAATACCATTCCCGAGGATGGATACAACAATTTCATTTAGGTGCATTACGAAATAATAATGCCAGAATGACACGTATATTAGGTCCTGATACAGGTTGGGATTCTATAGGGGATTATTCTCAAGCAAGAACACTATCAAGTTTTTTAAATGCGTTAGATTCTAAAGACAAACTTACCAAGACCATATTATATAATCTTAACCCGGCAGATAACGAAGTCTTGGCTACCATGATCGGTAACTATAACGATGGTAAGGTAAAAGGCAAAATGCAGTTTGGTTCTGGTTGGTGGTTTATGGATCAAAAAGATGGCATGACCAGACAGTTGAATGCACTTTCTAATATGGGATTAATTAGTTGTTTTATAGGAATGCTAACTGATTCTCGAAGCTTTTTATCTTTTCCCAGACATGAATATTTTAGAAGAATTGTTTGTAATCTTTTTGGTCAAGAAATGCAACGTGGCGAATTGCCACAAGATTTTGAATTGGTAGGTAAAATCATTCAAGATATAAGCTATAATAATGCAAAAGAGTATTTTAAGTTTTAACTAATAATCTTCGGTATTTAATAGCCGGGCAAAACAATACTATGAAAAGTATAAAAATACTAACTCTCTTTATCTTAGTTGTAACCTTTTTAGGTTGTGAAATTCAGACTAAAACTAAGACATTGCGGTTGGGTCATGGCTTAGACGTTAGTCATTCGGTACATAAGGCAATGATCAAGATGGGTGAAGATTTGCTTGAGCGCTCTGGTGGTAAGCTTAAACTTGAAATTTATCCCAGTCAACAATTAGGTACTGAACGAGAGTGTTTAGAACTTTTGCAGATTGGTAGTTTAGATATGACAAAGGTATCTGTAGGTGTGTTAGAAAATTTTGCGCCAAAGATGAAAGTATTAGGGCTGCCTTTCCTATTTCGAGATCGTCAACATTCATTCAATGTTCTTGACGGACCAATTGGTGAAATGCTGTTGAATGAAGGTGAAAAATATTGGTTAAAAGGTTTGGGTTATTACGATGCAGGTAGCAGAAGTTTTTATACCATGAACAAGCCAATTGAAAAACCAGATGATTTAATCGGTGAAAAAATACGGGTTATGGAAAGTGCAACTGCCGTAAACATGGTAAAGGCATTGGGAGGCTCGCCAACACCTATTTCTTGGGGAGAATTGTATACTTCGTTGCAGCAAGGGGTTGTAGATGGCGCAGAAAATAATCCGCCAAGTTTTTACTTATCGAGACATTACGAAGTTTGTAAATATTATTCTTTAGATGAACATACCGTATTACCCGATGTTTTGTTGATTGGTACTTATGTATTTGATAAGCTAAACGAACAAGAACAAAAATGGCTTAATGAATCGGTAAAAGAATCTGTAAAATACCAGCGTATTCTTTGGGCAGAGGCAGAGGCAGAGGCGTTACGAGAAGTTCAAAAAGCTGGAGTTAAAATTATAAGACCTGATAAATCTCTTTTTGTAGAAAAAGTAAAAAGTATTTTCGAAGGTTATAAAGAGGATAAAGAAATGTATTCGCTTATCAAAGAAATTCAAGAAACCAACTAATTACTATGCGAAATAAAATAGATGCCTTTCTAGGTAAAACATTGGTACTTATTATGTCTATAATGGTCATAAATGTATTATGGCAAGTTTTTACACGATATGTAACGGGAAATCCAAGTTCTTTTACCGATGAGCTAGCACGTTATCTAATGATATGGATCGGTGTACTTGGAGCCGCTTATGTTTCAGGTCGAAATTTACACGTTGCAATCGATATTTTACCATTGAGGCAGAATAAGAAAACACAGAAAAAATTAAAAATAATGGTAACCATATTGGTTATTCTATTTGTCTTCTTTGCTTTCGTGATCGGTGGTTCAAGATTGGTGTATATCTCTTATGTTTTAGGGCAGCAATCACCCGCGTTGCAACTACCATTAGCAATAGTATATCTTATAATTCCTGTTAGCGGATTGTTGATTATGTATTATAAAATATCTGACTTAAAAAATATCAATTTATGATGGAGCATTTACCGATTCTTGTTTTAGTAATAAGCTTCATTTGTTTATTATCTATAGGTACACCTGTTGCTTGGAGTATTGCCATTTCGTCTTTACTGACCATGCTTGTCAGCATACCGGCAATACCGGCATTCACTACCGTATCGCAGCGTATGGCGACTGGTTTAGATAGTTTTGCGTTATTGGCAATTCCGTTTTTTGTGTTATCGGGGGAACTCATGAATAAGGGCGGTATAGCCCATAGACTCATAGGATTTGCGAAAACACTGGTAGGTTCTTTGCCTGGCGGGTTGGCATTGATAAATGTCATAGCAGCAATGCTTATGGGTGCTATAGCCGGATCGGCAATGGCATCTGCATCGGCTATGGGCAGTATTTTAGGTCCTGAAATGGAAAAAGAAGGCTATTCAAAAGAATTTGGAGCAGCTGTTAATATAACTTCAGCTACAACAGGTCTTATAATTCCCCCAAGTAATGTATTGATTGTTTATTCTTTGGCAAGTGGAGGAGCATCTATAGCAGCTTTATTTTTAGCGGGTTATATACCAGGTATAATGACAGGATTGTTCTTAATGATTGTAGCATCAATTTGGGCAAAGAAGAAAAAATATAAAGTAGGTAAGCGAAGTAGTTTAAAAGAAATATTTAAAACTTTTATTGATGCCCTACCTAGCTTATTTATGTTAGTAGTTGTTATCGGAGGTATCATTACTGGAATTTTTACGGCGACAGAAGCTTCGGCAATTGCCGTACTATATAGTTTAATTTTAGGGTTTATATATAAGGAAATCAATCTAAGTAAATTACCACAGATTTTGTTAGATTCTTCTGCTACAACGGCAATAGTAATGTTATTGATAGGTTCATCTATGTGCATGTCTTGGGCATTATCTTATGAAAATATTCCACAAGATATCAGCACCGGACTTTTAAGTTTAAGTGATAATAAGATTGTCATTCTTCTGATTATCAACTTACTTTTATTATTCGTTGGTATTTTTATGGATATGACACCAGCAGTACTCATATTCACACCTATATTTTTACCTGTTGTTACCAAATTAGGTCTTGATCCCGTTCATTTTGGAATTATAATGGTACTAAATCTTTGTATTGGTCTTTGTACACCGCCGGTAGGATCAGTACTTTTTGTTGGGGTCGGCATAGCTAAAACTACCATAGAAAAAGTGTTTAAGCCTTTGCTGCCATTGTTTCTAGCTATGATTGTAGCCCTATTTTTGGTAACGTATATTCCACAATTAAGTTTATGGCTTCCTAGCCTTTTCGATCTATAAATCACAAATTACTTTTTACTTAAATCATGCAGAATCTAAATAGACAAACTACATCTAATATTGATAAATTACCAATTAAAATCATTCAATTTGGAGAGGGTAATTTTTTACGAGCTTTTATTGAATATGCGTTTCAAAAATTAAACAAAGAACAAAATTTTAAAGCTGGTATAGCTGTTGTTCAACCAATAGATAAGGGTATGATATCTATGTTGAATGATCAAGACGGTTTATATACATTGTTCACAAAAGGAATTCGTGACGGTAAGGAGATTGAAGAAAAAGAATTGATTACCAATATAGTCAAGGGTATTGACCCATATAAAAATTTTGAAGAATTTTTGAGCTTGGCAAAAGAGGAAGAATTGGAATTTGTTATTTCTAATACTACAGAAGCAGGCATAGCTTATATTACAACAGACAGAATTACAATGTCTCCGCCAAGTTCATTTCCGGCAAAGTTGACAAGACTATTGTATGAGCGTTTTAAACACTTTGAAGGTGCTCAAGATAAGGGGTTGACAATTATACCCTGTGAGCTTATCAATTACAATGCAGATTCATTAAAAGAAATTATATTAAAGTATATAGAACTTTGGAGTTTGTCTGAAGATTTTAAAAATTGGGTATTGCATAGTTGTACATTTCACAATACGTTGGTAGATAGAATTGTACCAGGCTACCCGCGTGATCAAATTGAAGAGTATAACAGTCAATTGAATTATAAAGATAATCTTATTGTTAGCGCAGAAACTTTTTTCTTATGGGTTATTGAAGGTGACGATGCTTTAAAAATGAAATTACCTTTTCATAAGACAGATCTAGACGTTAAGATTGTAAAGGACATGCAGCCATTTAGAACTAGAAAGGTTAGAATTTTAAATGGTGTGCACACGGCAATGGTACCTTTTTCCATATTATATGGTAATGAAACGGTAAAGCAATCTTTAGATGAATCTTTTACAGGACCATTTATAAAATCGTTAGTCTTTGAAGAAATTATTCCCACGCTCGATATGGAGCAAGAAGAATTGGAAGATTTTGCCAATGCTGTTTTCGATAGGTTTAGAAACCCTTTCGTAAAACATCAACTTGCCAGTATAGCTTTAAATTGTATATCTAAATATAAGGTAAGGGTTTTGCCAAGTTTACTTGAATTTGTTGCTCAGGAAAATAGGTTGCCCCTAAAATTAGTATATTCTTTTGCCTGTTTAATTCGTTTTTATAAAGGAAGTTGGAACGGTAAAAAAATGCCTATTAATGATGACGAAAAAATTGTGACCGAAATGACTTCCATATGGCAGTCATCTACCACTTATGATGTTGCTTTTAAAGTATTGGGTAATACAAATTATTGGGGTCAAGATTTGAATTCTGTCAAAGGTATTACCCAAGCGGTTTCAGATGCCTTAGAATTGCTAGAAAAGTATGGTGTAAAAGAAGGATTCTTAAAGTTTACTTAGATTTTTAAAAAAGGATGTATGCAGAATAGGTTGATTAAGGTTCAAGCAGAAGATAATGTTGCTATCGCTTTGGTAGATTTAACAGAAGGTGAGTTTATTCATTTTGAAGGAAAGGAAATTAAAATACTTTCTAATACGAAAGCAAAACATAAAATTGCATTGGTAGACCTTGAAATGGAAGGGCAGATTTTTATGTATGGAGTCTTGGTGGGCAAGGCAACATCTTTAATTAAAAGAGGTGGTATTTTAACTACTGAGAATGTAAAGCATCAAAGTGAGACTGTAAAAGGAAGAACTCGAAATGTAATTTGGAACGCACCGGATATTACAAAATGGAAAGACAGGACTTTTATGGGGTACCACCGATCTGACGGGCAAGTTGGCACTCAAAATGTTTGGTTGTTTTTCCCTTTAGTCTTTTGTGAGAATAAGAATATAGAAAAACTTAAAGACGTTTTTGAAAAGGAATTATCTATTGGTAAATCTAACTCCCAAAGACAGCTATTACGAAATTTGATAGACGGTACGACCATAACTGATACTGTATTCATTCAAGATTCGAATGAGAATACTTTTAATAATGTTGAAGTAAAATTCATTACCCATCAAGGCGGTTGTGGAGGTATTCGACAAGATTCGCAATCTTTGGCCAAGCTTTTAGCAGGATACGTAAAAAATTCGAATGTAGCTGGTGCGACCGTTTTGAGTTTAGGATGTCAAAATTTACAAATAGACTTGTTCAAAAACGCATTAAAAGATATTGACCCCAACTTAGATAAGCCTGTTCTAATTTATGAGCAGCAACAAATGGGTACTGTCGATGAAATGTTGAATACTATAATAAAAGATTCTTTCGTTGGTATAAAAGCTGCAAATGCCATTGAACGTAGATCTGCTTCTATCTCAAAATTGAAAATGGGATTAGAATGTGGTGGTTCTGACGGATTTTCGGGTATTTCTGCGAACCCTGCTTTGGGTTATGCTTCAGATATATTAGCTGCTGTTGGTGGTTCACCAATACTTTCTGAATTTCCAGAACTTTGTGGTGTGGAGCAAGAACTCGTTAACCGATGTGTTAATGATGAAGATGCAGCACGATTCATGAACCTTATGAAAGCCTATGAAGCTTCGGCTGAGGCGGCAGGGTCAGGCTTTGATATGAATCCTTCACCAGGCAATATTAAAGATGGTTTAATTACCGATGCTATGAAATCAGCCGGTGCAGCCAAAAAAGGAGGTACATCACCTATTCAGGCTATTTTAGACTATGGCGAATATGTAACTAAACCGGGCCTAAATCTACTTTGTACACCAGGTAATGATGTAGAGAGTACTACAGGTATGGTTGGTTCAGGTGCCAACGTAGTAGTTTTTACAACTGGTTTGGGTACACCAACGGGAAATCCTATTGCTCCTGTTTTAAAAGTCTCTTCGAATACAATACTCGCAGAACGAATGCCCGATATTATCGATATAGATACAGGTGCAGTAATTCGTGGAGAAAAAACGATTCATCAAATGGGAGAAGAGATTTTGGAATACGTGATTCAAGTTGCTAGTGGTGAAATAGAAGCAAAGGCAGATAAGTTAGGTCAAGATGATTTTATACCTTGGAAAAGGGGAGTGTCACTTTAACTAATTTATGAGCATCAAATTCTATGTCGACTTACTAGATGATTTCCTAATAATTAGTTTAGCTGGTAAAATGACATTTTTTTGAATTTTTACAGATTGCTCACTTTCAACTTGTTCTAAGAAAACTTGTGCAGCCATTTTACCCATTTCCACTGGCGATTGGTCAACAGAGCTAATAGACGGCTCTAAAAATTGGGTAAAAGGTTCGTTACTAAAGCCCACTACGCAAAAATCTTCTGGTATTTTTATAGATAAGCTTTGTAAATATTTAATTGCTCCGAGTAACCCGTTATCTGTAGACGAGAAAATGGCATCTGGTGGCACCGGTAATTTCATTAATTTCTCTGCAGCTTCTTTACCTGCTTCCATATCACTTTTTAGCGGAATAACGTACTCTGGTAAAAATTCCAAGCCATTGGCAATCAGTGCATCCTTATATCCATTTAAACGATTTTTATATAGTTCAAGACCGTTATCAATATGAAAATGGGCAATTTTTTTACACCCTTGGTCAATTAGGTGTTTTGTTGCATCATAGCCCCCTTGATAATCATCAAGTGATACAGAACTTGTATCGGGAAAATTTAGTTTTCTATCGAAGAAGATAAAAGGCGTAGTTTTTTTTACTAAAAATTCAATTTTCTGTTTTTCTTCATTGGTAAAAGATGTGGAAATTAAAATTCCTTCAACTTGTTCATTTAATAAATTTTGAAGTATTTTAAGTTCTCTATCTTTATCTTCATGAGTTTGTGATATAATAACATGATAGCCTTTAGGGTATAGCTCATCTTCAATACCTCTAATAATAGAGGAGAAAAAATTTCTATTAATATATGGTACAACAACACCGATGTTTTTACTTCGACCACTTTTTAATGCCAAAGCAAGTCTATTTTGCTTATAATTCATTTTAGTGGCAGTAGCTAATACAAGCTCTCGTGTAGTTTTGCTAATTCTCGGATTGTCATTTAAAGCCCTTGATACTGTAGCAGCGGTAATATCTAACGCCTTAGCAATATCATAAATAGTAGTTTTCTTTTTCATTTAGGTTTCTAAGATATGACAATCGTTCAACCTACAAAAATAAGAAATTGTTATCGATTACCTAATATTTGAAAATAGACGAAATTTTGAGCCTTCAAAATTAATTTCGGAGTTTATAACCCCTAAAAACGGTTTTTTATTAAAATTTTAATGATTATTTTGTTAAATCTAAATCTTTTAATCTAAATATTTTGTTAAACGGTTATTTATTTATTACTATTGTGTAATCGATTACATTAAGTTACACAAAAATGAATTTCACAAAATTATTTAAAGTTAAAAATGGCACTGCCTTCTTTGGTAATTCTATACTTCTCTCATTTTTATTAGTATCTGTTTTGGCTTGTACAGAAAAAAAAGAAATCAAAAAAGATCCGTGGGCAGAAATGCAAGTTGTTATCGACAATGTAATTGTACCCAAATTTAAAAATGACATATTTAATATAGTCGAGTTTGGGGCTGTAGCAGATAGTATAACATTAAATACAAAAGCCTTTGCTGATGCCATAGCTGCATGTGCTAAAAATGGTGGTGGTATTGTATTGGTACCTAAAGGTTCATTTTTAACAGGTCCAATTCACTTAGATAATAATGTAAATCTTCATTTAGAAGCTGGTTCCGAAATATTATTTAGTACAAACTTACAAGACTATCCAATTGTGCATACCTCATACGAGGGTACTGAACTAATGAATTTTTCTCCATTAATTTATGCGAAGAACAAAACAAATATTGCTATAACAGGTCAAGGCATTTTAAATGGACAAGCAAGTAATGAATTTTGGTGGCCTTGGTGTGGTAGTAATTCATATGGGTGGCAAGAGGGTGATCCAAAACAACATTCGTCGCTAGCAAAATTAAAAGAAGGTATGTCAGAAAAAGGTGTACCTGTAGAAGAAAGAATTTTTGGAATTGGCGAATTTTTGAGACCAACTTTTATTGAACCCTTTGAATGTGAAAATGTTCTTATCAAAGGTGTGAAAATTATCAATGCCCCTTTTTGGATTATTCATCCTTTAAAATCTAAAAATGTAACTGTTGACGGGGTTACGATTGAAAGTCATGGGCCCAATAATGACGGTTGTGATCCAGAGTATTCTAAGAATGTAATTATAAAGAATTCAGTATTTAATACTGGTGATGATTGTATTGCTATTAAGTCTGGTAGAAACGAAGATGGACGAAGAGTAGGTATTAAAAGTGAAAATATTATCGTGCAAAATTGTAAAATGATAGATGGTCATGGCGGTGTGGTAATTGGCAGCGAAATTTCGGCAGGGGTTAAAAACGTTTATGTAGAAAACTGTATTATGGATAGTCCAAATTTAGACAGAGCCATTCGTATTAAAACAAATACTAAAAGAGGGGGTACTGTTGAAAATGTCTACGTAAGAAATTTAAAGGTTGGCCAAGTAAAAGAAGCGGTATTGAAAATCAACCTTTTTTATGGAATATATGCCAATCAAGAGGGTAACTATATGCCAGAGGTAAGAAATATCAGTTTGGAAAATATTCAAGTAGAGAACGGTGGTAAATACGGAATATTGGCAGAAGGTCATGAAGAACTAACTATTTCAGATATAACCTTTAAAGATGTTACCATTAAGCGCGTAGATTCTATATACAAATTAAAAAATGTTAGAAATATCAACTTTATAAACACTTATATCAATGAAAAATTAATGAAATCAATTACGAATTAACTTAAACATTCACTCAACTTAATTACAACTATGAAACAACTATTTACAAAAGTAAATGCTAAAAAACGGCTATTTACGTGTATTTTACTACTAGGTCTTTTGACTACTAGTAGTATTATTGCTCAACAAGGAACAACGGTTAGCGGTCTGGTGTCAGAAGCAGGTGCTCCCTTACCCGGTGTTAATATTGTAGAAAAGGGAACTACCAACGGAACTCAAACTGATTTTGACGGTAAATTTAATTTGACCCTTTCAACTGACAATGCTAATTTGGTTATTAGCTATATTGGTTTTGAAACAAAAAATGTACCCGTTAACGGTGAAACTCAATTTAACATAACCTTGAATGAAGATACCCAGAGTCTTGATGAGGTTGTTGTTGTGGGGTATGGATCTGTTAAAAAATCAGATTTAACGGGAGCCATTGCCAGCGTTAGTGCTGAATCGTTGACTGAAAGAAATTTTACTAATCCTTTAGAATCTGTGCAAGGTAATGTTGCAGGAGTTCAAATTAGTAATAATACAGGACGATTGGGTGATGGTTTTAGCATTCAAATAAGGGGACAGAGTTCATTTGCAGGAGGTAATCCACTATTTGTTGTAGATGGAGCTCCAGTTGATGATATTGACTTTCTAAATCCGCAGGACATACAGCAGATAGATATTCTTAAAGATGCATCCTCTGCTGCTATCTACGGCTCTAGAGGTTCTAATGGTGTGGTATTAATAACAACAAAAAGCGGTTCTTCGGCTAAAGGCGGTTTTAATGTTAGTTTTGATTCATTTATGGGTATTAAAAACGTTGCTCGCTTACCTGAATTAATGGACGGTCCAACCTGGCAATATTACCATAAATCAGCTTACTTGGCAACAATTAACGAGCCTGGTGGACCATTAGCCATTACTCCAGAGAGACTAGAGAGCACGGTAATTGGTGGATCGAATTCTGTTTTAAGAGAGCGATTCGATGCAAACCAAACTTTTGACTGGTATGACGCTGTGTTGCGAAGCGGTATTCAGCAAAATAACTACTTAAATATAAACGGGCGTTCTGAAAACGGACTCTCTTACAATTTAGGAATGGGCTACCAGCATGAAACTGGTAATCTTTTAAATGAAGATTTGGATAAATTTACTTTAAAAACCGGGGTGTCTCATAATGTAAATGATAAATTTTCTTTTGGTGCAAACGTTACTATTACAAAAACTGAAAATGAGCGTGGCAGCAGTAATGCAATGCAAGAGGCATTTCGTTTAGCTCCGTTTTTAAGTCCTTATGCAATTGATGATAATGGAGTTGAAACAGATGAATTATTTGACCAGCCAGGAAAGTTAGTGTTTCCTACTTCAGGTAATTTTGCAATCAACAAAACAAGTACTTATAACCCATTGTTACAAATTGCCAATTCTTCTGATAATGTTGAAAGATGGAATATTGTAGGTAACGTTTTTATGGATTATAAATTCACAGATTGGTTATCTTTTAGAACCACATTTTCTTCAGGATATGATAATCGTGAAAGAGGTAGATCTTGGGGTAATTTAACCAATGAAGGATTGAGTAATGGAGGTCCTTTAGGAGATTTAGACATTAGAAAAAGCTTTAATTATACATGGGATAACCAGTTTAATATTAATAAAACTTTTAATGAGAAACATAATGTTAAACTGTTGGCCTTACAAAGTGTTTTCTCATCTCAAATTGAGTCTAGATTCTTGTCTTCACGTAACCTTTCTTTTGAAAGTGGAACTGATAATTTGGGTTCTGGTCCACAAGCTACATTTAATTTAGGAACTGGATTTTTAGATGAATCGTTATCCTCATATGCGTTAAGATTTAATTATGACTATGACGGAAAATATTTTTTAACCTTATCTAATAGATGGGACGGTTATTCTTTATTTAGTGAAGAGAACAAGTGGGACTCCTTTTCTGCTATAGCTGCTGCTTGGACGATTTCAAATGAAAACTTCATGGAAAATAGTGTTTTCTCTAACCTGAAGCTTAGGGCAAGTTATGGTTCTACGGGTAATAATTCGTTCGATAGAAATAGAAACCCTTACCCTACCTTGAATACTTTAAATGAGCAATTATACTATGATCTTGACGGTCCTGTTAATGGTTTTAGAGCTACAGCATTGGCGAATTCTGCATTAACCTGGGAAAGAACCAACGAAGTAAATTTTGGACTTGATTTTGGACTTGCCAACAACAGGGTAAGTGGTTCTTTTGACTATTACAATAGACTATCAGAAGGTGTTTTGTTTGAACGCTTGCTTCCAGTAGAAATAGGCGCTGAATCAGGCATCTTAGATAATGCCAGTTCGGTACGTAATAAAGGTGTAGAAGTACTTCTTAATACCAAAATAATAAAAACTGATAAATTTTCATGGGATGTAACTTTAACATATACCAATAATACAAACTCTATCGAGTCAATCAATGGTCAAACGGAACTTGATGATATCGGTAATGGTTTATTTATTGGGGAATCTATAGGGGTTGCAGGAGAAAATGGAAATAGATCAAATTATAACTATGTTTTTGACGGTATCGTTCAAGCAGGTGAAACTAATGTTCCAGGAGGTGTTACCGAAGGTCAGGCTAAGGTAAAGGATATAAATGGAGATGGGGAAATTACTCCAGAAGATGACCGAGTTGTATTAGGTTCTGTAGATCCAGATTGGGGTGGCAGTATATTTACTAATATTCGTTACGGTAACTTAACACTTTCTGCTTCAGCAATAACGAGTCAAGGTGTGTATACATACAGCCCTTGGAGAGCGAATTTTACAGATACTAGAGATAGAGGGCGTCAAAAAGCTGATATTTCTTTTTACGTACCAGAAAATGGAGCAGGAATACCAGCACAATTCTCAAATGAATATCCACAAGGTAGAAACCAAGGAGATTTCTGGAGAAGTCAGCAAGTTGGATATTATGCGGATGCGTCTTTCGTGAAAATTAAGAATATTTCATTGTCTTATAATTTTGAAAGTAAAATTCTTGATAAACTTAACTTGAAAGGGCTAAGGGTTTATGCAAACGTTTTAGATCCATTTGTATTTACAGATTACATGGGTTATGATCCTGAAACTGCAAGTGCTAGTTTAGGTGTTGGTCGTACTGCCGCTATTACGTATCAACTAGGATTAAGTATTAAATTATAAAAAGATGTATATCATGAAAAGAATTATATTTAGTTTACTAATTACAGTAACGGTTCTTACATCTTGTGAAGATGTACTAGAAGTGGATAACAGAGGTTTTGCTACTGCTGAGGGTATTTATGTTACCGAAAGTGGCTATGAAGGATTGATAAATGCAAATTATTCTTTACTGCGAGAAATATATGGCGTACAACCCTACATATACTGTTCAGGCACAGATTTATATGCCGAAGGTAGAAGTCCTGAGCCTTTAGGTTTGAGCCAATATACAGAATTAGGTCCTGCATCTGAAGATGTAGATATCATATACAATCAAGCCTATAAAGCTATTCGAATGGCAAATACGGCCTTGTTTTATGCTGATATCACTGAGCAAACACCCAATATTACTTCAAGAGTTGGCGAGGTAAAATACCTAAGGGCCAACGCTTATTTTTTGTTGGTACAAACTTATGGTGGCGTTCCTCTAATTCTAGAGCAGATTGATAGCCCTATTCTAGAAATAGAAAGAAATTCGGCAGAGGAGGTATACACAGCAATTATTAATGATCTAACAGAAGCTTTAGGAGCTGTAGGAACAGATACTTCTAATGGACGTGTAAATCAAAGAGCTGTTCAACATTTATTAGCTAAGGTTTATTTGACTAGAGGTTATGAATCTTTTGGTGAGGTAAGTGATTTTAGTACTGCGGCTAGTTTTGCTGATGCCGCTATTAATGGTCAAGATTTAAATCTTTCTTTTGATGAGTTATGGGATTATACCAATAGAGCAAATGAAGAAGTTCTTTTTGCTGTTAAGTATTCTTCAGGTTCTGTAAGTGCAGACCCTACAGAGTTAGGTAATCAGCAAGCACGTTTTTTTGGACCTTATATGGGTGGTAATGAAATTGCTGGTGAGGCACCAAATAGATCTTATAACCTCTTGGCTACTGATTTTGCATTACGTTTGTTTACGCCAGATGATGAACGATACGAGGCTAGTTTTATGACAGAAGTTTACAATCCATACTTTTTGGAACATGTCTCTGGTGATTTAAGCGGTGAAGGTATTAGAGATTTTTACGAACCGTATTGGTTTACCCCAGCAGACAGTACTGCTTATGTTAACTCAATCATTCAATTAGAAGATTTTGTATATCATCCTTACGAAACTACGATTGGTGGCATCATAGTAACGGGTGATTATGAAACAATACCATTAAAAAAGTTTGATGACCCAGATGCGCCCTTCGGTGAATCAACAAGTACTTTAGATATTGTTCTTTCTCGTTTAGGAGAAACCTATTTGATAGCTGCAGAAGCTTATCTTCAGGCAGGTAATGCTGCAACTGCCTTAAATCGTCTAAATACAGTTCGTGACAGGGCAGGAGTTGATGATGCTACTTCAATAGATATCGATTTCATCTTAGACGAACGCGGTCGTGAGTTATTTGGTGAATATCACCGTTGGTTCGATTTAAAAAGAACTGGGAAATTAGTGGAAAGGGCATCATTACATCATCCTTTAATTGAAGAATCAAATTTTGCGGGTTCAGGTGGTGAACTTAAGATTTTAAGACCAATTCCTCAATCAGCATTAGATTTAAATGCCAACAAAAATTTTGCTCAAAACCCTGCATACAATTAATTTAAATTTGTTTTGCAAAGCGCATATAGAATTTGGTTTTTTGAGTTAGTTTGAAATGGGGTTTGGTGAAAGCAATTTTATCAAGTCCCTTTCTATTTTATAGTAACTAGTAAATACTAATTTTAAGAGTATAAATAACCTATTAATTAACTAAGAATGATAAAAGTAAATCAACTACTGTTTATAGCACTATTGGGAATAGTCTCATGTAAACAAGAAAAAAAAGTAGCAAATGATGTTAAGGTGGTTGAAAATTTAGTAGCCAATAAAACATATGCGGAAATCGCCATTAAAGAAGGTGGCGAATGGCAAGGTAAAAAATATGTAGGTGATAATTTCACATTTAAAAATATTGAATATCTCAAGGCTCCAGATAGTTTAACAGATCACTCTTATTATATTAGATATGAAGGGCCAGGATGGGAAAGTAGTAAGGTTGGTTATCGTTTGTACTTTGATTGGCGTAACGCTATCGATATTTTCGGCAAAAAAGTGGACACCATGGTGCTTTCAAAAGTAGGCCTAGATAATTATGATTCTTACCATGAGAACAGCCCTTGGGGACAAGATATATTAAAAGTAGGAAAATCTTTGGGTATAGGTTCTTATGGTCGATTTGACGGTGATAAAAATGTGGTTCATTTTAAGGAAGTGGATTCTACCACGGCCCAGATTCATAATACATCAGTTGGTTCTGGAGTAACCATAAACTATTATGGCTGGGAAGCTTTAGAAAAAAAGATAGATTTAAAATCGGAGATTTCTATTGCACCTGATTCTAGAATGACCAAAGCAGTTTTAACGCCATCTAAGGAAGGTGAAGGTTTAAGTACAGGTATTGTTAAATTCGACGGAATTGAGCCAATAGGTAAAGAAGGTGAAAATGGCTGGGCTTACCTCGCAACCTATGGCGAACAAACTTTGGTACCTGATGATTTGGGAATGGTCATTTTTTATAAAATTGACCAAGTTGAAAAAGTAACTGAATCTGAATTTGACCACTTGGTGGTCTTTAAACCAACAGCCAAACCAATAACGTATCATTTTGCAGCTGCTTGGGAACAGGAGAAAGATGGTATAAAAACTAAGGAAGAATTTATTTCTTATTTAGACGCTACATTATTTGATTTAAAATAAAGGAAATGAGTTATAAGCCTCTTTACTATTTGATAAGTTCTGTTTTGGTAACTACTTTTTTCATTGGTTGTAAACCAGATACCAAATTAAAGAATACTGAAAATACCGAAATTTCTGAGTCTTTGGTTATTTCTGATACTTTGCCGTGGTCTGAGCGTTTGGCTGAATCCATTATTAAAAGGCATCCTGAAGCATGGCAAACTGAAGGTTCTGTACGCCCTGAATGGAATTATAAAATTGGATTATTATTGACTTCGTTTGAAGGTCTCTATGAAAGCTCTGGAAAAAAGCAGTATAAAGATTATATCAAAACTTTTGCTGATACACTGATAAATGAATCTGGTGTAATAAAAGGCTATGAGCGAGAAAAGTTCAATATAGATATGATTAATGCGGGTAAGATTTTATTCAATCTTTATGAAGAAAGTAAAGACTCAAAATATATTGTTGCGCTCGATACCTTAAGAAGTCAATTAAAGACACACCCAAGAACGTCGTCAAATGGTTTTTGGCATAAAAAAATCTATCCAAATCAAATGTGGTTAGATGGTCTATATATGGGAGCTCCTTTCTATGCGCAATACAATACCCTTTTTGAGAATGGAGATAAATTAGATGATATCGCCCATCAATTTGAATTGATATGGGAGCATACAATTGATTCTGAAACAGGATTACTATACCATGCCTGGGATGAAAGTAAGCAGATGGATTGGGCAGATAAAACTACTGGTAAATCTCCTAATTTTTGGTCAAGGTCTATGGGTTGGTATGCAATGGCTTTGGTAGATGTGCTCGATTATTTTCCACAGGATCATCCTAAAAGGGCTTTGCTTATTTCATATTTAAATCAGCTTTCAGAGGCTTTAGTAAAGTTTCAAGATGAATCTGGATTATGGTATCAAGTGACCGATATGCCTGAGCGTAAAGGAAATTATTTAGAGGCATCTGGTACTTGCATGTTTATTTATGCTTTTGCTAAGGGCGTTAAGAAAGGATATTTGCCGGCAATCTTTAGAACATATGCCGATAGGGGTTTTAAAGGGATGATTGATAACTTGGTAGAAGTGGAAAAAGATGGCGAGGTACACATCACAAATATTTGTAAAAGCGCTGGTCTAGGTGGAAACCCATATAGAGATGGTTCCTTTGAATATTACATTAGCGAACCAATTGTAACAGATAATTTACATGGAACGGGACCATTTATTTTGGCGGCAAACGAATTACAACAATAAATTATAAAACAAACGAGCATGAAAATTAAATCTGGAATTCTAGGATTTTTGACCGTAAGTATAGTATCCCTGTTTTTATCCAATTGTAAAACTGAAAAGAAAGATCTAACAAAGGATACGGTAGATTCTCAAGAATTACTAGTTGCAAAAGATGCCAAATGGTACGAGCGTATGGCATTATCTGAAATTCAAAGATTTCCTGACCCAACCTTATTAGACTTTCAAAAAGAATCTAGATGGAGCTATACCAACGGGTTGGTATTACAGGCCATGGAAAGGGTTTATGAAAGAACGGAAGACAAGAAGATTTATAATTATATCTATGACTATGCCAATAGGATGATTAAGGAAGATGGTACCATAGACACCTATAAATTATCTGATTATAATTTGGATATGATAAAATCTGGGGACGCAATTTTTTGGTTACAACAGAAAAATCCTGAGAAGCGATTCAAAATAGCAATGGATACCCTTCACAAACAACTGGTGGGTCAGCCCACTACTTCTGAAGGTGGTTATTGGCACAAGAAAAGATATCCTTACCAAATGTGGTTAGATGGGGTTTTTATGGCAGAGCCTTTTCATACCAAATACACTTTGGAGTATATGGAAGGAGATGAAGCAATAAAAACATTGGATAAAATAGTGCATCAATTTGATTTGATTGAAAAACACAGTAGAGACCCAGAAACTGGTTTGTATTACCATGGATGGGATGAAAGTAAAGAACAAAAGTGGGCAAATAAAGAAACTGGACTTTCTAAACATTTCTGGTCACGTGGTATGGGATGGTACGGTATGGCAATGGTAGATATACTGGATATTCTTCCAGATAATCATCCTGGTCGAGAACGTATTATTGGTTATTTGAAACAATATGCTGAATCTATTATAAAATATCAAGATGAAAAAGGTACTTGGTGGCAAGTTTTAGATATGCCACAAAAAGAGGGTAATTATTTGGAGGCCACAGGAAGCAGCATGTTTACCTATGTATTGGCAAAAGGAGCCAATAAAGGATATATTTCAAACGATTATCTAAATAATGCCAAAAGAGGATTTACCGGAATTATTGAGCAATTTATTTCAGTTGAAGATAACGGTGTTATCAACTTAAATAAATGTTGTGGTGTGGCTGGTTTAGGCGGCGACCCTTATCGTGATGGTTCTTTCGATTATTATGTAAATGAAATTATACGCTCTAATGATCCTAAAGGTACGGGGCCATTTATGTTTGCTGCTCTAGAATTGAATAGATAATTTAAAAATCAATAGATATGGAAAATACAAGGCGAAAATTCTTAAACTCAATTAGTATGTTGGCGGCAACTACTTTATTTCCTTTAAATTCTTTTGCTTTTAATTCCAATAAAAAACTACGAATTTGTTTAATTGGTACAGGTGTAAGAGGAACTAGTTTTTGGGGAAAACGCCTAGTTGATGAATATAACGAGATTCTTGAGTTCGTAGGGCTTTGTGATATCAACCCCGGTAGATTAGTATACGGTAAAAAATATATAGGTGCAAATTGTGATACATATGATGATTGCGATCAAATGTTGCAAGACACAAAACCAGATTTGTTAATTGTTACTACTGTAGACGCAACTCATCATGAGTATATTATTAAAGGATTAAAATTTGGTTGTGATGTACTTACCGAGAAACCCTTAACTACAGACGAAACCAAAGCGCAGGCTATATTAGATGCCGAACAAGAGTCTGAAAAAAAATTAATTGTAGGTTTTAACTATAGATGGAGCCCCTATAGTACTAAAATTAAAGAATTATTAATGAATAATACTATTGGTAAAATTACTTCGGTAGATTTTCATTGGTACTTAAATACCTATCATGGTGCATCTTATTTTAGAAGATGGCATGGTTATAAAGACAAAGGGGGCACGCTATTGGTTCATAAATCAACTCATCATTTTGATCTTTTAAATTGGTGGTTAGATTCTGACCCTAGTGAAGTTTTTGCCTATGGTTCATTAGAGCATTACGGTAAAAATGGACCTTTTAGAGGTGAAAATTGTAGAAACTGTGAGCATAAAAATAATTGCGCTTTTCACTATAATATAACCAAATCGAAACGCGATGTTGATTTATACGTTTCTAATGAAAATTATGATGGTTATATGCGTGATAGTTGTTTGTTTAGAGAAGATATAGATATTTATGATAAAATGTCAACACAAATAAAATATGCAAATAATGTTACCGTAAATTATTCTTTAACTACATATTCCCCTTTTGAAGGTTGGCGAATTGCTTTTAATGGCACCGAAGGAAGAATAGAAGCATCTTTAGATATTCCATATCATAACGAAATTAAGGTAGAGCAAGCTGAAATGCATTCCAAAGAAATGGAACAAAAAGCCATGGATGATTTAAAGATTGAAAACATAATCGTTCATAAAAACTGGAATGATTTTGAAACTATTGCCGTACCTACAGAGCGAAATGGTCATGGAGGCGGTGACAAACGTTTACACGATAAAATTTTTATTTCCCCTAATATCGACGACCCTTTTGAACGGTCTGCGGGTATAAGAGACGGTGTAATGTCTGTTTTAATAGGTATTGGTGCTAGAAATAGTATAGAATCTGGAAAACCAGTGAAAATAGCTGACCTAACCGAATTAAAACCCATGGCTAATAGAATAAAGAGCTCTTAAGCAGCTTACTAGCTTACACGAGTATGTTTTTTTTAACATAATTACCTAAGATAAATTTGGATCAAATATTAATAATTAATAGAAAGGAGTAATTGATTCATGAAAATACTAAGTCCTATTTTAATTATTGTTTTTTCAATGTTCAGTTGCTTTATAAGTGGCCAGCAACCAAGTCGTTCATGGAAAGACTTGGTTGCTTCAGAAAACGAATTTTGGTTTGCGACAAATGAAGCTATTGAGGTTGCCGAAAATGTCTTACTACTTCAAAAAAATGTAGGTGGTTGGGCTAAAAATATACAACCACATAATTTTACAAACGAAGATATATTATCTCTAATTGCTGATAAAAAGAAGGCTGTTGGTGCTACAATTGATAACGGTGCTACGACCTCAGAAATGATTTTTCTTTCTAAAATTTATAAGTCAAATAAGAAAGAAAAGTACAGAACAGCATTCTTAAAAGGTTTAGACTATTTATTGAAAGCGCAATATGATAATGGGGGTTGGCCTCAATTTTATCCCTTACGCAAAGGGTATTACACGCATATAACATTTAATGATGATGCAATTTTCAATGTTATGGTATTGTTGAAAGATATAAACGAATCAGGGGTTTACGATCATTTAAATATTTCTAAACAAACTAAATTAGCTGTCCTTAATGCTTTTCAAAAAGGCATCGCATGTATTTTAAAAACCCAGTATGTTCAAAATGGGAGGCTAACAGCATGGTGTGCACAACACGATGAAAATACTTTTGTTCCAGCAAAAGCAAGGGCATACGAACTACCTTCATTAAGTGGTAAAGAATCTGCCAAAATTGTACTGCTACTAATGTCTATTGAATGTCCTAGCCCAGCGGTGGTAAAAGCAATTTCATCGGCAAAAGATTGGTTTGAAAATACTAAAATTGATGGTATTAGAGTAGACAGATTTTATGATGAACATGGAAAAGTAAGTGATAAGAAAGTAATTACCGATTCAACGGCAAATTTGCTCTGGGGACGATTTATGGAATTAGATGATAATAGGGTCTTTTTTTGTGACCGAGATGGTATTAAAAAATATGCTTTATCTGAGATTGGTAGTGAACGAAGAAATGGTTATCGATGGTATACCAATGAACCGCAAGAAGTGTTGAATGCCTATCCTATTTGGAAAAATAATGTGGAAGCTAAATTTGAAAAGAAGTCTAAATTAGATATTTATAACATGGTTGTTGCCAAAAATGGTTCTGGTGATTTTACAACCATTCAAGAAGCAATAAATGCCGCCAAGGGTTTCCCCGATAAGCGCGTAACGATTAAAGTTAAAAACGGAGTTTACAAAGAGAAAGTTTCGGTTTATGAATGGAACACGAATACAAGTATCATTGGCGAGAACACAGAACAAACCATTATCACCTATGATGATTACTTTGATGATATTAATTTAGGTAGAAACAGTACGTTTCATACACCTACATTTTCGGTTCAGGGCAATGATTTTTATATGGCCAATCTAACCATAGAGAATACAGCAGGTGAAGTGGGGCAAGCTTTGGCACTTTCAGTAAATGCAACTCGGGTAAAAATTGAGAATTGTATAATTAAAGGAAATCAAGATACATTATATACAACAGGTGAAGGCTTTAGGCAGTATTACAAAGACTGTTATATTGAAGGAACAACAGATTTTATTTTTGGACAAGCAACTGCACTTTTTGAAAATTGTGAGATACACAGTAAATCAAATTCATTTATTACTGCTGCATCAACTCCTAAAGGTGTTGAATTTGGTTACGTTTTTAAAAATTGCCGTTTAACCGCAGCTAATAATGTAACTGAAGTATTTTTAGGAAGACCTTGGCGTACGTATGCTAAAACAGTTTTTTTGGAAACTTGGTTAGATGAGCATATTGTTGAACAAGGGTGGGATAATTGGTCAAATATAGCTGCACAAAAACAATCGTTTTACGCTGAGTATAATAATATGGGCCCCGGTTACCAACCAAAATTAAGACAGAAATGGTCACATCAGCTTACTAAAAAGCAGGCTAAATTTTATACCAATGCAGCTATTTTATACGATAAGCTTAATCAAGATTGGTACTTAAATAAAAACTGATATGAACTTTAAATTTTTAATTCTATTATTTTTAATAATGCCCTTTTGTTCGGCACAAGAAGTTACTATTTATTGCATCGGTGACTCTACAATGGCTGATAAAGAAAATCCGGAAGAAAACCCAGAGTATGGTTGGGCACAAGTATTACCCGATTTTTTTGATGAGACTATAAAAATAGATAATAGGGCAGCAAATGGTCGAAGTTCAAAGAGTTTTATATCAGAAGGAAGATGGGATTCTGTTTTACAAACCTTAACTACCGGAGATTTTGTGTTTATACAGTTTGGGCATAACGATCAAAAGTTTAAAGATTCTACTAGATATACCAATCCACACACTACATATCGTCATAATTTAATTCGGTTTGTAATTGATACAAGAGAAAAAGGTGCAACGCCAATCTTATTTTCATCTATTGTGAGGCGTAATTTTAATGAGTATGGCAGTTTAATTGATACCCATGGTGAATATCCTTTAGCAGTAAGAATGGTTGCCAAAGAAATGGAAGTACCTTTAATAGATTTACAATATTTAACTGAGGTAATGGAAATATCACAGGGAGTGGAAGGCTCAAAAGATTTACACTTGCACTTTAATCCTGGGCAGAATACATATTACCCAAAGGGAAAGAAAGATGATACACATTTATCTAAAAAGGGAGCTTTATTAGTAGCTAGTATGGTAGTTTTAGAAATTACAGCGCAAAAACTTGTGTTGTCGAAATATATAAAGCTATAAAAAAACTAACTTTTTATTAAGTATAGTTATCCAATGAAGAGGATAAGAAAAGCATGGGTATGTATTGTAATTACAATATTATCTACTACTATTGGGGTGTCGCAAAACTTAAATGGAATCACGGGTAATAGAGATACCTCATATACTAATGCTATAGCTTTTGCAAAAGATGTAAAGAAATATCCTCAAATTAAACTTGTGGAAGAGTTTACACTTGAAAATGTTCAAGAAGAAAAGGATATAATCTACTGTTCATATGGGGAGCGTAATCTAAAATTAGATGTTTTTCAGAATAATACTCAAATAGATAGTTTAAGAACGGCAATAATTATTGTTCATGGTGGCGGTTGGCGAAGTGGTGATAAAAGCCAACATTTTCCTTTGGCCTAAAAGCTTGCTAGTTTGGGTTATGTTTGTTTTACCCCCGAGTATAGATTGTCTACGGAAGCACTATTTCCGGCAGCGGTACATGATTTAAAATCGGCTATTAGATGGGTTCGTTCCAATGCCAAAAAGTATAGGATTGATCCTGAGAAAATAGTAATATCTGGTTTCTCTGCCGGTGGCGAACTTGCTGCATTTTTAGGAACAACTTCCAATATGCCCTTGTTTGAAGGTAATAGTTGTAAGAAAAACAGCTCATCTCATGTAAATGCTATTATTGATATGGACGGTACCCTGTCATTTGTTCATTCAGAAAGCGGTGAAGGGGACGATAGTAAGAGCATATCTGCAGCGACCCATTGGTTCGGGTATTCTAAAGAGGAAAACCCTTTATTATGGCAAGCCGCCTCTCCATTGAGCTATGTAAACCAGAAAACACCGCCAACGTTGTTTATTAATAGTTCTGTTGATCGTATGCATGCTGGTCGTGAAGATTATACCAATAGTCTTAAAGCCTATGGCATTTATTTTGAAATTATTTCTTTTGAAACAGCTCCACACTCTTATGTACTTTACTATCCTTGGTTTAATCCTACTATAAATGGTATTGATAACTTTTTAACAACAATTTTTAGGTAGACTTTTATATTTTAAAGCAAAAACCTTCTTCAACTTTCTTTTGGTATTTATCTTCATCGAACTCAAATAGAAAGGCTCCTTTTTTAGATGAGCTCATATCTTTTTCTTTCAATTTGGTTAAGAGTTCAAAAGAGTTGAATTTATTGATAAAATTTCTTTTGTCCAATTCAGTATCTAAAATTGCCTCATATAGCTTTTGAAGCTGACGCATAGTAAATTTTTCTGGCAAAAGTTCAAATCCGATGGGTTTAGTGCCAACTCTATTTCGAAGAGATTTAAGAGCATCTTGTACCATATCGTTATGGTCAAAAATTAATTCGGGAACATCTTTTAGATCAAACCATTTTATAGGGTTTTGCTTTAAAAGATCCTTACAATGATGAGCTATATCGATTAGTGCAAAGTATGTTACCGATATGGTTCTTTCTTCTGGGTCACGGTCTAATTTAGAATACGAGTGAACCTGTTCCATGTAAACATTGTTAAGTCCGGTTAAATGATTCAGAATTCTTGTAGCCGCTATATCTAAATCTTCCTCTTTTTTAAGAAATCCGCCTATTAGAGACCATTTGCCTTTAGCTGGTTCAAAATCTCTTTTAACGAGTAATATTTTTAATTCCTCTTGATAAAATCCGAATATAATACAATCTACTGCAAGTAAGACTTTGTCTTCTTTGCGATAATTATTCAAAATCATTTTTTAATTTTTGCGAGCCTAAATTAACAAGATTGAGTGAGATAAAAATGATTTAAATACGAAAAGGTTTGCGCATTATTTTCTATAGTTGTCTATTATCAAATAGGTTAGTGCACTTAACGCCCATGGTTATAGAAGTGTAATAGAAAAATTTACTTTCGTTAAATTATGTGAGCAATTGAAAAATACAGAGCTCGCGAAATTTCAAGAATTATTTCAATAGTGTTAAATTAGAATGTTGTCATTATAAAATAATAGTTTCATTTTTATTTAAATTCGTTTTTTTAAATCTGTAACACAGTAGTAATTGTTGTTAGTTTAGAATAATATTTATCGATTTTTTCAAAATACCACGTCATCACAAATAAATTCATGAGATTAGCTAAAGTCAATATTCTTTCAATTGTATTGTATATTATTTTGACAGGATGTTTAGCTTGTAATGAGAATATGAAAAATAAGGTAGTCCCAAAAAAAGATAGTACCATGCAAATTGAAAAAAGTTCTTATGGGACTACTATTAATAATGAAAAAGTAACACAGTTCATATTGCGAAATAGAGACGGTATTTCGGTTACTATTATTACGTATGGGGGTATAATAAGAGAAATAATGACTCCTGATTCAGAGAGGAGAATGGATAATGTTGTATTAGGTTTTGATAACCTCGAACAATACGAAAAAGAAAACCCTTTTTTTGGAGCCTTGGTTGGTCGTTATGGAAATAGAATTGCAAAAGGAAAATTTACTTTAAACGATATGGAATACACCTTGGCTGTGAACAACGGAGAAAATTCTTTACATGGAGGATTAAAAGGCTTTGACAAGGTTGTTTGGAAAGTTGAGGAGGTAAAAGATTCAGATTCGTTTGTCTCGTTAAAATTAAGCTACCTAAGTAAAGATATGGAAGAGGGTTTTCCTGGGAATTTAAATACTATGGTTACTTATACTTTAAATAAAGACAATAGTTTAGATATTCTGTACGAAGCGACTACAGATAAAACTACAGTGGTCAATCTAACACAACATTCTTATTTTAATCTATCCGGAAATTTCTCTCAAACAATTGTTGACCATAAAGTGGAAATTGATGCAGATCAGTTTGTACCCGTTGACAGAACTTTAATCCCTTTAGGCAATCTAGCGTCTGTAGAAAATACTCCTTTCGATTTTAGAAAACCTAAATTGATTGGAGATGGAATAGATGAAGATAACGAACAAATGAAACTAGGGGCTGGTTACGATCATTGTTGGGTACTTAATAACCAAGAAAAAGGATATCGTTCAGTTGCGAAAGCATTTCACCCAAACTCTGGGCGCATGATGGAAGTGTTGACCGATCAGCCAGGTATGCAATTATACACCGGTAACTTTTTAGATGGTACTTTACCTATGTCAAGTGGTGGTACATATGCAAAGCGAAGCGGATTCTGTTTTGAAACTGAGCACTATCCTGATTCTCCAAACCAACCTCAATTTCCAAGTACTACATTAGAACCAGGGAAAAAGTATATCACAAAAACAACTTTTAAATTTTCTACAAAATAGTTAGTTGAGTAGAAAAAAGAAATAGTAGTTTCAGTAAGGTAGATTCGTTAGTCTATATATTTATAGGATTATTGTATTAATGTTATGAATATCTTTTAGGGAGATAATTCTTTTATTTCCATCATATTTTCAATTTGTAAGTTGTAATTTTTACATGGATATGTTGTGCTAGTAATTTTGGTTATTGAGATAATTAAAATCATGATTACAGGATATTTTTATCCATATAAAATAAAACATCATGCAAAAACCAAATAAAAGATTAGAGGGGCAAACGTGCATAGTTACGGGCTCTAGCGATGGTATCGGCGAAGCCGTTGCGAAAGCAATGGGTATGGAAGGTGCCAATATTGTTGTTAATTACCACAGTAGTAAAGAAGAGGCAGAAGAGGTTGCACACTGGATCAGTAAAAATTCTGATGCTGGTAATGCCATTGTTGTTAAATGCGATGTTAGTAAAGAAGATGAGGTTAAGGGTATGTTTAAGAAAACTATTGCTGAATTTGGCACTGTAGATGTCTGTGTAGCAAATGCCGGTATGCAATTAGATCATCCACTTCATGAAATGCCATTGAAAGATTGGCAAAGAGTGATAGATGTAAATCTTACCGGACAGTTTCTTTGTGCCAAAGAAGCGATAATTGAGTTTAAAAGAAGAGGAATGCGACCAGAGATATCTAAATCTCTAGGTAAAATTATACACATGAGTTCTGTTCATGAGGTTATACCGTGGGCAGGTCATGCGAATTATGCCGCTTCGAAGGGCGGATTGGTCATGTTAATGCAAACCATCTGTCAAGAATATGGTCCAGATAGAATTAGATGTAACTCCATCGCACCGGGTGCTATAAAAACAGATATTAATAAAGATGTGTGGAGTACCCAAGAGGGCAGAGACGGCATGTTGAAATTAATACCTTATAAGCAAATAGGTATACCAGAAGATATTGGTAGTGTTGCAAGTTGGTTAGCTTCCGATGAATCTGAATATATAAATGGTACTACTATTTTCGTAGATGGCGGTATGACATGTTACCCAGGTTTTACTGCAAATGGATAGTTTATAAATATAAAAAGCCACCCAATTGGGTGGCTATCTTTTTTGTAAGGCGATGAATTATTTCATCATTGGCTTGTATTCAAATTTTTGTCCGCCAACAGATGCATCTGCCATTAGTCCTGCTTTTGGTAAAGCAAATACGGCAACACCATCTTTATATTTAGCATTTACTGATACACCAGATTTTAAGGCTACTGCAGAAGCTTCTGCAGAAAATTCATAATCTCCGTCTTTAAATTCGGCTAAATCGGCAGCTGTCTCAAAGAAAATTACTTCTGTTATCGCTTGACCACCTGCTTGTAGTCCTACGCTTAATTTTTTTAAGTCCGCCATACCGATCATGGTTCCATTTTCATATACTACGCCATTACCAGAAGCTCCACCGATAATAAAACCTCCTTTGCCAACATTAGGAAAAATTACATACCCGGCAGAAGTGCTAAAAAAGTGGTCTAAGCCGACTTCCATTTTCATTAGTTTATCTTTTGCCTTACTAGCATCTTTAATAATTTTCTGGTCTTTACTAGTTTGTGCGTTAAGACCGATAGCTAAGAATAATAGCGCGGTAAATGTTATTGATTTTAAAATTTTCATTTGTTCTAGATTTTATACTGATTAATTTTATTATGCCAAAGGTAGATTTAAGTAAGGGTCTAGTTTATCTTAAAACCTATAAATTTTGATTCAAAAGGGTGTTAAATATTTGTAAATCAGTTAATTGTAAGTTAAAATAAGAGAATTTAAAATATCCTTAGCTATATAACTGTTTCATTGAATGGAGGTTATCTTACAAATCGATATCTTAAAAATTTGTTAATTTAATTTAGATGTTCTATATTCATTAAATATTAAAATCTAGATGATATGAAGACTAACGAAAATTTTTTAGATTCGAAGATAATTGCAAATTTTATTATTGCATTTGCATTACTATTTACAGCAATCTATTACTTTAATTATTCTGAGGAAATCGAAGAAGAGGTGAATATGGTTATTGTAAATACATTACAAGACGCCAACAATAGCTTAGCCGAGCAAGAACCTGCTCGTAAATAATAGAAATTTCTGACCATAACTATAGGCTGCCAATTCATTGTAATTGGCAGTTTTTTTTTGAGCTATCTTTTTCCAATTATTACGTTAGCGATTAATGCAGTAACAATCATTAATATGCCTAATAAACTCCATAAAGAATAAATATCTCCAAACCAGAAAATGCCTACCATAATAGTAAAAATCACTTCAATATATTTTAGAGGTGCTACTAAATTTGTTTTAGCTATCTGAAAGGCCTTGGTCATAAATACTTGACCAAAAAAACCGAAGATGCCCAAGCTTAACAAAAGAAGCCAATCTTTACCTATTGGTATTACCCAGTTATTAATACTTAAAAGTGCGCCAACTATAGTACCAACGAACATAAAATAGTTTACGATTACCAAAGGGTGGTCGCTATTGCCTATTTTTCTAATAATTACGTATACTAATCCGCTGAAAACTGAAGCTGCTAAGACTAAAAGTAAACCAGTTGAATTAATATTTTGGTCAAACCCTTTTAAAACCAATACCCCAGCGAAGGCAAATAAAAAGAGAAACCATTGAATTGGTTTTAGCCTTTCTTTCAATAAAAAAACTGCAAAAATAGCGGCATATATAGGGGCTAAATATCGTAATGAAACGGCAGTGCCAACAGGTAGGTATTTTAGAGACATAAAGAATAAACTCATAGCTATTATACCGGCAAGAGCCCTAAACATCATGAATTTACGATTGTTGCCTAGTATAGGTATGCCCTTTATTAAAATATAGGCCGTAGCAAGAACTAGTGACCCTATTGTTCTAAAAAATACGATTTCAAAGGTGGGTATATGATCGAGGTATTTTACAAACGAATTCATTAAACTAAATGAAAACGTACTTATAATCATGTAAAGGATTGCTTTCTTCAACGTGTAGTTCGTAATTAGGCTATCAATTGCCAAAAAACAAAGCTATGTCTAAAACTATGAATCAAAATGTTTTTTTTGTGTTGTTTATAACTACAACCTTAATTACGGTTATTTATATTGTCTGCTACCCGATATGTTGATGCTCATTGAATTTCGGTACCGAAAAATAGAAACAAGTTCTTTCACCTAAAAAACTATCAACCCAAATTTCACCATCATTATTTTCGACCATTTCTTTACAAAGTACTAATCTTAATCCTGTGCCTTTTTCGTTGTTAGTACCATAAGTGGTAAAGGTTTCGTTTTTATTAAAAATTTTATTTATAGCCTCTTCAGGTAAACCAATATCAGTGTCTTTTATCCAAATATCCCAATGGTTTGCTTTTTTATTTGCACCGATTGTTATAGTTCCATTCTCAGGTGTAAATTTTGGGGCATTACTTGTCAGGTTTCTAATTATAATACTTATCTGATTTTGGTCTGACCAGGTTATAACATCTGAACCTATTTCAGAAATAATATAATAGATTTTTGTGAAGCAGTCTTAGCTAACAAAGCAGTATTTTCAGTTACTAATTTTTGAATATTAGTTTCAGCTAGTTTAGTGACCACGCCGTCCATTTGAGTCTGTCCCCAAGAAAGAGATTGTTAAATATTGAAATAGTTTTTAGCGTTATTATAACAAATATCTTGAATCATTTTCCCCACCCATTCCATTTCATTTGGTAATTCTCCGTTTTGGATTTCATTACCAAATAGGTTACATAGTATTCTTCTAAAATACTCATGACGCGGAAAAGAAAGAAAACTTCTAGAGTCGGTTAACATGCCAATAAAGCAACTTATCAAACCAATATTCGATAATGCGTTCAACTGTTTGATCATACCATCTTTCTGGTCTAAAAACCACCATCCAGAACCAAATTGGACTTTACCTCTTAATGACCCATCGTTAAAATTACCGATCATACTTGCAAATACTTCATTATCCCTAGGGTTCAGATTGTAAATAATGGTTTTGCACAATTGATTGGCACCATCGAGCTTATTTAAAAATTTCGATAGGTTTTCTGCTTGTAACCAATCACCTATCGAATCCCAACCAGTATTTGGTCCTAATTGATCTAGCATACGTGTATTGTTATCACGTAGTGCACCTAAATGAAATTGTTGTACCCATTTAAATTCATGATATTTTGTAGAAAGAAACATTAATACAGCGCTTTTGAAGCTATTTATTTCATCCGTATTTAAAACTTTATTATCTAGTTTCTTTTTTAAAATAGTATTTACGCCTGCTTCAGTAAATTCAAATGCATACATATATGAAAGCCCATGATCGGCAATTCTACAACCGTTATTATGAAAATGAAGTATTCTATTATTTAGCGCTTCTTTTAAAGTGTCAAAAGAGGTGATGTTTACACCCGCAACTTCTGATAGTTTTTCGATATAATTATTAAAAGAAATAGCATCGATATGAATTGCATTGTCAGGTCTGAATGCAGTACTTACCTTAGTTTTAAAATCACTTGTTGCTATTTTCTGATGGTGTATCAATGTATCTGTAGGGTCTTCGGTAGTGCATAAGAAATCTACATTCATGGTATTTAAAAGTCCTTGAGTTTTAAAACTAGAACCTTTTAACTGCTCATTTACTTGATCATAAATTGAACTGGCAGTCGCAGAGGTTAGAAGTTCGGTGATACCAAAATATCGCTGTAATTCTAGATGGGTCCAGTGATAAAGGGGGTTTCTCATCGTAAATGGAACTGTTTCTGCCCATTTTAAAAATTTGTCCTTATCAGATGCGTTACCCGTAATGTATTTTTCATTGATACCTAAGGTTCGCATTGCTCTCCATTTATAATGGTCACCATCTATCCAAACTTGCGTCAGATTTTTAAAAGCGGTATTATTTGCAATTAGTTCTGGTGGTAAATGATTGTGGTAATCAATTATGGGCATCTTACTGGCATAATCGTGATATAGCTCTTGCGAATATTTATTTTCTAGTAAAAAATTACTGTTTAAGAAATGGCTCATAGAATTTTATTAGGTTGGTTGTGGTGATTTTATGAATATATCTTGGAAAATTTATTTAATAGAAGGACTTTTCATCGGACTATCATCAGCTTTTAAATCTCCAGTAACATACTGCAAACCATCCATTAGAAATTGTAATAAATCAGGATTTTCTAGACTTTGGGCGTTATGTGATGGAGAGGTATAAAAAACCCTTCCTTTTCCATGTTTTTTTATCCAAGCAACATAATTGATATTATCTGTTGGCTCATGTCTAATTTCTTCAATTTTATCAACTTCAAAATATAGAAGAGGTCTAAAATTATAATCGAAATAGGCATTTTTGAAAAAGTAGGGTTCATCTACGTGTGTCAGCCCTTTGCCTTTAAATGCTTGTACTAGTGGATGATTTTTATCCACTTCTTTGATATGCATTTCTTGCTGTTTAGGGTGGTAATCAAAACTGCCTCCTGTCATTTTACTGAATGCATCAGAATTGTTTTGTACAACAATGGCACCGTGCAGAATCATTAGTCCACCGCCCTTTTTCACATAGTTGATTAAATTTTGCTCGTACATAGCAGCCTTTTCCGAAATCTCTTTATCGGTCAGTGAGGTATAATTTTTTAAAAGATCATGAAATAAATCTCTTTTCGGCCCTGTAGGGTTAGCGTTGTTCAAGACAACAGCATCAAATTGTTTTAATTTTTTCTTGTCAAAATTTTCAATATCGAAACCTACATGTATTTCAAATGCGTTTGTTTTTTCACCGAAAAGTTTTAATAATTCAATATTATGCGGTATGGTCCAATGGTCGAACCCGGTTGCTTTAGAAAAGACTAAAATCTTCCTTTTCTTTTCTGTCTTAATGGTTGTTGTTGGTATATTTTTCTCAAGCTTTGATACCCACTCATCTGTTATTTTTATGGCCTCTAGGCTTTGTGATTGAACGAATAGGGTAGTTGCAAAAAATATACAAGCAGTAATTAAAATAGTTGGTTTTTTCATTTAATTAAATTGATTGGATGATGATTCTCTAATAATAAGATTGTGCCGTAAAAGGATGGTATTGGTCGATTGTAAATTTATAGAACCATTTAAATGCGCTATAATACTTTCACCCGCTAGAATACCCATTTTATAACCAGGGTATTCTATGGTGCTTAAATTCGGACTTATAATTTCAGATACAGGATCATTATTAAAACCTACTACTTTTATATCTTCAGGAATTTTGAAACCCTCTTTTTTAAGTTCTTTTATACAATTTGCTGCAAAATTATCGCTGGCAACAAATATCCCATCTATTTTTTTTGTTGAATGTTTAATAGTATCGACGACAATTTGAATGTGTTTAGGGTCAAGATCAGTTTCTAAAATATTGGTTTCGTTGACTTCAAATTGATTTTCTAACAAGGCATTTTTAAAACCAGTAAAGCGATCTTTGTATAATGTACGTTTTAAGTTGCCACTGATATGAAGCAAATTTGTACAGCCTTGGTCAATTAAATGCTTGGTGGCTTCATAGCCAGCTGCTTGGTTATCAATTAATATAGTTGGACAATTCGGTAAATCGATTACCCTATCAAAAAATAACAAGGGAATTTTTCTTTTTGTATAACTTTCAAAATGCTGGTAATTACTAGTATCATTTGCAAGAGAGACCAATAAAGCATCTACACCACTATCAAGTAATGTTTTAGCATTTATTATTTCTTTTTCTTCCGATTCTAATGATTGGCTAATTATCAAATTATAACCGACTTCATTAGCGACTTGCTCGATACCTGCAAGAACAGTAGACATAAAATGCGAATTTAGTCTTGGTACAATTACACCAATTGTATTTGATTTTTGATTGCTAAGATTTGCAGCAAATTTATTAGTTCTATAACCAACTTCATTAGCTTTAGCTATGACCTTCTTTTTAGTTTCTTCACTTATAGAATGGTGATTATTTAAACTTCTACTTACAGTTGCAGGTGAGACATTTAGCATTTCAGCTAAGTCATATATAGTAACCTTTTTAGACATTTATAGAGTTGTTTAACGCAACAATATTACGCAACTTATTTATATTATTGCGTAAAATTTATAATTATATCAATTTTAGATAGGTATAATTTAGTTAAATCATAATTATTTATCCATATTTTGTTGATTTATGCGAAATTTTAACAAAATATTTACGCAATCGATTGCATAATAAGAATTGATTATATAGATTTGTTTTAAATGTTTATGTAACACTTTATATATGCTATTAAATTAACCAAACTAAAGATTCATGAAAAAAATTAAAAAACTTAAGATTCGAAGAAGGATGGGTTATGCGATAACGATGATGTTATTGTTGTTCACTTTTTCTTCATACGCTCAAAGCGGTTCTGTAGTATCGGGTACTATTACCGATGCAGATAATATTCCGATTCCTTATGCGAACATTATCGAAAAGGGTACTACCAATGGTGCGGTTTCAGATTTTGATGGTAATTATTCTATTGAAGTAAAAGATTTAGATACTTCCGAATTGGTATTTTCTTTAATAGGGTTTAAATCTCAGACTGTAGTTCTTGACGGCAAGTCATCTGTAAATGTAGCATTGTTAGAAGATGTTTCTAATTTAGAAGAAGTAATTGTAGTTGGGTATGGTAGTCAGAAAAAATCAGATGTTACAGGAGCTGTTGCTAGCGCCAATATTGAAGCATTTGAAGACGCTCCAAATACTAATATAGCACAGAGTTTACAGGGTACGGTTGCTGGTCTGAATATTGGCCAGGTAAACGCTGCTGGTCAAACTCCAGAAATATCTATCCGAGGGCGAGCATCTATAAGCGGTAGTCAGAGTGTACTTATAATTTTAGATGGTATTCAATACAATGGGAGTCTTTCGTCTATAAATCCTAGTGATATTGCTTCTATTGATGTACTGAAAGATGTTAGTTCAACGGCTGTGTATGGTGCGCAAGCCGCAAATGGTGTTATATTAATTACCTCGAAAGGTGGTAAGAGAAATCAAAAACCAAAAATATCGGTTACATCTTCATATGCAACACTTGATCCTACTGTAAATAATAGACCTTTAACAAGGTCAGATTACATTGATCACATAAATATGCAATTGTATGATAAACGTTTTTTAGCTCCAGAATTTACAACACCAAATTCTGATTACGTTGGTTATTTTGAAGGCGGACAGGGGTTTAACGCGAATTTTGAATTGCAATCAGACACAAATCCAGGGGAGTTTAGTGATAATGACTTTGATTGGTGGGGGAATGGTACACAAACTGGTTATGTGCATCAAAACGAAATCAATGTTACAGGTGCTTCCGAAAAAACCAGTTACTTACTTTCGGTCGGTTTAACCGAGGCTGAAGGTATAATTCAAAATGATAAATTTTCTAGAAGAAGTTTACGAATTAATTTAGATACAGATGTAAATGATTTTTGGAAAGTAGGAATACAAGCATTTGGGTCTTTTGTGAATGAAGATGGAGATGAACCGTTTTTGTCTCAATTAAGAAACTTTTCGCCACTTTTAGTGCCTTATGATGATGAAGGTAATTTAATACCTAACCCGGCTGGCACTATAGAGCCTAATCCATATCAAGGGCAAATCACTGAAGATTATCAACGTAAAGATTACTTTTTTGCAAACCTTTATTCAGAAATAGAATTGCCGTTTATAAAAGGACTCTCGTATCGTATTAATTTCGGAAACAATTATAGAATTGAAAAGTTTTACGGTTCTAGCATATATGGTGCTGGATTAACTGGTGACGCAGGTAAGAGTTTGCTTTTTTATAGAGATTATACTTTGGATAATCTGCTAAAATATGATAGAACATTTGGTAAGCACGAAATTGGTGCGACTCTACTTTATGGAGCTATCGAAAGGCAACAAGAAACTACTAATGCTTATGCTTCTGGTTTTGATAGGTTGTCATTGGGTTATAGTGATTTAAGCAGTGGTGGTATCCCTTCCATTGGTTCAAGCGCGTATACCGAGACATTAAATTACCAAATGCTAAGAGCGAATTATAAGTATGATAATCGGTATATTTTAACCGGTACAATAAGAAGAGATGGTTTCTCTGGTTTTGCCGCTAATGAAAAAACGGCTTACTTCCCTTCTGGGGCATTGGGTTGGATAGCTTCAAATGAAGCCTTTTTAAAGGATACGCCTTGGGTAAATAACCTAAAATTAAGAGCTAGCTATGGTATTGCAGGTAATCAGACACCTAGATATACTTCTTTGGCAAGATTACGAACAATACCTGCATATGTATTCGGAGATGGTGGTAGTCCTGCTTTTGGCCAAGAATTAACATCATTGGCAAACCCTAATTTACGTTGGGAAAAAACTTCTGGTTTAAATGTAGGGGTAGATTTTAATTTCTTCGACAGTAGACTAAATGGTAGCATAGATACCTATAGGAATGTTACCGATGATTTATTATTTTCTGTTAGAATTCCTTACTTAACAGGTTTTAGTAATATTCAGACCAATGTTGGTAAACTTCAGAATACCGGTTTAGAAGTTACCTTAACAGGTGATATTGTTCGAAACGATAACTTCTCTTGGACGGCTACCGCAAACTATTCGAGAAATAAAAATGAGATTTTAGAACTTACTGGCGAAGATGCAGATGGTGACGGTGTTGAAGATGATTTAATTCAGAGCGGACTTTTTATTGGTGAGTCTATAAATGCATTATATGATTACGAGACAGATGGTATTTATCAAGTAGGTGACGATATACCTGATGGTTATGGAATTGGTAACTATAAAATAGTTGATCAGAATGGTGATGGTATGATTACGCAGGCAGAGGATAGAAAAATTATTGGTACGAGAGATCCATCTTATGCTGTATCGTTATTAAATACATTTAGGTATAAAAATCTATCATTCAGCTTCTTTTTAAATTCAATTCAAGGGGATGATGAGCATTACATTTCACAAAATGACAATGCTTTATATAGAAATGCAAATACACTATATCAAAATGTAGTTTCTGGTATAGACTATTGGTCTCCACAAAACCCAGGTGGGTTAAACGCAATGGCGCCTAATAGACCTGGTATTGCAGGTACGCGTTATGAGAATAGGAGTTTTGTAAGATTACAAGATGTTAATTTGAAATATAGTTTTGATAATAAAATCTTGGAAAAGCTTTCATTATCAGAATTAAGCATATTTGTAAGTGGTAAAAATTTAGCAACTTGGACAGATTGGAATGGATTTGACCCAGAATTTCAGGATTCCGATAGAGGTATTTATGGAGTCGGTTTAACCACAGGCGGTAGACCGGTATTAAGAGGGTATTCAATGGGTATTAATTTATCATTTTAAATAAAATAGACATGAAAAAATCAATTATATTTTTAGCATTAATTACATTTTTCTGGTCTTGCGACGAGGATTTTTTAGAGGAAACACCAGAAGACTTTCTTAGTTCTGTAAATGCATTTAATAATTATACGGATTTTACGGCTTCGGTAAATAACATGTACTTCTTGGTTAGAAGGCAGTTTTATAACAGAGATGAGAATAGACCATTCGACTTCCTATATGGTACTGATCTAGTTTTTGATGGTGAGCCAGGTGGAACTCAAAGACATGGCAATATGGTACAGGCTTATGATCCAGCAGGAGATATTGCTACTACACATTGGAATTTACTTTATAAGAATATCGCAGAAGCGAATACCGTTTTAGAACGTGCTCCATTGGCTGACATGACTGATGAAGAAAAGAATGATATTATTTCTCAAGCACGATTTTTTAGAGGGTTCGCTTACAATATTTTGGTAACCTTATATGGTGGTGTACCTATTGTAACTGATGCTATTATTGAGCCAAAGATTGATTTTGTGCGCAACACTAGAGAAGAAGTTTTAAATCAAGTAATAGAAGATTTAAGCTTTGCAGCGGCTAATTTGCCAAGTATTGGCGAAGCCGAAGATGGGCGTATTCATAATTTAATAGCCCAACATTATTTGGGAGAAGCTTATTTAGCTTTAGGAAACAATACGGAAGCAATTGCAGCATTATCGACTGTGATTAATGATGGAAATACTGGTTTAATGACAGAGCGTTTTGGTACCCGATCAGGTGAAGAACCTGGTGATGTGTACTGGGATTTATTTAGAAGAGGTAATCAGAATAGAGCTAGTGGTAATAAAGAAGCACTTTGGGTAATACAATTTGAAATTGATGTTCAAGGTGGTGGATTACAGTCTAGTAGTAGAGGAGGTTCTTATGCTTTTGAGAGACATTTTGGTCCGTTATTAAGGTTTGCTCCATTTAACTCATGGCCTGTTGGTGATTATACCGGTGGTCGTGGTATTGGTTGGGGAATAACAACAGAGTTTTATACCAATACTGTTTGGGGCGGTGATGATAGTAATCCAGATTTTGTAAATGATATTAGAAACGCCAATCATAACTTTGTTCGGGTTTTTAATCGTGATAACTCATCTGCTTTGGCAATCATTGCCGATGAAATTGGTCGTGATACGGTTTGGTCTACAGAAACTCAACCACGTATTAGAGAATTTTATGCATTTCCTACAAAGGTTACTACGCCATATAATCATCCTGATGGTTTGTACAGGTCAAGTGATGTGCCATTTGCACTAACATCTTCTGCAGGTGGTACCTACACAGATCAGTATATGTTGAGATTGGCAGAAACTTATTTGCTACGTGCTGAGGCTTATTTGGCCAATAATCAACCAGGCTTAGCTGCTGATGATATTAATGTAGTTCGTAATAGATCTAATGCTTCTGAAGTAAGTGCTAGTGATGTTAATTTGGATTATATTTTAGATGAACGTGTGCGTGAATTAGGTTTAGAAGAAAAACGAAGACTTACGCTTATGCGAACTAATACGATTTATGAGCGTGTAATTGATAATAATCCGTTCTATGTTGAAAACGGAATGCAACCTCACTTTAATCTATGGCCAATACCAGCAGATGAGATTGAAGGTAACCGTGGTGCTGAATTAGTTCAAAACCCAGGATATAATTAATATAAAACAATTTCAAGATTTATTAGTGTGCCATTATTAGTGGTAGGATATAAATTATCTTAAAATTATAAATTAAAATAAAAAGAAGTATTGTAATCTTAATTTTGATTGCAATACTTCTATAGAAATTAAAATGTTGAGTTAGTTTGAATTTCCGTTGCCCAAACCTGTGTTTATGAAAAATATATTTTTAGTAGTACTTTTTATAGTGCTGATTTCTTGTAATGAGAAACAGAAAGAGTTTATATATCAAATACAGGAGGGTAGCGGTTTATTAATCAACGGACCTTTATCGTTAGATTTAGGAGAATTAGATAGTAGTAAAATTACATTATTAAATGGCGATGAAGTTATTCCATTTGATGTTGATGCCGCTTCAAATAAAATATGGTTTATACATAATACCGACCGAAAAGGTGACTATAGTATAAAAGTAAACGCTGAATCTTCTTCAGTATCCGATACTTTTTCTGCGGTAAAGAAAGATGGCGATTTAATGCTGGAAAGAGGTAATACTTCGTTGGTGGGCTACCGATATGGTATGCACTATCCGCCAAAGGGAGTAGACTCTATTTTTAAAAAATCTGGATATATTCATCCTATTATCACCCCAAAAGGAGATACTTTAACAAGAACGAATGCACCAGACCATTGGCACCATTATGGTGTTTGGGGACCATGGACACATACCCGTATCGATACTATGCGCGTCGATTTTTGGAATTTAGGTGACGGTCAAGGCACTGTGCTGTTCAAAGAATTTAATTCAGTTTCTAATGGAGCTGTTTCTGCTGGGTTTAATGCAGCGCAAGAACATATTGATTATAAAACACAACCAGAGCCACAGGTTGCATTAAATGAAAATCTTCAAGTAAAAATGTGGGATTTAAACAGAGAAGATAGGTATATGTTAGATTACACATCGTCGTTTTCGACTCCTTTGGAAAATGGAATTCTTTTTGAAGCTTACCGTTATGGTGGCGGATTAGGAATGCGTTTTACAGAAAGATGGCATAAAGATAATTGTGAGGTATTAACTTCAGAAGGTGAAGATCGTTTAACTGCCGATGGTACAAATGCCAAATGGGCAATAGTAAGTGGTGCCTCAAGTGATGGAAAAGGGACTAACGGAATTCTATTTCTAAGTAATCCTAAGAACAGAATGCATCCAGAACCTATGCGTGTTTGGCCTATTGATGGTAACGGTGGTCGAGGTGATATGTTTTTTGAATTTTGCCCTATCCGTCATGAAGAATGGCAAATTGAGCCTAATAAAGAATATGAGTTAAAATATAGAATGGTGGTATTTGAAGGTGAATTGACTAAAGAAGAAGCGGAAGCTTATTGGCAGGTCTTCGCCAATCCATCACAAGTAGAATTAATTGCGAACTAAATAATAGATACAGATGCAGAGAAGAAATTTTATAAAAAAATCATCGTTGGGTACGGCAGCGGCAGTCGCTTTTCCAACAATAGTACCTTCAAGTGTATTTGGTAAAAATGCACCTAGTAATAAAATTAATATTGGTCAGATTGGGTGTGGTCGTATTGCTCGTGATCACGATATACATGATACGATACGCTTCGATAATGCGCGTTATATATCAGTTTGTGATTTGGACTCTAAACGAATGAACGACGCCAAAGTTTTAGTTGATGGGTATTACAAAGAGAAAACAGGTAAGGCCAATTATATGGATACTAGAATGTATGGCGATTACCGAGAAATGTTATTAAATAAAGATATTGATGCCGTTGTTATCAGTACACCTGATCATTGGCATTCACAACCGGCCATAGAGGCTGCCATTGCCGGTAAAGATATTTATGTTCAGAAACCGACATCACTTACGGTAAGAGAAGGACAGCAGTTAAGAAAGGCTGTTCAAGATAATAATGTGATATTACAAGTTGGTACACAACAGCGCGCAATGCCACAATTTAGAGTTGCTGCCGAATTGGTACGTAACGGTAGAATTGGTAAAATACACACGGTAAAAATAGGATTACCTGGTGATCCTGCAGGACCTGTGGCTCCAGAAATGCCAGTGCCTAGTAACTTGAATTTTGATATGTGGTTAGGTTCAACTCCAGAAGTGCCTTATACTGAAATAGGAGTACACCCTCAAAATGATTATAGTCGTCCGGGATGGTTACGTCAACGTAATTACGGAGCAGGTATGATTACAGGTTGGGGTCAACATCATTACGATTCTGCTGCATGGGGTATGAATACCGAGTTAAGCGGTCCGATTTCTGTTGAGGCATTGGCAGAATTTCCAAAATCAGGATTATGGAATGTACACGGAGACTTTTTTGTAAAGCATGAATATGCTAACGATATTACGGTGTATACTAGTGGTGGATATACTAACGGTATTCAATATATAGGTGACGATGGTTGGATCTTTGTTTCACGTGGCTCTTATACCGCATCTGCATCTGATCCTGTAAGTAAAGAAAAAAGTTCTAAAGCATTAAATGCGTCAGATCCCAAAATATTAGAATCTGTAATTGGAGAAAATGAAATCCATCTAGAAAAAATAGACGACCAACATGGTAACTGGTTAGAATGTGTAAAGAGTAGAAAAGCGCCAATTTCACCAATTGAAAAGGGGCATAAAGCATGTACGGTTTGTTTAATAAGTGATATTGCTATGCAGTTCTCCCGAAAATTAAATTGGGATCCAGAGAATGAATGGTTTATAAATGACCCAGAAGCAAATGTAATGCTTGAACGTGCTCAGCGTAAGCCTTATGGCACAAATTATGTGAAATCTTAGAATTAACTTATAGCACCTACTTTTTTTATTTAAGAAGGTGCTATTTTTAAAGACTAGTTTGTTTAAGATTTAGACAATTAATAAGAATATGACCACCAGTAGTGGTCATATTTTTTAGTAAAATCTAGAAAATGAAAACATTAAAAAGATATTTGGTAATTGTGCTACCAGTAGTATTACTCTGCCTTTCTTGTGCAGAAGAAAAAAAAGAGGAAATTAAAGTGGATACAATGGACAAGGTTAAATTAATGACTTTAGATCCAGGTCATTTTCATGCAGCTTTAGTGCAAAAAACAATGTACCCACAAGTGGATTCTACTATTCACGTTTTTGCGCCCAAGGGTCCTGAAGTAGATGATTTTCTTAGTAAAATAAAACAATATAATTCTAGAGATGAAAATGCAACCTCATGGGCGGTTAACACTTATTTAGGCGATGATTATTTAAACAAGATGATTACTGAAAAGCCTGGTAATGTAATGGTCGTTGCAGGGAAAAATTCTAAGAAGATAGATTATGTATTAGCAGCGGTAAAAGCTGGCTTAAATGTGTATGCAGATAAGCCGTTGGTTATTAATCCCGAAGGATTTGAAAAATTAAAGGAAGCTTTTAAAATTGCCGAAGAAAACGGAGTAATCATTTATGATATCATGACAGAACGTTTTGAGTCGACTACGATGATGCAAAAACAATTCTCTTTATTGCCAAACGTATTTGGTGAATTAATTGAGGGTACTGCAGAAGAACCGGCAATTAGTAAAGAAAGCGTGCATCACTTTTTTAAATTTGTTTCAGGAAAACCATTGGTACGCCCATCTTGGTTTTTTGATGTAAACGAGGAAGGTGAAGGTATCGTAGATGTTACTACTCACTTGGTAGATTTGGTTCAATGGGAAGCTTTCCCGGATCAAATCATTGATTCGTCGCAAGTAGAAATGGTGTCGGCTCGTAGATGGCCCACCGTTCTTTCTTTAGAAGAGTTTCAGAACGTGACGGGTACCGAAGCATATCCCGATTATTTAAAAAAGGATATAGCTGATGATGGATTAAATGTGTATTGTAATGGCGAAATGACCTATAAAATCAATGGTAAGTTTGCGAAGGTTTCAGTTGTATGGAATTATAAGGCTCCAGAAGGAACAGGTGATACGCATTATAGTGTTATGCGTGGTTCAAAATCTAACCTAATTATAAAGCAGGGCAAAAAAGAAAATTATAAACCTGTATTATATGTAGAATCAAAATTAGATGCTGATTTTGAGAAATCCCTTAACTTGGCAATTCAAAATGAGATAGCAGAACAATTTCCTGGTACTACGGTTGAAAAAGTAGCAGAGGGTAAATGGAAAATTGTTATTCCAGAAAAGTTTAAAATAGGACATGAGTCACATTTTGGTCAAGTCACAGAGAATTATTTAAAATATTTGGCATCTGGCGAATTACCTACATGGGAAGTTCCTAATATGATTACTAAATATTACACCACTATAACCGCATATAAAAAAGCAAAAAGGGAATTAAATGAATGAGTTACTGTCTTTAAAAAATAAAAATTACGCCTTATCTGGCGGTACAGGTACCCTTGGAGGGTCAATTGCTGAATATTTAGTAAGAAACGGAGCAAGAGTATTGCTATTAGGTAGATCTGTAGATAAATTAAAGTCTAAGCAAAGTGAATTAAATGCCATCGTTGCAGACAGTACCTTTATTTTTAAGGTTGATGTCATGAACGAAGAGGAATTAAAAGCCTTGAAAGATGATATTAAAAAGGAGTTTAAACATTTAGACGGACTTGTTAATCTTGCAGGAGGTAACATACCTGGTGCAACATTAAAGCCAGACCAAACTATACGCGACATTGCAATGGGTGATACGCAGAAAGTTGTAGATATAAATTTATTCGGTACCGTAACGCCAACTGTAATTTTAAGTGAATTGATGGTTGAGCAGGGGTATGGGTCGATTATTAATATATCGTCTATGGCAGCAAAGCAAAGTATATCTAGAGTATTAGGGTATTCAATGGCTAAAGGTGCAGTAGACATTTTCACTAAATGGATGGCGAACGAGCTAGCATCTAAACACGGTGATAAAATACGTGTGAATGCAATTGCTCCAGGCTTTTTTATCGGAAACCAGAATAGAAGATTATTGACCAATGAAGATGGTTCTTTTACAGAGCGTGGTAATAGTATTATAAAAAATACACCTATGGGTCGTTTTGGTGATGCTTCTGAATTAAATGGAATGGTACATTATTTATTAAGTGACGCTTCTAGTTTTGTTACAGGTAGCATATTTGATGTAGATGGTGGCTTTAGCTCTTTTTCTGGAGTGTAATCCATTACATCTACAATAATTCCCCTTTTGTAAAAAAGCATTTGAATTTATAAATAAGTATAGAATTAATTATTTGCGAGTATAGATTATGGATTATTTAAAGAGAACGTTTCGTTGGTTCGGACCTGAATTTGGAGTATCCTTAGCAGACATACGTCAGTTGGGTGTAGAAGGAATTGTAGCTGCATGTCAACAAGTGCCCCTTGGGGAAGTTTGGCCTGTAGAAACTATTGCGGCACTTAAATCTGAGATAGAAGAACATGGCATGGAATGGTCTGTTGTAGAAAGTGTGAATATTCATACGGCTATTAAATATGGCCTTCCAGAGAGAGACTTTTATATTGCTAATTATATTCAAACACTTAAAAATCTTGCTGAAAACGGCATTTACGATGTGTGTTATAACTTCATGCAATTGATAGATTGGACACGTACGGATTTAGATTTCATATTGCCTACAGGTGCTTCGGCATTACGATATAGTCCGATTTCTGCAGCTGCGTTCGATTTATTTATATTAAAGCGTGAAAATGCTAAAGAATCCTATCCTGTAGAAGCGTATAATGAAGCGAAAGCCTATTTTGACGGACTTACAGATGCCGGTAAAAAGAAACTGGAAGAATCAATATTGGCAGGTATGCCAGGTTCTAGAAAATTGATTGCATTAGAAGATTTTAAAACCAATCATGCTACAGTTTTAAAGATTGATAAAAAACAACTACAAGATAATTTATCCTATTTCTTGAATGCAATAATACCCGAAGCAGAAAAAATAGGTGTTCGTATGGCAGTACACCCAGATGATCCACCATTTTCAGTTTTTGGCGTTCCTAGAATTGTTTCTAACTACGAGGAAATTAAATTTTTATTGGAATGTTGTCCATCACCAAGTAACGGTTTAACCTTTTGTTCTGGTTCATTAGGTGCCTCAGCTTCAAATGATTTAGTGAAAATTGTTGAAGATTTCGGTGATAAAATTCACTTCATTCATTTAAGAAATGTTGCCCGTTCAGATGATGGCAGCTTTTATGAGGCTGAACATCTAGGTGGCTCAGTTGAGATTGATAAAGTAATGAAAGCTATTGTTGAGCAACAACAAAAAAGATATTCTAACGGTAACGGTGTGGTTAGTATTCCGATGAGACCAGATCACGGTCATGTGTTGCTAGACGATAAAAAACGTCAAAATGAATTTTACTCAGGATATTCTTTAATTGGAAGAGCAATGGGCTTGGCGCAATTATCAGGATTAGAAAAAGGAATTAGATTAGGTTTAAATATTTAACCATTGTGTATGAAATTGGTAGTAGGGGTACAAAAGCGTTTTATACAGAACATATACTGGACTATTTCCCTTTTGTGTTTTTTCTTCTTTTTAAATTCATGTGCTATAGATACCGATAAGAAAGTACTCTATTTTGCACATTCATTACCTACTACGCATCCTGTACATAAAGGTATAGTTGCGATGAAAGAAGGCTTGGAGAAAAAATCTAATGGTAAATTAGAAGTCAAAATTTTTCCAGATGGTCAATTGGGTACTGAACGAGAGGTACTAGAATTACTTCAAATTGGTAGTGTGGCAATGACGAAAGTGAGTGCAGCCTCAATGTCAAATTTTGCACCAGCGTATCAAGTAACAAGCATTCCATATTTATTTAGAGATAGAGACCATCTTTTTAATGTTCTTGAAGGTGATGTTGGTAAAGAACTATTGGAAAGTAGTTCGGCGTATTTACTTCGTGGTCTTTGTTTTTACGATGCCGGTGCACGCAGTTTTTATGCAAAAAAGAAACCGGTTAAAACTCCGCAAGATTTAGACGGAATGAAGATTAGAACCATGAACGATCAAATGTCGGTGGATATGGTGAATACTTTAGGTGGTTCTGCTACGCCTATGGCCTACGGTGAACTTTATACAGCATTACAACAGAATGTAGTTGATGGCGCTGAAAACAATATTCCATCATTCGTTACATCAAATCATTACGAAGTTTGTAAATATTACACGTTTGATGAACATACCATGGTACCCGATGTTGTGGTCATTGGAACCAAATTTTGGGATACCTTAAATGAACAAGAACAGGGTTGGCTTCAAGAGGCAGCTGATGAAAGTGTAGAAAAACAAAAACAGTATTGGAAAGAAACCGTAGCCGAGAATATGGTAGTGCTGAAAAAAGCAAATGTAGAATTCTTGTATCCTGATAAAACTGAGTTTTCAACAAAATCAACACCAGTAATGGAAAAGATGATGCAAGATGAGAAAATGAAAAAGGTAATCGAAAAAATATTGGCACAATAATGCAGAGAATCTACACGGCACTTAATTCTTTAATTGAATATTTTTTGGTAACCATCTTCGGGCTTTTGGTAATCGATGTTGTGTGGCAGGTGGTATCACGTTATGTGGTTGGTCAATCAAGTTCCTTTACTGAAGAATTCGCTCGGTTTTCTTTAATATGGCTTACTGTTTTAGGAGCTGCCTACATCAACGGGCAAACCGAAGGTCATTTATCGATGGATTTTCTATTGTCAAAATTATCAGAGAAAAAAAGAAAAAATAGACAGAAGGTTATACAGGTATTTATGGCGCTTTTTGCCTTGATAATTATGGTAATTGGTGGGGGTAATTTAGTATACACGACCTTGAGTTTAGGGCAAACATCTTCTGCATTACATGTACCACTGGGCTATGTTTACGCCATTGTACCCATATGTGGTGTCATTATTATTTTCTTTTCTATCTACAATATTAAAAAACAAAATTTTTTATAGATGAGCATAGAACTTATAAGTGTACTAGTGCTATTTATCAGCTTTGCAGGTTTACTTGCCTATGGTGTTCCTGTTGCCTATTCTATAGGTATTTCAACCATGTTGGTGTTAATTATAAATATTTCATTTTTACCATCTGTTACTACGGCCAGTCAGCGAATGACCACAGGTATTGATAATTTTGCGCTACTTGCGATTCCATTTTTCATATTGGCAGGCGAACTTATGAATAGGGGAGGTGTGGCAAAACGGCTCATCGATTTTGCCAAATCATTGATTGGTAGTTTGCCTGGTGGACTAGCATATGTGAATATTATATCGGCCATGTTATTTGGTGCAATTTCTGGGTCTGCTATTGCTGCTGCTTCAGCTATTGGTAGTACCCTTACCGATAAAATGGAAAAAGAAGGATATCCAAGAGAGTTTAGTGCTGCGGTAAATATTAGTTCATCTACCACAGGATTATTGATTCCGCCAAGTAACGTGCTAATAATTTTTGCCCTTGCCAGTGGCGGTACTGCTTCTGTTGCGGCACTGTTCATTGCAGGTTATATTCCAGGTATTTTGGTCGGTTTGGCGATTATGCTCATGGTATATATTTATGCAAAACGTAAAGGATTACCGAAAGCAGATAGGGTAGGGTTTAAACAGTTATTCGTCGATTTTAAAAATGCCTTTTTAAGTTTAACATTATTGATAATAGTGGTTGGAGGTATTGTTGCTGGTATTTTTACGGCAACCGAAGCTGCAGCAATTGCAGTGGTATACGCAGCATTACTTGGGTTTCTGAACAAAGAATTACATTTTGCAGATTTCAAGTCGATATTATTAAAAAGCGCGAAAACCACAGCAATTGTTATGTTTCTGATTGCGACATCGATGGCAATGTCATGGTTGTTCTCTTTTGAAGGTATACCACAAATGTTAACCAGTCTATTAGTCGATTCGGTGAGTAACCCCATTGCAGTATTCTTATTGATAAATCTTATTTTATTACTAGTCGGTACGTTTATGGATATGACGCCTGCCGTACTTATTTTTACACCCATATTTCTACCGGTAGCAATGGCGCTTGGCATGCATCCTGTGCAGTTTGGTATGGTCATCGTATTAAATCTTTGTATTGGGGTTTGTACCCCACCTGTAGGCACTTTATTGTTTGTAGGTAGTGGTGTGGCGAAAGTGCCAGTATCAAAAGTGATTAAACCTTTATTGCCCTTATTGGCAGCGATGACTATTGTTTTAATGTTGATTACATTTTTTCCGTCAATTTCTCTTTGGTTACCAAGGTTTTTTGGACTTATTGATTAATTATTCCTACTTGTTATCTTTACCTAAAATTGAATTATTTTATGCGCATTACGTTTATTCCCCTATTTATTTTTACTTGTTTATTATTCTCATGTCAAGAATCTTTTACCGAAACTGAAGTTTCGTTAGAATCTTATAAAATTGAAAATGGCTTTGAATTGGAAGTTGTCGCAGCCGAACCTTTATTAAAAGCTCCGGTAGCTATCGATTTTGATTCAAAAGGTAGGGTTTGGGTAGCTCAAATGCCAGGTTACATGAGTGACATGCAAGGTTCGGAGGAAGATGATCCAACAGGTAGTATTCTTATTCTTGAAGATTTAAATGGTAATGGTGTTGCCGACCATTCAAAAGTATTTATGGATAGTATTGTGATGCCGAGAGCGTTATCTCATGTATATGGAGGATTATTATATGCGATCCCACCAAATTTATGGTTTGTTGAAATAGAAAACGATCTGCCTGTAAATAGAGTATTGGTAGATTCAATCTACGCTGTAGAAGGTAATCCTGAGCATCAACCTAACGCTTTAGAATTAAATATTGATAATTGGATATATAACGCAAAGTCAAATTTTAGATATAGAAGAGATAACGGAGTTTGGCTTAAAGAACCCACAACCTTTAGAGGGCAATGGGGTATGACCCATGATAATTTCGGACGATTATATTACAATGACAATTCACGGGTTTTGTTGGGTGATTATGTGTTGCCAAATACATTAATTAGTAACAAATATTTTACTCCAAAAGCTAGTGTAGACAAACTGTTGACAACCGATCAACGCGTTTATCCTTTACATGCCACATCTGTAAATAGAGGGTATGCTAAAGGTGTTTTAAATGCAGATAGCCTTTTAGTTGATGCTACAGCAGCTTGTGGTCCGCTAGTATATAGGGGTGGGGCATTTACCGAAGAATATGACCAAAACGTTTTTATCTGTATACCAGAAGGTAATTTGATTAAACGAGCATTACTGACTTTTACGGGCGATTCAGTAATTGCAAAACATGCATGGCAAGGAAAGGAGTTTTTGGCATCTACCGATGAAGGTTTTCGACCTGTAAGTTTAAAGAACGGTCCAGATGGTAGTATGTATATAGTAGATATGCACCGCGGCATGATTGGCCATCATGCATATTTGAGCCCTTATTTGAAGGAAAAAACAAAAACTACTCGAATAGATACTATAATTAATTTCGGACGCATATTAAAGGTGAAGCGCAAAAATGAAGTTGCTACAATAATTCCTGATTTTGATGCTTTAGGTGCAACAGAGTTAGTTTCCCTTTTATCTAATACAAATGGTTGGATTAGAGACCGTGCACAACATTATTTAATTTTTAAAAGGTTGACAAAAGCTACAGATGAAATTAAAGATGTAGTGCTTAATTCTGAAAATAAATTGACTCAAATACACGCATTATATGTTTTAGAAGGTTGGGACGCTTTGTCGTTTGATTTTTTGACTGAGGTGATGAAAAGCGAACATTCAGAAGTAGTGGCACATGCTCTTGTGCTATTAAAACGGTTTGTAACCAAAGAAAATATTGAAAAAGCCGCTAAAGTTTTTAACACGGTTATAGATAGAAATAATATTGAATTAGATATTTATTTAGCAAATGGTTTAGGTCAATGGCTAGCTTTAAATGAAGTGAAATTTACACCTATACTTGAGAAAATACTAGAGAGAAGGCTCAAAAATAGCACTGTCACTGAATCATTGATGAGTAGTCTATCGAATGCAGATTCTTTAATTTTTCAGAATTCAGTTTTCATGGATAAGTTCAAGCATACGGAATTCGTCAATAAACTGGCTAGAAGTTTATCGGATAAGAAAAATGAAAAGGTAAATTCTATTTTCACAAGAAAATCCATCAATGAAGATAATCGAACTAGTGGGGCTAAAATGTTTTATCAAATATGCGCTTCTTGTCACGGTGCTAACGGTCAAGGTATCGACGGACTTGCACCACCGTTAATGGGCTCAGAGCACGTTAAAAATACGGAACGTTTAGCGCTAATTATTTTACACGGTTTAGAAGGTCCCGTTCATGTAAATGGGGTTGAATATAACATCAATCTGGCTATGCCCGGACTTATTCGAAACGAAACAATTACGGATAAAGATATAGCCGATATTATATCATATGTAACAAATGCTTTTTCTGATGATCCAAAAGGGTTAAGCGCAAAGCGTATTCAAGAATTAAGAGGTATAAAGTCCTCCTCTGGTATGGAATTTACAGAGAAAGAACTTCAAGCACTTGATAAATAATTACCAAGCTATTTCATACTTTTTCTAATGCCCATTTCTAGACCTCGTAGCTCAGCTAAACCTCTTAGTCTACCTATGCCAGAGTAACCTGGGTTTGTTTTCTTTCTTAAATCATCTAACATTTTATGACCATGATCTGGGCGTAATGGCATTCTGGTATCTGTTCTGCCAGAGGCTTTTCTCTTTTCTTGTTCTTTTACCAATGCCTGCATTACCGAAAACATATCTACATCTCCTTCTAAATGATTTGCTTCATGAAAATTACCATCGGCATCACGTTGTGTACTACGTAAATGAATAAAATGAATACGATCACCTAAGCACTTTATCATTCCTGGTAAGTCATTATCTGGTCTAACACCAAATGAACCTGTGCAAAATGTAAGTCCGTTGTTTGGGCTATCAACAGCATTGTAAAGGTCAATGATATCTTGCTCTGTACTTACAACTCTTGGAAGTCCCAAAATTGGAAATGGAGGATCATCAGGATGTATACACATACGCACACCCGCCTTTTCAGCTACCGGAATAATATTAGATAAAAATTCGAATAAATTATCCTTAAGTTCTTTTGGTCCAATAGCGTCATAGGTAGCTAAAATTGTATTGAACTCTTCTAGAGAATATCCTTCTTCTGCACCAGGTAGACCAGCTATAATATTGCTGATTAATTTGGTTTTATCGTCTTCAGAAAGTGTTTTTAAATATTCTTTGGCGGCAGTTTTTTGAGCTTCAGAATAGGTGTCTTCAGAACCTGGTCTTTTTAATAAATACAATTCAAACGCAGCGAAAGCAGCAGCTTCAAAACGAAGTGCGGTAGAGCCATCTTCCACTTCATAATCTAAATTGGTTCTTGTCCAATCTAATACAGGCATGAAGTTGTAACAGACCGTATCTATACCACATTGACCCAAGTTAGCAATGGTTTGTTTATAGTTCTCATAATAAATTTTATAATCCCCTTTTTGGGTTTTTATTTGCTCATGAATGGGAACGCTTTCTATAACAGACCATGTTAAGCCAGCGGCTTCTATTATATTCTTACGCTCAATAATTTCCTCTACCGGCCATACCACGCCATTAGGGATATGATGCAAAGCACTAACTACACCTGTTGCACCTGCTTGTCTAATATCTGATAATGATACGGGGTCATTTGGACCGTACCAACGCCATGTTTGTTCCATTTTTCTAAATTATATTTTATTAAACTCCACTAAAAGCACTAAAACCTCCGTCAATTGGGACTATTACGCCTGTTACAAATTTTGATGCCTCTGCGCATAGGTAATAAATAGTACCATTTAATTCGTCCGTCTCACCAAATCTTTTCATGGGTGTATTTCTAATAATGGTATCACCTCTGTCAGTAAAATTACCGGTTTCTTGGTCAATTAAAAGATTTCTATTTTGATTTCCGATAAAAAAACCAGGAGCAATAGCATTAACACGTAAACCTTCTCCAAATTTTGTAGCTAATTCTACAGACAACCATTTCGTGAAATTATCTATAGCTGCTTTTGATGCAGAATAGCCTACCACTCGAGAGATTGCACTTTGTGCAGTCATTGATGATATATTAATGATAACACCTTGTTTATTCTTCACCATTTCTTTGCCGAAAACCATTGCGGGTAGAATGCTGCCAAATAAATTAAGGTCTACCACTTTTTTAAAGTGATCAATGTTTACATCAAAAATAGTTTGGTCAACACCTATAGTTGCACCAGGCATATTACCGCCTGCAGCATTTATTAGAATATCTATTTTACCATGTTGCGCTATAATTTCATCTGAAACTTTAATTAGACTTTCTTCTTCTAAGGCATTACACACAAAACCAGATACATTATCGCCAATGGTTTTAAGTTTTTCAACGGCTGCGTTTACAATATCATCTTTGTAATCTAAAATAACGATTGTAGCGCCATTTGAAAGTAAATAATTAGCCATTTCACCGCCAAGTACTCCGCCACCTCCGGTAATTAATATTACTTTGTTTTCTATACTAAATAAGTTCATATTGTACTATTTATTGTTTCAATTCAATGGTATGAACACCACTTTTTAGATGTACCGGATTATGGGTTATTTTTACCTTTTTACCATTATGTTTAATTTTTGAAAAAATTGGGGGAACTGTAAATTCTGCGATCATTTCCTTAGGAATTTCAATGGTATAACGGTCTGTATTTTTGTCTTTTTTAAAGCTAGCGGTTATGATGCCGTTTTTGGTAGGTACTTTAATATTAGAAAAAGTTAAGTCTGCCAGTTGAGGTTTAATTTCAGCTACTTTAAAACCGGCTGTTTTTGGTTTTATACCCCACATGTAACGAGTAGTAATGTTCAAAGGCGCTGTACCCCAAGCATGATTCCAATCAGAATTCGGTTTGTACTTTACATCCCAAGCTTCTAAAGTCATGGTTGCACCTATTTCAATCATATTCCACCAACTTCTATCGCTTTCTGTTTCTGTGATTAGGTCTAATGCGTACCGTGCCTCGCCACTTTTATATAATCCTTCTAATAAGTATTGAGACCCATAAACACTACAAGCCATTCCTCTGGTTTTTATAAAATCTGTTACGGTTTTAATATGTTCTTTGGGTACTAGACCAAAAGCGAGTGGCATCATATTGCCATGTAAAGAAGAATGATTAGAATTTTCTCCATCTAAGTAATACCCTTTTTTAGTATCAAATAATTTAGTGTTAATAACGCTCTTGATGGTTGCAGCCTTATTTTGAAAAAATACAACATCATCGTCTTTTTCAAGAAATTCAGCAACCTCTGCCATTAGGACAAGGTTGTAGTAGTAAAAAGAATTGACGACTGTATTCACTGGAACTATTTCATAACCATCTCTTTCGCCTTCTGCAGTAGCCAATTCCCAACCAGTATCTTTTTGTGCTGGTGGCCAATCTATAATATCTTTGATTTTTGTATCAGGTTTCTTAAAACCTAATTTTGAAATTAACTCTTCGTTCATTTGCGGAGAAGAAGAGCTGATGAGTCCGTCTTCACGTTCCAAATCCATTAAAGTCTTTAACTTTAGATTCTCATAATGCTCCTTTAGTGGTTCTAAATCGCCCGTATACATATAATCTGCATAAAACATGGGTACGGTATGTAGCAACCATTCTGTTGGCCAAGTTGGGTTTTTTATAAAGTAGGTATTGGTTCTTCTTCCCATAGCATAAAGACTATCTACGCTATAATGACTTAATTGATTTATATAGGCATCTGCTTCATACGGTATTCTTTCACGGTCACCATCTACATAATAACCCGTAAAACTGGTAGCTTTAATAGTATGCTTACAAAGTTTCCAAATAGAATCTAATATTGCATTTGAAGAGGAGAAGCTACTTGCTTCTTCATTAAAATTATTATGTGTCGCTTTTTGAAAGACTTCTATATTTTCAATAGGTATTTTTAAATTCTCAATTTCACAATACCTAAAAGGCATAACTACGCCTATACTATTAGGTAACAGTATAGCTGCACCAGATGTATTTCTTTTGTTAGGGATCAGTTCAATATTGGTAATCGTATTTGCTTGTAGATTACGCAATACAATTCTTTGATATCTAATAGACCCACCTGGATTTCTGTCTATTCTATTTTGTGCATCTAATTTTTCACCAAGGTGAATGACTAACGAATCGTTTTGAGTTGTCGTACTCCTCAATTCAACTGTACCAAAATATGCTTTACCAAAATCTAATAAATACGTGTCTGTTGATACTTCACTTATTTCAGCAGGACTGTTGAAAGTAGTTCTCAAATCTATATTACTAGTACTATCTTGAGCTTGACAATAGAAAATAGAAAGGGTGATAAGACATATGCAAATATGCTTTTTCATAGGTTTTACGGTAAGTTGATTTATGATAAGTAGTACTAGATACTATGTTGTTTAAAACATAGTATCTAGTTTATTTACTTTTAGATTGTACTACACCTTTATCATTCTAGATACTTTCCAAACTTTATAGAAAAGTAGATGCAGTAGTGTTTTTAATCTTATTAATATGAAGAGATTATACAGGTTTAATTTCCCAACCTGGCTCATAGGATCTAGACCATAATTTCATAGCCTCTCTATTAAATATACGACCAGTTGTTTCATCTATTTCAAAAGAGTCATCTATTCTTGAAGCTATATTTGCGTAATGCGTAAGCATTTGGCTAATAGCACCTTCATCTATTGGTGAAGTTAATTCAGCTTTACCTCTTAATGCATCAAAAAAGTTAACCGTGTGCAATGTTGACATATCGCCACCACCACCAAGTGCTGTACCTGCTTCTTCGTTCGCTGAAATATTTTCTTTGATAAGACCTCCTTTTTGGTCGAATAATTTATATCCACCACGATCAATGTAAGCTGTACCTTCAGAACCAGCTACTATTGTACCTCTTCCATATTTGTTGCCGTATTTATGATATCCGGTTCTACTGTTACCGTCCCATTTTATGGTTTTATTGCCAGCAAACTTAAATGTAGCTTCCATAGTATCATACATTTCCCAGCCATCATCTTTGTAGTGATATTTACCTGCATCAACAGATACTTTTTCAGGATATTTTACACCTAATGCCCATCGTGCAATATCTAATTCATGAGTAGCATTGTTACCCATCTCTGCGGTACCATAATCCCAACCATACCAGTGCCAGTTATAATCCCAAGTGTTATCTGTATATGCTCTTCTTGGAGCAGGACCTTGAAATAAATCCCAATCTAAACCTTCTGGCGGATTTGCTTTTGTTTGGTGTGGTACACGACCTCTGGCACTAACATAAAAAGCAGTTGCTTTATATACATCACCAATAACACCATTGTGAATTTCTTTTATTATTTCTTGAGACTCTGGTGCTGAACGTTGTTGGTTACCCATTTGCACCACTTTATTGAATTTCTTTTGATAAGCAACGACCAATTCTCCCTCACGAGGATTATGGCTACACGGCTTTTCTAAAAAAACATGTTTACCGGCTTGCATTGCCATACATGCACCAGGCGCATGCCAGTGATCAGGAGTTGACATAAATATAGCGTCAACGTCTTTATCATCTAAAATTTTACGAATGTCATTTTCTAATTGTGGCTTATAATTAATTTTAGAAGCCAATTCGGTAGCAGCTTTATCTCGCTGACTTTTCATGACATCACATAAATATTTAAGCTCTACGTTATTTTTTTTATGGGCTATTGCTGGTATATATGCACCATATCTTCTTCCCAAACCTTGAATTGCAACATTAATTCTATCGTTTGCACCTATTATTTTAGAATAACTCTTAGCTGTCATAGCATTTGCACTAGAGCCAACTAAAGTAGCCCCAACGGCTCCAATTGCAGTTTTCTTTATAAAATCTCTTCTATTTGAACTCATGTTGTTTATTCTTTAGTATTACTAATTGAACGAATTTTTACATTTTTGAAAGAAACCAAATCACCGTGGTCTTGAAGTAAAATTTGACCTTTATCCAATTCCCCAAAATTGGGCCACTTAACATATTTGCTTTCAGAAACTAACTTTCTGTATGCATCGCTCTTTCGTTCGTATTCTAAAACCTTTGTACCATTTAACCAATGTTCTACGTGGTTATCTTTTGATATAATGTAAGCTGTATTCCATTCACCAATTGGGTTAATTGGTTTATTTACATCAGCCTGAATTAAATCGTATAATGAACTTACCGTTCTACTACCTTCATGATTTCCTAGTTTAGCATCTGGATGAAGGTTGTCATCTAATATTTGATATTCTAGTCCTATAGAAGAACCTTCACCTTTGTTAATATTAGTATCTACATAATACTTGATACCACTGTTAGCACCAGGTGTCAGTTTAAAATCTACTTTTAATTCAAAATCTCCATAAAGTTCTTTGGTAACAATATCACCACCGGCAGAAGATTCTGCGCCTCCTGAAGAAAGAACACTTAAAATTCCATCTTCAATTTTCCAACCCTGTTCTGGGAACTCTTCTAGCCTGGCACCTCTCCACCCGTTGGTAGTTTCTCCATCCCAAAGTAATTTCCATCCATCTTTTTTCTCATCAATAGTTAATTGATTTTTGGTGATGATAGGAGTAAGTGGCGATTTTCTAGAATATTTGGAAACGCTATCAGTAACTATTTTTACATTTTTCCAAATAATATCCGTTCCAGCTTTTTGATCATCATGTATACTGTGTACTTGCAAACAGATAAATCCTTTCGCAGTTTTATCATCAATTAAGTAAGCTGCAGGAACATCGTTTACCCAGGTTTTAATAGTGTCGCCAATTGCTTCTATACGATAATGGTTCCAGTCGTTTTGCTTAAACGCTTTTTGTGCAGCCGGGTTGTCTGTCATTGGGTTTAACCATCCACGTCTAGACTCGTCATATATACCACCGCTCCATGCTCTTTCAGATGGATCAATTTCAACTTGGTATCCATGTACTCTACCATCTCTATAGGTAGGTATGCTATTACTTCTAATCTGTATACCAGAATTCATAGTCGAATCCACTTTATAGTCTAATTCTAAAATGAAATCATCATACATTTTATCTGTGGTCAAAAATGTATTCGGTGTATTATGGGTGGTAGTGCCTACAATTGCACCGTCTTTTACATTATAGGTAGCATCGCCACCTAGTTTATTCCAACCGTTTAAAGTTGTGCCGTCAAATAAATCTACCCAAGGGGTTTCATCTTTAGTGTTTTCGGTACAGCTAACTATTAATGCTAGTGCTGTTACCATCAGTAATTTACTGGTTGAAAGGTAATTTTTCATTATTAATGTATTGGTTTTGAAATGGCTCTACAAAGTACAGCGATTGTGGTTTTAAGGGATGGACATTTTAATACAAAGCATGGATTTAGCATTCTAAACGTTAAATGGTGTTATGTATTGAAAAATGAAAATATGTAATTTTTTGTCTAATAGCTATATGAAATATTTAAAAATTAAGGAGATTATTTGATGATTTAGCAAGTTAAAAATAATCCATTTTTTTATGGCTGTCCATATTTCCGATGAATATGTCCATTCGTTAACATGGTCTTAACAATACATTAGTAGTCAATTAACTTAACAATAACAAAAATGAAAAAACTAAAACTATTAATGGTATTCCTTTTATTGGGCGTGTCATCAGTACTATGGGCGCAGAGTAGCGTAACGGGTACGGTGGCAGATGACCAGGGTATGCCTATTCCAGGAGCATCTATTGTAGTAAAAGGAACATCAAATGGTACGGTAACGGATTTTGATGGAAATTTTAGCATTTCAGTAGAGGAAGGAAATGTCTTAAGTGTATCCTATTTAGGTTATAAACCAGTAGAGGTAGCTTATTCCGGTCAATCTAACATATCGGTAACTATGACAGAAGATACCGCACAGTTAGATGAGGTTGTAGTAATAGGATATGGGTCTGTAAAGAAAAGTGACTTGACCGGTGCTGTTGCTTCAGTTGACAGTGAAACACTAACAGAACAGAGAAAGACCGATATTGGTCAAGCAATTCAAGGTCGTATTGCGGGTGTTGATGTTAGAACATTAAACTCTAAGCCTGGTGCGCCATTATCTATTAAAATACGTGGTAATACGGTTATTACTGCAAATCAAGGTGGTGAACGTGATGGTGTAAGTGATGATTTAGCAGATGATCCTTCTAAACCGCTATTTGTGGTTGATGGAATATTTTTTGATGACATCAGTGTTTTAAATCCTTCTGATATTGAGCAGATGGATATTTTAAAAGATGCTTCAGCAACCGCTATTTATGGTTCTAGAGGTGCTAACGGTGTTGTAATTATTACTACTAAAAGCGGAATTGAAGGCAAAACTGTTTTTACTTATGATTCTTCTTTTGGTTTGCGTTCGGCAACTAACATACCAGAACTTTACTCGGGTCCTGAATATGTTCAGTTTGTTGATGATGTTTTAAGAGCAAGAGCATGGCAAGGTACAGATAGAACTGTTGCATCTTATAATAGTGTAGTAGTAGATAGGTCTACAGAAATTCAATCTTCTAACGAAGAAGCATCAAATGTTGCAAATGGTAGATATACCGATTGGATGGATACATTTAGAAAATCTGGCTTACAAACAAGCCATACCGTTGGTATGTCTGGTGGTAGTAATGGTTTGGTTTACAATGGATCTATAGGTTATTTACATGACGAAGGTGTTATGGGAATAGAAGAGTACGAAAGGTATAACTTAAGTGCTTCGCTATCTAAAAAGGTATCTGATAAGGTAACTGTAGGTATTAAATCATATTTAGCCCTTTCTGAAAGAGAGCAGGGTAGTAGAGAATTGTTTAGAAGTACGTTACGTTTAGCGCCAACGGTTAATCCTTATGATGAAAACGGAGAGCCTATTCTATTTCCAGATGATCAAGATTTAAGATTTGTTAACCCTATATATGATGCGCAAGGTGCATGGAGGTTAAACAATAGATCTTTAGACGTTATTGCAAATGTGTTTTTCAACTATAAACCAAACGATTGGATCAACTTTAAAACACAATTTTCACCAAATATTTCTGCACAACGTTTTGGAGAATATCGTGGTTTGTTGACGAAGTCTTCTAGAAATGATCCTTCAAGAATTCAGTCTCATTATCAATCAGATTTTAAAACATCTTATACTTGGGATAATATTCTTGATTTCGATTTTGATATTGCTGAAGGTCATAATCTTAAAACAACTTTAATCAATTCTATATATTATTCTAACCCTGAAGGGAGTGATATTCAAGTACGTAATTTTGATACTGATGCTTACTTGTTCTTTAATACACAAGGTGGCTCTGATGTACCTAGAGACTATGGTAGTTTTTATGAAAAGGAGACATTAGCTTCTTTTGCAGGTCGTTTAAACTATAATATAAAAGATAGATACCTATTTACTTTTACAGGTAGATACGATGGTTCATCTAAATTGGCAGTAGGAAATAAATGGGCATTCTTTCCATCTGCAGCTTTTGCATGGAGAGCAAGCGAAGAACCATTTTTAAAGGATGTAGATTGGCTTAGTAATTTAAAACTACGTTTAAGCTATGGTGAGTCTGGTAACGATAAAACAGTTAATCCATATAGTTCACTTGCCTTCTTATCTCAAGACAGTTATTTGTTTGGTGATGATTTCAACATTGGTAAATCTGTTGCAGGTCTTTCTAATGCAGATTTAACTTGGGAAATTTCTAAAGAATATAACTTTGGGTTAGACTTATCGATCCTAAATAGTAGAGTTAATTTTGGTTTTGAATACTATAGTAAAGAAACTGAAGGCAGTATTCTTGCCCGTCAATTATCTTTTGTAACCGGCTTCGGCGACTCTGGTACCATAGGTAATTTTGGTTCTGTAAGAAACAGAGGTGTAGAACTTACTTTAAACACTGTTAACGTACGTACAGATAATTTTACATGGCGTACGAATATCAACTACACTAAGAATGATAATGAAATACTTGCCCTTTATGATGATATAGACCAGATTTTGGTTGGGTCAGATTCTAGATTAAACGGTGTTTTACAAGTAGGCGCACCAATTGATGCTACATTTGATTATGAGGTTGACGGTATTTGGCAAATAGACGAAGCTGCAGAAGCAGAATCTTATGGATTATTACCTGGGCAATATAAATATGTTGATCAAAATGGTGATGGTGTAATTAATCAAGAAGATAAAAGGGTTATTGGTTCTCAATCCCCAGATTGGATTGCAGGTATGACAAACACGTTCAATTACAAGAATCTTGAAATGAACGTGCAAGTGAATACAAGACAAGGGGTATTCGGTCATTCAGAATTTCATCAAAATTTTGCGAGCTTCAACGGTGACGGTGCTGTATTCAACAGCTTAAAACAAGATTATTGGACACCTAATAATCCTGATGCTAAATATCCTTCACCAGAATATGGAGAGTCTTCTTATCCTTGGTTTTATGAAGATATGTCCTTTGTAAGAATTGGTAATATTGGTCTTGCCTATTCATTTCCTCAAGACCTTTTAGACAAGTTGAAAATGTCCACGTTACGTTTATCACTTGATGTACAAAATCCATTCACTTTTACCGATTTTACTGGTCCAGATCCAGAAACAGGTTTACAGAATTCCTATAACATGGGGTATTCGGTTAAAACAGTTTTATTCGGATTAAAATTATCGTACTAATTTTTAAACTATAAAAAGATGAAACTATTTAAATATATAAAGATTATAACGGTCTTCTTGGTTATGCTGTCGCTGTCATATGCATGCGAGGATTATTTAGAAGAAGAAATATACTCAGATATTACTTCTGAGAATTTTATTACTCAAGACAATGCAGATCAATTAGTGATCGGTGTATATAGTAGTCTGCGAAATGTATACAATGAGTATACGTACCAATTTTTGGGCACAGATATTTTTACAAGTAAAAGTGAAATATTCTCTTTTAGCGCAACTAATGATTATTTCAATTTAAATTCTGGCACAGGCTTAGCGGTTTGGTCCAATAACTATAGTGTAATTGGTAAAGCGAATACCGTTATTAATAGGTTTGAAAATCAAATAAGCTGGAGCGATGCTAATTTAGGCGATAGAGATTATGGTATTGCACAAGCAAAAGCGCTTAGAGGTTTGGCATATTTTAATTTAGTGCAGCAATATGGTGGTGTAGTTATTGAACTGGAAGAAGCTCAAACTATTCGTACAGATTATGCTAGGTCTTCTGAGGCTGAAACATATGCTCAAATAATTTTAGATTTAGAAGAGGCTATTCCTACATTGATAGATAACCCTAGTACAGGTAGAATATCTAAAAGAGCGGCACAACATTTATTGGCAGAGGTATATCTTACAAGAGCGTACACATCTGCAGGTAGTTCTGCCGATTTTGATACTGCTGCAGCATTGGCTGAGCAAGCAATTGGTAATTATGATATTCGTAGTCAATCATATGCTGAGGTTTTTGATTATGATAATCAAGAAAATGATGAAATATTATTTGCCGTACAATATGGAAATAGTGGTTTGGCAGCAGATAAAAGTAACAACAAGCATTCGCTTTTTATGAATCAGGTTTTTAATTATCCTGGTGTAAATAGAACTACAACTCCATATGGTGTAAGTGGTTTTGGAGCAATGCCTACTCCTTTCTTTTATTCTTTATTTGCTGATAATGATACAAGAGAGGATGCTACAATTCATCGTGCAATTATTGCAGATAGCGATGAGCCAGATGGTCCAGATAATATTGTTGCTGGTGATACTATCGTGTATTATCCTAAGAATACTTTAGATGCGGAAGAATTGGCAGAGCGTTTAGATCGTTATTGGGTATACCAGCCAGATCAATATCTTTTTGGATTGCCTGAAGATGTACCGGGAGTTAATTATTTATACTCTTTGAATATTGAACGTACAAATTTCCCAATATTCAAGAAATTTGATGATCAAGATTTTAATGAAGATACCGACGGTGCTAGAGATACATTTGTATACAGAGTAGCAGGTACACATTTAATTGCGGCAGAGGCTTATTTAGGAGCAGGTAATACTGCAGCTGCATTAAATCATTTAAACATAGTTCGTGAGCGCGCTACTGGTGTGGCAAATGAATATACCTCGGTTACTATTGACAATATCTTAAATGAAAGAGCATTAGAACTTGCAGGCGAAGATAATAGATGGGCCGTTCTTAAAAGAACAGGTAAGTTAGAAGAGCGAATAGATCTTTACAACCCTCATGTTATTGACCATGGTGCTTTTGATGCTAGTATTCATTTATTAAGACCTATACCTGCAAATGAATTGCAGTTGTCAGATGGTTCTTTGGTGCAAAACCCTGGTTATTAATATTTAGTAGTTGTTTATAATAAATAAGAAGTTAGTTTTAATTGAGTGAGTTAATATGGGCAGGTGTAAAACCTGCCTGTATTTTACACTATATCCTTTAAAAACTAGATTCTTCCATCTTAACCAAATAATTTTTATTAATTAATATTCAATTTAAACGGAATTTAGAGATTCGCGTTTCTTTATCAGTTAATCTGAAATTTAGAAATTCGATTTCATTAAATAACTTATCATATTTATTCTATCGCAATTTTATAATCTAAAGTAGTAGTTGCAACTGTATTTTATCTCATACCTAATATGGGTTAATATGTATGTGATTTAAAAGATTCATTGTCCCAAAACCTAAGTAAATAGAAAGACCTAAACGAATGATTAAAAAATATAGATTAACACAATTCTTATTACTGGCTGCCATGTGTATGGTATTTTGCCTGGCATGTAATACTGGTGTTGAACAACCATCAACTGTTTATTTAATGACAGGTAAAAATTCTAATGCTGTAGAAATTTCTACCATAAATGATTTAAAGAACGACTTAGAAAAAGTTTTAAAAGAGGAGGTGCACATTGTAAAAGAAGGTGTAGAAATTTCGAATAAATCTTTGGTTTTTATAGTAGGTACAGCAAATTCCAATTCCATTATCACGGATATGGTGACAAGTGGGGAATTGGTTTTAACAGATGTTCAACCAGGTCCACGTGGTGGTATTTGGTCTAAAAATACATACGCCAATTCTGATGTCATTGTAATAGCGGGATCAGATGTACAGGGATTACAATATGCAATTTATGATTACTCAAAAGAGGTCTTAGGCGTGGATCCATTAGAATATTGGACAGGTAAAACACCGGTAGCATTAAAAGCTAATGATATTTACAATTTTGAAACAAAAACAATTGCACCACCTAGAGTTCCCAACTTAACATATTTTGAGAATGATGTAGATGAATTGGCAAACTATAGAGGTGAGTTATTAAAATACGATTGGGAGAGTTATACCGAAATGATCAATTCTCTGGTACGCCTTCGATACAATTCAATTCAACTTTTTGATATGTTGGGTAGACCCGAGTTTTTTATTAGACCCGAGTATAAAGCCTTAAAACCAGATTATCAAATAGATATTGATTATGTGGAGAAAATGATAGATTATGCCCATGAGAAAGGAATGAAGATAGCGGTAGATTTTGCTTTAGGTTATCAAATTCATCCAATGGATGCCGAGAAAGCAGATTGCTGGAAAACATATAAAGCAGATTGGTTACAGGCTTGGCGCTATTATTTTGAACATACACCATTGGCAAAAACAGATATTTTTATTTTACGACCACGGCATCAAGTTTGGGATTGGGAATATGAAAGTACTTGTGGAGAAAGTGAAATTGAAGTGTTCAATGAGGTTTATGCTGCTTTTGGAGAATTAGTGGATGAATATAAACCAGATTCTCAAAAAGTATTGGTGTGCTATTCCGATGGTATGGAAATGTGGAACGAAGGTTTTAGACCTCCTACAGATTGGACAGTACTTTGGTCTGATCACGGATTTGGTGAATTTGAACATTTACCAAATACTACAGATGGTTATGATTTTGGTACCTATATGCATGCCGGTTATTGGTTGAACCATACCGTTCACAATCCTTATCCAGAGAAGGTGGAATTGGTAATGAAAGAAATGTTTCAGAAATATGAAGCTGACAAGTATTGCTTGGTTAACGGTCAAAATTTCAGGCCATTTTTGTTGAACTTGGTCGCTTACAGTGAAGTATGTAACAATCCAGATACGTTTAATGCAGATGCTTTTTACAAAGAATGGACAGAACAATATTTTATACCTAAAGCAGCTGAACACGCCGTAAAATCAATGAAATGGTTAAGTGAAGCTCAAGAAGGTAGAAAAGGGTATGTAGAACATTTATGGGAAATTAGAGAAGCTGTTTCATACCTTTCTAATGCACCCATCGTAAGACCAGGTAAATCACCTGTACCATTTGATTATGATCGTGTAATTGGAGATGTGGAGAATGTAAAACGAGTGAAGGAAGTTTTAGAGAAATCACTTTCAGAGGCAGAATTAGGATATGAACTATTGAAGAGAAACGATAATTTTTACCATTCTTATATTCTTCTACCTGCTCAACTTTATTCTGATTTAATAGCTTTTGAAACTGAATTACATAACATGGCATTGCTTAAAAAGCATTTTGAAACTACTCAGGATATAAAGTATTTAAACGAAGCAATTTCTTTGCTGCCAACGGCAAAGAAGAAACTTAAAATCGTTTTTGATCATAGAAGTTCTGGCGATATCGATGAAAAATGGAAGAATTGGTATTCTATAGCGATTAGAAGACAAAACAATGGTTTTCCTACCTATGAAATGCTAGATGCGATTGAGGCTAATCTTAATAAATTGACACTTTAAATTGAAACTTATGACATTTGCTCACACATTAAAAAATAGCGTTGTCTTACTAAGTATTTCAATCTTGTTTTTAAGCTCTTGTAAAGAACAGGTCAATGAAACCAAACTGGTCAGTGCTCCAGAAATTGACTATACGGCAAAGGTATATCCGCTTTTAGATACAGAAAATTCAAGGTGGTTTTACTTCTCATCGGCAAGTAGACCTTTTGGTATGGTCAACCTGAGTCCAGACACCCAAATTGGCGGCGCTTGGGGAAGTGGTTACCAATATAAGACAGATACCATAAAAGGTTTTAGCCATATTCATGCATGGCAAATGTCTGGTATTTCAGTAATGCCCGTAACTACTAATAAGAAAACCAAAGATGATATTTTTAAAGATTTTTATTCAAAATTCAATCATGATAATGAGGTCGTTACACCAGGTTATCATAAAGTTGAATTAGATAGATATGCAATAGAAGCACAACTAACCAGTACAAAAAGAGTTGGTTTTCATCAATACACTTATGCGGATAACGAAGAGGAAAAGGCCATACTTTTTAATTTAAATACGTTATTAGGACCAAGCAGTAACATAGATGGAGTTTTGAATCAAAATTCTGAAAATGAACTTTCAGGAAAAGTTACGATGATGCCTACACATAGGCGTCCAAAACCTATGACCGTTTTTTTTAAAATACAGCTGAATACTCAAATATCTTCTATTGAAAAAGATGAAAGTACAGGAAATTATCTCATCATATTAAATGAAAATAAGAATGATGTTTTAATGAAAGTGGGTATTTCTTATACCTCGGTTGCCAATGCTGAACTTAATATAACTACAGAATTACCTAACTGGCAATTTGGAAACGTAAGAAGTGAAGCAAAACAAGAATGGAATAGTTTATTAGGCAGAATTGATGTTAAAGGTGGTTCTGACCAAGATCAAAGAAGATTTTATACAGATTTATGGCATGCATTACAGGGACGAAGAATTATAAATGACGTCAATGGTGCTTATCCTGATAATACTGGCGAAATTTTTAGAATAGGACAATTGCCTTTAGACGCTAATGGTGTACCTAAATTCAATCATTTTAATTCAGATTCTTTTTGGGGAGCACAATGGACTTTAAACACGTTGTGGGGCTTGGTGTATCCAGAAATAATGTATGACTTTTCAAATTCTTTAATGCAGTATTATAAAGATGGCGGACTCGTACCACGTGGTCCTTCGGGTGGTAATTATACCTACGTGATGACAGGAGCAAGTGCTACACCTTTTATGGTTACTGCAATACAAAAAGGAATTATTGTAGATGAATTGGAAGACGTTTACCAAGCTTTAAAGAAAAATCATTTAGCTGGCGGAATTATGGATAAAGCCGGCTATGAGCACACTACTAATGTTGGTGGTGGTTTAAAATATTATATGGATCAAGGTTATGTGCCTTACCCTCTTCCAGAAGGTAAATTTGGTAGCCATCAAGACGGTGCTAGTTTAACCATGGAATATGCGTACCAAGACTGGACGTTGGCGCAATTAGCTAAAAAGATGAGTCACAAAGAAGATTATGATTATTTCTTGGCGAGATCTTCTAATTATAAAAATGTTTTTGATTCCGAAATAGGATGGATGCGTCCCAAAAATGTTGATGGACGATGGAAAGCAGATTATGATCCGTACCAAGCAGAAAATGGTTTTATAGAATCTAATGGAGCGCAATCTACATGGTTTGTTCCTCATGATATTAAAGGATTGGCAACCTTAATGGGAGGTGAAGATGCTGCTGTTAAAAAGCTAAATGAACAGTTTGAAATTGCAGAAGATTTAGGTTTTACGGCAGGTACATCACATTCTTTAGAAATGCATCCGGAATATAGTAGAATTCCAATCAATTTTGGTAATCAGCCCTCAATACAAACAGCTTTTATTTTCAGTCAATTAAATAGACCAGATTTAACCCAACTTTGGTCAAGAAAAGTGGCGAAAACTGTTTTTGGCGGCTTATCACCATTCACCGGATATAATGGAGATGAAGACCAAGGATTAATGGGCAGTTTGGCTGTACTTATTAAAATTGGAATATTTCAAATGAACGGTGGTATAGAAGCTAATCCTGAATACCAAATAGGTAGCCCTATTTTCGATGAGGTTACTATTAAATTGAATAAAGATTTTTATAGTGGCGACCTATTTACTATAAAAGCGAACAACAATAGTGATGCTAATTTTTATGTGTCAGAAGCTGAGTTTAATGGAACATCAATAAAAGCCAATAGCTTAAGACATGAAGATATTGTAAAAGGGGGCGAGCTGAATTTGAATATGGTTGCAAAGCCTTTAGACTAGATTAAGTTGGTTATGTTGAAATTGAGATAATGGATGTGAAACATAAAACTAGATAAATGAAGAGGAGTTTTTTGTATTTAATTACGGTTTGTTTATTGCCGATTTTAAGTTTAGGTCAATATCAATGGGAATTTCAAAATCTAGATTTACCGTTAGAAACAAGGGTAGATGATTTAATGGATAGACTATCTATTGAAGAAAAGGTTTCTTTGTTGATATCTACTGCAGAGGCTATTCCAAGATTAAAAATAGAAAATTATTATCATGGTAACGAAGCTTTACATGGAGTAGTAAAAAGTGGTCGATTTACTGTTTTTCCGCAAGCTGTGGCATTGGCGTCAACATGGAATTCAAATTTAATTTATCAAGTTTCAACGGCAATTTCAGATGATGTTAGGGGTGATTTTGAATCCCTTTAAAAAGCTATTTTAACAAAGGGGTGGCCAAGCTTGAATAGGGGTAAAAGGGAAGTTCTTATTTGTGTTAGACGAAAAGGAGGAACGAATTAATGAATATCTATTAGGTCATGAATCCTTAAAAGGGAGAGTCTTATTTGTTAATAGTAAAGAGGGCAATGCAGAAGCTGGTTTTAGAATAGTAAATAACCCAGTTAAAGAGTTGGCGTATATAAAAGAACTGGTTTCAAAAGGATATATAGTTCGCACTAGGGCAGATGCTGGTACTAAAGAAGCAAGAACTAATGATTATGAAAAGTTTGAGAAGGCAAAGGCATCGGGAGCGCAAGTAATCTCTACTGATTATTATGTGCCTTCCACATTATTTGATTCTGATTATAAAGTGATTTTTGAAGATGGAACGTATGAGAAAATTAAGAAAAAGTAACCTAATTAAAAAGATAGTTGTAATGCTCATTTGCTTTCAGGTGTCGGTGTTAGCGGCACAAGAGGAAGCTACTTCTGATTTTACACTTGTAGGGGACAATGCGATTACCTCTATTTTAATGGATAAGAAAGATGCAAAGGTTGTAACTATAGCATCAAACATATTTGCAACTGACGTTTATAAAATCACAGGAAAAAAGCCCGTTGTCTCTACTAAAGATAGTGGGTTTGAAACTACAATAATTACTGGTACAATAGATAAGAATAAATGGATTGATAGCATGATCGCTGCTGGTAAAATTGATGTTTCTGAAATTGAAAATCAATGGGAACGATATAGTATTCAAATAGTTGAAAACCCAACATCCACCATTAAGAAAGCTTTAGTTGTTGTAGGTAGTGATAGAAGGGGAACAGCCTATGGTATTTTAGAACTTTCTAGAAAAATAGGTGTTTCTCCGTGGGAATGGTGGGCAGATGTTACTCCGACTAAAAAAGAGTCACTTTCTCTTACTATAGAAAAAGAAGTTTCAAAATCTCCTTCCGTAAAGTACAGAGGCGTTTTTCTTAATGATGAAGATTGGGGATTACAACGTTGGGCAGCTTTAAATTATGAGCCAGAAACTGGTGATATAGGTCCAAAAACTTATACCAAAGTATTTGAATTGTTATTACGATTAAGGGCAAATACTATTTGGCCTGCCATGCATTCTAGTACTAAACCTTTTTATTCGTATCCAGAAAATAAGTTTGTGGCAGATGATTATGCCATTGTTATTGGCACATCGCATGCGGAACCCATGCTTAGTAATATAAATACCGAATGGAAACATGACGAAATGGGGGAGTATAGATATGATACCAATTCAGAAACCATAAAAAGTTTATTCACGAAAAGAGTAAAAGAAACAGCCAAATTAGAAGGTATTTACACTACGGGTATGCGTGGTGAGCATGATTCGCCCATGATCGTTGGTGAGGATGATACTGATGCGCAGGTTAACTTATTGGAACGTGTAATTACCGACCAACGAGCCATTTTAGAAAAGGAGACCAGTAAAGAACCATCAAGTATTCCACAAGCTTTTGTGCCCTATAAAGAGGTGTTGAATTATTACCAAAGCGGACTAAAATTACCTGAGGATATCACTTTGGTTTGGACCGATGACAATTACGGGTACATACGTCAATTAAGTAATCCGCAAGAGCAAAAAAGAGCTGGTGGTGCTGGGGTATATTATCATACCTCATATTGGGGTAGGCCGCATGATTATTTGTGGTTGAATTCTAGCAATCCGGTTTTAATGTGGGAAGAAATGTCGAAAGCATTTGAGCTTCAATCTCGTGATATTTGGATTCTAAACTGCGGTGATGTAAAACCACATGAGTATAACATTGAACTGTTTTTAGATATGGCTTGGAATATGGAGGACTTTAAAGAAAGTTCGTCTGTAAAAGAGCATACCAAAAATTGGTCTTCGCGTGAATTTGGTGAAGCATCTGCAGCTAAAATAACAGATGTATTATTTGAAAATAACCGATTGGCATATATAAGAAGACCGGAGTTTATGGCGTGGAGCCAGGTAGAGCCCGTAACTAAAGAAGGCGAAACAGAATTAACACAGTTTCATTATGGTGATGAGGTTTCAGCACGCATAGAAAGCTATCAAGGTTTAATTGATATTACTGAAAGTTTATATACTGAAATACCAGCCTATAGAAAAGATGCTTTTTATCAATTGGTGTATTATCCGGTTATTGGCGCTTCAAAATTAAATCAGAAGTGGTTGTATAGTTTTAAGAACAAGTTTACCGCAAAGCAAGGCAGACAAAGTGCTAATGCTCTTGGGACATTAGCTGAAGAAGCTTATAAAAGAATCAGTAAAGAAACCGATTACTACAATACAGTGCTTAAAAATGGTAAATGGAATCATATTATGACGATGGCTCCACGTTTGCTTCCTGTTTTTGCACAGCCAGCAACATCAACTATTACTAGCAGCGAGAAAACTAGTTTGGGTTTAGCATTGGAAGGGTATCAGATGGAGGTTAATGATAAGGTAATTAATAGCTATGCAGATGTACTTCCTGTTTTTAATAGCTATACTAAGAGTACTTATTATATTGATGTTTTTGCAAATGGTAAGGGTACGGTTAATTGGGAAGCAAAACCCAAGGCAGATTGGATTCGTTTATCAGAAAGTAAAGGAACCTTAACTTCCGATAATTTAGAAAAACGTATTTGGGTGAGCATCGATTGGAGTAAAGTTCCCCAAGGCGAGAATAAAAAAGAAGCTCCACTAGGGCACGATTTTCAGTTGATTCCGCCGAGTTATAAGGTGAATAGTGCTATTGAATTTATATCAGAAGGGAAAACTACTACCATTGGTGTATCTGCTTACAATCCTAAATTCGAGGCATTAAAAAACTACAACGGTTTTGTTGAGGATAAGGGTTATGTATCTATACATGCCGAAAACTTTACAAGAAAGAAAGAAGGTAAAGAGGCAAGTTGGAAGTTATTTGAAGGTATGGGCTATACCAATAAGGTCATAACTGCACTGCCTAGAACTGCAAAGCCTTTGGTAGATTTAGAGGAAATAAAAGCGAATAGTCCGGTTTTGGTATATGATTTTTATACTTTTAATTTTGGTGAGGTGGACGTGAATATACAAGCGGTGCCCACTCATGCCCCATATGCTGGAATAGGTGTTCGCTGTGCAATTTCTATTGATGATGCTACACCGGTATTTGTAGATTTTGAAACTACAGGTCGTAGTGAGGAATGGAAAGAAAATGTACTTAAAAATGCATCGGTACAAACGGCAAAACAAATTGTAAATAAGGCAGGAAAACATACATTGAAAATATGGATGGTAGATCCTGGAGTACTAATAGATCAAGTGTTGATAGACTTAGGTGGATGGAAAAAGAGCTATGCGTTTCCGAAAGAAACGGTCAAAAAATAAATCAATATAGCATAAGACGACACTATAGATTTTTATGTGTTGCTGTGCTATTTTTAATATTTTCTTGTGATAATAAAAGAGAAGAGGAATTTAAAGAAACGAAAATTGCATTCATTGCAGATGCACATTTTCAAGATATCTATGCACATTTCGCTGATGCCGATTACAAAGGAATAGAAAACCCGCAAACGGGCCGTTTTGTAAACATTCGGACCATGAATGCGCAATTACAGTCTACCAGAATATTCAATGAAAATTATTTTGCATTTATTGAAGCACTAGATGATATTGTAACCAAGGGAATTAAATTAGTAGCATTGCCAGGAGATTTTAGTGATGATGGGCAACCTATTCACGTTAAGGGTTTACGAAAGATTTTGGACAAGTATTCTAAAGACCATGGAATACTCTTTTTTTCAACTACGGGAAATCATGATCCTGTAAAACCTTTTACACAAGAAGCGGGTAAAACAGATTTTTTAGGTGTAGGAGGTAAAGAGCAAATAATTACTAGTACTATTAAAAATATTACGGATACTGTAGCTGATCGGCTTACACCGATTATTACTTCAGAAATAAAGAAATGGGGATACCAAGATATATTAAATGAAATGTCTGCCTTTGGTTTTTATCCACAGAAAGAATACCTGTACTGGGAAACTCCTTTCACTGAATATGCTTACGAAGAGTATAGTTTTGATACAGCGATAAAAGCGTCTGCACTGGGCAAAAGAACCTATGCTATTGATGAATTTAATAAGCACCCAGATGCAAGTTATCTAGCAGAGCCAACTGAAGGCCTTTGGCTATTAGCATTAGATGCCAATGTTTATGTTCCAAAAAATAAATTATCTGGTGTATCAGAAAATGTCAATGATTTTGAAAGTGCAAGTACAGGGTACAATAATGTGCTTTTACAAAAAAGACATTTAATTGATTGGGTAAAAAAAGTAGCTAAACAGGCTGAAAAAATGAATAAGGTCTTAATTGCTTTTAGTCATTACCCTATGGTAGATTTTAATGACGATGCATCAGAAGAAATGATGCATTTTTTTGGGGGAAATAATATGCAATTACACCGAGTACCAAAAGAAGAGGTAGCAGAGCTATTTGCAGATGCAGGTATTAAGATTCACTTTGGTGGTCATATGCATATTAATGATACAGGTGTAAGAACAAGTACAAAAGGTAATACGTTATTTAATATTCAAACTCCATCACTTGCCGCTTATGCACCTGGTTATAAAATTTTAACTATACATTCTACGACCGATTTTGAGGTAGAGACTGTGGTGATTGAAAAAGCCAAAAACTTCAAAGGTTTGTTTTCTTTATATGAGCAAGAACATGATTATTTGAAAGAAACGCAAGCACCTGAAATTTGGAATAAAGACATTTTAGCTTCTGATAATTATAGGGATTTTACACAATGGCATTTAAAAGAATTAGTACGACTCCGTTTTTTGCCAGATGATTGGTCTCAAGAATTTGTAACCGATTTTATAAATAAAACAGGAGAGGAACTTTTAATAGCACAATCTGAAGATTTTGATAGTTTATTAAAAAGCGCAAATTTATCAACTAACGAATTTAAAACCTGGACGGGTTTTGATATGATATATGATTTTTATCGCTTAAGAAGTGCAGATGAATTGGCTTTTACCGATATTGGTGAAGCTCGTTTAAAACAATATGAAATAGTTTGTAAGCAGTTAAAAGAATCTGAAAATAGCGCTTATAGGTTATGGGCAAATATTTTCGAGAAGAGTAGAAATGGCAAACCTTCCGATCATTTTAAAATAGATTTTAAACAAGGGACTATTGAAAGTATAACACCTTAATTAGGTAATAAAAAAACTATTGCCTGAAGCTTTTGTACATTTATAATAAACCTAACTCAAACATTTAAAACAGTACATGCGAAATGTTTTCTGCATATTTATAAGTATTATTTTATTTGCTGTAAGCCTAACGGCTCAGGATATAAAATTTGAACATTACAATGATGACAGTGGGTTATCTCATAATGCTGTTAGGCATATTGTACAAGATAAGCATGGGTTTTTATGGTTAGGTACATTCGCTGGTTTAAATAGATTTGATGGCTATGAGTTTAAATCTTACTTAAGCTCTTCAACAGATAAGACCAAACTACATAATGATGATATAACAGCTTTAGAGTTAGATGAGGATTCTAACAGCTTATGGATCGGTACTAGAAATGGTCTGTCCCTTTTTAAAACCGACACCCACACATTTAGCACCTATTTGCCAGAAAAGAATAATGAAAACAGTCTTCCAGAAGGAGAGATAAGATCTGTTTATGTAGATAAATTTAAAAGGATTTGGGTTGGTACAAAGAACAGTGGACTCTATATTTTAAACAGTAAAACGGATACATTCAAGAAAGTAGAAATTAAAAATTTCAACTATATAAAGGCAATTATTGAAGATAAGAAAGGTGATATTTGGATAGGTAGTTATGAATCTGGTGGTGTAGCTAAATTGACTTTAGGCGCAGAAGGAGAAATTATTCAAAAAAATATATACAACCTTTCGATACCAAATTCGGTTGAAAAAAATCCGTACCTAAACTTTATATATGAAGATGCAAAATCTGATATTTTCATAGGTACTAGAGTAGGACTCTATAAACTAAATAAAACCACTAACGAGTTTGTAAACCTTGAAATTGAAGATCCCGAGATTAAAGATGGTTTAGGACCTTATTTTCTTTCAGTAACTCAAGCACCAGATGGTAAATATTGGGTAGGTACATTAGGAGGTTTACTAGTTTGCGATCAGTTAGAAGATATAGGTAAAGGTGAATTTAAATGGCATTATTCCGTATTGCCTGATGATACCTCTTTAGTAGATAATTTGGTGTCAGCGCTATTTTTTGATGATTCTGGAGTGTTATGGATTGGTACTGAAGATGGTTTGGATAAATATGATCCATTTGAAAATCAGTTTAATAGCAATAAGGACATTTCCTTACATATAAATAATCAGGTTCCAAGAATTAGAGGATTTAGCAAAACCTTTGATAATAAAGTGGTAGTTGCAACAAGGCACAACGGACTTTTTATATCAAATGAAGAAGATTTTTTACCGCTTTATAATAACCAAAAAGATATTGCAAGTATTTATTCTATAGATGGCACTATATTTTACTGTGGTTTATGGAATGGGAATTTATTGGTATATGATTATAAAGCAAACTCGGCTAAAGAAATTTCGGTTGGTTTTGAGCAATCACCAATATTTGCTTTTGAGGCACTAGATGAAAATCATTTACTATTGGGCTCTTTTGGGGAGGGAGCTGTGTTATTGAATACCAAAAGCCTTAAGAAAGCAGATAGTACAACTATAATTTTAAAAGGATATCAAATAAATGAAATCGTTAAGCAAGATGATTCCAATATTTGGTTTGCAACAGAGACTGGGGTTGTTCATTTTTTAAGGGATAAAAACACTTTTGAATATTATAAATCTTCTGATACACCAAACGTAGGATTGCTACATGATAATGTAAGTGATATTATGTTTGATAATGAAGGGCGACTGTGGGCGGCAACTAGAAAAGGTATTAGTCTTTTTGATTTTGAGACCAAAGAATTTAATCCTTTAGAGGAACCTGTAGAGTTAAAGGATAAGTGGATAACCGATATGCTTACCTATACCAATGGTGATATATGGTTTAACATGAACAGTAACAGTGTAGCCAGGTTAAAATCAAATTTGAAAAATTACAATATTTATGATGTTAAAAGTGGTAATAGGTTAGATGTTTTTAGCTCAAGTGGATTTTATAATTTTGAAAATTCCAACATATATTTAGGAGGAAAGAATGGAATTATCTATTTCTCACCATATGCCATAAGTGAGAACAAAATTGCCAAAAAGCCAATGATTACTGAGTTTAAGATTCAGAATGAGGTGATACATCCAGGTACTGAAATTAATGGCGAAATTCCATTAAAGAAAAATTTAAACGAAACTAAAAGCGTAACCTTAGATTATAAGAATAGAAATTTTTCACTTCAATTCTCTGCACCTTCATACGTAAATGAAAAGCTTAACAAGTTTGAATATATGCTAGAAGGTTTTGATGAAAACTGGATTTCTACAACCAGTAATTCGCGAACCGTACAATACACCAACTTGTTTCCTGGTGACTATACTTTTAAGATTAAATCTAGTAATAGTGATGGTTTTTGGAGCGATGTAAATTCATATAATATTACAGTAACTCCTCCTTTTTGGTTAACCTATCAAGCATTGATATTATTTCTAGCCTTATTCGCTTTAATCATATATTTCATAAGGAAAGAAATGAAAAACAGGTTGCGTTTAAAGCAAGAACTTGTTACCGAAAAAGTAAATAGGGAACGCGATATTAAGTTGAATAATGAAAAGCTTCGCTTTTTTACAAATATATCTCACGAGCTAAGAACTCCTTTGACTTTAATATTAGGTCCTGCAAAACAGTTGTTAGAAGAAAGCAACGAAAACAGTAGCGAGTATCAAAAAAGCAGATTTAATCTAATTCATCAAAATGCAAGTAGACTTTTAAATTTAGTGAATCAGGTGCTAGATTTTAGAAAGGCACAAACGGGTGAATTAAAACTTAAGGTTTCTAAAACAGATGTGCTATTATTTACCACCAACACGTTTGAATCTTTTAAGGAGTTTGCTTACAATAAGCAAATAGAACTGAATATTAACAGCGAAGTAGAGACATTATTTGGTTGGATAGATAGAGATAAGTTCGATAAAATCTTATATAACCTTTTGTCTAATGCCATTAAGTTTACCAATAAATACGGTCATGTAGATTTGTTTTTAAAGCTAAAGGAAAACAATACTGAAATATTGGTAATTGAAGTAAGTGATGATGGTATTGGTATACCCTTAAAAAGTCAAGAAAAGATTTTTACTAGATTTTACCAAGCCACCAATAGTAAAGAGAACAATACAGGTTCAGGTATTGGTCTGTCACTTGTAAAATCTCTTGTAGAATTACATAAAGGAACTATAGTTGTAGAAAGTAAACCTAATGAAGGGAGTAAGTTTACGGTAGAAATACCTATTAGTCGAGATAGTTATACTAAAAAAGAGGTCTTTGAATTTATTTCTAATACTGAGGTAGAAGAGCCAGAAACATTTATTCCTATTAAAAGAAAAACAACAAATACAGAAATCAAGGATAAGATTTTAGTGATTGAAGATAATATTGAATTAAGAAAATATCTTATTGACTATTTATCTGCGTACTACAAGGTTTATGAAGCTGAAAACGGTAAAGAAGGATTGCAGCTTTGTAGAAAAATTAAACCAATGTTGTGCGTTGCTGATGTTATGATGCCGGTAATGGACGGACTAGAATTTTGTAACGAATTAAAAAACGACGAATTTATTAGTCATATTCCAGTGATTCTTTTAACCGCATTATCTGAAAATGAAGATAAGGTTAAAGGTTATGATGTGGGGGCAGATTCTTACCTAGTAAAACCTTTTGATCCCTCATTATTGAAATCGGTAATTGTAAATACCATTAAAACTCGTTTAGAGCTAAAAGCTAAATTCTCCGATGAGGTAGAGAGCGAAATAGGGTTGCTCACTCACTCACCCATTGATAAAGAATTAATGGAGCAAATCACTAAAATTATTGAAGAGAATATTGATGATGTTGATTTGACTACTAATTATCTATGTCAAGAATTGGGGATGAGTTCTTCTAAACTATACCGCAAAATAAAAGAGCTTACAGATTTAGCACCAAACGAATTCATACGTACTATTAGATTAAAAAAATCTGCACAGTTATTAAAAACAAAAAAGTATAATGTGTCTGAAGTCACCGATTTAATTGGCTTCAATGATCCCCTATATTTTAGTAGGTGTTTTAAGAAGCAATTTGGTTTCCCACCCAGTAAATTATTGAAGTAGAGATTTTTAGGTTTCTATGGTTTGTTAAGTAATCCATATTTATGACGGTATTATCCATCAAATTATGACTTAAATACTATAAATTGCAAGTAGATATACGGTATATATCAAAACAACAAATCAACTTACTCAAAAACATTAATAACAACTTTTATGGAAAAAGCGTTGAACAACAATCAGAACCATCCCATGGATAATATTGATGATTGGGAAGATAACTTACTAGAGAGATACCCTGATCCGGAAGAAACTACAAAAGAAAAAGAAGAGTTTAGAAACTATGTCGATTCTGATAGGATGGACACCGTTAAAGAGTTTTATAAAATAAATCATGAATTTCAAACATATGATTTTGTAGTTGAAAAGGAGAAAGAGTTTCTACAGTTCAATAAAAAGGAAATGTCAATTTGGGAAGCTGTAGATTTTCTAAATACATTGGTAGATGATAGTGATCCAGATATAGATTTAGATCAGTTACAACATCTATTACAGACTTCAGAGGCAATTAGAGCAGATGGTCACCCAGATTGGTTTGTACTTACTGGTTTTATCCATGATTTAGGTAAAATACTTTGTTTGTTCGGTGAGCCACAGTGGGCTGTTGTAGGAGATACTTTCCCCGTAGGATGCGCTTATTCAGACAAAATTGTCTATCCAGAGTTCTTTAGTTCAAATCCAGATGCTACAAATAGTAAGTACAATACAAAGTACGGCGTATATGAGCCAAACTGTGGTTTGGATAATGTAAAAATGAGCTGGGGACATGATGAATACTTGTACCAGATAATGAAAGATTATTTACCGGAACCTGCACTTTACATGATCCGCTACCACTCATTTTACTCTCAGCATAGAGAAAATGATTACACGCATTTAATGACAGCAAAAGATATTGAGATGTTTGAGTGGGTGAAGAAGTTCAATCCATACGATTTATATTCCAAGGCACCTGTACCACCAGATGCAAAAGCATTACTTCCTTATTACAAAGAATTAGTATCGAAGTATTTACCCGAAAAATTGAATTTTTAGAATTCTAATTATTTGAGTTTAGCAATGCTCTAGCCCTTCCAACTAGAGCATTTTTTTTACACCATAGTACCAAACCGACCAATCTACACATGTATACAGCTATTACTTTCATTGCATTTACTGCTTTTGTTGCATTTTACTCATGGTTTAAACTTAGAAAAGAAAAACTAGACTCAAAAGACGGTTATTTTCTAGGAGGAAGAAGTTTAACAGGCGTTGTCATTGCCGGCTCCATGTTGTTGACGAATATTTCTACAGAGCATTTAATCGGTATGAATGGGTCATCTTACAAGAACGGATTTATTATAATTGCTTGGGAAGTAACTTCTGCATTGGCTTTGGTAGTAGCGGCAATATATTTTGTTCCAAAGTATTTGAAAATGGGTTTGACGACCATACCAGAATATTTGGAAAAAAGGTTTGATAGTACAACAAGAACGCTAGTTGCATTGTTTTTAATGGTGTCATTTATTGTAACATTATTGCCAATTGTACTATATACTGGTGCCATAAATATTGAGAGTATTTTCAATATATCAGAGGTTCTAGAGGTTTCAAAAGAACAAGGGCTTTGGATTACCGTAATTTGTATAGGTGTATTAGGTTCTATTTATGCCATTTTCGGCGGATTAAAAGCTGTTGCCATTTCAGATACAATAAATGGATATGGGTTGTTGATTGGTGGACTTGCAATTCCAATTATTGCACTAATCAGTATTGGTGATGGTAATTTGTTTGATGGTTTGTCTAAAGTATATAATCATAGTCCAGAAAAATTTAACGTAATAGGGGCAAAGGATTCTGTATTACCGTTTGAAGTACTTTTTACGGGTTTGATTATTAATCAGTTGTATTTCTGGAGTATGAACCAAACTATTATTCAGCGTGCGTTAGGTGCCAAGAATTTGGTAGAAGCTCAAAAAGGTTTATTGTTTACCGGTGTTTTAAAGATTTTGGTACCGATTATAATTATTTTACCAGGCGTTATTGCATTTTATTACTTCGGTGATTCTTTATATGAGAATCAAGATATGATTTACCCCGAGTTGGTTAAAAAGGTGCTACCAATTGGTTTTGTTGGTGTATTTGCAGCAATTATCATGGGTGCCGTTTTAAGTACTTTTAATAGTGTCTTAAATAGTGCGGCTACAATTTTTAGTATAGATGTATTTAAAAGACATTTTGGTAAGAACGCTAGCGATAAAAAGTTGGTTAGAATTGGTAAGATTACCTCTACTGTACTAGCAATATTTGCCATATTGGTAGCACCAATGGTGGCAAATGCACCAGATGGGTTGTATCAATTGCTACAGCAATTAAACGGTATTTTCTTTATACCAATAGCTTCAATAATGTTGGCAGGGTTTTTTCTTAAGAAAATTTCTGCAATAGCTGCTAAAGTTGCGTTACTTGTTGGTTTAATGTTTTACATACTAACAACCTTTATTTTTAAGGTCGATATTCATTTCGTTCACATTTGGGGAATAGAATTTGTATTGAACGTAGTGGTAATGTTTTTGGTTTCTTACTTCTATCCAAACCATAAAGCTACCATTGAAGAGGGTGAAGATTATGTTGAAATGAAACAATGGAAATACACAAAGCCAATGGCTATTATGTTATGTGTGGTTACTGTTGTTATCTATGTGATTTTAGGGACTAATTAACGTCGTGCTTATAAATAGATAAGGAATAAGTAACTCTACTTTTATTACAACTCAATCTTCTAACTTAATAAAGATGATTTGATAAAACTTCGGGATTTTTTATTAGACCTAAGTTAGAAGATTTGTCATTAAAAATATTTCTATTGTATAATAACTTCTTCATAATTACCTGGAAGATATAGATAAACGCTAAGAATAAATTTTAATTCTTACCTTATGAATGGACTGGTAGAATTAATACTGAAATCTTCAAATATGCCTGTATACATAAATTTATGAGAAATTTTGTTTTTTTCTGGTTGATACACTCCAAACATAATTATTAAGGCAGATTCAAAAACAATTTCACAATAATATGATAATCACATTAGTATAAAAATGACATAGATCATCCTTTTGGTTACAACTATAAAATCCATTTAACAACAATACACGTGGTTATCTAGATGTTGACGTAATATTATATCTATGTTTTGGTAGTATATTTCTAATTCAGTAAGCTTCTTAAGGTATTTTCAATTGTAATAATCTCCCTTTGAAGTATTGCTTGAATTTTTAAAAAAAATTTCTTGATGAATATTTTTGAATTTGTTCATCTTTTTGTTTTTTCTTAATTGAAACGTTCTAGATATAAAAGGTGAAGCAAATCTAAACACGATACTATCCTATTCTAAAAACGATGATTTCATCAAATTTTCTGCAAATAAAAAACCAGCAATTCCAAAAAGCTTTGAAATTGCTGGTTTAATTAGTGACCTCGACTGGATTCAAACCTATTACTAGAAATGCCTGAATACAATGGTTTCTGCGAAATTTTATTTTTTCTGTTGTCGATTTGTTAGCGACAATTATTATTAAAAAGTTAATTGACTAATGTCTTATATTCAATATAAAGAATCTAAAATAGAAATTTGTAGTTTTTAACTGTATTAATTTTCATTTTTAATTCTCACATTACATTTTATGATTCCTAAGTTTCTAACATCACAGCTAAAAAATGAGTTGTAGTAAAGATTGTCATGAATTAATTAATTCCATGCCTAATTCATGTTTGCTAATATTGCCTTGAGACCAATTGTATAAATTTTCAAATGTTATGTCGGCAATATTTTTTAAAGCTTCTTTAGTAATAAAAGCTTGGTGGGGTGTTAGCAACACATTGGGGTAGGTTAACAATTTCCATAAACGTTTATCCTTAATACCATTTTTAGAATGGTCATTAAAGAAAACACCTTGTTCTTTTTCATAAACATCAGTTGCATATCCTGCAATAAGTTTTGCTTCTAAAGCTTCTATTAGTGCATTGGTGTCCACAAGTGCTCCTCTGGCGGTATTTACTAGTATTACATCATTCTTCATTTGTGCAAGTCTTTCTTTATTAATGAAATGATAGTTTTCATAATTCATTGGTATGTGAAGACTAATAATATCAGAATCATTACATAGAATATCTAAAGGGGTATACGTTACATTACAAAGCTCTATAAGGTCATGGTCAGGTGCTAGGTCGTATGCAAGAATTTTACATCCAAATCCGTTCATGATCTTTGCCATAATACTGCCAATTCTTCCAGTACCAATTATACCTACAGTTTTACCGTGTAAATTATATCCCATTAAATCATTTTGAGAGAAGTTATAATTATGAACCTGATTGTCTGCCAAAACTATTTTTCTATTTAGTGCCAATAAAATGGCGATAGCATGTTCGGCAATAGCATGTGGAGAATAGTCTGCGGCATTGGCAACATGAAATCCGAAACGCTTTGCAGTTTTTAGATTGAGGTTGTTGTGTCCACTTGAGCGTAAAGTAATATAGCGTACACCAATACCCCATAATTTTTCAAGTACTATGGCTGATGCATCGTCTCCTGAAAAAATGGAAATTGCTTTATAGCCAATGGCATTTAATGCTGTTTTACTGTCTAATGCATTTTTTGTATAGGTAACCTCAAAACGATTGTTATTAGCTTTTTTTAGAAAAGGAATTTCAAATTCTTTTGCACTATATACCAGTAGTTTCATATTTCTTTTAAATTTAATTATGAGCTGATTTCTTTGTGATAGTAGAAATAGTTTGTATTAAAGACCTCATTTATAAATTGATTGCTTAATGAAGTACTAGTATTTTCAAAACTATAATTCACTTAAAAAAAGTTTGAGCTATTCATTACTGTTTGACGGTTTTGTTGTTTTCATTATCGATGTTAATTTTGCCAAACCTCTTTCTTTTACTGTTCTATAATCCAACAGATATTTGTTCATACTCATAAATAATTCTTTATGGGTCTTCTTATAGCCATGTTCCATTTCTAACTGATTTACACCGTCAACCAGAATTTTTAATTGGTTCATATGTTTTTTTACCTGTGAGATTTTGCCATGCAACATAATCTCGTTTTCATGAATTGAATTTTTAAAATCTTCTAATTGTGCTAATTGATTTTTACTGATTCTTTTTGTTGAAAAAGATTGAATTAGGTTGAGCAGAAACTGTTGCTCATCTTTAATGAATAAAAGTTCGGACAACCATTTTTTAGAGTGTTCGTTTAGTTCATCTGCACTATACCATTCTGTATAACTATATTTTATTTTCTCGGTTTTCATCCTTAATCTTTTATTGATATAATATCTAAGTTATGATAACCAATATTTGATGTAAATGATTTAAATCAGGTAACAAACGTATTTTGTTTATACTATTTTTAGGTGATAAGAATGGTACCGGTATAATTGAAAATTTCAGATTTCAGTGTTTGAAAATTTTTGTAACAATTGCTTATATCCGTGTTAAGTTGGTCATGAACTTGATAGTATTGTTGATTATTTTTATTTTCGGTGACATCTAATATTTTACCTAAAGAATTTTCGTGAACAGATATTGAATTTCGAAGCAATTTTAGATTATTTTTTAGCTCTTCTATTTTTACTTTATAGCCTTCTAAACGTTCAAAAAGATTTGGAGTATTAGTTTTGAAGGCAGAACTATTTAATAAACGTTCTAAAAAAAGAATTTCATTATCTATAACCTGAAATTGAGTTTTCCATTGTTGAATTTTCCAATGCATTTCTTTTAATTTTTCATTTTGCGTTGATATGATTTGTTGTCTTGCCATTACATAATGCTATATTAATAAAACTACAACCCATTAAATTCTCAGTCAATGATTTATATCATATGTAAGAAATGCATATAATCATGAACTGCATCTATAAATACATTTTATTGCTTAAGAGAACAAAGCTGATTTACTTCACTCAATATTCTTTCTTTTCTGGAGGTGGAAATACCAAGATGGTCTAAAAAGAGCTTGTCTTTATAAAGCTGTCGGTAAAAAAGGATATCTCTACTTAATAAAAATTGTTTCTCTCTATTAGTCATAAGAGTAGAAACGGTTATGGAGTATAGCACAAATTGGTCTATTCTGTCTTTTAGACCATCTTTAAAAGGATAATCCCAGCTTAATAAACTTGGTTTTAGGTCATGCTTTTTTTCTTATACGGACATCTAATATTTGGGCTGAGGTTTTATAGAAATAAGAAGTGGTTTAGTGCAATGCCAAAATAGGTATGGTAGCCTTATATCCAATTTCTTTGACTAATGGTTTAGAAAATATATTATTAAAGAAAATGTGTTTTTTATTTATAAAGGCGATCATATCGCTATTTCTACTTTCTACAAATGTTGTAATACCATCTGCTACATTTTTTTTGGATAGCGTATGAAAACTATAACTAACTTCACTTAAAATTGCTTCAAGTAATTTCTGATTATTTACCTGTTTTTCATTTAATTCAGAATTTTTAGCGATATATAAAATTCTAATGTTTACGTTGTGTATTTTAGAGATTTCAATTAAGTATTTTAATTCTTTGCGTTTAAATGCAGACGTATAATCTGTTGGAAATACGATTTCTTTTAGTGAGTAAAAACGAATATTTTCAGGAATAGCCAAAACGGGGCATTCCCTTATTTTCTCCATAGCCTGTACAGTATTGGTTCCGAAAATGACATTTTTTGCACCAGTAGTACCTTGTGTACCCATGACCACCAGATCAATATCTTTTTCTGCAATGGTTTGTTTTATGGCTTCTGATAAAAAATTATATGTAGAAATAGTATGATACGAATGTTTAGTATTGTCATGGTGTAATTCTAAAATATCTAATAGTTTAATAAATTCTTCCTCTGAATTTTTCTTTGCAACTTCGTATTCACCACTGCCAGGTTCAGGAATAAATAGACTATCGGTGTTGTAACTATATAACCTGAAAACGTTTAAAAAGTAAAACTCACATTTAATTTCTTTATAAAGATTTAGCGCATACCTAATTGCATTTAGCGCATTTTTAGAAAAATCGGTAGGTATTAAAATTCTCTTGTCCATTGCTTATTTTTTAAGGATTTTTAATAAATATATTTTTTATAAATGGTTTTATTATGATTCTAATCAGTCTTGCGATGGTAGAATTAAAAAAGGAGTTTTAGCATACATACTAACATCTTTTATAACTGGTTCATGAGTTAGTTTTCCGAAAATATTATGAGGGCGGTTAACCATTGCGTATAGGTCTATGTTTAATTTTTCGATAAATTCATGAATGACTTTTGCCTTATCGTCGAATAATTGCCTCCAATAAAAAGTATGGTCAATATCTTTCAAACAGATATCTAATAATTTTCTGTTAGACTCTTGTTGAGCATTTAAAATTTCTTCTTCTGTAATATGCAATATTCTAATCTGTGCACTTGTAATTGAGGCTATAGATAACAATGGTTCTATCGAATTTTTTGTACAACCTGTTTTAAAATCTGTAATAAAGGCAATTTCTTTTGGTTGTCTAAATTCCATTTCTCCCGGTATAGCTAGTATCGGGCATTTCTTTATTTTGTTGGCAACCTGAATAGTATTGCTGCCAAAGAAAATATCAGCAGATTCATTAAGACCTTTATTGCCCATTACAACCAGATCAATATGGTTTGTATCAAGGGTTTTTAAAATGATTTTTGTTAGAATTCCATTTTTTGATATGGTATTGAATTGATGTTGTGGATTCTCATTGTCCAAAACAATTTTATGCATTGTGCTGGTTAAATTTTCTTCAGATTCTATTTGTAATTTTTTTAAAAGCTTTTTGCCAACCAGTAATTTTGTTTTTTTTCGTTGTAAAGGTGTCATTTCGTTAAACACATTTAGTAGATAGAAAGTACATGGTTCTGAAGCCAATAGTTTGGTAGCATAGAAAAGTGCACAATATGAGTTGTTTGAAAAATCTGTGGCAACCAGTATATTCTTCATAATTTTAATTTTGAGGGAGTACCATAAAGGGAACATTAATATGTAATCCTATTTTTTTTATTATCGGTTCAATAAATAATCGCTCTAAAAATGTGTGTTTGTTCTTGACCATTACAAGAAGGTTGATTTTATACTTTACAAGAAATTCATTAATTGCCTCTATAATACCATTGTTGGGTAATTCATGTGACAATGCATATTGTCCTAATATTTTTTCAAGCACTACTTTGTTCTTTTGCTGAATTTCAGTGAGGTCATACCCTGTTCGTACATTCATGACATTTATTCTTGATTTGTGTTGGGTGGCTATTGCCAACAAACTTTTCATATTTTCTTTTTTATATTCAATTTCATAATCGGTAGGAAACAATATTTCTAAAGGAGCTTCATATTCAAAATTTGGGGGAACGGCAATTACGGGGCAATTTGCTTTTTTAATGACGTGAACCGTATGTGTACCAAATAAAATATCATTGGCACCGGTAACGCCTTTTGTTCCCATTATTATTACATCAATATTTTCTGCGGTCACGGTTTCTATAACTTCACTTATTAGTGTGTTAAAAGCAGAATGAACAATAAATGTATGGTTAGGGTTTTGATATTGATGTTCTAGCAAATCTTTTAATTTCTCTAATTGTGTCATGCTATTTTCTTGAAAAACATCGCCTAAACCAATTTCACCAGGACTACCAATAATGTATTCTGTTTGATAAATAGGGGGAGTGTAGGTATGGAGTAAATAGAAGGTTGCTTTAATATTTTTATAGATATTTAACGCGTAACGAATTGCTTCAATTGAATTTTGTGAGAAATCAGTTGGTAAAAGAATTCGTGACATGTCTATACAATTTATGATTAGACATAAAATTAGAGTAGAGGTATTTCTTTGACCATGATCTGGGTCAGTTTATTAGTGAATTACCTATTTGAGATAGAGTATATAAATTTTCTAATGATTTTGTAATAAATTAATTAAAAGGAACAATCTGTTGCTTAATTGGCAGTGTAATGTTTGTTTATCATGAATAAAGCATATGAACACATTTAAATGATTTAACAGGTTTTTTAAGTTAAATGAAAATAATAATATGTAAATTTTTACTTTACTCATGTATTACCAGAAAAGGAACAGAAGTGTGATAGCTAATTTTTTCAACTTTTGGTCTAAACAGAATTCGTTGTATAAAATTCAAGTTTTTTGCGACCATTACAATCATATCTAAATTGCAACTTTCAACAAAATGTTGAACGGCAATGTCTAATTTTTTTTCTTTTAGAATATGAAATGAAAAGGCAATATTTTTAAAATATTCTTTTAAAAATTCGCGATTTTTTAATTGGTCTAAACTTAGCCCGTTACCTTTAGATGCGACGTATAAAAACCGAATGGCAGAATGATGTAGTAAGATAATATCTTTAATCTTTTTCATAATTTCAGCATCATACCCTATTAGAAAATCTGTAGGAAAGCCTATCTCCTTTGGGTAGTGATATTGTGTTTTTTCTGGTATTGCCAGCACGGCACAAGGCACTTTTGTAATTACATTACCTGTATTGCTACCAATAGAAACTGCTTTAGTACCAGAAGCTCCTTTAGTACCCATTATGATTAATTCAATTTTTTTATTTAATACTTCTTGCTTTATAGAATCGGTAAAAAAGCCATAGACGGCTACTGTATGAAACGCATGCTTAGTATTTGAGGGTAGTTTTTGAATTTTTTCAAGTAATGATTTTAGCTTTTTTCTACTTTCGGTTAAAATACTCTCTTCAAGTATTTCTGGAGGTATGAACATGGTGGGTTCATTACCTGAATAGGGTTTAATAGCATTTACATGAATCAAGTAAAATGTACACTTAACTTTATTAAATAACGATACTCCATAAATAAGGGCATTCCATGCATTTTCAGAGAAATCTGTTGGTATCAGTATGTTTTTCATAGAGTGCAGTTATTTATATCTATTTGAAATTGAACCTTATTTGTTCTGTCATTATTATTATGCATGAGTCAAATGGTCTAATTCTAACCATGCTAAAGCTGCTGGTCCTAAAACTGCTTCGGCACTGGTTGCATTCGATAATAGTACCTCGATTTTACCTTTATATGCATTAAACAAACGTTTCTGCATATGTCTTTTTATCGGCTTTAGAAGAATATCGCCAGCTTTGCTCAACCCTCCAGACAGTATAAAAGCCTCTGGGTCTAAATGGGCAACGGTATCGGCCATTTTGCTTCCTAGAATTTCACCCGTTTTTTCAAAAGCTGTTAATGCAATTATATCTCCCTTTAGTGCAGCATCAGAAATATCGGTTCCCGTCATTTCCTCAAAATTTATTTTTCTTAAAGGTGAATCTTCACACCTATCTGCCATTAATTCAAATACGGTTCTTTTAATACCGGTTACCGATGCATACGTTTCTAAACAACCTTGTAATCCACAATTACACATCCTTCCGGCAGGGTCAACATTTACGTGGCCTATTTCACCTGCAGTACCATGTTCTCCAATCAATAGTTTACCGTTTACAATAATTCCGCTTCCAAGACCCGTACCTAATGTTAGCGCTACAAAATTTTTCATTCCTTTTGCAGTTCCATAAAGCATTTCTCCAAGAGCCGCTGCATTTGCATCATTATCTAACGAAACTGGTAGATCGAATGTTTGCTGAATAATTTTTTTTATAGGTGTAATACCTCCCCATTTTAAGTTTGGTGGATTTTCGATTTGCCCCGTGTACGAATTGGCATTTGGGGCCCCAACACCTATAGAAAGTATTTGTATTTCGTCATTCCATTTAAATATCAATGCTTCTGCCTCTAACTTTAATTTTTCCATAAAATTTGAGAATGGATTTTGGGCATTGGTCTTAAATACAATTTTATCTAAAACCTTACCTTCTCTATTTACAAGACCTACTTTGGTAAAGGTTCCACCTATATCAATGCTTAATACTACCTCTTGCGACATTTTATTATGATTAAAAGTTTATGATTCTTTTCTATCGTTATTTTAGGTGAAATGTATTTTTTTCCGAATTTACATTCTAACAGTTATGCCGTTACAGAATCTCTTTTTTCATCTCTATTTTTATCCGGCACTTGCTGATTATTGGGTATTGTCATAAAAGGAATTGCAATATGGCACCCAATAGAGTCGACATTTGATTTTTCTCTAAGCCTTTCCAAAAAAGAATGTTTTCTATTCATCATTACCAATAGATCAGGTTTGTTTTCTTCAATATATTCATGAATTGCATGTGGCATTAATTTTCCTCTTTCCTCAACAAAACTTGGCTCAAGCTTTTTAAAATGATCTGCAAGAACTTTTATATTCATCTTCTGTTCATCGTTCAAATCATACTCTTCTTTAATATGTAATATGGTTAATTGAGCTTTAAGAGTATTTGCAAGTGCAAGCAGGATCTTCAAATTTTTCTTTGAATATGATTGTCTATAATTTGTTGGGAAAACAATAGATTTTATTTCTTTAAACTCATATCCAGAAGGAACTGCCAACACAGGAATTGTAGATTTTCTAATAATATGTATCGTATTTGTTCCCAGAAAAATTTCTTTTGCACCGGTTGCACCTTGTGTACCCATAACTATAAAATCAAATTTTTTAGTTTCGGTAAGTTCTTTTATTTCGTTTGTGAGAGTATTAAAGGCTGATATGGTTTTAAAGGTATGTTTGGTGTTATCATATTTTAGTTTTATATCTACAAGTATCTTATCTAGACCTGCTTGAGCAATATCGACGCCCTTGTCAGGAACAGCGCTAAAAGTTGGTCCGCCAATTATATAATCTATTCGGTAGAAAATAGGGGTATAGGTATGGAGAATTTGAAATTCACATTCCTCATTTTTAAAAAAATCTAAGGCAAAGCATATTGCGTTCCACGCGTTATTGGAGAAATCGGTAGGCAAGAGAATCTTTTTCATAGCTGCGTATTTAAATATTATCTTGGTAGGTTCTGCATGACCAAAAATGGAATTTTTGGGTTTAATCCAATATCTTCTATTGTTGATTTATAGAGCATATCTTCAAGAAATGAGTGTCGTGCATTGACCATTACCAATAAATTAATGTCATTTTTTAGAATGAATTCCATAATGGCCTCACCCTTATTTTTAATCGGTGAACGTTCATGAAATATAAAGGCATCTGGTAATGATTCTTGTAAAAACAGCTTGTTGTCAGTTTGTCTATGACTCAAATCTTCAAAATCTGAAATATAAAGACAATGTATTTTCGATTTAAATTCAGCAGCCAACGTATTTAAGAGTTTAAGCTCTCTACGTTTATATGGAAGCATATAATCTGTAGGAAATAGAATTTTTTTAGGTTGTTGATATTCATAGTTTTCTGGAATAGCCAGAACAGGACTTGAAACATACTTAAATACTTGTACGGTATGGCTCCCAAAGGTTATTTTTTTATTTGCGGTTTTACCCTGGGTACCCATAATAGTTATATCAACATTAATTTCGTTGACAGCATTATTTATGGCATCTACTAATGCTTCAAAAGATGATATAAATTCGAAATGGTGTTTTGGGTTGTGGTAAGTATTGGTGAGATCCGTTACTAATTTTTTCAATGTCTTATTTACATAAGTACGGGTTATTTTTTTTTGCTCTTCTATTGAATTACCTCCGTTGTTTTTAAATGGACCGTAGACCTCGTCTGCATATGCATGTAAAAAATAGAAGTTGGTACGCTCACATTTGTACAGTTCAAGTGCATATTTTATGGCATGCATTGCATTAACAGAAAAATCGGTCGGAATTAAAACTGTAGTCATACTATTTTTAATGAGTACTTAAAATTATTTCTCTCATTACTTGATTGCAATGACATAGGTCATTACAAACATGTAAGAACATATAGAATGTTTATTCTTGAAGCGATAGTAGCGGAATGCTTGTTTTAAAACTAACTTCTTCTACCGTAGTATCTAGAAATAATGTTTGCAATAGATTATAATCTTTTGAAATCATTATTATAAGATCGGCATTCAGGCTTTCTGAGAATGATTGAATTCCATGTTCGATTTTTTTAGACACTACCCTGTGAAAGCTGACATTATTTGGTATTTTTAAAGAGAGACGCTTTGCAAATTGTTTTTGAAGTACTTCAATTTCCTCTAAAAGTGGAATTTTCGATTTGGTAACATATAATAAATTGATATGTGTACTCTTAGAAGTTATATAGTTTGAAATTTTAAATAAGGTGGTATCGTCATAGGTAATTTCAAAATCAATTGGTAATACTACTTGTTCAAAGTCTTTGAACTTTGTATTTTCTGGAACTACTAGTGTATCACATTCTACATTTGTAATTACATCGCCAGAACGGCTACCAATGAAAAACTCTTTAATTTCAGAAGCGCCTTTAGTACCCATTATTATGAGCTCTATTTTCTTTTCTTCAATATGTCGTTGAACCGAAGATAAAAAATACCCTTGTTCGCAAATTGATGTAAAATGATGATGTTCTTTTTTTGAGGAAACCGCCATTATAAACTTTTCTAAGTCTTTTAATTTTTTATTTATGGCTTTCGGCTCTAATTCAACTAGAATATTTGTGCCAAACTCATAAATAGGCTTTTCTGTAAATTTAGAACCCTCAATGTTGACGTATAGTAAATAAAACTGGCAAGGAGTTTCTTTAAAAAAATCAAGTGCATAACGTATGGCATTTTTTGAGTTTTTTGAAAAATCTGTTGGAATCAAAATTTTTTTCATAGGTCTTACTTTTTCATTTCATTCCATGAAAAATACTTTTGATAATAGGTAATAACAATGATTTTAATCATTGATGTTTTAGCAAGTACATTCTATTTTTAAAATTTTTAACGGTGATCTACTGAAAATGGAAAATACATATCAAATTAAGAGTGAGCTTTATAAAAGCCTAGGCAAATTATTTTACGCGGTTGCCATATGTGATGGCAGTGTTTATTTAAAAGAATGGGATAAAGTTGAAGAAATGGTAAAAAAATATTGGCGTAAGGTTGATGATATTAAAGATAGTAGCGGTGCTGATTTAGCAGATGAAATTGAAATTGTTTTCGATTGGCTTTTAGAATATGAAAAGACTAGCGATGAGTGTTTTGAAGAATTTGAAGAATTCTATGAAAAAAATCCACAGGTCTTCACTAAAAAAATCAAATCATTGATTAAGAAAACCACTAGAGCAATTGCCAATTCGTTGTTGAAGAAAAATAAATCTGAAAAAAAGATTTTAAAAAGAATCGATTTGTTATTAAAATAGTACGTTGTTTTAGCGAATATGTTACTTGATATTGTTCTTCAGCTATTTAGATTTCAAGGTCAATACAGGTAAATTTGCATGGTTGGCTATATCTTCTCCAATGCTTCTACTACCTAAAAGAAAATGGGTAAAAGGTTTTCTGCCTCTTGTTGGTATGGCCAGAATATCGAAATTGCCCTTTTTAGAATAGTTCATTAGTCCGTGCTCTACGCTATAATCGTTGTAAATAGTAACCTCTTGCTCAATAGTGTTTGATTTATAAAAGAATTTTGATATTCGCTCTTCTATCTCGGTATTACTGTTAAAATCGTAATATGGCGTATTAATGTAGATTAGATTTAGTTTGGCAGAAAAACTCGCTGCAAACTCCCTTACATTTTTATAGGCTAAAATTGAACTATCTGTAAAATCGCATGCGAATAATATGTTTTCAACTTTAAAATCAGAATTTGGTGTTTTAACGACAAGAACAGGTACTTCTGATGATCTAACTACTTTTTCAGTGTTGGATCCAACAAAAACATCGCCTAGACCACTGGTACCATGCGAGCCCATTACAATAAGATTAATATGCTGTTCTTGGGCCACGGTATTCAACTCTTTAAAATCTTTATAATTTTGAATAATTTCTCTGACTTTTAAATGTTTTAGATAGGTTTGGTTCAAAAAGGGCTTAAAACGTTTTCTGGCTAGGTCCATGTAATATTTTGCTTCTTCATATTCTTGGGCTTCATCTTTTGCAAGAATTGCTTCAGAAATACCCATCATATGCAATACAATAATTTCTGCCTGTACTTGTTTGGCGATTTTCGCTGCAATATGTAAAGCATATTCAGAATGCTTGGAAAAATCTACTGGGACTAATATTTTTTTCATGTTATATAGCTTTTTTACGCTGTTGAAATTTTTCTTTACGCTTTCTCAATTGACGGTCAAGATCCCTTAAAGTATTGGCGGCAGATTTTTCAAAGTTGTTTTCGTTAGATTTTGCAAATATTCTAGGTCCTGGTGCACTAAGTTGTATTTCACAGATTTTATCATTGCCATCTGTACTGTTTCCCAATTTGAAAAAAACCTCGGCATGAATCATAAACTGATATTTGTGTTGAAGTTTTTGAAGATTACGGGTTACTATTTCACTTAACGAGTTGCTTTCTGGCATATGAAGGTATTGGAAATTGACGGTCATAAAATTTTATTTTTGGTTATGTTCAAAAATATTAATGTCGTTCTTTTCTTAAAATGACTTGTGTCATTTCAGTACCTGACTAAAATTTTAAAATTTATGCCTCATCATAAAAACAAACTACTATGGCACTTAATTTTAATAAATATGCAGCAGAGGGTAATACTTTTATAAAGGACTACGCCAAAGAAATGAATATGGCTGATGATACAGATAAAGCAGGTAGAATTTTTACGGCAATTATGCATGCACTTAGAGATATAATACCAACGGAAGAGTCATTACAGTTTATATCTCAATTACCAATGTTTGTAAAAGCGGTCTATGTGAATGGGTGGGCGGTTAAGAAGAATAAACCCAAAATAAAAAAGATGGAAGATTTCTTAGATTTGGTTCGTTCTCATGATTATCCGGCAGCAACTAATGATTTTGAATACAACAACGATGTAGCTGAACGCTATGTAGACACAACCTTTATTTATCTTAGAAAATATATTTCTTTGGGTGAAATGGAAGATTTGAGAGACAATTTGCCTAAAGATTTAAAAAGTATGATTTACTTAAATATGATGTTTTAAAAGTAATATCAAATTGGCAGTAGTAGTAAATTAGTACACATTAATAGTATGCTAATATCTTATTTTTTTAGTTTACTACCTATTTAGATAGGTCTCTAATTTATCATTTACTGCCAAATGAAGCATAAGATATTTTAATAATCAATGAATTCTTTTTATTGGAAATAGAATAGGGTAATTAATTATTTTATAACACCTTCTTTTTCCAATTGTAATATTATTCTTTTAACGTAGTCTTCAATAGTAGAAGTTATGTTATTTGGATCAACAATATTAAATGTACCCACCCAAACTAATGATTCGTCATCACTGGTCTTTAAATTGTAAATGGAAGTTTCGATATGAAAAATTTTATAATTTGAGTAGTATTCAGGTGTGTAGTATACATTTTGAAAGCGATAATAGTAACGACCAAATCGATACCAATTATTACCAATTGTATAATAGCCAGAACTATAATCCTGTTTGTCATCTATACCAACTACTGCGGTAATTGCAATAGCGTCATAGCCCTTGTTTAACAGTTCTTTTTTAAGGGAGTCTATTTCTGAAAGATTTTTTTGTGAATCGGTAAATGTAATGCTGATTTCTTTTCTACTTTCAATCGCATTTATACCTCTAAGATAAAGGGCATTTTTCATTTTCTCCTCAAAAATTTTACGAGCCGTTAAGTTATTCGTTATACCAATAACCAACATTTTTTCGGGTTTGAAGACCGTAATTTCCTTGTTTTTCCAACTATCTATAAACCTTGTTGAAGAGCAAGAGGTCAATAGAACAACCAGTATTATATAGCCTGTTGTTTTCATCATTTTAGTTTAAAATTTGTACATAAAACTAGAATGTTAATTAGCATATTAAAATGATGTAAGTCATCCTATACTCAATTACATTGGTACAATTGAAGACAAAAACGATGTTCACATGACCAGCATCATTTTTAAATACACTGTAGCGGAATATTTTTGTAATATCATAAAACCCAATTATCATGAAATATTTTATAATAACATTTTTTCTAGTAATTTTTTTCTTACCGGTTACGATATGCGCACAAGATTTAAAGGATATTGATGAAATTGCCCCTTTTAGTGAAGGTTTTGCAGCTATAAGAAGAGGAGAACAGTGGGGCTTTATAAATGATAAGGGAGATTTGGTAATACCTTTTAGGGATGATATTTATTGGGATAAAAATGCGGATACATCTAAACTAGATTTGTCTGGTGTACGATATCCTATGTTTAAAGAAGGTAGATGCTTAATAAGTAAAACTGTAGAGGACGGTATTACCGTTGTTGGTTTCATTGATACAGATGGAAAAGTTATTATAGAACCACAATTTTTAAATATTTATCCATTTAAAGATGGTTACAGCACAGGTGTCTTATTTGATAAGGCATATAAGGGTGAGAATGAATTTAAACTAAAGATTTATGATTTAAAATTCTTTGATGTATTGGTGGATACCTCTGGTCATATTGAAGAATATTTTGAAAGACGACACAATATTCAAATGACCAAAAGAAGATATAAATTACCACCAATTATGGCAAAGCGTTTAGTAGGTGACTTGGTAGCTTTACATATTGAAGGTGATGGCTGGGAAATTCGTAAAATAGAATACAAGTAAACAAGAATATATTGACCACTATACATTTCAAATTATATCATCAGTAATTATTTGAATGTATGTGAATAACTTCCGACCGATAGAAGATAACAATGATAAGTTGAGACATATGAAAACTAAAATAATTATGCTGTTGCTTGGCTTTCTCTTACTTAATTGTAAAGATCGAACACCGGCTATAAAACAAATAGACAATACTAGTGTCACACAAGAAAAAGAAATTACGCCTGTTCCTTCCGAAATAAATGATTTGGGCGAATTTATTAGTATTGCTTTTTCAGACTCCTTAACAGTTGATGATGTTTTTAATTTTAAAAAGATAGATTTAAATAATGTTGTTACCAGTATTGACATGACACAATCGGTACTACTTTATAAGAAAATGACTAAGCGGGAAAAGGCAACCTCTTTTCCAATTTTTGAAGTTAAGAATACTAACAATGTAATTTTGCCCGTACAAGGTCTAGGTTTTGGTGGTCCTATTTGGGCCATAGTTTTGTTAGATATAAATACATTGGAAATTAAAAATATAGCATTTGACCATTTTGCTGAAAGCGATGGGTATGGGGCAGCAATGACTCATTCTACTTTTGAAGATGAATTTATTGGTACAGTTATAAATTTAGAAGATGATACGTTTATGATGCAAAAAAACTTGGATAGTAGAATTGATGACGGTGTAATTATTGACGGAATATCTGGAGCTACCATGACTAGTTCTGCAGCAATTCAAATGGTCGACGAAGGGTTGAAACGGTATAAAGAATACCTAAGACCCTAACAGTTGTAAAATAGAATAGAATCGTAATTGAAACTATAAATTATAGGTTATCGATTTATTGATCACCTATAAAGATGTAAAAGATAAAAAATAGTGCCGTTATATTCTCACTCTTCAACAGGTTTAAGACCTTTCCATCTTCTCAGATTTGGTAGTTTGCTGTGTGCCAAAATAGTGGCATCTTCTCTTCGCATTCCTCTTTTTTCTTCAAATGCGATATTCTGTTCTATTTTTTGATCAAGTGTAATACCATGATCTACAAATTTACCTTTTACAAAACAAAATCGGCAGTAGTCCGTGTTAACAGTGCTATCTTTATTCGTGCCGAAATCAATTAAATGATACATAGGCATTCCACAACTTTGACAAATATTAATTGATGGTTTCATTTCTTTATTTTTACGTTATTACTTTAACAACCAATAAGTTAGTTTCATTAAATAGTTTATTAAATGATTTTGGTCAGGCAGGTTATTTTTTTCTTATAACTATCGAGGCGAATAAGCCTAAGCCATCAAAAGCTGGGTTACTTGGGTGATTATAACCGAGACCATTAGACAAATGAAATCTGTTTATTCCGAAAACTATTTGTTTATTATCGTCAAAATGCATTGCTATACCAACACCTGGTCTTGCTGTAAAATTAAGTTTGGTACCCTGGTAAGGAAATCTTTCAAACGTATAGAGTATACCACCGCCCACATCAATAAACATCTTTATTTTTCCTGAATGTAAAAGATACCACCTCAGAAGAAAAGAAGTGCCAAGCCCAAAACTTTTTTGTCTAGTTTTTAGTAAATTTTCATCTGATCCTATTACTTGAAAACCATTGGTTGTTGAGAGGTCTAAAAAACTAAAAACTGTCAAATTTTTTAATAGCATTGAACCGTAACCGGCCCGTAGAGAATAACATTCTAAAGAAGTATTAAAACCAGATACGTGCTCAAACCCTAATGAGAAAATTTTTCCGCCTTTTTTATAAAATTCACTGCTGAAATTATGTTGAGCATTTATTACATGAAAGGATATTAGAAAAGTGATTACCAAAAGAAATTGTTTCGGTATTTTTTGAATAGTATCACACTCGTTCTTGGGTATTACTTTATTTAACTGCATACATCTTCCTTATTGAATCCGCATAATTGTAAAATTTGATTGTCTTTGCTACCGTTACGGTAAATAGTAATTCCTTTCAATTTATACTTCCAAGCAGTTTTGTAGATTTCAGATACTTCTTCAAACGTGGTAGTATTCGGTAAGTTTATCGTTTTTGATACAGCATTATCGGTATATCTTTGAAAAGCTCTTTGATGTAATAAATGATGCTTCCATGAAATTTCTAGACTTATTTTAAAAAGGTTTTTTAGGTATGTTGGTATTTCTTTTACATGTTGAATACTACCCTTTTCTATAATTTCAGAACGCAGTTGTTCTGACCATAACCCCAAAGATTTCATTTTGTCAACGAATGTTGCATTTATCTCCATTTGAGTATTATTCTCTAATATACCAGTTCTCTTGAACGCAAGTGCATAAAGCGGTTCAATAGCGTAAGAGGTATCGGCAATTATCGAGATACTACCTGTTGGGGCTATACTATTGCACGTGGCATTGCGCAAAAGCATATGAGGGGAAAAACTACTTTGTTTCCATGAAGGAAAACAGCCTTTTTTCTTTGCTAATAATTGTGAGGCATTATAACTTTTTTCATGAATAAACTTCATAACAGTTTCGGCAAGTTCTACTGCTTTATTAGAAGCATAAGGTATCTCGAGCATAATCAAAAGTTCTGCCCACCCCATAACGCCCAACCCTATTTTTCTATTAGCGAGCGTTATTTCTTGAATCTGTGATAATACAAAGTAATTACAACTTATGACGTTATCTAAAAACCGAATAGCAGTGGTAATGGTTCTTTCAAGCTTTTTCCAATCTATTTCAATATTGGTTGAATTCTGTACTACCATTTTTTTTAAGTTGATAGAGCCAAGATTGCAACTCTCGTAATTGAATAACGGTACTTCTCCGCAGGGGTTGGTACTTTGTATTTTACCTAGTTTATTTAGTGGATTGTTTTGATTAATAGTATCTAAAAAAATAAGTCCTGGATCGCCTGTCTTTAAAGCTTGTTCTATAATTGAGTCCCAGAGTTTTTTGGCACTCAAGGTTTTTGAAACCTTATTTGTGCGTGGGTTGACCAATTGCCAATCTTTGTCTTTTTCAAGGGCGTACATAAAATCATTGGTTATACCTACTGAAATATTGAAGTTCTGTAAACTATGTAAATCAGATTTGGAGGAAATAAATTCTTCAATATCAGAATGATTTATATTTAAGATGCCCATATTTGCGCCACGTCGTTTACCTGCTTGTATAACATATTCGGTTGCAGTATCATATATTTTCATAAAAGAAACAGGACCGGCGGAAGAACCTTCCGATGAAGATATTAAATCATCTTTAGGTCTAATTTTTGAAAAATTATAGCCTGTACCACCACCATTATGATGAATTAAAGCAGCATTTTTAAGAGTGGTGAATATGGCATTAAGATTATCTTCAACTGGGAGTACAAAACAAGCGCTTAGCTGACCATTTGGTAAACCTGCGTTCATAAGTGTAGGACTATTAGGTAGAAATTCAAGATTACGCATTACCTTATAGAATCTATCAAACCATAAATCTTTGTTCTCATTTTCAACACTCGCTATATGTCTAGCAACTCTTTTGAAAAGATCATTAGGTGTTTCGGTTACATCTGTGTTGCGTAAATAACGAGCTTTTAGTATCTGTCGAGCATTTGAACTTAGATTTATCATACAGAAATATTCTCTATTACTTTCTTGAGTTTTTCGCGTACGGTTTCGGCTATTTTTATTAATGCTTCGTTATTTACGGCTTTCATAGACGCCGCTGGGTCTACTGCGGCAATCTCTATAAAGTTCTGCTCTTTTTCTTGTAAAATAACATTACAAGGTAGCATGGTTCCAATTTTGTCTTCTGCATTTAATGCCTCATAAGCCAAAGAAGGGTTACATGCGCCTAATATTTTATAATTATGAAAGTCTACATCTAATTTATTTTTAAGTGTGGCTTTCATATCTATTTCAGTAAGCACACCGAAACCTTCTTTTTGCAGAGCCTCTTTAGTTTTTAGTAGTGCATTGGCAAATGTTGAATTCTTTAATTGCGTTAAAAAATAATAATCCATAATATGATATTTCAAAGGTTTTGTAGTCTTAAGCATTTACGCTTAAATCTTTCTTTGTGCTTGTATTCGCCATGATCCATGAATTCAATTCTTGCACATCATTTTTTTTGCACAGCTGTGTACCTTCTGTCATTGTAGCGGCTGTGCCACAGGCTACACCGAATTTTACCACTTCGGTAAAAGGTTTGCCTTGTGCCAGGGCATAGACCATACCTGCAACCATACTATCTCCTGCACCAATGGTACTTTTTTGATGCACTATAGGGGCCGCAATATATTCGACTTCTTCATTGGTGACCATAATAGCACCTTGCGAGCCTAATGAGATTACCAATATCTCACAAGTATTATTTCTAATAAATTCTTTGGCGACTTCTTCTACATCTAAAAAAGAAATACTCTTTACGCCGCAAAGCGTTGCCAGTTCCCCTAAATTTGGTTTTAATAAATAAGTGCCTGCTTGCGCACCATTTATAAGCGCTTCACCTGAGGTGTCAAGAATAAATTTTGCTTTTTCATTTTGGGCTATTTTTGAGACTTTGGCAAAATAATCTTTTGGCATACCTGGACAAAGACTACCGCTGGCTATCAAAAAATCACCAGGTGCAATTATTGACTCTACTTGCCTTAATGAATTTTTCCATTCGTACTCGTTCACAAAAGGACCGGGCATGCCAAATCTAAACTGTTGGTTGTTCGTTGTATCTGTTACTGATAGATTTTCACGCAACCAACCTGCAATTGGTATTACCTGTTGTTCAATTTCTAAATCAACTAGTAATTCATGCATTTGGGTTCCTGTTGGTCCACCTGCCATATACATACAGAACGATGTACCTCCTAGTTCGTTGATAACACGAGAAATGTTAATGCCACCACCACCAGCTTCAAAAATCGGTGCGGCACAGCGCAGTTTACTATTCGGCTTTATACCTGCCACTGTAGTACTTTTATCAATGGCGGGATTGACGGTAAGGGTAATTATCTTTTTCATCTTTAGTCTTTTTTATTGCTATGATAGAACCAAATGTAATAGTTAGATAAAATTTTGCAAATGACTAAAGTCATTGTTAAACAAATGCTTACGAAATAAATTCATTTAAATTTTTTGTATGAAGGGGTTCTTGGAATTAGGTAAGATTTTAGGTATAAAAATTGAGATACATTGGACGTTCGCCTTGTTGCTCATATGGATTGGATTGGTAGAGTTTGAAAATAGCGGCAACCTTGAAAAAGTTATTATAAGTCAAGGTTTAATTTTGGTCCTTATGGCTTGTGTAGTGCTCCATGAACTAGGCCATGCCCTTATGGCCAGAAAATTTAATATAAAAACAAATTCTATTATTTTATTACCTATAGGTGGTGTGGCAACCTTAGATGAAATACCAAAAAAACCTAAACAAGAATTGTTAATTGCCTTAGCAGGACCAACTGTCAACATAATCATTACTCTCATATTGGCTCTGGTAATTCCTTTACGAAGCTACTTTAACTTTGATACTGTTCTAATTGATGAACAGCTTTATGAACCTACGTTTCAAAATTTATTGTTTTACCTATTCATTGCAAACCTAATGTTGGTAATCTTTAATTTAATACCTGCTTTTCCAATGGATGGCGGTCGCGTACTCAGAGCGCTTTTATCTTTTAGATTAAGTCGTTTAGAAGCTACTAATATAGCTTCGGGTATTGCACAGGGGTTGGCCATTTTATTTTTTATTGTTGGCTTATTATTTAATCCGTTTTTAGTATTGATTGCTTTTTTTATTTTTTTCGGGGCCTACGGTGAAAATCAAATGGTAAAGCAGTATTCTATTTTAGAGGGGCATATTGCAAAAGAAGCTACGCTTACCAATATTACTTTATTGAATTTGACTACAACACTCGAAGAGGTCATAGAACTGGTTTTAACTAGTTCTGAAAAGGATTTTGTGGTTTTCGATAATCAACGAATAGAAGGTGTGCTATATCAGAAAAAAATTATTGAAAATGCACAATCAAGATCTCTTTTAGTGGGTGATATTCTAGATAAGTCAGTTGGTTTTATTGACGCAAACACTCCAATTACAGAGGTTTTGGAACGTATGCAAAAAGAAAAGAAAAATTTCTTTCCGGTTACCGAAAATGGTGAAATCATTGGTGCTATAGACAGGTCTAATATTAGCGAGTTTATTCTTTTAAAAAGTATTTAAAATTAATAGATTACTTCTGATTATAGTTTTCTTCTTCTTTTTATTATTTAGATTTTGGGTTAGTGTAATTCGAAAATTCCAATACTTATTGCATCTATTAATCGTGTTAAGAAACCTCTTCTAAAAGCATCTCTATGATAATTTTTACAACGCAATACTAGAATTTTCAACCACACTATTTTTTTGATTTTAGTATTACTGACGTAGGTCATTTCGTTTTAAAATACGGTTTTTCAGCTTTGTATTCTAGAATATTTTAGGGTTTACAAGTTTTTTAAACTCTATTTAATGTTAACTAAAACTACTATAAATCATGAAAGTAGAACAAATTTATACAGGCTGTTTGGCGCAAGGTGCATATTATATAGAAAGTAACGGCGAAGCTGCAATTATAGACCCATTACGTGAAGTTGAACCTTATATAAAATTGGCAAAAGAGCGCAACGCAAAAATTAAATATGTTTTTGAAACTCACTTTCACGCAGATTTCGTTTCAGGTCATATTGATTTGGCAAAGAAAACAGGTGCAGATATCGTTTATGGTCCAACAAGTATGAAAACGACCTATAATATTATTGTTGGTAAAGATGGGGAAGAATTTAAATTGGGTAATTCAAAAATTAGATTAATACATACTCCTGGTCATACTATGGAGAGTAGTTGTTATTTGTTAATTGATGAAAACGGCAAAGAAACATCTCTTTTTACCGGAGACACATTGTTCATTGGTGATGTTGGTAGACCAGATTTAGCGCAAAAGGTCATAGCTGAGCTGACCCAAGAAAAATTGGCAGGGCACTTGTACGATTCGTTACGTACTAAAATTATGCCCTTACCAGATGATATAATCGTATATCCGGGTCATGGTGCCGGTAGTGCTTGTGGTAAAATGATGAGCAATGAAACTACCGATACTTTAGGTCATCAAAAAAAGACCAATTATGCGTTAAGAGAAGATATGAGCAAAGAAGATTTTATTGATGCCATTCTCACTGGTTTAACACCGCCCCCAGGTTATTTTCCTCAGAATGTGATGTTGAATATACAGGGGTACGAAAGTATTGATGAAGTTGTCAAAAAAGGGACTAAATCATTAAAAGTCGATGAATTTGAATCATTATTAAAAGAAGAATCAGCAATTGTTATAGATACTAGAGAAGCTCAGGTTTTTGCCAAAGAATATATTCCAGATTCTTACAATATCGGTATTGACGGAAGTTTTGCCAATTGGGTAGGAACAACTATTGTAGATGTTAAAAAGCCAATATTGATAGTTGCCGAAAAGGGTAGGGAAGAAGAGGTGGTTACTCGCTTGGCTAGAATAGGTTTTGATAACACCTTAGGATATTTAAAAGGCGGTATTAATGCTTGGAAAAATGCCGGTAAAAAAATAGAGACCATACCAACTATAGAGGTGAAAGCACTTGCACATAAAATGATAGATGCCGATTTAAATATATTAGATGTACGTAGAGCAAGTGAATACAATAGTGAACATATTGAGGGAGCCATTAATGCTCCACTTGACTATTTAAATGATAGTATGACCAAAATAAATAAGAACAAAACATACTATGTTCATTGTCGAAGCGGATATCGTTCAATGGTTTTTGTGTCAATTCTAAAATCATTGGGGTATACTAATTTAATAGATGTTAAAGGCGGTCTAAAAGCAATCAAAGAGCTGGGTAAATTTAAATTATCCGACTATCGTGAACCTACTACAATGCTTTAATTTAAAATCAAGCAAAATGAAAACAAGGTACCAAATATTGATTATCGGGGGTGGCACGGCCGGTTTAATGACAGCTAGTAGCTTATTACGTAAAAACCCCAAGTTACAGGTAGGTATTATAGAACCATCTGAAGATCATTGGTACCAACCCGCCTGGACTTTGGTTGGTGCAGGCACTTATGATTATAATAATACTAAAAGACCAATGGCAAAAGTTATTCCGACCAATGCAGATTGGATTAAAGACAATGTCAACTATATTGATCCAGAGAACAATAGTCTTGGTTTAAAATCTAACCGAAAATTGGTTTATGAATATTTAATTGTTGCACCCGGTCTTAAACTAGATACCAGTTTAGTAGAAGGTTTATCAGAGGCTATTGATAAAGGGGTAGTATGTAGTAACTATACCAACCCGAACCATACCTGGCAAGTTATAAAAAACTTTAAAGGTGGTACAGCATTGTTTACACAACCACCTAAGCCCTACAAATGTGGTGGCGCACCACAAAAGATTATGTACTTGGCCGATGACCATTTTAAAAAAATGGGTGTTAAGAAAAAGACTAAAGTTGTTTTTGCAACCTCGGGCGATGCTATATTTTCGGTCCCTGAAATAGCCAAAACTTTAATGAAAGTAATAGATGAAAAAGGTATTAATATTAAATTTTCTTACGAATTAAAAAAAATAGAAAGTAAGAAACAAATAGCTTGGTTTTTGGTAAGTCCGCAATCTAAAGAGCATAATCCGATAACGCTAGATATTTTAAAAGAGAATGGTTTAGTAGGTATAAAATACAACATGTTACACCTTGTACCACCAAATACGGCTCCAGATTTTATAATAAATTCACCACTTGCAGATTCTTTTGGATGGATGGATGTTAATCAATATTCCTTACAGCATACTAAGTATAAGAATATTTTCGGTTTAGGCGATGTAACCAATGTGCCTACATCTAAAACCGGTGCAGCAATACGCAAACAGGCCCCGGTCGTGGTACAAAATATGTTGTCGTTGATAGGTAATGGCAAATTAAGCTCTAAAAAATATGATGGGTATTCTTCATGCCCTTTTGTTACAGGTTATGGCAAAATGGTATTGGCTGAATTTGATTATACGAAAAAATTTACTCCAGATCCTAAGTTAAAGCGAATGCTCATTAGAGATTCTTCAAAAGAACATTGGCGACTTTGGATTCTTAAAAAATATATACTTCCATATCTATATTGGCACAAAATGCTTAGAGGAAAAGAGGTATAGTTATGTTGTTTCTAAACTTAAATATAAATTTTTAAGGGACAGCTATACAGTTTTATCAAGCAAATTATAGGCTGTAAAACACAGTTGTATTTTTATATTTAATTGAACTATAATGACCTAAATCATTTCGATGTTTTGTTTGATAAAATACATTTGTTAAGAATTTAATAAAGCTATAACTATGAAAAATTTATCCTTATTACTATTATTTACAATGTTGGGAACAAGTATTATCATTGCCCAGGATCAAGTACAAGATCGTGATCAAGACCGGCTCATGATGGTAGATGGCGATGTACTTCAAATTCGAGATCGTGATCAAATTCGTTTGCAAGAACCTATCATTTTAAATGATGGTACAGTGGTCAACCCAGACGGTTCGTATTTAACTAAAGACCGCGAGAGATTAGTTTTAAAAAATGGTGAATGCCTAGATAATGATGGTATCAAGTATAGAAATGAATACCAATATAGATATAAGGTTAAGCGAGAAAATACGGGGTTAAATCAAGATCAGATTAACGAGCGTAACCAAAATAGATATCAAATAATGAATATTGATGGTGAAACCTATCAAATAAGAAACAGGGAACAAAATCGAATTCAAAATCAAATAAATCTTGGTGACGGTATCATAGTAAACCCAGATGGATCTTATCAAAATGAAAAGCGAGAACAACTGCGCCTTAAAGAAGGGGAATGTTTGAATATGAACGGTGCCATGTTCAAAAATCTTTATCAACATCGTAAAATGATGGTTCAAAAAAATAAGATGATCAATAGAAATACGATTAAATCTGGCGTAAAGAAACCTAAGACCATAAAGAAGGGTAAAAATTCAGGTCAATAAAGACATTTTAATACACTAACACTAATTTATCATGAACGTTAAAATTCTCTCTTTTTTGTTGTTCTATGGTTTGCCCATAATTTTAATAGCTCAGAATAATAGAGAATTGGCTGAGGAAATCTCTAACGATATTGAATCATTTTTTTTGATGGATATTAGCTATATCAACGATGCTGTATTTATGGGAAGGAGAGATTCAATAGCGGCACCGTATATATATCCTTCTATAGGTTATTATGATGCATCTGGCTTCTTTGTTGATATTTCAGCATCTTATTTAGTTGGGTCAGAAGATAATAGAGTTGACCTATTTATGCCCAGTTTAGGATATACTTTTAGTGACCTTCAATTAAGTGGAAGAATTTCTGCTACCGCATATTTTTTTAATAAAGAAAGTTATAATGTAAAATCAGCGGTGCTGGGCGATATTTCTGGATTTTTAAGTTATAATCTGAAATTACTTGAAGCAACTGTTATGACCAATATCTTTTTTAATGATGGCGATACGACTGACTTTTTTACTGGGCTAATGGTTAACCGTATTTTTTACGCCGATGATCGTAATTTTTTAATAAATCCTACAATAAGCCTTTATGCAGGATCTCAAAACTTTTATGAGGTGTATTATAATACAAGCAGGTTGGGTAATCGTAGAGGCTCTGGTCAAGGTATGGGAGCAACAAATTTAAATTCAGCAACTACGGTTGAAATCTCAGAAGCGACTAAATTCAATATTTTAAATTTAGAACTTAGCCTTCCACTACAATATTATCATAAGCAATTCATTTTTTCATTGAATCCAATTCTAGCAATACCTCAAAGTAGTGCTACTATTACAACCGAAGATTCAGTTATTTCTGAAGATTTAGAAAGCACATTCTATTTTACTGCGGGTATTAGTTATTGGCTTGATATGGCTAAAAGAACACCTTAATTTTTTTATAGAAATTTATCGGCATGAAATTGAGTATGGCTTGATTTAGATAAGACTGTGAAATATTATTTTTGAAATTAACTTTTTTAAGTTTCAAACTAGTAAAAGAATTCTTTTCTGTATAATCATTCTCGTTGATAAAAAAAGATGGCACGAACTATCACTTTTGATATAATTCGATAAGGGTTATTTCGGGTCTCATACCCAACCTACCAGGAAAACCCATCCATCCCAATCCACGAGTTACATATAGATATTGATTATTTTCTTTGTACAAACCTGCCCAATGTTTGTACTTATACTTAATAGGGCTCCACTTTTTTGTTCTAAAGTTGATTCCTGCTTGCATACCATGAGTATGTCCTGATAATGTTAAGGCAATATTGGTGTGGTGGGCAACTTCTTCTGACCAATGGGTAGGGTCATGAGAAAGTAGTATTTTGAAGTTGGAAACTTCTACGTTTTCCAATGCCTTTTCCAGATCTCCATATTTTTTAAATTCTGGATTGCCCCAATTTTCAACACCAATAATAGATAAAGAGGTATTAGTTTTTTCTATGAATTTTGCTTCGTTTCGTAAAAGTGTAAAGTCTGTTTTTTTATAAAATTGCTGTATCTCATTAAAATTTGCTTGCTTCTCTTTTGGCGATGCCCATTGACTATAATCGCCATAATCGTGATTTCCTAACACAGCAAATTTTCCATCTTTAGCCTTTAGTTTTTTTAGTACCGTGTCCCACCCTCTAAGTTCCCAAGAAAAATTATTTACTAAATCTCCTGTAAAGAAAATTAAATCTGGATGAAGGTCATTTATTTTTTTAATGGCACGTTCTAAAATATGATACTTGTAATTAAAACTACCTAAATGAAGATCAGATATGTGAACTATGCGTACACCATTAAACTGCTGAGGTAAGGTTTCTAATTTTAAATTGATATGATGGACCTTAAAACGGTATACCGCACTAAAAATGGCATAAAGGATAATGAAAAAAGGTAGAAATCCTGAAAAAAGACCTATAACAGGTATAACAATTAATGAGGTTTCTTGAGAAAACATAAAATTAGAAAAGTAGAGTAGACTAATAACGATTACGAAAATTAGTTTGGGTATGAATGAAGAAACCGTTAAACCATATAATTTTGATATTATTAATTGTTGACGTTCTGGAGAAACTAGGTCTAGTTTTATTTTTAGAAGTAGAATAGCGGTAATTAAACCAATGGTAAAAATCCAGAAAAGAATATATATAAGGGTTTTCAAACTTACCGATTCAATTGGTCTTGTTATTGAAAGCAACCAATAGAATGCTAAAATATCAATGCCTAATATGACCAAACATAAAAGAACAATAGAAAATAAAGAATAAGATCGCATGCTATAGTTTATTGTTTAGGTCTTTTAATCTTCTTTTGTCATTTAAAGCAAAAAGAAAACTTTTTACATCTGCCACCCAAGTATCGTACATAAAAATGAGAGTAATTTCTTCAATGGTTTCTAAAAGTCCGATAACGATCATACAATAGAATAGCCAGTAAACGGGACCAAAAAATAAAAACCAAATAATAAATACAGCTTGTATAACAGCAGATATTTTTGCTAAATAAGTATGAAACGCAGTTGCCTTACCATATTTTACGAATGCAATAGCCATTTGAAGTACATAAGGTATAAGAGCTATTGATATCAAAACCACATTCTCTTTAATGAAGTTAACTTCAAAGACTAAAAGGCCAATTAGACCCATAATAAAGGTTAATTGATCTCCTATCGAATCTAATTGCGAACCTCTCTCGCTCGTAATTTTTAGTTTTCTGGCTAAATACCCATCAATAGCATCGGTACTATAACTTATTAGAAGAAACCATGTAAATAGTTTTCTTTCACTGTACCATAAAAGGACTATTAAAAAAGGTATTGCAGCTACCCTATAAAATGAAAACCAGTCTGCGATATTAAAATTTTTAAATTTCCACATAGGTGTTTCTAAACTATTAATTTCTTGCTATTTGTGATATTTTAAACAGGTATTTGTTAGCCTAAACTATAGAAATTATAGGGTTGTGTAAATGATATTTATCATAGAGGTAATTGTTGTAAGCTATAATGAACTTTAAAATTTACTTTTCTTTTATAGTAAGGTTTAATGTTAAGAACATGTGTGCTATAAATTATCTTCTACTAATTATGAGATAGGTTTAAAAAGTAACTGTAAAAAAATATACTGACTGACCTACATCATTTTGAACGCTTAAAGTTGAGTGTATTTTTGGTATATAATTTAATGTATAACCTTAAAACAAATTAATATGTCACTAGTAAAATTTAAAAGAAGACCTTTCGGGAACTTGATTACACAAGATTTTTTTGACATGGACGATTTTTTTGATAATCGCCAATGGGTAAGAAATATGATGCCAGAAAATTTTTGGAACGGCAAGAGATCAGAGCCTGCTTTAAACATTAAAGAAACCGATGATAATTTTGAAATTGAACTTGCTGCTCCGGGCTTTAGCAAAAAAGATTTTGAGGTAACCATTGAAGACGGGTGTTTGAACATTAAGGCTGAAAAGTCTACTTCAGAAGAAGAAACAGATGATAATTACACGCGTAGAGAGTTTAGTTATAATGCTTTTGAGCGGTCATTGCAACTACCCGATAGTATTAAACAAGAAGCTATTAAAGCAAAGTATAATGATGGTATTTTAAGCTTCAACCTAGCAAAAAAAGAAGAAGCGAAAAAACTACCGCCTAAAAAGGTACTTATTGCTTAGAAATTGTCTTAAAGACAATTTTAACCCCACATTTAATACCCTTCAAACCTTAACCTATTTAACTTTTAAGTTAGTAGATAAGGTTTAGAGGGTATTATAATTTATAATCAACTGATTTCATTTATAAAAATAAACTAATGGTCCAAAAACCGTTTGCTCTGTCTATTGAAAAGGTTGTAACTATTTTAGAAAGCAATGCTCAATCTGGACTTGAAGAACAACAGATTCAAAATCTTTTGAACAAATATGGCCCAAACCAAATTCCAAAAGATGCTCCTAAAAAAAGATGGCGTATACTAGTTGATCAGTTTTTAAATCCTATTCTGTATATCCTTATAGCTGCAGCAATTCTAGCCTTCATTTTTAGTGATGTTATAGAAGGTTTTGCTATTCTTGTTGTTATTATAATTTCAGCAGGTATTGGTTTTTTTATGGAACTAAGAGCAATACGATCTTTAGAAGCACTTCGTAAAATGGGTCAATCTAAAATACATGCTATAAGATCAGGAAAAAGGGTTCATATTAAAGGGATGGAGATAGTGCCCGGTGATATTATTTTATTGCGAACAGGTGACATTGTTCCTGCCGATGCCCGTTTAATTACAATTGATAATCTATTGGTCAAAGAATCTGCATTAACTGGCGAGAGCGTACCAATACGTAAAGTTGTTAAGGTATTAAAGGGAGATTCGCCAATTACAGATCAATACAATATGGTCTTTAGAGGTACCATGGTAACTTCTGGGTTTGGAAAGGCAATTGTTACCTCTACGGCAAAATTTACCCAATTAGGTCATATACAACAACTAGGTATTGATGCATCGCAAGAACATACTCCATTAGATAAAAAGCTAAATGATTTAAGCAAATGGCTCATTTGGCTCACTTTATTTTTTGCACTCGTGGTTATTGTTGCAGGTTATTTTAGGGGAAAAGATATTTTATTAATGATTGAAACCGGTGTGGCGTTAGGGGTAGCGGCAATACCAGAAGGTTTACCCATTGTTGCTACCATTGCCTTGGCACAAGGTATGTTGAGATTATCTAAAAGGCAGGTTATTATTAAAAAAATGGAAGCTGTACAAACCCTTGGAGCTACAGATATTATCTGTACAGATAAAACTGGTACCCTAACAGAAGATCGTATGAAAGTACATACCATTCTTTTTGGCGACAAATTTTTGGATGATGTTTTTATGACCGATGTTTCGATGGCAATCAGAGAACAGCCTATTTTTAAAAATATAATTTTGGCTAGTGTTCTGTGTAATAATGAAAATCTGGGTACTGCAATTGAGGGTCAAGGAGACTCAATTGAACAGGCATTACTAGAATTTGTTATGTACTTAGGCTATGACTCTGTAGTTATAAAAAATGCTAATCCAGAAGAATTGGAATTACCTTTTGATGCGACCAGAAAATTTATGGCGACAGCACATAAAAATGGTAAGATTATTAGAGTATACGCAAAAGGAGCATTTGAAGCTCTTATACCTCATTGCGATTATATAATGGATGAAAAAGAAATTACACCTTTTAAAACGAAAAGTGAATGGCATACTAAAGTGAATACTCTTGCCGACCATGGTCTACGTACTTTGGCCTTTGCCTTTAAAGAAATGAATGAGCTACCGACCTCAGAAACTATAGTTGACCGATTAGTTTTTTTAGGAGTAATCGGTTTTCTTGATCCGGCACGTAGCGACGTTATGGCGACTATCGATGTTTATAAAAAAGCTGGAATAAAAGTGGTTATGGCTACTGGTGACCATCCTGGTACCTCAAAAAAAATTGCAGAGGAAATTGGTTTGTTGAAAAGGGATGCTGATCCAGATGAGGTATTAATAGCCCAAAATCTTAAATTCATAGAGAATATAGATCCAACATTATTTGAAAAAATTTCTAAAGCTTCGGTCTTTGCCCGTGTTTCGCCAAAGCAGAAATTAGATCTTGTTGAATTCTACCAAAAAAACAACCATATTGTAGGTATGATCGGTGATGGAATCAACGATGTACCGGCGTTAAAAAAAGCTGATATTGGCATAGCAATGGGCATTCGAGGTACAGAAGCAGCTAGAGAGGCAGCAGATGTAATTTTAAAAAACGATAAGTTTACAGCCATAGAAATGGCCATAAAACAAGGTAGGGTAATTCTTGAAAATATTAGACAGTTTGTGGTTTATCTTCTTTCTTGTAATCTGGCAGAGATTCTTTCTGTTGGTATAGCGGCATTTTCCAATTTACCATCACCTTTGCTACCAATGCAAATTTTGTTTCTCAATTTAATAACCGATGTTTTTCCCGCATTGGCGCTAGGTCTTGGAAAAGGAGAAAATGACATAATGGAAAGAGCTCCAAAAGACCCCAAGGCACCTATCATCAGTAAAATGGACTGGAATTCAATTGTGTTATTTGGAATGTGCGTAAGTGTAGCAGTTATAGGTATAGTTATGTATACCCATTTTGTGTTGAATTTATCAGAAAAAATTATAAATAATATGGCTTTTTATACCTTAGTAATGGCGCAATTATTCAATGTTTTTAATTTACCACGCCAGACCGAATCTTTTTGGGTCAATGAAGTCACTACCAATATCTGGGTATGGGCTGCAATTGTCATATCTCTATTGTTAACATTTGGAGTAACTCTTATTGCCCCAATTTCTAATGTTCTTTCATTAGGATCTATTTCAATTTATCATTTATTTTTAGTAATTATATTTGCTATGGGGTCATTAGTATTGGCGCAGATTATAAAGCGGTCTATAAAGCTATTTTAAATATTAGTTGTAAAAAATGAAATTTGATGTAGTAGAGTTGCTCATTCATTACATTTTTAATTATTAATATTAGACAAATGCCTTGCCCAAAAAAACCAAATCTTCTTTCCGAAACATCATTGGTTTTTTACTATTCAAATACATGATTATTATCATATTGAATTATAGCAATGACCAATGTCATTTTTATAATTAAGGGTGAATAATACATTTATAACATAACTTGGTAGGATCTCGGGTTTCTTTATAGCGAAAGAAAAAGTAATTGTCAAGAATAGACGATATGTATTTCGTTTAACAAAAAATGTCAAGTATTTGACCGCAGAATATATTGGTATAAATAAAACTCTGCAAACCCAAGGGTGAAGATGGTTACAAATGTCCCGGTTTAAGAGAAAGGGAATAAAGAAGACTATAATAACCTAAGCTTTTACATTAATTAAATTTCACATGTTTTTATACTTAAAGCTACTGTTTTAATTAACAGGTGCCATTTGTAAAATTGTAAATAGTGAAGCCAAACAATGATCATGATTTGAATTATTTGAACTAAAATGACAGAACTAAAAAAGATAGTAAATAAAAAGCTAGAGGTTAGCGAAGCTGCCTTATTTCAAGCTGTATTTGACTCTTCAATGGCAGGTTTGTTCGTTATTGATAGTAGTGGTTCTATTTTGAAGGTTAATGATCAAGCAGTACAAATGTTCGGTTACTCAAAGAGTGCTTTAATTTCAGAAAAATTAGATATTATCTTTTTGAACGATAATTATAAAACCATTGAATTATTAATGAAAAATTCAACCTTTGAGCATGTTCAGCTCATGGGTTTGCATACAAGTGGAAAAAAATATGAAATAGATCTTAGATTAGTAAAAACCATTGCAGAAGGACAAACGGTTTTCGTCATTTTCTGCAAACACGGCGATATTTCGGTTTTTGAAAGTGATAGAAAGCTTCGTTACCTTATTGCTAATGTGCCAGGAATTGTTTTTAGGTGTACAACTGATGAAAATTATTCTATAGAGTTTATAAGCAATGCATGTGAAACTATTACTGGTTATTTACCATCGCAATTTTATGACTCTGGAAATTTAAAATGGTTATCACTAGTTCATTTTGAAGATCAGGTTATGGTAAAGGAGCAAAGAACAAAAGCCATATCAGAGGAAAAAACGTACCAGATATCTTACCGAATTTTAACATCAACCAATAAAATTAAATGGGTGTCAGAAATAGTCTCTTGTGTTCAAGACCGATCAGGCAAAGTAGCTTTTTTAGAGGGTTTTATTCAAGATGTTACCGAACGTACCGAAGCGAAAATATTATTGACCAAAGAAAAACAACTGCTTTGGAAATATTTAGACACTGCAGCTTCTGTGTTTTTAGTCATAAATAAAGATCATACTATTGAAATGGTCAATAGAAAAGGTTGTGAGGTTCTGGGCTATAGCGCCAAAGAATTAGAAGGTAAGAATTGGTTTGACATATGTATTCCAAAAGAAAAGAGAAATAAACTAACTCATTTTTTTGATGATTTAATTAATGGAGATCAAGAAGTACCCGAAATTAAAGAGACCTGGGTATTAACTAAAGGAAATAGAAAAAAGTTCATTCGTTGGCAAAATGCATTGTCTAAAGACGAAAATGGAGTGGTGACAGGTATGATTTGTTCTGGCATTGATGTTACTGAGAAAGTATTGGCAGAACAAAGGTTACATATCAGTATAGAAAAGAATAAGGCTATTTTAAAAGTGGTTCCTGATGTAATGACAGTACATGATAAAAAGGGAAATGTTTTAGAAATACATATACCTGCAGATTCAAATACAATTCTCTCAAAAGAAGATATTGAAGGTAGTAGTTTAAATGAACTTCTTCCATTAAGAGTTGCGAATATGCTTAAAAAAGCTATAGCTAATGTATTACAAAATCAAACAATGCAAATATTAGAAATACAAGCGCCTATAAGAAATAGGATATTTGATTTTGAGTGTAGGCTTGTACCGTTAAATAATAATCAAGTTCTGACCATATCTCGAAATATTTCTAAAACCAAAGAAATTCAAAAAACCTTACGTTTAAGAAATAAGGCTTTGAATGCTGCCGGAAACGGAATTGTAATTGTAGATGCCCAGAAATCTAACTTACCTATAATCTATTGTAATGATGCCTTTACTGAAATTACCGGTTATAACAGAGAAGAGGTAATTGGCATTAATTGTAATTTTCTCCAGAACGATGATAGAGATCAAGATGCAATTTCAACTATGATAAATGCTATTGAAAAAGGGGAAGCAAGTAGGGTGCTTTTAAGAAATTATCGAAAAAATGGTGTTTTGTTTTGGAATGATTTGAGCATAACACCTCTTTTTAATGACAAGAAAAATTTAACTCATTTTATAGGAGTTCAAAATGACGTTACAGAAATTCAAAGAGATAAAAATCAATTAGAACAATACGCAAATATACTTGAAGAAAAAGTTGCAGACCGTACAAAGGAAATAGAATCTACGGTGCAAAAATTAGTAGAGAACAATCTTATTCTTGAAGATCAAATTTACGAAACCAAACTAGCAGAAAAAAAAGCACAAAGAAGTCAAGCTCAACTAATTGCAATAGCTAAAAATTTTCCTAATGGGTTTATTTCTGTTTTCAATTCTGATTTTGAACTCGTATTTATCGAAGGTGAAGAATTAAAACGCATGAACCTAAATAGAGGTAAGTATGAAGGTAAACACGTTGATCATATTTCCGTTTTTTCTAAAATACAATTACAGCATATAAAACGTAAAATTTCAACTACCTTTTCTGGTACGAGTCTTTCTTTTGAAGTTTCGTTCGGGGAATATATTTATGCAGTAAACACGACTCCTTTAAAGTCTGATAACGGACAAGTGGTATGGGCTCTTTTCGTTTATAATAACATAACCCAACAAAAGAAAGTTCAGGAAAAATTAACTAAAGCTTTAAAAATTGAACAAGAACTTAATGAGTTGAAATCACGTTTTATTTCAATTGCCTCACACGAGTTTAGAACGCCTTTAAGTGCAATTTTATCTTCTGCAATTTTAATTGGAAAGCAAAACGAACCAGGTTTAGAAGATAAACGCCAAAAACATGTTACACGAATTCGAACCCATGTAAAACGTTTGGTTGTCATATTGAACGACTTTTTATCGTTAAGCAGGCTAGAAGAAGGCAAGGTGGAAGCAAAACCTAAGTTTTTTGAATTGATAAAATTTTGTAAAACGCTAATTGATGATATGGAATCTGCGAAAAAGGACGAACAAAACATACGTTTTATTCATACTGATGCAGAAATAACGGCTTTTTTGGATCCAAAATTATTAAGTCATCTTTTAACTAATCTACTATCAAATTCATTAAAATATTCAGACGAAGGCAAAGAAGTTATTATAGAAATAAAAAGAGATAATAAAATAATAGAATTCAATATTATTGATAATGGAATTGGTATTGAAGAAAAAGAGCAAAAGAGATTATTCGAACGTTTCTTTCGTGCAGACAACGCTACTTATATTCAAGGTACCGGTCTTGGACTTTATATTGTAAAACAATATACTGAGTTAATGGGAGGTACGGTAAGTTTTAATAGTGAAATTGGCATAGGTAGTACGTTTACTGTGCAACTTAACCTTAACTATAACCTAGATAAATATGAAAAAGATTTTATTAATAGAAGATAATGATGATGTACGTGAAAACACTGCAGACATTTTAGAACTTGCCAACTACGAAGTCATTACTGCCGAAAATGGTAAAATAGGTATTCAAAAAGCTAAAGAATTTTTGCCCGATTTGGTAATATGCGATATAATGATGCCACAAATGGATGGTTTTCAGGTCTTACAAAATTTTGAGAAAGATATTTCAATGGCAAGTATTCCCTTTATTTTTCTTACAGCTAAAACAGAAAGAGAAGATATACGTACAGGTATGAACCTTGGTGCCGATGATTATTTAACGAAACCTTTTCAGGAAAATGAATTGCTAGGGGTAATTGAATGCCGGTTAAATAAACATGATAATCTAAAAAAGGAAATTGTAAGAAATCTGAAAGGTATCAATACTTTTATCGAAGAGGTTTCTGAGTTTGAAGATATGGAGGGTTTATCTAAAAACCATATGCTTAAATCTTATGAAAAAAAGGAAATTATATTTTGGGAAGGAGATAACGCCCATTCATTATTTTTTATTGAAAGTGGTAATGTAAAAACGTATAAGGGTACTGAGGCCGGTAAAGAACTGGTAACGGGATTATACGGGCCTGGTGACTTCATAGGTCAATTGTCCCTTTTGCATGTGGCAGGTACTTATGTAGAGAATGCCGTTATTTTAGAAGATGCTCAAGTTTGTGCCATACCAAAGGCAGATTTTATAAAATTATTATACGGTAACCCTTCGGTCTCACAAAAGTTCATCGCTATGGTGTCCAATAATTTAATCAATGTACAATCTCATTTGGTAGATATGGCCTTTGCATCGGTAAGGCAGCGTGCGGCAAAAGCATTGTTAGAGTTGTATGAGAAAGGGCTAATAAAAGACAAACCCAATGGGGGCATGTCAATACCTCGTGAAGATTTTGCAGGTATGATCGGTACAGCGACAGAAACAGCCATTCGTACACTTTCAGATTTTAAAGATGAGGGTTTAATAACAACTGATAGCGGTAGAAGAATTATAATTCTGAATAAAGAAGAATTGTTAAGTATTGCAGATTTTTAATTTTAAAATAAAATGTGGTGAAACTTGTAACTGATTTTGGTCATTCTGTAAGGTGCTGCTATTGTTTAAATTAGATATCTCGGAAAGTGTTTTAATACTATTGGAACAAAACTTTCTAAGTTATGAAAGCAATACGTTTAAAACAGGAGCAGCAATTTTTTTCAATTAAGAGTTACCAAAAACTTTGGCAATTGAAGACGGCAATACATCAATTGAATATACTTAATGCAAATAACTTACAACTTTCTGTTTTAGGTAAACTAAACCAAAATGCAGTATTGAAAAGTAGCCAGAATGAACAGGCGAATACAGAGTTAAATCAAAACTTAAAAACAATTTTCGGAGTTAAAACGGATTTTGCAACTTTCAACAATCCAGAAATAGGTACGCTTTTTATCACCGGTACTGTAGTATCCCACTTTTTGCAAGATATGTATGGCAGCAAACAATTGGGCGAATTCCCTTCTGGACCTTACGGCATACTTAGAGGTCTTGGTATTTCCGAGAAAAACACATACAACTGTCTGCAAGACTTGAATAATAACTATTTTCTACTCATCATAAGATGTCAAAAACATGAATTGAAGTTTGTAAATGAATTGCTTCAATAAAAATAAATCAATTTTATATGCTAACTGTTGTTATAGATTCTTCGAATTTTAAATAAGGACAAAAAAAAACAGGAAACCAAAGTCTCCTGTTTTCCCGCAATACTTTTGAATTTATGTATGCTTTCAACCAAACTTGTACGCCATCTTATTTCTAAAATGATTTATAAATCGATTTAAACAATCACAAATTTTCTGGCATCGCTATGGTCATCTTTTCCTTACAGAAATGAAAACCAATATCAATTATTTAAAAGAAACCGAGGTGCCGAAGTACCTCGGTTTCCTAGAAGATGTTCTTCAACCCAATCGCCACTTCATAATCCTACTTAAATATATTGCTATAACCGTTCGAGATACAATTAGTATTGAAAGAGTGTTCGTAACCTCTTCTTTTCTTAGATTCTAGGCTCTTAATAAAAAGCTAGATCTGTTTGATTTTCAATGAACGTTTAATTATACAGCTAAAATACAATGTTGTGTCGTTGTTTAAAATGACCTAGGTCAGTTTCTCTATTTTTTTAAACAAATTCAGGATATGATTGTACTACTATTTCATTTTGTACATTTCTTACTCCGGCGGCTTTATATGCTGTTTTTTCAATTAATTCTCTTTCTTTTATAGAATGCACCCTTCCCTTTAATTGTACTGTGTCACCATCAACTTGAACTCGTATGCCTTTTGCCATTATACTGGTATAACGTTCTAAGGCTTTGGTAATTTGATCTTCAATATTATCGGCTTTTAACAAAGGTGTTATTTCTATGTTATTGACGACACCTTTTACACCCAAAAGATTTTGAAGTATATTTTTAGCAGCTTCACGTTGGTGAGACCAGGTTACTTCTCCTGATAAATAGATATATCCGTCTTCAACAAAAATTTTCACTTTTTCGCTAGGTATAGTAGCATTCCATTCAAGGGCATTTACTGCTGCTTTTGCAATTTCTTTATCTGTTTTAGCATATTCATCACCATATTTTACTTCAATATCTTCGGCAACAGCTTTTACACCTTTAACGCGTTTAGCAACCTTATTGGCTAAAGCTTTTTTAAAATATTCGTTGACTACTCCACTTAAAGTAACAATACCATTTTCTACAGTAACTCCAATTTGAGTTTCGTCAATATTAGGTTCAAAAACAAGTTCGTCTAAGATGTCTTGTTTTATTTGTGCATCTGTTTTCATAAAGTTCTATTTTGAATAAAAATACGGTCTACTATTTATTTGTAAAATGATGTGAATCAGTAATGCATATTGTTCTCTTTCAGTTTATAAGTCGATAATTGACACTGATCTAGATCATTTTGTGGTTGTGAACAAATTTCAATTTTTGGGGTAATAATTTCTAAATAATATGAAAATGGAAACAACAAAAACTAATACAAAAGCTGCATTATTGCTGCTAGGAGCAAGCCTAGAATTGCTTCACCAAGAAAGTATGGAATGGTTAGACACTGTTGCCTTCTGGAAAGATGAAACAAAATTCTTCGCCAATCTTTTGAAAAATAAAAAGACTACGGGTTCTGAGTATGCAAAAATGCTAGAAAACTTAGATAAAATTCATGAAAATCTATTTGATTATTTAGAAGAAGATATTTTACTTCATGAAAAGTTATTATCTCGTTTACATAAAGGTGAAAAAGGATTGTCTGATTGGGATTATCGTGAAAAGCATCGAAGTTTAGGGGAGCGAATGGATTTGTTTACCACCGACTTTAGGGAATTTAAAAAAATGGTTTTCGGCTATGTAAAGAAGCTTTAATAATTAAAAACAAAAGCTATGGAAACGACCATCTTCATTAAAGAATTTCGACAGTTAGATAGTATTGCCCGATTCATGGACTTTTACCATAGCTTACAAATGAACTATTTGGCAAGTGATTTATTAGAACAAGGTTTATCACCACAACAGATTACAGATGCTGTAATCAAAGCAATTAACGTTGGCAAGGTCTCAGGGTTGATGATGAAAGAGCATTTTAAACCTGTTTTTAGTGGTTTTAACAATCAAATAATCAACGATTGTAAACTATCTCACTTGGCATATGGTCTTGTATTGTTAAATGCCGATGTAAAACTCACTGTAGTGGGCAATTTTCAGATAAGTGTTTTGAGGTCTCATATAAATAGGTCTTAGTGCATATAAAATCTATAGGAGATTACAATGATGGTTAGAATTAGGCACTATATAAACTCACTTTCTAACGACTAACTGCCCTAATTTTTGTTGAAATCAGCTACACACATTTATAGATTATAGGGTAATATCTAAATACAGCACATTGTATTTTTCATTAAAGCTCACAATTCTTTTATTTGAATGGCAGCATTGATTATTTAAGGGGTGGTAACTCTATGGAACACTATTTTAAAATCTATTTTTTAAATCTCATTTAATTAAAACATTCTTACGGCTACAATGTCTTTAAGGTTTGACTTTTTTTGTGCCAATGTTTTTCTGTGACTTTTTATAATTTAATTCTTTTTATAAAATCTTAAAAAGCCCTCGCTTAACTAGTAAACGAAGGCTTTAAATGGTTTGCGTAATGTACTTTACGCTTAAAACAATATTATACGTAAGAAGGGTAATATTGTATTTTAAGTTTGTTAACAACATCTAATACCCCAGGAGCTCTATAAGCGGCTTTTTCAGCTTCTTCTTTCTCTTTTATAGAATGTACTTTACCACTTAGGGTAACGGTGCTGCCATCTGCTGTTACCACAATGCTTTTGGCATCTATACGAGCAGATCTCTCAAAAGCTTCCTCAATAGTATCTTTTACTAAAACTGGTTTAACTGTTTGTTTTAATTTTATATTATTGGAAACACCTTTTACACCTACTAAATTTTTAATTGCATTTGAAGCAGAATATTTTTGGTAAGACCATTTCACTTCTCCCGTTAGGTATACCCAACCATTTTCAACTTTAACAATAACAGCATTGTCTGGTACTGATGAATGCCATTCTAAAGCTTCTACCGCTGCCTTAGCGATATCGGTATCTGATTTATCTATACTTGATGGATATTTAACTACAATGTCTTCTGCTACCCCTTTTACGCCGCTAACACGTTTGGCCGCTTTTTCTGCTGCGAGTTTTTTAGAGAAGCTATCCACCTCACCGCTTAAGGTAACAATACCTTCGTCTACTGCAACACCAATTTTTGTTTCATCTATACTAGGTTCCCAAGATAATTCGTCTTGTACATCTAGTTTAATTTTTGCGTCTGTTTTCATCTTTATATAATTTATAAGTTACTATTCTTTTTTTACTATTTATAGTTTAAACTAATTGAAGATTTACTTGTTTTTATTCATTTTTATTAGATTTATGTTATACTTATACAAGCAAATGTATATTGATAATGAACTGGTTAAAATGATGTTTATCAGTATCTTATATTTTAACAAATGGTTATGTTGTCTTTAAGAAGAATGATTTAAATCATGTTCAAGATTATATTTTATTGCCTTTTCAATTTTTCTAAAAAGGCATTGGTCTAACATCTGTTTTAACTGATGCCTATGTTTTTTTATGGTCAATTTTGTGTTTGTAGACGAGAATCAATACAAACTACCTCTCAGCTTTTAGTTGTAGTTTGTTGAAAAGAAATAAAAATATTTGAGATGCCATATCATTTATATATCGAAATATGGTTTATTACCGTAGAATGATGGTCGAGCATTTATGAACTATTTTAAAGATCGTTACTTTCTATTTTAAGTACATTAATTATAAAATTCAAATTCTAAATTTTTACATTTCGTCGTAGCCATTTAAAAATGAGCTCAACATCTTTTAGTTGACAAAGTTTAGTTCCTCTTTTGAGTGTGGCTGCGGCGCCACATGCAATACCATATTCGGTCATAACTTTGGCATTTTTACCTGCTTGTGCTTTTATGAGCATACCAGCTAACATGCTGTCGCCAGCACCGATAGTATTTTTTTCATCGACAATAGGTGCAGCTATGTATTGAAATAGATTTGATGTGACCAATAAGGCACCACGCTTTCCTAATGATACCACCATAATTTCGCAAGCATGAGTAGCCATAAATTTTTTTGTTGCTTCTTCTAAAGATTTTGTAGATAAAGTCTGTTCATTGTAGAGGCTCGCAAGTTCATTTAGGTTGGGTTTAAATAAATACATTTCAGATGTTATGGCATGTGTTAAAGCTCTACCCTTTGTATCTACTACAAACTTTGCCTTTTTTTGCTTTACGATGTCACCAACTAGTTTATAATAATTATCGGGGATACCCGCTGTCAACTTTCCGCTAGCAACTAAAAAATCATTTTCATTTAATAAGCCTTGGATCTTTTCTAAACTATTTTGCCATTCATGTTTTTGTACAAAAGGACCAGGTAGGCCAAATCGATATTGTAAATTAGAATTTGTATCATATACAGAAAGATTTTCTCGGGTATTATCCTTCAAATTAATTATACATTGGTCAATAGAATCCTTTGATAATAATTCTTGAAGATGATTCCCCGTTCTACCTCCTGACAGGTATAGTGCAGTTGATTTGCCTCCCAAATTTTTAATAGCACGAGAAACGTTAATACCACCGCCGCCAGAATAAAATATAGGTTCGGTACAATTTAATTTTTGATTGGGAATTAAGCTCGGTATTGTGGTGCTTTTATCAACGACAGGGTTTACGGTAAGAGTTAGTATACGGCTCAAAAGAGTGATTTTAAATGAATGTTTAGTCGCTAATCTCAGTAACCTTCTTAGTGGTATGTTTTTGTTCTGCCTTGTTAATGTTTTCAATACCTTGAAGTAAAGCATCTGGATTAAAGGAAATACTATCTATGCCTTCATCGACCAAGAATTGTGCAAATTCAGGAAAATCACTTGGCGCCTGTCCGCATAACCCAATTTTTGTATGGGTTGATTTTGCGCTTTGTATCGCCATTGAAATCATTTTTTTGGTAGCTACATCATTTTCATCAAATAGCTTTCCCATTATTTCAGAGTCTCTATCTATACCTAAGGTTAGTTGGGTAAGGTCATTAGAACCAATTGAAAACCCATCGAAAATTTCAGCAAATTCTTTTGCGAGAATAACATTGCTCGGTATTTCTATCATGGTATAGATTTTTAAATTATTATCCTTTCTTTTCAGTCCATTTTCAGCCATTACAGTAACCACTTTTTTTCCTTCTTCTATAGTTCTGCAAAATGGTATCATAACCTTTAAATTGGTTAAGCCTATGTCTTCACGTACCTTTTTAATTGCGGCACATTCTAGTGCAAATCCTTCTTTATATAGCTCATTATAATATCTGGCCGCCCCTCTAAAACCTAACATCGGATTTTCTTCGTGGGGTTCAAAATCGGCACCTCCTATTAGGTTTGCATATTCATTGGTCTTAAAATCGCTTAAACGTACAATGACCTCTTTTGGGTAAAAAGCTGCAGCAATGGTAGCAATACCTTGAGAGAGCTGGTCAATGAAATATGCAGGTTTGTCTGCATAGTTTTTAGTCAATTTTTCAATTTCTTTTCGAGTGCCCGCATTTTTGATCTGGTTGAATTTCACCAATGCCATTGGGTGTACTTTGACTTTATGAGTAATTATGAACTCCATTCTAAGTAGCCCCACACCGTCATTTGGATAGCGAGAAAGGTTGAAGGCATTTTCTGGGTCTGCAAGAATTAATTTAGCCTCGGTAAGTGGCATCTGTATTCCAGAAAAATCTATTTCTCTCTCTTTAAAAGATAAGTTTCCTTTATAAACATATCCTGTTCTTCCTTGTGCACAAGACAACGTTATTGTTTCGTTATTTAGAATTCGTTCGGTTGCATTGCCACACCCTACTATTGCCGGTACCCCCAATTCACGAGCTACTATTGCCGCATGGCTTGTTCTACCACCTTTATTGGTGATAATTCCGCCTACTTTTTTAAGCAATGGATCCCAATCTGGAGTAATAGTGTCGGTTATTATAATCGTATCCTTAGCTAAACTTGGCGCTTCGTTCGGGGACTTTAAAATAATAGCTTTGCCCACTTTAATTTTTGACCCAATAGCATTGCCCTGGGTATAAATTTCGCCTTTTTCCAGTAATTGATATTCAACATGAATTTGTTTGTCTTTGTTTTGATGAACGGTTTCTGGTCTTGCTTGGGTAATAAAAAGTTTATTTGAAATTCCGTCTTTTGCCCATTCAATGTCCATAGGTTTTTTGTAATGTTGTTCAATCAACAACGCCCAATTGCCCAAAGTGATAATCTCATCATCTGATAATACATAGGTTTCCTGTTTTTCTTTTTGTGTAGGTATATTTAGGGTGGTCGCCTTTTCGGCCTCGTCGGCATAAACCATGGTTAGTTTTTTATCCCCTAATTTTTTTTGTACGATTGGATACTTTTTTTTCGACAAACTTGGCTTGAATACATAAAACTCATCTGGGTTTATTGTTCCTTGAACAATGTTCTCGCCTAAGCCCCAAACACCGGAAAGCAAGATGATATTCTCGAAACCTGATTCTGGTTCAATAGTAAACCCCACTCCAGAACAACCTTTATCTGAACGGACCATTAACTGTACCCCAACAGAAAGGGCTATGTCTTTGTGCAGAAAGTCTTTGTCTTCACGATATTTAATAGCTCTATCTGTATACAAAGAAGCAAAGCATTTTTTTACTGCTTGTAACAATTGATTCGTCCCCTTTATATTCAAAAAAGTATCATGTTGGCCTGCAAAACTGGCATCTGGCAAGTCTTCTGCGGTAGCGCTACTTCTAACGGCTACGGCCATGTCAGTATCACCACATAAATCGATGTAGGCATTTATGATAGATTCTGTTAATGCTTTTGATAATTCACTTTTAAGAATTAGATTTCTTGCTCGGTCCCCTATCAGTGCTAAATTGGAATATTCTAATCGATCTAAACCGGATATGATATTTTCTAAAGCCTCTTGAATATTATTTTCTTTTAAAAATTTCCAATAAGCAGAAGATGTGGTTGCAAAACCATTGGGTATACCAACACCTTTTGAAGATAATTGATTATACATTTCTCCAAGCGAAGCATTTTTTCCCCCTACTAAAGAAATATCGGTGATACCGATATGTGAAAATTTTTTAATAAGCATACGGTAATGGTTTTAATGTGAAACCAAAATTATCTTAAGGAGGTTTAATTTGGTATGATGTAGGTCATTACCATATGTTTGATTTACTTTTTTTTTAGAAAATTGTATTGGAAAATTTCAGTAATGGTACAGTTATACTATACATGTATAATGTACTTGAGAATAAGAAGGTAGATTTTCTTTTATTTAATTTTCTTTCAACACTAAAATTCAATTGCTAGTCTTAAATCTATTTTTTGTGTGGCTTTCATCTCATGGTTTTCATGATAGTTCTACCGTTGTCGGCAAGTTTGTTTATTTCAATATTCTTAACTGACCCACGTCATTGTAATCATTGGCATACCTAAATAAATTAGCCAATAATGCCAAGAGAAATATTAAGTAAACACAAAATTTTAAGTATTAACTAAAAATTAAAAATCATGAAAAAAGTATTATTAGGATTATTAGCAATTGGGTTTACCGGTCAGGTTTTTTCCCAAATTATTAAAACAGAACAGCTTTCTGAAGTTACTGTTTTTGCCACAAATTATAAGTATTTAAGCGATATGAATACCAAAGAAGAGGTATCTATACCTGTTGAGTTATTACAACGTAAGGTAGCGGCATTCGATGTAAAAGAGTCAGAGTTTTACCAAGATGATTATGATACATACCAAATCAATTTTTTTATACCCGAAGGAGCTATTTTGGCAGCATATGATGCAGATGGAAAACTAATACGAACTGCAGAAAGATTTAAAAATGTCAATTTGCCAAAAGCGGTGAAAGAATCTGTATATGAGCGTTTTCCTGGGTGGACAATTACAAAAGATATTTATTTGGTTAATTATCAAGAAGCCAAAGGAGCAAATAAGAAGTACAAATTGAAATTAGAAAACGGTGAAAAAGTTGTAAGGGTAAAGGTAGATGAAATGGGAAATTTCCTTTAAAATATATAAAGTATTAATTTAAAAAATAGAAATTATGTCAGTATTAAAGGTCATTGAACTTATGGGGAACTCTACCGAAAGCTTTGAGAAAGCAGTTGAAAATGTTATCTCGCAAGCCTCAAAAACGGTTAATAATATTAAATCGGTCTACATTCAAGATATGCAGGTAACGGTTGAAGACAATCAAATTGTTCAATATAGAGTAACTACAAAAGTTACATTCGAAATTTCAATGCAAAAAGCATTTTAATTATTAATTGAGAGGGTTGTTATGAACTATAGGTTTATATCAACCTCTCATTTATTTATCAATAAAAAAAAAGAGCACAAAAAAAATATGTTATGGAACCTCAAGTCGTATCAAAGACGCCCCGTCGTCATTTTAGAAAGAAAATAAGTAGTTTGGAACACGTGAAACCCAAAATAGGGATTACGGTAGAAGCTAGTAGTTTACAGGAACTATTTAAAAAAAGTTTAAAAAATATGGCGAACACCTTAAAAAGCAAAATTTACGATCCTACCAGACATACAGATTGTATGATGAAAATTGAGGTTGAAGCATTAAACAGTAAAAACTTACTTAAGAAATTTTTAAATCAAGTTTTAGAATTGACCCATGAGCATCATACTATTTTTTGTACAATGTATATAGAAGAGCTTACAGAGAATAAAATCAATGCACAATTGTTTGGTAATTGGTTTGATGTATTTGATAATAAATTAAAATCTATTCCAGAAAACGGTATTATTTTAATCAATGATAAAGAATCATTACGCCCTTTTAATAGCTCAATCATTTTTAACTATGAGAATGAACAATAGCCTTTTTAATAATAGGTGAGTTCGTCTTAAGTTTATAGTTTGAATAATTAAACCAATGTAATGTAATTATGTGTTGCAATGCAAATTGATTACCATATTATTGCAGCCTTATAATTTTCTCAAACTTTTTCTTACCTAAAATACATGTATTAGTTAGTTGCTTTTTTTTATATATAGTTAATGTAGCTTGACTTTCAATAATTACTAAATTGAGTATTGTAAATTAATTTTACTTAGCACAAATATTATTGAAACAAAAAAGTATAATTAGTTCAATTTTTATTTTTCAAAATTTAGAGTTTTCTCTCTATGAAATAGGGTATATACGATCAGTCCATATCCAATTGCTATGACGATGAATGTGAACAAAGACCCTAAGAAAGGTATGAAGGTCAATAAACGTATTGCTGCAGCTATACCTAAGGTTATAAATGCCCTGGTCCACATACCCCAATTTTTATTTTCTTTAGTTTCTAAGAAGTAGGTGAATAACAATGCAGTTACCAAATGGCCAAATAATAAACTAAACAAATAAAAGCCACCCAAGAATATACCAATAGGAATACCGATAATTATTATAAATGAAACTAAAATAAGAAGAGGTATGCCAAATATGTAGATGGAACCGTACCCTAAATTTCGTAAGAAATTAGTATCTAAATTGGCAGAGATAGTACGGAGAAAATTACCGAATGCCCAATTTAAAATAAGAATAACTAAAAATGCAGATAAGAGATAGAATATCCAAAACCCAATGGCGGCAATGCCAAAACTTTTCATGGTAAAATCTTTTCGGTCACCTTTAAGCGATTCATCAAAACTGGCGTTTACACCGACCAGTGAATTTTTAAAATCTAAACTACCTTCTTCAGACCAATAATTAACATTGTTGTTGAAGATGGCGTTTTTACCAATGGTTATTGACTCTGCTGCAAGTTTAGAAGTTCCATTTATTATTCCGTCTATATAAATTTTTTCAGCATTTATCTCGGCTTCTTTTTCAACAGTTCCGTTTATTTTTATTTCTCCGGAGTACGATTTTATATTTCCTAAAATTTGACCGTTCATTACAATATCACCCGAAAAATTAATCAGATTACCATGAATGATTGCGTTTTCGGTAATTAGAACTTCACCACCAGCTATTATAATGTCATCGCCTACCTCGGTATCAATGGTCAATTTTCCACCCGCAGCTCTAATATCATCTTTAATAAAACCCGTAACTATGATTTCCCCTCCGGCTACGATAAGATCTTGGTGAACGGTATCTTTTACGGTAATATTACTACCGGCCAATACCAGGTCTCCATCTATAATTGCATTGATTTCTATATTTTCACCGGCCAAGTAGAAGTCGTCGGTTTGATGTTCGGTTATATTTATGTCCTTATCTTTTTCTTTCTGACCAATTGCCGTAATTGAAATGAGGAGCGTTAAAAAAAGTAGTAATGTTTTCATAATGATTGCTTTAAACTGTTTGGTCGAACCTAAAGGACATAAATTCTAACTTAGCATGAAATGATCTGTATCAGCCATCTTTATTTCAAATTTTAAATGGTAGATTTTTCTACTTTTTGACCTCTTTTAAAAAAAGTTAGAGTTGAATGTATTGATCTAACTGCTAAAAAGTAACCAAAGTTGAGTTACAAAAAAGCAAACGATAAAACCTAGGGTCAGCGGTAACAATGCAGAAATAGTGGTCCATTTCATGCTTTTGGTTTCTTTGTAAATTGTGTAGAGTGTAGTTGAACAGGGGTTGTGAAGAAGGCTGAACAGCATTAAATTAACGGCTGTTAAAAGTGTCCAGCCGCCAGCGGTTAATATTTTTTTGGTATCTACTACAGAATCAAGCTCAAACATAACACCGGCACCTTCGCCAATACCAGTTAAACCTGAATTTACTACGGTTAGCATAAGTATGGTAGGAATTACAATTTCATTTGCAGGTATGGCAATTATGTAAGCAAGTAATATTACCCCGTTAAGACCAAAGTAAAAAGCAAAAGGATTTGCCCAATCAATAAAATATTCAGCTAAGCTTAATTCACCGATATATATGTTAGCTACCAGCCAAATAATAATGCCTGCCGGAATGGTAAAAACAATAGCACGCCAAAGAACAAGAATTGTTCTATCTATTAATGACGTATATAATGTTTGTAAAATTCGAGGAGGTCTATATGGTGGTAATTCTAAGCTAAAAGTAGATGCCTGGCCCCTTAAAACAGATTTGCTTAAACCCCATGATACTAAAAGACTGAAAATAATACCTAATATAGCAATACTAACTACCGCTCCTGCAGATACCAATCCTGCCCAATGAGATGGAACCAAACCACCGATAAATATAGTTGCTATTAATATTTGCGTTGGCCACCTACCATTACATAAGGAAAAGTTATTGGTAATAATGGCTATTAATCTTTCTCTAGGACTATCAATAACCCTAGTTGCGACCACACCGGAAGCATTACAGCCAAATCCCATGCTCATTGTCAAGGCTTGTTTGCCATGTGAGCCAGCTTTTCTAAAAAGGCTATCCATATTAAAGGCTACTCTGGGCAGGTATCCTAGATCTTCCAATAATGTGAATAAAGGAAAAAAGATAGCCATTGGTGGTAGCATTACCGAAACAACCCAGGCAAATGCCATATAAGCCCCGTCGATTAAAACACCATCTAACCACCAAGGCATTCCTATTTGCGATGCAATATTCTTTAAAAACGGATGAATAGTATCCAATAATATGGCAGCTAACCATGAAGATGGAATATTTGCGCCAGCTACAGTTATCCAAAAAACGATTGCCAATAGCAAAAACATTATAGGAAAACCAAACCATTTACTGGTTATTATGTTATCTATTTTTTGATCTAAAATAGTACTGTTCTTTGCATCTTCTATTTGTATACTTTGCTTGGCAATTTTAGAGGCATCTGCGTAAATTGACTCTATAATTTTATCATGAAAATCTATTCCCAACTCCCAACGTAATGTGTTGGTCAATGAGATAATATCATCGCTTTTTATTTCTTGATTATTGAACATTATTTAAAACAAAAGTTATTATACCGATTTTAGATTTTCACTTAATTGTCCTAATTCTTCCGACCTAACTGCTTCAATAATGCGTTGATCTCCTTCTAAAAGCCTTAATGCGACCCAATTTAGGTTGGGTATATTTTTAAACTTTCTTGAAAGTTTCTCTGCTAAAAGAGCAACTGCATGATCTAGTTTGGGAGAAAAGCTCTTAATACGATGTGGCTTGCAAACATATTTTCCTGTGGCGATGTTCTCAATAGTATTTATGAGTACATCCATTCCTTTTTTTTGACGGGCCACCGCTGTAACAACAGGTATACCCAATGCTTTTGATAATGCCCTGTCGTTTATTTTAATATGGTTGCGTTCGGCCTCGTCCATTAAATTAAGACATAGTACGGCTTTATCGGTAATCTCAAGTATTTGAAGTACTAAGTTTAGATTGCGTTCTAAACGTGTCGCATCGGCTACTATTACAGTGACATCAGGTTGGCCAAATAAAATAAAATCGCGCGCAACTTCTTCCTCTTTACTTGTTGAGAGTAAAGAATATGTACCAGGTAAATCTACCAGTTTATACTGCTTGCCTGCATATGAATATCCACCTTCGGCTCTGGTAACGGTTTTTCCCGGCCAATTGCCGGTATGTTGGCGTAGCCCTGTCAGATTATTGAATACCGTACTCTTACCGGTATTTGGGTTACCCGCAAGGGCAATGACATAGTCGTATTGATCTATTTCAATGCCAAGTCTGATTAATTGTTCTTTACGATACGCTTGACAATTCTCGCAACTTCGCTGTTTGCTCATTTTTATTTTGCATTGATTTTATATAAATGTTATCTGCTTGCTTTTTTCTGATAGCAATGGTAGCGCCCATTATTTTGTATGCCGTAGGATCGCCAAAAGCACTCTTTAATACTGCAGAAATTTCTGTGCCTGGTACAATGCCAAGATCCATTAAACGTATACGCTCTTGACCACGACATTTAGGTGAAATTCCAATGACGCTGGCTTTGTCTCCCACATTTAAGGAAGAAAGTATGTGATGCTCTTTTTGTAAAGGTTTTATTTGAGATAGCTTTTTTACGGTAATACTTGATGCAAAAAGAAGATTAAGAATACACTCTTTTCCGTTTGCCGCAAATTGAATCTTTTCATCTGTAACATCCATAATATAAACTTCCATACCTGGGTAAAGGTCTAAAGCGACTAGTTGGGCATATATGGTAGACGGTTCATCTTCTATATGTGTAATTCTGGCAATATCTCCCTCTTTCAGTGAACTTAATGATTGCCCTTGGTATGTAGGTAACTCTCCGTTAGTAGTTGGTATAGGGTCGCCATGTGGATCAAAAACGGGGTTGCCCATTGTTGCTGCCAAAACATCAACTTCTTTTAATGACATAAGGTGTTCTTGAGAGTCTGCCCCTTGGTGCCATTCTAAATTATCAATTGCAGTTTCATCAGCAAGGTACCTTTCCCAAATACGGTGTATTCTTATTATTTTCAGCGCATCTGATCTACCGGCGTCGGTTAGCCTAATTGGATCTTCTTTCATTACAATTAAACCTACAGATTGTAACTGCCCTAAAACCTTGGCAGCTTTATTTGTAGATATATTCATATTGCCCGAAATTGAATGTAAACCACAACTTTTATGTTTGTACTCACAATCAAAAATAAATTTAAGCGCATCTTCTTGTAGCTTACGTTTCATGTTCTGTGAACTCTTTGTTCGTAATGAAATAAGCCCTTTTCTAGGCCAAAGTACCCATGCCAATAGCATCAGAAATATAGTTCCGATTAATAGTGCAGTAATAGGTTTTAACACAAGTACCATGAGTTTCGTTTTGGTTTTGATCGCTATAATTCAGGCTTATTGACGACAGGGCATAAAAACTGTTTATTAAATTTAGAAAGAACTAGAAAAGGAAGAAATGATCAAAGTCAGTGCAATTAAAGATTTGGTAACTAGAAAATGTTATTCAATAAAAGTTTAAATGCAATTTTTATGGGTTTCTAAATGATGATTCAATAATTGCTTTAAACTCTCTAAATAATCTTGCATAATTATTTGATTAACATGTGGGTGGTCATTTGTAGGTATCGTTATCGGGTTTTCATCTAGAAAACGATAAAGCTCGGGGTAATTAGTTTCTATAGTGTTGGTAAGCTGAGTGATTTCTTCGAGTACAGTGCTTAAGTCGTTCATTTTAAGAATTTTTGAGTTTTTGATATAAATATATTCTGTGATTTAATTTAAGCATATGACAGAGGTCATTTGAAAGCATATTGAATACTGATATTTTTGTTTTCAGACCATAAAGACACGCAAATTGAAAACAATAGTATATGCCACCGATTATTCAAAGAATTCTGTTGAAGCATTGAAATATGCTCATTACTTAAATACAAAATTAGGTACTCGTTTAGTGATATTACATGTGTTCGATTATCCTACGGTCTTAGGTACTAAGGCACTTTCAGAACCTTTTCCGAATTTAGAAAAGGACAATTTTAAAATGCACCATGAAAAATTGGAGAAATTTTGTACGGAACATTTAGGCAATGATTGGAATGCATCTAATGTTCAGTTAGAGATAAAAGAAAACAAATCTGTAATAAAAGGTATTTTCTCAAGTGCTGCCGAATGGCATGCAGATTTAATTTTAGTTGGTATGAAAGGTGGTAGCGGTATTCGTGAAATAATAGTAGGAAGCACTACCAAGCAACTTATTGAAAAAGCACCTTGTCCCGTTTTGGCTATACCTACTAAGGTTGGTTATAGACAAATTAAAACAATTGTTTATGCTACAGATTTTGAAGAAGAAGATATTCGTACGATAAAGCAACTTGTTGAAATAGCAGAGCCGTTGCAAGCAAAGATTCACATTACACATATTTCTACTCAAGATGAATACAAAGGTGATATGCAGATGGAGTGGTTCAAAGATGCACTTAAAGAAAAAGTCAGTTACAAGAATATGATTTTTAAACTGGTATTGTCAGATGATATTTTTTATGCGCTTCGCATTTATTTAGGTGATGTCGGTGCAGATTTGGTGGTCATGCTTGAAAGGGAAAAGAAAGGTTTTGTAAAAAAAATGTTTCATAAGGACTTGGTGAAAAAAATGGAATCTTATGGTAAAATTCCCTTGTTGAGTTTTAATGAACACAATCATCAAACTCTCTACTATTAATAGAACCGTTTAAATAATTATACATGTCTAGACGAATATTTAGAATAATTATCGCATTTTCAATACTACTGGCAATTTATTTAATAGCCTTGAAAGACGACCACTCTAAAGTCTTTTTAATTGTAGCATCAAGTATCACTTTTTTAATATTTAGTTTAGGAATTCACGGACTTATAGCACACTCTCTACGACCAGATACTAAAGGTAATATTATCGTTTACCCTATATTAATGTGGTCGCTTTGGGCTATTCTCTTTTTACTTTTTGTATTTTTTATAATACCTGTGTATTGTCCAGATTTTTTATTGGATCTATAGGTTTTATACATCTCTATTTCATACCGTATGATATGAATTCTATCACATATTTCAGGATTTTTTTGAAAATCGAAGATGTTGAAATTAGTATAGTTTCTACTGATTTACATCATGGTAGCGCTGTATTGTTGAACGTAACTTAGTGTTTAACATAAAAAGTATATTATGCTAGATACTAGTTTACAGCAAGAAGAACTAAATTACTTTCAACAACTGGCCTCTGTGGAGATTGATAATCAAATTTGGTTTATAGCCGATGATGTTACTCAAATGTTGGCCCTTAACGATCCAGTTAAGGTATTAGAAATTTTAGATGAAGATGAACGAAATTTCACCGAAATTTATAGGGATGGTAGCTTGAAATCAATGAACTTAATTTCAGAAAGTGGGTTGTACGCGTTGATTTTAAGAAGCGATACCGATAATGCCCATAAATTTCGAAAATGGATAACCAACCATATATTACCCTTACTTAGAGTTCAGGGATATTATACCACAAAACGTCTAGAAATACCAAACTTTGTTATTCGTTTTAACGATAATTGGAATAGGGTAGATAAGGGGTATTTTTCTGTGTTGAGCGAATTGTTTATTCGTTTATATGGTCGATTTGAACACGAAGGTTATACCCTGCCAAGTAGGGCGTTTAATGGTAAAGAAATGCGACCAGATATTAGTGTAGCCAATTATTTTGACGAATATTTAAAAGAAAAGCATCCCGAAAAAAGAAACAATTATAAAATTTATAAACATCGACTGCCCAATGGTAGGGAAATAGAAGCGAGACAATATCCAAATTACTTGCTTCCTGTTTTTATTGATTTTATTGATGCTGTATGGCTTCCTAATTATGCCTACAACTATTTTAAGAGTAGAGATATGAAGGCTTTGGCATATTTGCCTAAATTAATATTGAAATAGCTTTTTATTTTCTTTAAAAAATATCATTTCGAACCATAGATAATCTTGGTTCTTTTGTTCAGAAGTATAGTATCAATTTGTTTTGGGTTGCCGGTAACGTATATTTTACCACTGCCTTGACCATTTATTTTAAAACGATCAGCTGCAAATACCTCGGTATCTTCAGAATTTAATGTGTGTAGGTACACGTCTTTAGCCAATAGTGCCCACGCAGATAATTTTGCTTTATTCTCAATGGTCGCACTTAATGATTTAGCTTTTCCTTTTATGCTAATCATACTTTTGTCTGCTTGATTTACAATCACTTTATCTGCAATAATTTTCATTGAAGCTGCAGAAGTACCTTTTGCATCAATTTTTACATTTTGAGCATTTATAGATAAATTGCCCGTACCGGCTATGTCTGATATCAATTGAAAATCTGAACAATCTACAATAAGGTCATAGGTTGAATCGCCCAAAGAATATAGCGTTAAATTATTTGAAATTACTTTGTCATTAGCTTCTATAGAAGCCTTTTCTGATAGTATTATATTTTTAGGTTCACTAACGTATAATATAATTTCTATAGAGCTGGCAAACATATTTTCTTGTACGGTAAATACTTTTAGAGTGCTATTTTGGTAATTCCATTTAATAATATCCTTCAAACTTCGGTTTCCTTTCACCTGTAAACCATTGAAGTAAGTAGGGTATAGTGTTACACAAAGATTATCATGTATCTCTATTGTTTTTAAGTCATCTAAGGTCATATAGGTACTAAAGGTTTTACTGTCTTGTGCAACTACCCTAAAGAAACATAACATCGTAACAAAGCATATTGTTCTTTTCATGGTTAATAGATTATATGAACCTATAATCTATGTTGTATTACATTATTTAAAAATGACCCTAGTCATAACAAACGATTGTAAAAGGCTATAAATTAATCTTTTAAAAATTTAAATATGTATGAAGGCAGCGTATCTTATTAAATATGGAAATGCCGAAAAGGCTTTTGAAATAAGGATGGCCGTTAAACCCCGCCCTAAACCAAATCAAGTATTAATAAAAGTTGAGGCCTTCGGTTTAAATTTTGCAGATGTTATGGCGCGTTTAGGTCTCTATAAAGCTGCACCTACATTACCTGCTATTTTAGGATATGATGTGGTAGGTAAAATTGAAGAAATTGGTGCAATGGTAGACCATGTAAAGCTTGGCGACAGGGTTGTTGCATTGACCAAGTTTGGTGGATACGCAGAATTTGCATTGGCAGACATAGATGTTGTACATAAAATACCTGATTCTTTCTCTGCAGGTGTTGCTGTTGCTCTGGCTACCCAGTATAGTACAGCATATTTTTTAAGTCATAATATGGCCAATTTACAAGAAAAAGACAGTGTACTTATACATGCAGCAGCCGGTGGGGTAGGAACGGCACTTGTACAAATGGCATTGCTTAAAAAGTGTGTCGTTTTTGGCACTTGCGGTTCTCAAGAAAAAGTAGCTTATCTAAAGAGTAATGGTGTGCAATACCCAATAAATTACCGAATAAATGATTTTGAAAAAGTGGTTGGTAATGTAATGAAGAATAAAGGGTTAGATGCGGTTTTTGATCCAGTTGGCGGGTTGTCGGTTAAAAAAGATTATCGGTTGCTTGGGGCTGGTGGCAGGGTATTTTCTTTTGGTGTTTCTAGTATGAATAAGACTAAAACCATATTCGGAAAATTACGTGTGCTTTGGCAATTCGGGTTATATCATCCAATTCAATTTTTGAGTGGTTCTAAGGGAATGATAGGAATTAATATGTTGAAAGTTGCAGAAGAAAATCCAAATAAAATTGCAAAGGTTATGCAAGAGGTCATTCGCTTGACAGAAGCAAAAATTCTTAAGCCACATATTGGTGGAGAATATCAAGTTGAACAACTTGCAGAGGCTCACGTATTTTTAGAATCTCGAAAATCAATGGGTAAAATTGTTATAAAATGGTAATGCTATGAAGAACAATTACTTAAAAAATAAAGTGGCTTTGGTAAGCGGCTCTAGTATGGGTATAGGTAAGGCAATTGCTTGGGAGTTGGTTCAGCAAGGTGCAAAAGTAATTTTAAATGGGCGTGATCATGAAAAGTTATTACGTACAAAAAATGACTTTTCTACTAACGGTTTTAAGGTGAAGTCAGTAATTGCAGACATTCGGGATCAAGATAAATGCAAGTTTTTGGTTGAGCAGACCATAAGTATTTATGGTCAACTAGATATTTTGGTGAATAACGCCGGCATGAGTAGTAGGGGTTCTATTGAGCATTCTGCAGATAAAAATTTTACTATTCTTTCTGAAACTAATTTTACCGGTGCCGCCCACTTAAGTAAATATGCAATACCCTTTCTAAAAGAAACAAAAGGTCATGTTATTTTTATAAATAGCGTGGCCGGTTTTAGAGGAATGCCTTTCAATTCCGCTTACAGTGCTTCTAAAATGGCTCAAGCAGCCCTGTCAGAAGCATTAAGAATAGAGTTATATGATTTTGGTATTCATGTTGGAATTGCCTTTGTGGGATTCACTCAAAACGATCCGGATAAAAAAATTTTAGACGTTGATGGTTCACTTGTGTATTTACCTAAACGTAACAATTTGCGATTGGCCACTGCAGAATCTGTGGCGAAGAGTATTCGTATAATGATTGAAAAAAGGAAAAAAAGAATAACGTTAACAGGATTGGGTAATTTAGCCAATTTTATATTTCGTTATTTTCCCATATTCAGTAATTGGTTGATCTGGCTTAATCGTGAAAAAATAAAAAGCCAGTATACCTTGATTGGTGGTGAAAAAGTAAATGAAATTGCTCAGGTAAATAACCAATATCAAGAAATTATTACTGGGGTAGAAGGTAAGGTAAAGACGGTTTTAAAGTCCCCCAACATTAAAACTTATTAAAGGAACGGTACTTTTTTTTACCATTGTTTTTACCAGGTCTGAATGAAAATATTTATTGTAAAAAGTATTTTCTTTTCGTTCTAACATGGCCAATACATCAGCTTTGGTATTTTCAAGGTACCATAACAGGTCTTCTAAAAATTTTTCTGAAAAGACCAGGTCAAATTCTATTTTGGCATAGTCTACTTTTGCTCTTACGTCTTCTTTAAACCATTCCATTTGAGCCTCTACTTCGTTATCCTTTCCTGTAGTTATATGTACCACTCGAATTTGCGCATCGAATTTATTAGCAATCTTCGCCAATTTATTGATAGCAAAAATATCTGCAGACTCAAAATCTGTAGCGTAGATCATTTTATTGAATTGTATTTTTTCACTGCCTTTAGGTACCACGATTAATGTACAAGGAGATTTTTTTAGAAGCGAAATTGCTGTATTTCCCAATAGAAACTCTTTAACCGCGTTTGTTCCCTTGGCTCCAACACATATCAGGTCTGCGCTAAATTTAACGGCTTTTTCTAAAAGACTGTTCGACACCGAATTTTCTTCATCAACGACAAAACTTATATTTAGATCCTTGATCGGTTCGTCTATATGTTGTGCAAAAAAGTTTTTCAACATATTGCGATTTTTAACATAATGTTTTTTTTCTTTTTTCAAGTAGGTTAGCGTTACTGTGCTGGCAATTGATATGGGCATTTCAAAAACATGAACAATGATCAATTTGGCATTGAATTTTTTAGCTAAAATATATGCAACCCGTAACGCCGAAACGGAATTTTCTGAATAATCGGTAGCATATAGAATAGTCTTCATGACAATAGATTTTAGTTTGTAGGTATGAATCTAAGGTTGCCACTTATTAAAAGAAATGATGAAGGTCATAACTGGTTTTTTATGCTAATGATTTAGATCATTTCTTGCAGGATATTTCTCTTATAGATTTACATGATAGCGATTAAATTGTAAATGATGAGTGATTTAGACTATAATACCGATTTGAAATTTTTAGAAAATGGCCCTTGGGACGAGCTTTATGTTTTGACCAAACACTGGGTATCTGATCTTGAATTTTATAGGGATGACCTTATGTTCTTGAATCATCTAATAGACAAATATATCATTTGGCTGACAAAGCCAGAAAACTTACAAATGATTAAAGAGTTAAAAATAGGCTTACAAGAAACTAATACTAAGGTTCATGATTTACTTGAGAAAGTAGATAGGCATAGAAATAGGTTGGGCCTTTTAGTGGAAGATCCCAATAAAAAAGATGCAAGTATAATTATTACAGAGCATGAACACTTAGAAGAGGAGATAGTACGCTTTGTTAAATCTTTTAGATTAAATAGAAAAGAGACTTTTAAGCTTACTGAATATGTAATGGAAAGTGAAGAACTTTCAGATATTATTAAAGGATAGTTCTTTTTTACATAAATAGGAAGTAATGTCTTTACATAGCAAGAGAAACATCATAATCATACGATTAAATTAAAGGTGTTTATTGTGTTGAAAACTCATGGTAGATTTTCATTTTAATTCAGCAAATCAAAAATATAGAAGTATGTAGTGTAGTGAAGATTATTTTAAAATAATACCCATCTAAAAAACAAAAAATGAAGCGTTTTAAAAAAATACTATATCGAATTTTAGCTGTAATGGTCGCCTTCTTTTTGTTTCTTGTTTGGTACCAATACAAATATTCTATGGATGATGTGAACCCTTATACCATTAACGCACCTACTTTAGAAAAAAAGTTATTGATTGCTACCCAAGGAAGTGATTTTAAAGATAAAGTGACTAGTGGTATTGTTGATCATTTTAAATCTGACTCGGTCTATATTGAGGTCGTCGACGTTGAGTCTTTGAACGTTATAGATCCAAATGATTTTAATGCGTTGGTTATAATACATACCTGGGAGAATTGGAAACCACCATTAAGTGTGCAATCTTTTATTGAAAAGTATGGTAATGAAAGTAATAAAATTATTGTTTTGACCACATCTGGAGATGGCGATTATACTATGGATGGAGTAGATGCTATTGCTGGCGAATCTAAATTAAGTGAGGTACCTCTATATATAAATAATATAATTGACCGCTTGAACAAATTGCTAATGTGAATTTGAAAGAAAGAACCGTGAAAATTATGAGATGATGAAACCAAAAAGAATTAAATCAGATACTGTCACATTTGAGAAGTTATTGTTGGTTATTCTAATAGTTTTATTAGTCATAGATTTTATCATTGGAGTTTTTGTCATGTTTGGTTTAATTATATAATACTTGTAGGGTTTTATACAGGCAAAAGTCTATTTTTTATTTTTTTAAAAATTATCATGACCCTTAGTTTTAAATTATACGCATCAATTTTTTAACTTAAAAATCGACAAATGAAAAAGGGGCTAAATTATTGTCTAGGTGTCATTTTTTTAATTATGATTTTAGGTTCTTGTCAGCCTTCTGTTGTTTTTGGCGATCCACAACCGGTTACTGTCGATCCGCTGACAAATATCCCTGATATTTATAGGGGAATATACTGGTGCAATGTAGATAGTGCTTCTTTATTCATAGATGATAAAGCTTTTGTAAGGCGTAAAGAGTTTTTGATAAAAACAACGCTGCAAGAAATAGAGACAGACCCTGATTTGGATTTAGTGAATGACCAACTATATGTAAATGATTGGGAAGGTTTCTTTCCAGTTACTGAAAAAGGCGATACCATAACTTCTCAAATAATACTACGCGATACTATTTTTGCAATAAGTGATAAACAGCTTGTAAAAACCTTTAGAGGTCACCTTGTTTTAAATTTTAAATTGAATAATGATAGTTGGGAAGTTTTAGTTGTTTCTCAAAGTAGTGATGGGTTATTGACAATTTCAAAAGCGACAATGCCAGAAGATTTAGCAAAATTAGATTCTATTACTACTATTAATTTTCTAAAAGACTCAGAAAGAACTCAAACTCAAATTTACTTGAAACCTACAGCCAAAGAGTTTGCAAGAATTTATGATGATGGCTTACTTTTCTCTAAGTCATGTACATATCACGAAAGAATTTTTCCTTTAAAAGAGATTATTGATTAAAAATATACTAATCTATTCTAAATCAATAAATGAATATTTTTTTTACGTTAGTAGATTCTTTAAAAAAAGAAATGTTTTAAAATACTGGAGGGTTTCTTTCTGGTAATTGTATTTTAAATAAACTGCCTTTACTTAGAGAACTAACATATTCTATCTTTCCACTTAGTAGTTCTACATATCTTTTTACAATACTTAAGCCCAATCCTGTTCCTTGAAAATCTTTAACGTTCTCCGCTCTAAAAAATCGTTTGAATAGGTTTTTTTGTTCTTCCACAGGTATTCCAATTCCTTTATCTTGTACTAAAATGGTCAATTCTCCATTCCTATTTATTGTATTTAAAACTACATCTGTTTCTGAGTATTTTATAGCATTGGTCAAGAGGTTGACCAATATATTATGAAGAATTTTTTGATTCTGAAAGATAGAAGGGTTTCCTTCGTGCGAATATAAAATTTGTTGTTTTGGTTTTAGAATGCTTTCCATTTCATATGTCAGCATACGTGTAAAATCTAATATGTCAAAACTCTCTTTTTTTACTCTTACAATACCTTTTTCCAATTTTTCCAAAGAAAGAAAATCATCCAATATTGAAGTGAAGTTTGTAGTGGCTAATTTAATACGCTGAATATGCTTGTCTAGTTTATTGTAATCTCCAATATTTTTAAATTTCTCCATTAGAATTACTGATGACATAATAATTGTTACAGGAGTGCGTAGTTCGTGCGAAGCAATAGAGATAAAGGCGCTTTTCATTTCATTAATATCTTTTTCAGATTCAAGTGCGTCGCTCAATTCTTTGGTTCTCTCCAAAACTACTTTCTCTAGTTCTTGATTGTATTTTTCAATTTTTATGTTTTCTTTCTCTAGGTCTTCATGCCGTTCTTGCAAAATTTTCATTTTTCTAATTTCAGTAATATCTTGCATGGCAATACGACAAAAACGATTATTATCATTAGGGTTGGGATCAACTGTACCGCTTAATAGAGCGTTAAAGTTAGTTTTGTTTTTTCTGTGTATTATAAATTCAATATTTTCTAAAATGCCTGTGCTAAAAGCCCGCCTTAGATTAAGAAAAAATGAGTTTGCATCACCAATCGTTAAATATGCTGAAAATGGTTTGCCTTTTAGTTGTAAACGATCTACACCTAGCATATGACAGGCAGTTAGATTTATGTTTACAATAGTCCCTTTCTCATTTATAATCAGATAGCCTACTGGGGCAAGGTCAAAGAGATCAGAATATTCGTCTCTTGATTTTTCTAGCAGTTGTTGGGTTTCGCGTAATTCTTGATTCTGCATTTCAAGTTCAACTTGATGTACTTCAAGTTCATGCACTAAACTTTTAACCTTATCCATAGTTAAGTCTAAAGGAGATAGGGGTGTACTTTTAACCTCTGCTTCCGCCTTTTTTCGTAACGCTTTATTAACTGGATTTAGGGCCATTATTTGAATTTTTTTTAAGTTTTGCTATATTTTTTTCAGCTTCATGCAATTCTGTTATGTCAATTAGGGTACAAGCAATTCCTTCTAACGTATTATTCTTTAAAATCGGTCTAATCATTACATCATATACATAAGCGGTATTGCCAATATTTAGAGATACATTTTTACGAATAGCCTTTTTATTTTTTATAACCTCCAGTTTCAATTCTTCTAACCTAGCTGTATCTTCTTTCGAATAAAAATCAATGTCTTTCTTTCCAATCATTTTTACAAATTGAAAATTAGGTTGAATATTACCAATGGTAGTGTAGATTAAATTTTTGTCTTGGGTATAGACAATGGTTCTTGACATCTCTAACAAATGCTCATAATTTTCTTTGGCAGTTTTTAGCTCATCGGTCAATTGTTTTTCATTAGTAATATCAACAAAAGTGATTACCACCCCTTCGATCATATTCTCAGAGGTGCGGTAGGGTAAAATTTGCATTTTGTACCAAATGCCATCACTACTTTGAACCGATGTAGTTATAGGTATAAGTTTATTCAACACCTTTTCTACATCATTACTAAGACCATCATAGAATAGGTTCGATGATAAATGACTTATTGGGCGCCCTATATCTGTTTGTATCAGATTAATGATTTTAGTCATCGGCGGGGTAAACCGTTTAATTTTCAATTGAGCATCAAGAAAAATAGTACCTATTTCAGTACTTGCCAATAAATTGTTCATGTCATCATATGCCTGGGCCAGTTCATCAATTTTTGATGAAAGCTCTGTATTCATAGTAACAATTTCTTCATTTACGCTTTGTAATTCTTCTTTTGAGGTTTCAAGTTCTTCATTTGTACTTTGTAGTTCTTCATTACTTGATTGTAATTCTTCATTACTTGATTTTAACTCCTCGTTCGAGACTTCTAATTCTTCAATGGTAGAACGTAAATATTCTTTAGTAGCGGTCAGTTCTTGTTCTAATGCAAACATTTCAGACACTTCATGTGTTTGAATAGGTTTCAGTTCTATACTTGTTGCTTCTACTTGTGCCATTTCTTCAAAAGTTATCATATAATAACCTTCATAGTTTTTTGGCGATTCAAATGGTTTGATTTTTAGGGTGATAGTTTCGAATTTTCCGTTCGTTTTTACATTTACCCCTTTACGAACTTCTGTTTTTTTACTTTTTCTTGCCTTTACAATCAGTGCACGCAGATCGGTTTTGAGCCCTTCACGCGCCATTTCAACAATATTTAATCTAGCCTCGCCTGGTGACGGTTGTAGGTATTTACCCGTATTACCAGAGAAATATACAGCATCACCTTCATTATTAATAATAGTGCAAGCGGGTGCATAGGTAGCCAAAAGAAGTCGTTCGGTTATACCTGATAAATTTTCACGTGGTTGTATTTTTATAGGGATTGAATTTTCTGTGTTAATTTGTATAGGCTCATGAAATAGTTGAGTTATATCGGGTATTTTTTTATTAATGACATCTTTGTGTTTGAAAATTTTATTTTTTCGGTCTATAACAGAATACAGGTTGGCAAACTCCCCTAAAGATTCTGAATTTCCTAAAAATAGCAAAGCACCTGTGTTCAATGCATAATGAAAAATAGTATATACCCTTTTTTGGGCCTCTAGATTCAGATAGATCAAGAGGTTTCTACAACTTACCAAGTCTTGTTTAGAAAATGGAGGGTCTTTTATTAGATTATGTTCCGCAAAAATAATTTGATCGCGAATTTCTTTTTTAATTCTATAGGTAGATTTTTCTCCTTGAAAATAACGTGAAAGACGTTCTGCACCTACATCTACAGCAATAGTTTCAGGATAAACACCTTGTCTGGCCAAACCTATTGCATTAACGTCTAAATCTGATGCGAATATTTGAACTTTAAGTTTTTTGGTTCCTTTTCGTATTTCTTCATCAAAAAGTATAGCTAGTGAATAAGCTTCTTCGCCGGTTGAACAGCCTGCTACCCAAATACGAATAGTTTCGCCATCTTTCTTTTTATCTAATATCTCAGTAATTATAGCTTTTCGTAAAGCCTCAAATGCTTCTGGATCACGAAAAAAACCAGTAACCCCTATAAGTAGTTCATTAAAAAGTTTTAATACTTCATCACGTTCTTTTTGTAGATACTTAACATAATTTTCTAGCTTATCTATTTGATTTAGAGCCATTCGTTTATCAATTCTACGAATAACAGTACTGCTTTTATAATCCCCAAAATTACATCCTGTCTCGTTTCGTAATAAAATGAAAACTTTTTCTAAATGTTCTTTTGCTGAATCAAAATTGGAATTTTTTTTATTCGTACCGAATTTTCGATTCTTTGCGTATTGTAATAATTTTTGAGGTATATCTTTTACAGGTAGTATAAAGTCGTGGGCATTAGCTGCGATTACACTTCGTGGCATACCATCATATTTTGCGCTTTTTGGTTCTTGCACAATGGCGAGGCCACCTTGATTTTTGATGTTTTTTAAACCTAATGTACCTTCGGTACCAGTGCCAGATAGTACAATGCCAATGGCTTTATCCATTTGATCTTCTGCCAATGAACGAAAGAAATAATCGATAGGCTTTCGAAATCCACGTGCTTGGGTGGGATCCATAAGGTGTAAAATACCATTAAAAATTGCCATGTCTTTATTGGGCGGAATAACATAGATATTGTTGGGTTGTACTTCTGTGTGATCCACCACCTCAGATATTATCATCTGGGTATGCTTTTTTATCAAGTCTACCATTAGACTTTTGTGGGTGGGATCTAAGTGTTGTACCAGAACAAAGGCCATACCTGAATTTTCTGGCATAATTTCAAAAAATTCATTGAAAGACTCCAGGCCACCGGCAGATGCACCCATACCAACAATTAAAAAATTGTTTTCCGAATTTTCATTGGTACTCTTTTTTAAAGGAGCATTTGTTTTACTACTCTTTGGAATGGGTGCATTTTTCTTGGCCATAATCTCTTTAACTATACCTTTATTGATGGTTACCAAATATAAGCAAAAGCACATACTTGATTTAATTTTGGTTATTTACAAGGTATATTTAAAAAGCGAAATGTTTAATGATAAAAATCATTTATCAAAAGTATAAATAGGTCAATTTTAATTTTATGATTAACCTATTTATAACACTGTTAACAGTCTTGTATTACATATATTTTGAAAGAAATTTAAAAAATTCTTTTTTTAGGTCAGCATAGATTTGTCGTTGGGTTTCCATCTGATTTCTAAATTCTAAATGTTTTTTTGTTAGCACAGTGTCCATTGATTCTTGACCTGTTTTTGACTGACCTGCAATACGAGTTTCATGTTTTTCTATAGTTTCTTGAAGTTTATCGATTATCCCTTCATGAAGTATAAATTCATTTTGGTAATGTTCTAACTGGGCTAAAACTTCTTTGTTTGTCCAACGATTAATTAATTCGCTTAATCGATTCTTGAAAGATTTTAACTCATCTTCCCAGAAAGCAAGTTCACTATGCCATTGTTTGTGTTCAAAATGTAAATCTTCGTTGCTTAGTACTTCGTTTATTGTTTTCATATCATTAGTATTTAAATTAGTTCTCTAGTTCTAATATTGATTTTAATTCTTTTATAATTTCATTTGTTATTGTTGCTTTTCCACTAATTCTTTTAATTCTCGTTTGCCAAGCAAATGTTCTAAACTATCTTTTTCTACCACTTCTTGTTTTAATAAGAGTTTGGCTAGTTTTTCAAGTTTAACTCTATGCTTTACTAATAAATTTTTTGTTCTCTCGTAGGCAGTAGTAATTAATGCTTGTACTTCTTTATCTATAAGTTTTGCCATTTCTTCACTATATGGTTTGCTTAGTATATGTTCGTTTTGCCCAGTAGAATCGTAAAAACTAATGGGTCCTATTTCTTTATCCAAACCATAATAGGCAACCATTGCATAGGCTTGCTTAGTAACTTTTTCTAAATCGTCTAAAGCACCTGTAGATATTTCGTCAAAAATGATTTCTTCTGCTACTCGACCGCCCAATGATGCACAAATTTGATCCATGAATTGTGCTTTGGTTACTATTTGGCGCTCTTCGGGTAAATACCATGCAGCGCCTAAAGATTTTCCTCGTGGTATTATAGAAACCTTAAACAATGAATCTACATGCTTTAAATACCAACTAGCAACGGCATGACCAGCTTCGTGATAGGCTACTATTTCTTTTTCTTTGGCCGAAATAATCTTGCTTTTTCGCTCTAATCCTCCAATTACACGATCTCTTGCTTCCATAAAATCTGCAGGTTCTACTTCTTTTTTGTTCTTTCTGGCTGCAATTAAGGCTGCTTCATTGCAGATATTGGCAATATCTGCTCCAGAAAAACCAGGGCTCAGTTTGGCAAGTAATGAGCTATCAACATTCTTTGATAGTTTTAAAGGGCGTAGATGTACACCGAAAATTTCTTCTCGTTCTTCTTTTGTTGGTAGTTCTAAGTAAATATGGCGATCAAAGCGGCCGGGTCGTAAAAGTGCCTTGTCCAAAACATCTGGGCGATTAGTTGCCGCCAATACGATAACTCCGGTGTTTTTTCCAAAACCATCAAGTTCTGTAAGTAATTGATTTAAGGTACTTTCTCTTTCGTCATTTGCTTGAAAGGCATTTATTTTTCCACGAGAACGACCAACGGCATCAATTTCGTCGATAAAAACAATGCTTGGGGCTTTTTCCTTCGCCTTTTTAAACAGGTCGCGAACACGTGAAGCACCGACACCAACGAACATTTCTACAAACTCAGAACCAGAAATGGAGAAAAAAGGCACCTGGGCTTCACCTGCCACTGCTTTGGCCATTAACGTTTTTCCTGTTCCGGGAGGGCCAACTAGCATTACCCCTTTTGGAATTTTAGCGCCCAGCTTGGTATACCTTTCTGGGTTCTTTAGAAAATCGACCACCTCCATTACTTCGGCTTTGGCTTCTTTAAGACCGGCTATGTCATTAAAGGTAAAACTACTTTTGGTGTCTTTCTCTGTTAAGGTAGCTGTAGATTTTCCAAAATTAAATAATGTACCACTTGCAGAATTTCCACTTCCTAATCTTCTTAGTAGATAAATCCAGAAAAAAATAATGAAGACAAGTGGCAATAACCAAGCTAGTATATTTGTCCAGGAAGTTTGGCTATTATATTGTACATCAATTAATTCTTCTTTAGAAAAATCTTGTTGGGCCTGTTGTAATTTATTTTCAAAAGTTTCTACAGACCCTATGTTCATTCTAAAGTGCGGACCGATTTTGTTATTAAAGAATCCATCGGTAATCCATTTATACTTTTCTTTTTCAAAAAGCTCGGGTTTAATGTAAATATCTGCAACCTCTTTATTGACGACCACAATCTTAGCTACATCGTGTTCTGCCAAAATTTCTTGCTCAAAAGTTGACCAACCTATCTCTCTAGTTTTATTGGTGCTTGAGACCGTTATATAAAAAACAATCATTAGTATAAACAATATGATGTAGAACCAGCTATAGCCATAGTCACCATACGGTGGTTTCGTATTTCTATTTATGTAGTGTTGATTCTTATCTTCTGTATTATTCGAATTTTTCATTCCTTATAGAATATTGCTCTCTAACTCATTATAGACTCAAAACTATTTCAATAGAATTGGTCATAAAATGATTCAGGTCATTTACAACCTCTGCATATTAGGCTTCTTTTGTTGTATAAAATTCAAAGTGATGGATAGCAACCAAGAGAACAAATCATTGATGATATTTATAATCTTGTTGATTTTATTATTCTTGGCCAGTTGTGGCCCCGTAGTATTATCAAGTAGAATAGGAGAGCCACCACCATCATGGTTCTATCCAAATCGTTTGGAGGTTGTTAGGTATGTATATTTTCCTGAATACAGTTTTTATTATGACCTCTCTGCCAGAACATATATTTACCTAGATGGTGGTGTATGGGTTAGGCGCAATGTATTGCCCACTAAATACCGGCATGTCGATTTAAACAGAGCGCGGTATGAGCGTATTCGTAATTATAATGAAGAAAATATTCGTCGATATCATGAAGAAAATAATGCAAAGAGAGGTAGAAGCAATAGAACTGCTACTCGCTCAAATTCAAGAAGAAATTAATCTATAAATATGTAAAAAATGAAAACTCAATTAATTTTAATACTAGTATTACTGTTTACTGCGTGTAAGGGTCAAGAAAAAGAACCAATAACCAATGAAATAGAAAAAGATTCGGTTGATGCACCTAAACCTAAACGTTCGTGGAATGTTAATAGGGAATATGATGAACAGGGCAATTTAATTAGATATGATTCTGTATACTCTTATTCATATACTAATATTAAAGGTGATTCTATTAAAGTAAATTTAGATAGTATAATGGGCTCTTTTAGATCTTATTTTAAAGAAAATACACCTTTTGAATGGGAAAATGATTTCTCATTTTTTCCAAAGAACGATTCTCTTTTTATGCGAGATTTTTTCAGGGACGATTATTTCTTTGATCGCTGGGAAAGAAAACCTATAGAAATAGAAGAAATGATGCGAAGAATGGATTCTACAAGAAATGTGTTCTTAAAAAGATTTCATCCTGGACTTATAGAATCTAAAGAAAAAGATTGATTAATCTTAGTTTTTATAATCTACGGCAATCATTAAAAATTATTTTAAGACAGGCATTATCATTATAGGTACTTCAGTCTTAAAGTTCATATTTCGAATAATTGGTTCGCGTATCAATTTTTTGAAAAAACTGTGTTCAGTTTTGAGAAAAACGACCATACCAATATTTTTATAGTCTTTTTCCAAATCTTTTAAGGTTGCCGTAACAGAACTCTTTTTCTTGACCTTTATAAAACGATGCTTGGTTTTCTTTAAATATAGATCAAGTAGTTCTTTGTTCGATTCTTGTTCGTTTTCAAGCTTCTTTTTAGAATTAACGTATACAATGTTTATTATCGAACCCCATAGTGAAGCTATTTTTATAATTGGGGACAATTCTGCAGGTTTGAACGTATGTTTATAATCATTTGCAAAAAGAATATCATCGGGTATATCATAATCATATTCACCGGGTACAGCTATAATTGTGCTGCTGTTTATATTCTTTAACACACTTGTGGTAACGCTGCCCATAAATACATCTTGTACGGCAGAAAAACCGGTGGTACCCATAAAAACGAATTGAATATCTTTTTCAAAAATTGCTCTATCTATAGCGCCTAGAGCTGTATCAGATACCAGAATAGTTTCAAAAGTATGTTTATCACTTTTTGTAGCTTCTAGTTTTTTATACATTGAATCTAATTCTATACTTGCATCAAATTTGGTACCTGTTTCAGATGGTACTAGGTAATATGCATGTAATAGATAAAATGTGCATTGTTCACGTTCAAAAAGATAAATGGCATAATCAATGGCATTATGCGAGTTTTTTGAAAAATCTGTAGGTAGTAGTATACTGTGCATGGTCTTCAATTTTTTTAAAAGTAACTAGGTCAGTTATGTAAAACCATGATTTTGATCAGCTGGTTCTGTATAACATCTTACTTATTACATTAAAACCGAAGTGAAATGATCTTCATCATTTTAAGACAAGAAGGTATTCGTCAATTTTATCATCAGTAAAAAAATAGCATTACACCTAAAATTAATAAGATGGCTTCAATAATTCATTTTAATATTTCTGCAGAAGACGTGCTAAGGGCCAAAAGTTTTTATGAAAATTTATTTGGTTGGAAAATAGAAAAATTCCCTAAAGGACCAACGGAATATTATTTAATTGAAACCCTAGCTAATACCGGAGAAAAAGGAGTAGGAGGCGGTATTGCTAAAAGACAAGAAAGTGAACAACAAATTACCAATTTTATCGAGGTTGATTCAATTGATGAAGCTATTGCAAAAGTTAAGGAATTAGGGGGTGAAATCGTTGATTCAAAATCAATAATTGACAATAAAGGATTTATAGCAAGGTGTAAGGATACCGAGGGAAATATTTTTGGGTTAATGGAAATGGTGAATTAATAATCAGATTCGCCGCATAATATAAGTTTATCAAGGAAATTTGATACAGTTACACTTCACTGACCTAAGTCATTTTCAACCTCTTTTATTAGATGTAGTTTTAAAATAATAGGTTGTTACTATATCCGACAACTTAAAGAATTAATATAATGAAATTATAAGACTTGACTTATATGGCAAAGACCAAAGATATATTTACCGACAATCTAGAATATGACTTTCAACAATTTTATAAAAAATTGGAAGATTTTAATTATGAATTAAAAGAATTTATTCACGGTAGTTTAAAGGCTGCAGAAAACCAAGGTAATCTTGATAAAGGCTATTATAAAGCCGATGAAATTCTTGATGAAATCTATATAGAGATTTACGAAAATTATTCTTTAATTACTGATATATCTGAATTTCAACGATTACTTTTTAGAGCGGGAATCAATAAACTAGAAGCGATAAAATCTCAAGAAGTGCCAGATGATATTACCTATCATTCTCTATTGAAGGCTGAATTAAAATCTTTAAATGAAAAATTCACTACAGACGGTGATGGAGACCGCATAATGTTCGAAGAATTAGATGACATTTCATACGTTCAAAATAAAGGTTGGTTAGACAACATTTTCTTATATGAACCATTAGAAAGACAGTTGGTACATAAATTGGGGCTAGATGAAGCCGCATTGTTATCTGTTGAGAAAAGAAAGTTATTATGGGTATTGTATTCAACCATACCAGAAAGAAGTAAAACCGTAGTAGAGTTACTAGTTTTTGGTAATCAAGACTTAAAAACTATTGCTGAAATATTAGATGTGCCATTAGAATTTGTTGATAGAATTATATTCAAGGTCAAGGAAAGATTTAGGTTAGTATAAATTCTAAATCATTTTAACCTATGCAAAAATACACTCTCAATTTAGCTAATACTTTTTATTTTTTATTTTCCATAACCCTATGCGTTTGGATGTTAATTGCCGCCAAGGTGATTATTATACCCTTAGTTTTTAGTTTTTTTTTGCCCTAATGTTAAAGCCCATAGTAACTTATTTTGAGAGCAAATTCAGTAATAGGATTTTAGCAATATTTACGTCTTATGTTTTAGCTGTTGCACCTCTGTTTGTTCTAATTTTTTTCTTCTTCAATCAAACTAGAATTCTATTTGGTAAACTACCATCGGTTCAGGACAGACTTTCTGAAATGATGATCGTGTTTTCAGAATCGTTCGACCAAAAATTCAATCTAGAGGCAGATACAACAGCTAGTTGGATTTCAGAAAATATTTTGGCCGTTTCTGATTTTTCAATTGATATTATTAGAGGAAGCCTGCAGTCTACTTCAACGGTATTAGCGCACTTGGTACTCATTGTAGTTATAACTTATTTTATGCTACTTTACAGTACCGCATTCAAAAATTTTCTGTTGGCACAATCTAATAAAGAGAATAGAAATAGGCTTGATCAACTATTCAAAAATGTCCAATATTTAGCAAAACGATATATGCTAGGGCAAGGTTTGATCGTTCTAATTTTAGGGTTATTAATAGGTGGCGGACTTTGGTTGATAGGAGTTCCTTATCCATTTTTTTGGGGATTTTTAGCTGGTTTTCTTGAAATTATACCCTATATAGGCACATCTATAGGTGGTGTTTTACCCGTAGTTTATATGTTTATGATTTCTGATAATTTTTGGCAGCCAATTGCAGTCATTACCCTATATCTTATAGTGCAACAATTAGAAGGGAATCTAATTTCACCAAATGTTATGGGAGCCAGCGTTAGAATTAACCCATTATTCGTGATTTTAGGGCTTTTTATAGGGGGTGTTTTATGGGGTATTGCCGGTATGATTTTGGCCTTGCCCATATTAGCAATGTCAAAAGAAATATTTAGAACTTATGATATGTTCAAGCCCTTGAGTTATCTTATGGAAGATGGTTTGTTGCGTAAAAAGGATATTTTTTTAGAACGATTTGATGATGAAAAATATAGGTTTTTTAACCTTTTTTTTAAAGAAGGAAAAGAGAAGAAAAATTTCTGACAAATTAATTTTATATTTTTTTACTTTGTATATCATCGGTTTGCCTTAGCACCCTGTACAAAGCTAAATCTAGGGCAATGAACCATATAATAAATAGCGAAAAGGTGATTTTTTGTACAACAGGTAGTATATATATAATTATACCAGTTTCATAAATATAATAATTGGCAAGAAAGATAAAAATGCAAACTATACCTAGTATACATAGTTTTATATAGCTTGTTTTATACAATTCTATACAACAAGTGATAAAAGCAACAAGTCCAAATATACCTGCTATGCGAACAACTATATCATGGTAGTCAAGCACTAAAAATAAAATTGAAAATAAAGATAGATATCCAGATCCACCCATCAATTTTTGGATGTTATTTTTTGTTTTGAATAATTTAGGTAGTAAAGACCAAATAAATAATATACTTGTACATAGTAAGCATAATGCTGCAATTGCATCTAACCTAGCTTTGTTAGGCTTGCCGTTAATGGCATTGAAATCTAAAAGATCGCAAAGATAATTGTGCCAAAAACTAAAACCATTTATATCTGGTTCTAACCAAGATCCTCCAGGGTATTGTTTGGCAGCGATAACATAGAAAATAATAAAGAATACAATACCTAATAATGATAAAAATAATAGAAGAAGCCCATACGTTTCCAATACTGGCTTAGTCTTCATTGAGCAGGTATTTATATTTGATTCTAAAATAGAAACAGGAGACCTTAGGTCTCCTGTTTCCTTTGAAGTGTTCGTTTTATTCTTTGTGTTACATCTATCCTTAAGTTATCTTATTGCTAAAATAATATAGGGGCGATTTCGACAATTAACAATTCGAACACTTTCCGGTATTTATTACCTTTCGATAATAATACCTTTTCTTAATATGTTTTTTAAAAAGGACCGGAATGCCATAATATCCGGTCCTTTATTAGATATTGCAATTCTATAAATTTTGAACGCAGATCAAGTAATAATGTATCAACTACATATTAGCTTGTTTATTCTAGTAAAAGAATTATTTACAATACCATTATATGACTGCTAAGGCATTACTGCTTAGAAGTCTTTCTTTTATTAAATTTTAAAGAAAAAACAGGAAGCCTAAACTTCCTGTTCTTCATAAAGAATAGAATTTGTTATAGCCTTTTATCAATCTTTAAATTAACCTATTGCTAAATTGATTCAAAAATTAATGTAGATTACGACAGCATCTTTTTCTCTACTATGATCTGTACTATCTTACGATAATTCAAATCAATGCCTTATAATTTTATAAGAAACCAAGTCATCGCAATGACTTGGTTTCTAAGAAGTCGGTATTTTTTTCAAATTACACTTACACTGATCCTTTTTTATGATTATTTCTAAACACATTTAAAGATCAAATGGTCTTTTGAATTTGTAGTACCTTCTTCTTTATAAATTGAACCTTGGTTCCCCCGAGAAAGATTCAAATGATTATTAATTTCAAAGAACTTATTATAATTGATTGAATAATTATAGTGCTAAAATAATACGACAATTACCTTTTTAAAATGACCTAGATCAGTTTGGTGAAAATTTTTCAGTTTTCGGAATTATAAATGCTAAATTCATGATTTTTCCTTTTCTTAAGATTTTAGCTTTCAGGGTGTCACCATATTGTAGGTTATGTATAATAGACCAGGCTTTGGTCATATTTTTCTCATTTGTTAATGGTACGTCATTAAAAGATAGTAAAACATCGCCACCGACAGCTAAATTATCACCATCAATCTGTAGGTAATAATACGATTCTTGTAAGCCTAGGTTGGCTCCTAATGATTGCGGAGCTACTTTTTGTACCATAACACCGGCAATTTGCGGTAAATTAAATATTTCTGCTAATGACCCGGTAATGAAATAAGCCTCAATTCCTGTCCAAAGAGGTCTTTCATCACATAGTAGTTCTTTTGCTATGTTGGAAGTTGCGGCAAAAGATATGCCCTGAAAACCTTTAGAATGACTTATAATAAAGCTGGCAATACCGATTACCTCTCCGTTCATATTAAATAATGGTCCGCCAGAACTACCCTCGTTTACCGCGGCGTCGGTTTGTAAGAAATCGGTTTTAATGAACCCGCTAGATACTTTTTCGGGAGAATACTTACCACTTACATAACCCACTGATAAAGAATGCCCTAGACCAAATGGTGCACCAATAACGAAGACTTGGTCCCCTATTTTAACTTTATCCGAATCTGCCAAAGTAACAACTGATAGTGGAGTTTTTTTTAATTCTGTCAATCTAATTAATGCAACATCGGCAGTAGGATATGAATATAGAACTTTGGCAGGTACTTCTTCACCATCTGAAAAAACCACTTTAATAATAGCAGCATTTTGTACAATATGTGCAGCAGTCATTATATCACCGTCATTTGAGATGACAAAGCCTGATCCAAGACCTTCTAAGGTCAGCAATGTTTTAAAATTACCTTGGCTATATATTTCTGGTTGCCATGTTTTAATGAGAACAACAGATGCATTGGCTTCTTCATACAATTTGCTTATGTTTTGAGAAGTTATTTGTTCGGTACAGAGTATGAAAAGTATAATTAGAATTATTTTCATTGCTAGATGTTGTAATTAAAAAATTTGATATCCTTAGTCTTAAGAACTTAAAGAACAGCTCTAATTTTAGATGTTCATGATACTCAAGTTGAAGTTTAAAGGAAATTAGCAGTAATCTAAGATTAGCGATTTTAGTAAGAAATGATTTAAGTCACTCAGTTGCTGGCGATATCCTTTTTCGCAATTTATAATCGACTACTATTCAATGAAATAAATAGTATTTAACAGGTTTCAATTAATTAATGGTATTATTCCTACCTAATATGTAGTTTTTTTGTATCTTTTTATATCCCCATAAGCTTGAACTTAATAGGTTGTGCTATGATCAGTATTCTTATAATTGAAGATGATAATGATATACGGGAAAATACTTCTGAACTTTTGGAACTCGAAGGGTATGTTACGTTAACAGCATCCAACGGAAAAATTGGTTTAGAAAAGATTATATCTAATGTTCCAGATTTAATCTTATGTGACCTTCGTATGCCCGAAATGGATGGATTTACTGTATTAAGTCATCTTGGTCATTATCCACATTTAAAAAGAATTCCATTTGTTTTTTTTAGTGCTAAATCTGAAAAATTAGAAATTAAAACTGGTATAGATGCCGGAGCAGACGGCTATTTGGTAAAGCCTTTTGAGTTGGAAGATTTGTTGACCATTATTGAGAAGTGTATTAATAAAGGAAAGCGTTCTTCATTACAATAAATAAGATTTTTTATCTATCCTATTTTTTAGATTTAATCAGAATTTCTTTATACCTGATTCAAATCATTTAGCTGCTTTATCGTATTAGGTAATTTGGTAGAAAATAGATAGAACATGTATACTGCTGAAAAACTACCATTGCCAAAATCTACATTTGAATCTTTAATGGCAAAAAAGGCCCTTCATTGTGTTTCCATATATCTTTCAATGGATAAAAAGGGGATGCAACAAAATCTTCATTTGGCCCAAGCTAAATTGAAAAACTGTTTAAAAGAAGTTGGCACGGTACTGTTGAAGTATCAGTTAAATCAAAAAGGGGTAGAAGATTATCTTGAACCAATTACTCAATTATTAGATAGAGTAGATTTATGGAGAAATCCATCTGACGGACTAGCAATTTTCTTAGATCCTGAAACAGGATTGCAGTATTTTAAAGTACCAATTTCATTTGAAACGCAAACATATGTAGCAAATCATTTTTATCTAAAACCGCTATTTCCAATTTATACTAATGATGGTACGTATTACCTACTTGAAATTAGTAGAGACTATGTTAAACTCTACAAAGCATCACGATATCAATTTAAGGATCTATTTGTTGAAGATTTTGCGCCAAAGCGTTTAGAAGAAGCTGTTGGGTTTGATTATAGACCAAAAGTTTTACAATTTAGAAATGCAAATAATTTGAGTAGCGCAGGGGTGTTTCATGGTCATGGAGAAGGAAAGGATGATGATAAAAATGAGATGGTGAAATTTTTTAGGGCTTTAGATAAGGGGCTTAAGAAGGCCATTGAAAACCAAAATGCACCTTTATTATTAGCCTGTACAGACTATTTGTATAGTATTTATAAAGAGACAAGTACCTATAAAAATGTTTATGATGGGCATTTGGGTGGTGATCCAGAATTTAAAGTAAAGACTTCATTACATCAAGATTCTTGGGAGTTAATTGAACCCTATTTTAAAATTTTAGAATCTGAAATGATACAAAAATTCAAAGATTTAAGTTATTCGCAAAAAACCTCATATGAAATAGGAGAAATACTTAGAGCAACTTTTCAAGGTACTGTAGAGGTTCTATTCGTTGAAAATGAATCTGATGTTTTTGGTACGTTCAATTTAAAAACGAATAGAGTAACTGTTGAGAAATCAAAAGATATAAGTAATACTTCTTTAACCAATTTAGCTGCTTTAGAATGTTATAAGCGTGGTGGTAAGGTATTTCTTTTACATGCTGAACATATGCCAATGAAAAATAGTAATCTAAATGCAATATTTAGGTATTGACCTTTCAACTTAGAACTGTCAAATATTTACTAAGAGAATATTTGGTGACATTGAGATTATTTAGATCAGTGAAATTTTTTTTTGATTGATCGAATCTTTTAAGAAACTAAAAAAAAGACATGAAACTAAAGTGTATTATATTGGAGAATTCGATTATACAGCAAAAGATAATGGAAAAAATGGTTAACTGCCATCCTAATTTAGAATTATCTGGTGTGTATAACAACGCGTTAGAAGCTAACCGACATATAAAGAATTCTAATATTGATTTAATGTTTTTAAATGTAGATATGCCATTGATTTCTGGATTTGATTTTTTGGAATCAATAGAAGATCCTCCGGCAACAATTATGACGTCAAATAATGCTGATTATGCGGTTAAAGCATTTGAATATAATATTTCTTATTATTTGCTGAAACCTATAACATCAATCAGTTTTAATATTGCGGTCAGAAAGGTCTTAAAACAACATAACTTGATATATCCGAAAAATAGCGAAGGCGAGTTTGTATTATTGAAAAGTAATTTCAAAAAAGTAAAAGTTTTATTACGTGATATTATATGGGTGAAGGCAATAGGTGATTATGTAAAAATTGTAACCGATAAGCAAAATTTTGTTGTTCAATTTACTATGAAGCGATTTGAAAAAATGCTACCTGACGACAAATTTTTAAGAATTCATAAATCATATATAGTAAATCTTAGAAATGTTGATCAGTTTAATGGTCGTAATGTTGAAATAAATGGAAACTCGTTGCCTTTGAGCAGGAGTAAAAAGGAGTTGCTTGAAAATAAATTAATGTTCAGCTGAAAACAAATTTATCTTTTATGATATCGTATTAGATAATTAAAAGAAGCAGGTTTGATAAAATTTGTTTTGAATTGGTTTATCTATTGGTTCGAATTTTTGATGAAAAATATTTATTGTGATTCAGGTCATTTTACGGCTCTTTAATTCTTTCGACTTTTAAGTAATCACTAAAAATAAGTTATGATGAATACAGAAATCTTTAATCAGAATGTTGAAGCATATGAGCAATGGTACAAAGATTACCCTCAGGTATTTGAATCAGAACTTTTGGCGATAAAAGAACAGTTACAGAAACTACCAGAGAACCTTAAAGGTATTGAAGTGGGTTTGGGAACAGGTAGATTTTCAGAACTTTTAGGTATAAAAGAAGGAGTAGAGCCATCAAAAGAAATGGCTGCATTGGCTATTAAAAGAGGGGTTTCGGTTTTACACGGTTATGCCGAACAGTTACCTTTTGGAGATTTAAAATTCGATTTTGTTCTCTTTGTTACAGTTTGTCATTTAGATAACATAAAACACGCATTTGCCGAAGCATATAGGGTTCTTAAACCTGCAGGAGCAATAGTAATCGGTTTTTTGGATAGAGAAAGAAGTGTAGCTCAACAATATCTAGAAAGACGTCATAGAAGTACTTTTTTTGCAAATGCAAATTTTTATACTGTTAGTAGAATAGAGGTTCTTTTGAAAGAAGCAGGCTTTAAAAGTTTGGAATTCAACCAAACACTATTTGGTAACTTAGATGACATAAAAGAGGTTCAAATGTCTAAAGAAGGTTTTGGAGAAGGATCTTTTATAGTTGTAAAAGCCACTAAAAAATAGCAAATAGTATAACAATTGAGAAGATTAAATTATTTGATTGGAAATATTTAATTACATCTCTGAAACATTTTTAGAATTGAAATAATCTAATATCTGAATGGCTTTTTGGTCGGTTACCTCTTCAAAGTTTTTATAAAATTGCCCTACGGCCCTAAAATTGTCTGGTTGTAAAATACAAATGACTTCTTCTACATGTTCTAAATTACTTATTTTGTAGATTGCAGATGGTGGTGCAACGGGTATTGCTATTATAATTTTAGAAGGTTTTTGTTTGTGTACCAAAGCTATTGTTGCCAATAGGGTATTACCAGTGGCAATACCATCATCAACAATTATTACTGTCTTTTTTTGTAAATTTAAAGGAGCGCGATTTTTATAATATTGTTTGTACCGTTCTTTTAGTGATTTACGAATACGCTCTGTCTCTCTATCAATATAATTTTTATCAAAAACCATTGAGTTTGATAGTATTATATTTTCAAGGCTAACTGCTCCGATCGCGTATTCCTTATTATTTGGATGCCCTATTTTTTTTGTTAATACTACATCTAATGGCGCATTTAGAAACTTTGCTACAGATGCTCCAATTGGTAGTCCGCCTCTTGGTATTGCCAAGACTATTACTTCTTCGTCTTTGTATTTTGCTAATAGTATAGCTAGTTGACTGCCTGCATCATTTCTATCTTCAAACATTGTTTTGATTTTTAACTTTTTAGATATGTAGCAAACCAATTAGCCGATATTTGTGCCACTTCATTTAATTTGCCTGGTTCTTCGAATAAGTGACTTGCATTGGGTATTATTTCTAGTTTTCTTTGACATTGTAATTTCTGATAAGCTTTTTCATTAAGCTCAATAACAACTTCATCATTGCCGCCAACTATTAATAATGTGGCAGCTGTTATCTTATTAATGTCGTTTAAAGCAAGGTCTGGTCGCCCCCCTCTTGAAACTACCGCTTTAATTGTTTTTTCGTAAAATGCAGCGGCCCTTAATGCCGAGGCAGCACCTGTACTTGCACCAAAATATCCAAGTGATAAATTTTTTGTTTCTTTTTGTTGTTGAACCCATTGCGTTACGTCAATAAGGCGTAGGGTCAGTAAATCTATATCAAATCTATTTTTGTAAACACTATCTTCATCTTCTGTCAATAGATCAAAAAGTAAGGTGGCCAAGTCATTTTTTTGTAAAACTTCAGCAACAAAGTTGTTGCGTGGACTTAGACGGCTACTTCCGCTACCATGAGAAAAAATGACCAAGCCAATAGAATTTTTAGGTATAACTAAGTTTCCTTTTAGTATAACTCCGTCTATCTGTATATTGATGACTTTACGTTTATAATCATTATTCATTTTGTAAATTTTTCACAAAGATTTAAATGTAATGGAAGGACTGAATTATATAAATGACCCAAGTCATTTATACAGTTTTTGGTAGGTTAATTTACAGGGTCAAATAGGTTATTCGATAATTTTAATTTTTAAGTACCTAGAAATTATATCGAATAATTTATATTCAGTTTATCTCAAAAGCAATGAGTTGAGATAAGCAAAGCATACTGTGCATTGAAAGCGGGACTTAAATTTTCATTACTTTTTGTTGACATTTAAATATCTTAAAAATTAATGCACGTTTAATACAAGCCTTCTGTTTATAGATTGTTTAATTTTTTTTCTTGTTTCTCTAATTTTCTAAAGTATCCTCTGGTTAAAAAATTATGCTTTAGTGCTTCCATGTTTTCGTTAAATCTTTCTGTACCCTGTTCTATATTTTCCATGCTTTTTTCAAGCTGGTTTACAAACAAAGAATCTTTTGCCAGATAAGAAATAGCGCCTTGTCCATGATTGATTTCAGAAATGATGAGGTTTAAGTTCTTAGACATTTCATCAATTTCAGAAGAGGTTGTCTCTAGGTTTTGAATTACGTTTTTTATTTTTTCGCCAGAAATGGTATCGTTGAATAATATGTCAGCAACACTTTCCTTAAAATTTAGTTGCCCAACTATGTCGTTTAAATGAGTAATAGTTGAATTTGCTTTATGGCTTGTATTTTTTAAATTGACCAGTGTTTTATGCAAGTCGTTGGCCATTAAAGTATCATTGAGTAACCTGCCTAAAGTTCCTTGCCCATTTGTTAAGGTTTTTGAGATTTTCAATAAATCGGCAGTCAGTAAAGCGGCATTTTCATTGGTAATACTCAAAGTACTCATCATATCTTGTGTGCCTATTTTGTTTGAAGATAATAGTTCATCTCCTGGACTTATTAAGGAAGAAGTACCTAAACCAGGAATAATATTGATTAACATGCTGCCAACCAATCCATTTGTACCAATACTTGCAATGGCATTTTTTTTGATATGTTGACGCATATTATCTTGTATTACCATACGAACTTGTATGGTAGTATCGTTGATCATATTTATGCCATTTACAGTGCCAACATTAATACCTGAAAATCGAACGTTATTTCCATTTTGTAGTCCGGTAGCATTTTTAAATACAGCTGTAATTTCAAATGTTTTACTGAACATATTCTGTCGATTTCCAATAAGGTATGCTGCAAATAGAAGAAGTATAGTACCTAAAACAACAAAAATACCCAACCTCAAATTTTCTAATTTTGTTTTTGCCATAATTTTATTTTTTAAAGAATGCTTCTACTTTTGGGTCTGTCGATGCCGATAATTCTGAATAGGTACCTTCGGCATAGTTAATTCCATCTACTAAAAGAACCATTCGTTCAGAAATTACTCTTGCACAGTCCACATCATGAGTAATAATTAAGGAACTTGTACCGTACTTTTTTTGAATACTTCTCATTAGCTCAATTATTTCTTTTGCCGTTATTGGATCTAAACCGCTGGTAGGCTCGTCATAAAGAATAATCTTTGGTTTCAGTATTAGTGTTCGTGCTAGTGCTACACGTCTTTTCATACCACCAGAAAGTTCATCTGGCATTAAATTCATGGTATGTGCTAAACCAACATTTTCCAAGGCTTCTAACACTAGGGGAGTGGTATCTTTTACATTACCCAATTTGTCTCTGTGCCGTCGCATTGGGAATTCTAAATTCTCACGAACGGTCATAGAATCATACAAGGCACTGCCCTGAAAAAGAAAACCAATATCTGAGCGTAATTCATCTAAGGTTTGTCGATCTAATGTCGATATTTCTTTGCCCATTACTTCTATATAGCCGCTGTCGGGAGCCATTAATCCTACTAGACATTTAATCATAACCGATTTTCCAGAACCCGATTTCCCCATAACAACTAGATTTTCACCTTCGTAAAGCACTAAGTTGAATCCATTTAAAACATGGTTGTCACCAAAACTTTTGGTAACGTTATTTATGCGAATGACTGCGTTTCTTTCGAAATGGTCTATCAATTTATGGAGTTCATTTTCTTTTATTTTTTGTGTATCCTTATTCATATCATAATTCATAGAAAATATCTGAAACAAATACTGCAATAAAATCAACTATAAATAATAATAAAGATGCCATGACTACGGCCGTGTTTGCAGCTATACCGACGCCTACTGTTCCTTTTTTACAATGATAGCCCTTAAAACAACCAACCAGACCAATGACAAAACCAAAAAAGAATGATTTAACGGTCGCAGGTATTAAATCTCCAAAGCTGAGTGCATCAAAAACGGTATTAAAATAGAGTTGAAAAGAAACTTGACCTTTAAGATTCTCTACAAGCGCCGAACCTAATAATGCGATTAGATCTCCAAATATTACTAATATCGGAATCATTAATGTTGTAGCTAGAATACGTGTTACTACTAAATACTTAAAAGGGTTGGTGCCTGATACTTCCATTGCATCTATCTGTTCTGTAACCCTCATGGAACCTAATTCGGCACCTATACCCGATGCAATTCTACCAGCGCAAATTAGAGCGGTTATAACAGGACCTATTTCCCTTACTATAGAAATACCTACCATATTCGGCATCATTGATACTGCGCCAAACTGAATCATTGTAGGTCTAGACTGTAATGTAAGTACCAAACCTATAATGAAACCGGTCATACCTACTAGCATTAAAGATCGGTTACCCATTTGATAACATTGGCGCAATAACTCTTTAAATTCGAAAGGCACAGAGAAAAGTTCTTTAAAAAAACGACGTGCGAAAAAAGACAGTTCTCCAATTTGTATAAAAAACTGTTTTATTCGCTCAAGTATTTTAGATATTTCAAATACTGAGGGTATACTCTCTGCCATACCCAAAAGTAAAAGAAAACTGTAGTTCTTAAAATGACTAATATCATGGCAGATATTTAAGAATTGTTATGTTAAAGAAATTAGACCTAAAGTGTAGTTATGACAAAACTTTTTAATTCTTAAGACGAATTTAAAATCAAAAAACCCTGCAAATTTTAAAATTTGCAGGGTTTGGATTTTTGTGACCTCGACTGTATTCAAACCTATTGTTGAAAATACCTTAATACAGAGGGTTCTGCGAAATTTTATTTTTTCTGTTGTCGATTTGTTACTTACAACATTTTAAAAATAGCTGATATAATCATCTCTTTTTTCAAATATACAGAATAAAAGTAGGTTAAAGCTTAGATTGCAATATCCTTGGTTTATCTACTTTACCCTATATAATTAAGAAACTATAGCTAACCCAATCATCACTATAAATTTATTAAAAATTTAAGGTACATACTCAAAACATTTTTTTGCTTATTTTTTATATAAGATAGAAGGTTAGTTCCAAAATTATAAGGATTCCAGTGATAATAAAAAAGCGACTAGCGCAAACGTATTATCTAATTCTATTCTTGTTTGTAGTTATAACAATAAAGTTTATAATTGCTTTTTAAGATTTTAATTGACTCTTGAATGAGAACATTTTTTACAATCGGCCAAATTAAGCGATTGGGTTCAATTAAATCTTTACGCTCAATAATTTCTTCTACAGGCCATATATTGTCATTTGGTGTAAAGTGCTTGCCAAGCCAAGTTGCGCTTGCTCATCCAATATCTCAAATGTTACGGGGCAATTCGTACTGTATCAACACCATGTTTGTTTCAGTATGTAATTTTCTGAAATATTGAATTGAACTATATAACTCCTCAACCAAATTCATAAAATTTGGGTCACAATTTTATGTCTATTTATAAATATATATGACTAATAGTTTTATAAATTATAAAGAATCATCTGTTCGAAAAACAATAATATCATAATTTGTTCACACTAGGTGAATAGTAATTTTTCAATTAGGGAAGCTTTTACTTTATAGCATCAAAATATAAGCAAAACGTTTAATCTCGGTATAAAATTTCTACGATATGAGCTCACGATATTTATCTAGTTGTATAATTTATGAATAAAATTTTCAAAGTTATAAATCGTCCGATATCAACATTTTATTCAAAAAGGTTCTGCATTTTCTAAAAGAAAAAACATACATGGCATCTTTTTACTCATATCTATTACCTGTACGGTTATGAAATATCTAGTTTTAATTACAACAAATTTTACGCTTTTCAATAGAGCTTAATTCAAACATAATTTACTAAACTTATATAAAATGAAGAACGCTAAAAAATCTAATAAAATTTCGAAACAGTCCCTATCTCGAAGAGGTTTTTTGACTAAAACAACCCTGGCTGCTGGGGCAATTACCATTCTGCCAAGGCATGTTTTCGGCAGAGGCTTTACTGCACCTAGCGATCGAATTAATTTAGGTTTTATTGGCTTAGGTAAACAATGTAATGGGTTGGCTAAGAATTTTATAGGCAATACCAGTGCTCAAATTATTGCTGCCAGCGATGTTTGGTCTACTAAAAATGACTGGTTTAAAGGTCATGTAGAAAGTACTTACGCTGAAAAACGAAATCAAAAAAACTATAACTCTGTAAAAACATATTTAAATTATAAAGAGCTTTTAGAGCGCAGTGATATTGATGGCGTGGTCATCGCAACGCCTGATCATTGGCATGCCATACAGGCAATCGATGCTATGAAAGCAGGTAAAGATGTGTATTGTGAAAAGCCTCTAACGCATAATATTGAAGAAGGTATTGCACTTGTTAAGACCACCAAAAAGACAGGTCAAATTTTGCAGACGGGCAGTATGCAAAGATCATGGAGTTCTTTTAGAAAAGCATGTGAACTAATTCGTAATGGTTATTTGGGCGATATCAAACAGGTACTTGTAAATGTTGGTGACCCAGCAATTCCATATTATTTAAAGGCAGAAACATTGCCTTCTGAAGTTAACTGGAACAATTGGTGCGGTCCGGCTCCTTTATTGGCTTATAATCATCGTTTGGCACCTTCACGTAACGATGTTGATTTTTGGCCAGATTGGCGACTTTTTGAAGAAGTTGGCGGTGGTATTCTTTGTGATTGGGGTGCGCATATGTTCGATATTGTTCAATGGGCTTTAGATATGGATCGATCAGGACCTGTAAAATACGTTCCGCCAACTGATAAAAATGCAGTACGCGGATTGAAAATGTACTATGAAAACGGAATAGAAATGATACATGAAGATTTTGGTAGAGGATGGGGTGTGCGTTTTATTGGTTCTGAAGGTACTATGGATGTTAGTAGGTCGTATTTAGAAACTACTCCAGAAAATATTTTAACTACAGATTTATCAAATGCCAAAGTAAAACTATACAATACTGAGGGTAATCATCTAAAAGATTGGTTAGATGCTATGAAGACTAGAACACAACCTATATGTGATGTTGAAACTGGGCATAGATCTGCCACTGTATGTAACATTGCCAATATCGCCTATAATTTAGGTAGACCGTTAGAATGGAATCCAACAAAAGAGAAGTTCTTAAAAGATGCTGAAGCCAATAAAATGCGTGGTAGAAAAGCACGCAAGTTTTAAAACGATTTCTTTAGATATTCACCTGCTCTTTTCTAAAATAGGCAGGTGTTTTACCTGTAAGTTTTTTAAATAGTCTAGAGAAGTAAGAAATATTGTCTAAGCCCACTTTTTCGGCAATTTCTTGTAATGGATCATTGGTAGTAAGAAGAAGCAATTGAGACCGTTCTATTCGCTTTTCTTGAATAAATTTATTAGGTCCGGATCCATATAATTGGTTGAATAGTTTTGAAAAATGATCAGGACTATAATTGCACATTGTAGCCAATTCGACCACTGTTATCGATTGATGTAAATTATTATTGATATAGTTTATAATCTTTTGCATCTTATAATCGGCTGCATTGATATCGCTTTTCAATTTATAATTTGTAATAAATTTTGAAAATAGGATCGTAAGCAAGCCTTGTGTTTCTAGAAAGCTTTTTGTGGTCAACGTTTCGTTCTGCTTAATAAAATCTTGCAAAGTAGGTTTGTTATCATAAGTCTTGGGGTCACTATTTTTAATACCCCTATTTGTGTTTATGGCAAGCAACTGTTCAAAATAACCTCTATCTCTCTCATCGGCCTCAATTTCATATATAAATTCTTTTAAGCTATAAATAGATATTCCATTACTAACCTCTTCTAAAAAACTAATGTAAAATTGTTCGTGATAATGATCACAAGAATACCTGGCATAGCAATAGCTAGGTACTATGTACATATATCCAGGTTTTAAAGTAAACATTCGTTTGTTATGGTATAGTTTAGCACTTCCAGTTGTAATGTAATACATACGTGTAAAAGGGCTAACTACATTATCAAAATCCCACGAACTATTTAGTTTGGCATAGCCAATATTTAATAATGTTAAACGTAAAGACTGCAGAATCTCTATCATAATTGGCTGGTAATTTATTTACTAATTAGACTCTTTATGGCTGATTATCGTATTATTTAAATTTTCACTTTTTACAAAAGCTGGGTTTCAGACATTAAAAATAGAGATTTTACCTCAAAAATTAACTTGACATAACCTGAACATATCGGAAATGTACATTTTACAAACTGATTTGTGATAAGCTTTAGGTTATTGAAAACATATTTTTGAGAGGAAATTTATTTTACAATTTTTTATGACAAAAATCAGCAAACATATAATTTTCGGCATTTTAAACATAGTATTATCAGCCTGTGGTGGGCCAGAATTACCTGAATTAGTAGAGATAGCGTATGAAAAACTACCTGATAATGTTGATTTTAATCAACATGTTAAGCCTATTTTATCGGATAAGTGTTATTTATGTCACGGACCGGATAAAGGAAATATAAAAGGAGGTCTACAACTTCATGAAGCATCATTTGCTTATGGTGAGTTAAGCGAAAGCCCTGGCAAATTTGCAATAACTCCCGGAAATTTGAAGAAAAGTGAATTCTTTAAGCGTATTATGACAGATGATCCAGATTTAATCATGCCGGCACCAAGTTCGCATTTAACGCTTACAGAATATGAAAAAGCAGTTTTAATTAAATGGATAGAAGATGGCGCGGAATATAAAGATCATTGGGCCTTTTTGAAACCTGAAGAAAATAAAATTCCAAAAGTAGATAATCATGATTTGATCGGAAATGAAATTGATAATTTCGTTTTAGAAAAACTAAAAAAGGTGAATCTATCGGCTTCTAAAAAAGCTGACAAAGAGGTATTATTACGTAGGGCTTCTTTTGATTTAATTGGTTTGCCGCCTACACCTGAAGAAATTAATACATTTTTAAAAGATACTTCACCCAACGCCTTCGAGAAACAGATAGATAGGCTCTTGGCCTCATCGCACTTTGGGGAGCAGATGACTTTAGATTGGATGGATGTTTCTCGTTATGCCGATACGCATGGTTATAGTAATGATAAGTACAGAGATACATCGCCGTGGAGAGATTGGGTCATAAAATCTTTTAATGAAAATATGCCCTATGATGAATTTTTGACTTGGCAATTGGCTGGCGATTTATTTGAAAATCCAACTAGAGAGCAAAAATTAGCAACAACATTTAATCGCTTACATCCTCAGAATTTAGAGGGTGGTATTATAGATGAAGAATTTAGATCAGAATATGTTGCCGATAGAACAGCAACCGTAAGTCAAGGTATCTTAGGCTTATCTTATGCCTGCGCAAAATGCCATGATCATAAATACGACCCTATCTCTCAGAAAAACTATTACGAGATGTATAGCTTTTTCAATAATATAGACGAAACAGGATTGATTCCTTGGGATTTGGCTACACCCGTACCGGCGATGCTATTACCAACTAAAGAGCAAGAAGGTGTTTTGGCATATTTAGATGAAATTGTAAAAACCACTGAGAAAAGACTAGCGGAAACAGAAACAACCGAAGTTCAGAAAGCAGAGGCATGGTTGGCTAGTAACGACCATAAAAATATTCCGGTGAATGCTAAACCCAAAGGACTGATCGCTGCATTCAATTTTGATGAACAAAAACTTATTAATACCGTAGGTGGTAATGGTCGCAATAAAATTCAAATGCGTCAAGAGTTTGTGCAGAACGAAAAAGCAACCTATAAGCAAGGTGCTTCGGGTATGGGCTTGGCGATGGATGGTGATACGTGGCTAGATTTGGATAAAATTGGAATTTATAAAAGAAATGAACCGTTCAGTATTTCTATTGAAGTATTTATACCGACCGACTTAGACGACGGGGTAATATTCCATAAAATGAATAGCTCTGAACTACACTCGTTTAGAGGGTATCATCTAAAAATAAAAGAGAATAAAATAGAAGCATTGTTAGCGCATGTGTATCCAGACAATGCGATAGTTATTGAGTCTTTAAATGATGTGCCTAAAGAGAAATGCGTTCAGTTGACGATGACTTACGATGGTTCTAGTAAAGCGGAAGGAATTTCAATTTATCAAGACGGCGAAAAACTGAAAACCAAAACAACGTTCGATAATCTTTATAAAGATATTGTATTCAATGGCTTACAATTATATGGTGCAGAGAGTCCAAAATTAGAACCAGGCTTGAGAGTAGGGGCTATTTGGCGAGATAAGGGTATTAGAGGGGCTGTAGTAGATAATTTATTGGTGTTTGATAGAGAAATTTCAGCTATTGAGGTGCTACAAATAAAGAATTCTGATAAGTTAAAAGAGCTGCAACAAAAGCAATTTTCAAACTTAAGCGCATCTGAAAAACAACAATTATCAGCATACTTTTTAAATACAAAATCTAAGGCATATGCAACTGTTCTCAAAGAGGTAGAGCTTAAAAGAAGAGCTTTAGTAGATAGCATAGAAAAAGTCAAACAAATAATGGTAATGAAAGAGCGTAAAACGCCTCGTCAAGCTTATATTTTAGATAGAGGAAATTACGATTCACCTACCGATTCGGTTTTTCCTAATTTGCCTGAAGATATTTTACCATGGAAAAAAGAATGGCCAAAAAACAGGCTAGGGTTGGCTAAATGGATAACAGATGAGAAAAATCCGTTGACGGCTAGAGTGACGGTGAACAGGTACTGGCAAAATTTATTTGGTAGAGGGTTGGTATTAAGTTCAGAAGATTTTGGTAATCAAGGCGATTTACCTACTCACCCTAAGCTATTAGATTGGTTGGCTATTCGTTTTGTAGATTCCGGTTGGGATGTCAAGCTATTATTAAAAACCATAATGATGTCAAGAACATACCAACAGAGTTCGGTTATAAGCGAAGAACTTCTTGCAGTCGATGGGGAAAATAAGTGGTTGTCTCGCGGACCTTCCACACGACTATCAGGTGAGATGCTTCGAGATAACGCGCTATATGCATCAGGGTTATTAAATGAAAAAATTGGAGGGGAGAGCGTAAAACCTTATCAACTCGAGGGATTATGGGAAGTGAACGGCGACACCTATGTTCAAGATAGTGAAGAAGGGCTTTATAGAAGAAGTATGTATACTATTTGGAAAAGAACGGTTCCAAACCCAACTATAGCAACATTTGATGCACCTACAAGAGATTTATGTTCTTCTCGACGACAGAAAACCAACACACCGCTACAGGCGCTGATAATTTTGAATGACCCAACGTATATAGAGGCATCGAGAGTACTGGGCAAACACATTTCTGAAGCTACTTCTATTGAGACGGGTATTCGTTCCGCATTTATAAAACTGACGGGTAGAGAACCTAATCAACAAGAATTATCATTATTGTTAAACCTGCAGAAAGAAGAGTATTCGAAATTTCAGAAGAACATTGATAAAACAAAGGGCTGGATAAATACAGGTGCTTTCAAATTAAGCGAAGCTGATGACAGAGCCCTTATTGCTGCAAATGCAGTAGTGGCAAGTACTATTATGAATGCAGATGCCACCATCACAAAAAGGTAATTGGCTAACCTTAAACATATAAAACTATGTGTAACGATCATCAACATAAATTAAGGTCTAATAATAAAGATTTACATAAATTAGAAAGTCAGCTAGACAGAAGACATTTTTTAAAGAAAACGTCTTTGGGTATTGGAGCCTTGGCATTGGGTAGTCTTTTGGGAACCGAAAAATTATTCGCAGGTATTGATAAGAATAGTGCGCCCGAAGATATTCTAAAAGCATATAATAAGAATAGATTAGGACTGCCACATCATCTGCCAAAGGCGAAAAGAATCATCTACCTTTTTCAAAGTGGCGGACCATCACAAATGGATCTCTTCGATTACAAGCCAAAACTATCAGATATGTTCGGTAAAGAACTTCCTGATTCTGTAATGAGTGGTCAGCGATTAACAGGTATGAGTGGTAACCAAAGCACACTTCCCATTGCACCATCAACTTTTAATTTTAAACAATATGGAGAGTCAAGAGCTTGGGTCAGTGACGCAATGCCTTATTTATCTGAGGTAGTTGACGATTTGTGTTTTATAAAAGGAATGCAGACGGATCAAATTAATCACACTCCGGCAATAACGTTTATGCAAACGGGTAATCAGTTACCGGGTAGACCTTCTATTGGTTCGTGGTTAAGCTATGGTCTTGGTTCTGACAATGAAAACCTACCTACGTTTATTACCCTGGTTTCTAAAAATGGAAAAGGACAACCGTTAAAGGCCAGCTTATGGGGCAACGGATTTTTACCTACCGAACACCAGGGCGTACAATTTCGCTCGGGTAAAGACCCAGTGTTGTACCTAAGTGATCCAGAAAATTACGACGGTAATGATCGTAGACATATGTTAGATTATTTGGGTGATCTTAATAACCTTCAACACGATGCTTATGGTGATCCAGAAATTCAGGCTAGAATGTCGCAGTACGAAATGGCTTTTAAAATGCAAACTTCTGTACCCGAGGTTTCAGATCTTTCAGACGAGTCAGACAGTACTTTTGAGATGTATGGTAAAGATAGTAGGGATCCAGGCACTTATGCAGCAAATTGCCTAATGGCAAGAAAACTATTAGAAAAGGGCGTAAAATTTGTGCAGCTGTATCACCAAGGTTGGGATCAGCATAACTATTGTCCGGGTGGGGTTAAAAGTCAATCAAAGAAAACAGACCAAGCTACTGCTGCATTGGTCAAAGATTTAAAACAACGTGGTATGCTAGATGATACCTTGGTAGTTTGGGGTGGTGAATTTGGTAGAACGGTCTATTCTCAAGGTCAACTTACAAAAGAGAACTATGGTCGAGATCATCACCCAAAAGCATTTACTATGTGGATGGCAGGTGCAGGTGTAAAGCCAGGTTTTAGCTATGGCGAAACAGATGACTATAGCTATAACGTGGTTAAAGATCCAGTGCATGTGCACGATTTTCATGCAACGCTTTTACATCTATTCGGTGTTGATCATGAACGATTAACCTTTAAACATCAAGGTAGGCGATACCGTTTAACCGATGTTCATGGTAACGTAGTCAAAGATTTATTAACCTAGTAGTCAACAAATAACATTTATGCCAACCAGAAGAAATTTTATAAAAAAAACCACTATTGCGGGTGCAGCTTTAACGGCTGTACCAACATTCGGATTCAATACTCTAAAAAAGAATAAACCGGCTGATACCATATTAGGCCATGGCGAATATCAATATAAGGTGCATAACGATTGGGCACAAATAAGTTCGGTTAGAACACCCTTGTTGAACTGCCATGAAATGGAAATGGATAGTAAAGGTCGTTTAATTATGATCGGTGATCACCCACAGAACAATGTGTTGATATTTGATAAATCTGGTAAGTTATTGGACTATTGGGGAACTGCCTACCCAGGTGGTCATGGATTAACAATTTCAAAAGAAGGAGGCGAAGATTTTCTATTTTTGGCTGATTCTGGGTGGTACCTAAATAAAACAGGGAAATGGACCAAGCATAATGGTAGAATTTCAAAAACTACGATGGACGGGAAGGTTCTATTTGATATTGGGCACCCACAAACTATTGGTGTTTATGAACCAGGATTAAATTTTTGTCCCACTGAAGTTGCCGTTGGTCCTAAGGGCGATATCTATGTGGCAGACGGTTATGGGCAAGATTTTATTTTACAGTACAATCATAAAGGTGAGTTTATTCGTAAATGGGGCGGACATGATAATGAAGATCCGAATTATAATCTTCAAAATGCACATGGTGTCGCAATAGATTACAGAGAAAAAAATAATCCAATGGTAGTTTGTACTTCCAGAAATGAACAATCGTTTAAGTGGTTTACTTTAGAAGGTAAATATGTTAAGACACTTAAACTACCGAATATGCAGGTATGTAGACCTGTTTTTGATGATGTTAATTTATACGCAGGGGTATGCTGGTCTCAACCTATAGTAGGGAAAACAAATTGGAAAGATCATACTGGTTTTGTTACCATTTTAGAGAATGACAAAGTAGTTTCTAACCCAGGTGGTACAACTCCAGAATATAAAAACGGTGAATTGCAAAAATCATATCAATTAGAGAATAAACCTATTCTTCATGGTCATGATGTATGTGTAGATGAAGACAAAAATTTATACATCTGTCAATGGAACGCGAATAAAACAGCACCTATTAAATTAGAACGTGTTTAAGGTAATTTTGAAAAAGTAATTATGGATAATAGTGTTCCAGATTTTGTATTGTTTTTAGGTAGGTTTCATCCGCTTGTTGTGCATTTGCCAATTGGTTTTTTATTTTTCGCATTTGTTCTAGAAGTTTTTAGCAGATGGAAAAAAAATCCTGTTTTAACATCAGGTATTCCTTTAGCCTTATTTTTAGGTGGACTTAGTGGTGTCGTTGCTTGTATATTAGGGTATATGTTGTCCTTAAGTGGTGATTATGAAGAAGCTGCTTTAGATACTCACTTTTGGTTCGGTATTGCAACTACCGCAATTGCTTTTCTAGCATGGCTCATACGTATCGAAAAAATAAAAATTTCTAGTTTAAAAAAGCTACAGCCAAATATTTCATTTCTTACGCTATTGGTAATACTGTTAAGTGTTACCGGTCATTATGGTGGTAACCTTACCCATGGAAGTGATTATTTGGTGAAATATATGCCTTTTGGCGGTGCAGAAAAAGAGGAGCTTGTTGCGGTAACTAAAGTAGAAGATGCTGAGGTTTTTGGTCATTTGGTTAATCCTATTTTACAGAATAAATGTGCAAGCTGCCATAATTCAAGTAAAAAGAAAGGCGGACTTTCTATTGCTGATAGTGTATCTATCCTTGATGGCGGAAAAAACGGAGAAGTAATAATTGCTGGGGATGCCCTGAATTCTGAAATGCTAAAAAGAGTATTGTTAGACCCGCACGATGATGATTTTATGCCTCCAGAAGGTAAAACACCATTGACCGAAGAAGAGATAGCTATATTAACGTATTGGATAGATAATGCGCAAGCGAACTTTAAAACTAAAGTTGCTTCTGTAGAAACAGATGAAATTGTAACGGGTATCGCCAGTACTATGTTAGGGTTGTCAACGGGTTCTTCTAGTGGTTCAGAAATACCTATACCGAGTGTGAGTCTAGTTTCAGATAATAAAATAATTGAACTACAGGCAGAAGGTTTTAGGTTACGTGAACTTGCATTTGAATCTGGGTTGTATGAAGCTGTATTAGCGCCAAATTCAAATGAAAATGCTACACCCGATGCGATGTCCAAAAAACTCGAAAAATTACTTTCTATAAAAGAAAATATTCTTTGGTTGTCATTAGAGAATAATCAAATAAAAGATGATCATGTAAAATTGATTTCCCAATTCCCGAATATTCAGAAATTGAAATTGAACGATAATCCGTTATCAGATAATGCAGTTGAGCAATTGATTAAATTAGAAAATTTGACAAGTGTAAATCTGTTAGGGACTGAAATAACCTCTAAAAGTATCCCTTCTTTTTCTGAAATGAAGCAGCTTAAATATGCCTATGTTTGGAAAACGAATATTAAAAAAGAGGATATAGTAAAAGTATCGATCAATGATTATCCTAAAATTATAATCGATTAAAAATTAAATAGGAGCACTAAATCACATGAAGAAAGGTATATTTTTTAGTAGTATCATAATTTTAATTTCGCTCGGTTGTTCTTCGCAAAAAACAATTGTCGATTCAGAAATTAATACGCAAAAATATACTCCAGATTGGGAATCTTTGCAGCAATATGAAGTGCCGGAATGGTATAAAGATTTAAAATTCGGAATCTATTTTCATTGGGGACCGTACGCTGTTCCTGCTTATGAAAATGAATGGTATTCTCGGTGGATGTATGTAGATGGGCACCAAATTAATAAACATCATAAAGAAACGTATGGGCCTTTAGATAAATTTGGCTACAAAGATTTTATACCCATGTTTAAGGCAGAAGCGTTTGATGCCGATGTTTGGGCAGATTTATTCGTAAAAGCTGGGGCTCAGTTTGCAGGACCCATTGCCGAACATGCCGATGGTTTTGCCATGTGGGATAGTCAACTTACCAAATGGGATGCAAAAGATATGGGACCCAAAATAGATGTAGTCGGCGCTATGGAAAAAGCCATAAAATCTCGCGGACTTAAATTTATCACTACCTATCATCGTCATTGGCTATATGCATGGTACCCAACTTGGGATGAAAATTCAGATGCTTCAAATCCATTATTTGAAGGGCTTTATGGTCCGAAAGTTCCAGAGGGTACATTTGTTATGGCAAATAAACCTACAGATCCCTTACCTGATGAAAAATTTAACCAAGATTGGTTAGACAGGCTTACGGAATTAACCACTAAGTATGACCCTGATATTGTTTGGTTCGATAACAAAATGGATATCATAGGTGAAGATTATAGAAAACAATTTTTAGCAGATTTTTATAATAGTGGACTTGAAAAAGGGAAAGATGTAGTCGTTACCTATAAGTTTACCGATTTAGCGGTGGGCTCTGCAGTTTTAGATTTAGAGCGCTCTAGAATGAGTGAGAAAAAAGAGTTTACTTGGTTAACTGACGATTCTATAGATTGGAAAGCATGGAGTAATATTGAAAATCCTGAATATAAATCTACCAATAGGCTTATTGATTTTTTGGTCGATGTGGTCAGTAAAAATGGAGCAGTATTACTTAATATAACACCTACAGCTCAAGGTAAAATACCCATTGAAGTTGAAGAACGCTTATTGCAGATGGGAGAGTGGTTAACTACCAATGGCGAAGCTATCTATGGAACCAGACCTTGGAAAATTTATGGAGAAGGACCTGCAGAGGTTATTGAAGGTCATTTAAGTGAGCATAAGAATGCAGATAATACAGCAGCGGATATTAGATTTACTACTAAAGACAATTTATTATATGCTTTTGTTCTAGACCGACCAGAAGTAGAAATACGTATAAAAGCACTTGGTAAACACGAAAGAAAAATAAAAAGTGTTCAACTTTTAGGTAATCCTGAGAAAATATCTTGGGATCAAAATGATGCGGAACTAATTATTCAACCTTCTGAAAACAAAATTGGTGATTACGCATTTGCCTATAAGATTGAGTTTGTGAAATAATATTTTTCATAAAACACTAAAAAGCTATTTTCATAGATAGCAATTGGTTAAGTGGGAATAATACTTTTTAAGTTTTATGATGAAAGATCATATGTTATAGTGTAAAAAACATTTGAAAAGATATTTCTTTAGTGGTCGATTAACTTTATATAAAACCATAAGAATGAAGTTTTATATGTTGAATTACACGATATTTTATGCACTAGCTGTATGTATATTGACCTCTTGCAGTAGTGGCGATGACTCAGCTGATAAGGTTGAACTAGATACTATAGCCCCCACAATAAATTGTCAAGAATCTATAATCGTAAACGTTGAGTCTTTCGAAGATGGTGCTGTGGTTACTTATGAAACTCCTAAAGGAAGCGATAATATAAGCGCAATTACATCTCAAATTAAGGGTTTGGCAACAGGAGCAAAATTTCCGATAGGTACAACAATCAATACTTTTGAGGCTAGAGATACAGCAGGAAATAAAACAATATGCAGTTTTGAAGTTACCGTTGTACAGAATGATGCATCTGCAAATCTGCCTTATTTTATCAATGCAAATCCTACACCTGAAGGCAAAAAATGGACAAAGGTCGAGAATATGTCAGATGAATTTAATGGGACCACTTTTGATGATGATAAATGGCATAGAAGTCCGTCGACCGATGGCTTCAACTGGATCGGTCGCCCGCCGGGCTTATTTGAATCTGATAATGTTTCCGTTAGTGACGGTAACATGAATGTTACTACCGAAGAATTTGAAACTCCAAAAACAGTTAATGGCATAGAGTTTACCCATGGTGGAGCAATAGTACGTTCTAAGTTAAATGCAACACAAGGGCATTATTATGAATGTAGAATGCAAGCGAATAAAACAATTATGTCCTCTACTTTTTGGATAGCTTTTCAACAGAACTGCAATACTGGTCCACTAAGAAAACTCGAATTAGATATACAGGAATGTGTGGGCAGACTTACAACGACAGCTGCTTGGGCGGCAGATTTTGATCATATATATGCCTCTAATACTTGGCGACATGAAAGGGAATGTGATACTGAAGTTACCGGTTCAAAACAAAGTCCCGCCAAAACAGTTTTAGAGGAGAAAAATAATTCTAGGTATTTTGTATACGGATGCTGGTGGAAATCGCCAACTGAGATATTATTTTACTTGGATGGACAATTAACGCATACCATTACAAATCCGCCTGCCGATTTTGATTTAGAGGGGCATTTGACCATGGCTATAGAAACTTATGATTGGAACCCGATTGATTCTGAAACAATATTTAAAACTGCTTCTTTTGATGATCTAACAACAAAATATGATTGGATCAGATCTTGGAAACTTGAAGATGAATAGTTGACGCGCTTAATACATCGAGAACATAAAGTGAATTAGGTGAAAAGCCGGAGTTGTTTTACCAACTCCGGCTTTTTTTATTTGTAAATATGTTAATATTCCTTAGAACTATTTAGGTGTTATTTATTGTAGTTCAAATAGGCGTAACTTATCATCGTTAACGGCACTTAAAATTCCGGTCTTGTTATCAATAATTATTTTCTCAATTCCTTTTACATTATAAGGAAGTAAAATTCCACTTTCAAGGTAATTTATAGCTTTATAATTACCATTTTCGGTACCTAAAAATAGTTGACCTATTGATGCATCTGCTCTTGTGGTTTCAACTTCAACCTCAAACTTATTTCCTGCTATTAAAATATCGAGAATGTTGTCATTATTAAAATCATCTACAACAATGCCATTTATAACAGAAAACTGCGCCTCTTTTGGGAGTGGTTTGATCTTTAGTTCGCCATTATTGTTTTCTAATATAATACTTTCAAAAAGTTGAACTTCATATTTTAACGCATTTTCAATATTTGGTAAAATATCGTCAATATCTGCTTTTGCAAATTGTTGATAGGTTCTAAATTTTTGACTTATTTGTGGCAGTTGTTGAGAAGAACATTCTTTACCACGCACAGGTACAAGCCTATCTTTGTAGTGTTTGGTCAGAAAAATATCATTAGTACCATTACGATCAAAATCATTTGCATAGATGGTAAATGGTTTTTCAACGCTAGCGGTAAATTTGTAATTAAGGCCAAGATTTCCGATTATAAAATCAGTGTCTCCGTCTTTATCGATATCGGTGGCAACAATTTTGTTCCACCAACCGCTTGTTTTTGCTAAATTAAAAGATGCAGTTGCATTGATAAATTCTTGACCTTGTTTTTTGAAAATGGTAATGGGCATCCATTCACCAACGACGATAAGCTCTTCTAAAGAATCACCATCAATATCGTTCCAAGTAGCCGAAGTAACCATGCCGATCTTTGATAGTTCAGGAGCTATCTTTTGCGTCACATCTGTAAAAATACCCTTATCATTTTCAAGTAAAAAGCTGTTTGGTACGTTAGGGTAAGAATTAGGAATCAGCCTACCGCCAACGAAGAGATCTAAATCACCATCCTTATCAAAATCTAACGGTACAACACACGAACCGCTCTCTGTTACATTCGGTAAACTATTCGTAAGTTCAAAATTACCTTTGCCATTATTAAGGTAGAGTCGATCTTGTAGGGTGGGGGAGTTTTGTTCAAATTCATTGCCGCCACTTACCACGTATAGGTCTACATCTAAATCACCGTCAGCATCAAAAAATACTGCACCAACATCTTCGTATTTTGAGGTCGATTCGAAAGCTGGTTGTTTAATTAACGAGAACTGACCTTTAGAATTCTGTAGATAAAGTGCTGCTTGCTGATTTGCCGCGCCACCTACATAAAAATCATCTAAGCCATCATTGTTGACATCTCCGACGGTTATACATGGTCCATTTTGAGATAATTTATGAGGAAGTAGTATCTGTTTTTTAAAATCATCATATTCGTTTTCATGATGAACAAAGGGTGAACTGAACTTTGAATCGGTGACTTCTGTAAAAATAGTTTTAGCAGAGGCTTCAGGGACTGTTTTAATTTTTGCGGCTTCATAATTAATCTCTAGCATTTGGTTAGCCTGTACACGCTGCAAAGTATATTCTTTACCGTCTGGCCAAACAATATCTAATTCATCTATAGAATCTGTTTTTCCCAATCCGAAATGATTGATTGGTTCAATAGATGATAAATAGCCTCTTACAGTTTTGAACTCATGAAATTGTATTTCGTTATTATACTTTAAAGTTATTTTAGCACCTAAACCCGTTGGGTTGTTCTTAGGGCCGTTCAATTTTATTTTTAAGTAATTGTTATCTAATTCTTCAGAAGTGTTTTTATAGATAAAAGCAGTGCCATCTATATTGTTTACAATAATATCGAGATCACCGTCGTTGTCCAAATCACCTAAAGATGCACCATTGGATAAGCTTTCTTTATCTAGACCCCATTCTTTTGTTTTTTTGGTAAATGTTAGGTCGCCATTATTTTGAAAAATATAATTTGGTCTTTTGTTTTCTTTGAATTGATTTACAATGTAAGCTACATTTTCTTGAGTAGTCTTTTTACGAGCTTCCATACTCTGCATGTATTGCCCTATATTAGCATTCGTGTCTTTGTCCCAAATATCTCTTTTAAATCCGTTAGTGATAAAGAGATCATTAAAGCCGTCATTATCAAAATCACTACCTAAACAAGACCAACTCCAATCGGTTTTTCCTACACCTGAATATGCGCTGATTTCACTATACATACCGTTACCCCGGTTTAAGTGTAGCATGTTGTGCATGTATTGGTAATGAAAACCGTTCGTGGTCATATCACTGAACAATTTTGTATTCATCGACGCCATGGTAGTTTTAGAACGTTCGTAATCTTCAGGTAACATTTCTAATTGAATGATATCTTCAAACCCATCATTGTTAAAGTCTACAATATCTACGCCCATAGCGTAAAAAGGAACGTGGTTAAAGCGCTTAGTAAGTTCATCGTTAAACGAGTTATTGCCTTGATTTATATACGCATAATCTCTTTCTAAATAATCGTTAGAAACATAGATATCTATTTTTCCGTCACTATTTAAATCTGAAGTAGCCAAACCTAAACCGTAGCCGTAATTATTATTTATTCCGGACTTTAGCCCAATTTCTTCATATTTTCCATTATTGTTAATGTATAATTTATCTCTATAGAAATCATCTTCGTTAGCTTTACCTTCTAGTACTTGAGTGTAATTTTGAAAGAATTTTTCAGGTCTGTTAGTAAGGTACATGTCTAAATCGTTATCATTATCGGCATCAAAGAAAGAAGCCATAATCGAGTAGCCATTATCATTTAAACCAAATGATGCCGCATCTTCTTTGAAGGTCAAATCGCCTTGATTAATAAAAAGTAAATTTTCTCTGTCTTCCTTTTTATTTCTAAACCCACCTCGGCAAACATAAATATCAAGTAGATTATCTCCATTTATGTCGACCATGACAACACCGTTATGCCATCCTTCGTTTTTGTCAATATTCGCTTTTGCAGTGATATCTTCAAATTCAAAATTGCCTTTGTTCAGGTAAAGTTTGTTTTCAACTTCGTTGCCCACAAAATAAATATCTGCTAAGCCATCATTGTTAATATCGCCAACGGCGACCCCTGCACCGTTATATACATAGTTGAAAAATTCATAAAAATGCTCGAAATTCTCTTCAATGTCATTACTAAAAGTTATTCCGCTTGTTTGTGAAGCTACTAACTCAAACAATGGTGAGTCATTTTCTTCTTTTAGTACATCTTCTTTGGTAATATCTTTTTTGCATGTAAAGAATGAGAGACAAGCAAATATTAAAGCTACAAACTTGTATTTCATAATTTAATTGGTGTTTTATTAATAGGTAAGGAAAATAAAAAAAACTGCCTGAAAGATTAATTTTTCAGACAGTTTTTTATCTATTCTAATATAAAAATTTTATTATGGTCTTGCTTCATCAGATTCAATTACTATATCGTCAATATAGAAATCAGCATAGGCAGCCCAAGCTGATACTATATTAAATTTCCCAGCGTGAGTAGCTAGTGCAGTAAATTTAAATTCAGATTCTAGCCATCTGTCAACTAAGTTTGGATCTCCTGCCATAGCGTTAAAAGAAAGCTGATTGGCACCACCTTGATTATTAAAGCGGAATAAAATATTAGGAGAATTAGCTGTCATATAACGTTTAAATTTTATAACATAATTTTGACCTGCCACTAGATTAACTTCAGCAGTAGCCGTTTGAGCATTAGCATTACCCTGTGTGGCACCACCATTTCTATTTAAAGCTAAGTTGATTACCTTACCTGAAGGGACTACACCTGTTGGTTCACCTGTTGGAGGATCTACTAATAGAACCTCTGTAATTCCATCAATTGTAGCATTTTGAGGTAATTTAATCCAATCAAAATCTAATGCTTCTTCAAATTGACCTTCAGAAATTAAGAACTGTTCTTTAAACGACTCTACAGGTAAGTCTGTAAAAGTTTCTGGGGTCCTTGTATCCATCGCCACAATATTACTTCCAGGCAATAATGATACAGTAATATCATCATCTTGATAAATTGCATCTTGTAACTTAATGTTTAAAAAGCCTTGATCAGTTGCATCAACAGATAAACTTTCTACGGCAAAATTAACACCATTCACTTTAACCTCAATGAAAGCTTCTTGACCGGTAACAGGTTCAAAATCTCCATTAAAAGAAATGCTTATTGTTTCGTCTTCTAATTCTACAGCAGCATCTGGTACTAAAGGTACAGGCTCTGTAACAGTAATAAATCCTTCAACAGTTTTAGTAGCTTCGCTTAGCGGAGACTCTCTGTGTGCAGTTAATGTTACCCTGTACGTACCTAATGTGTTGTAGGTTACAGTAGGGTTTTCAGCGTTAGAAGTAGCGGGCGTACCACCTTCAAATGTCCATTCGAGACCATCTTCGGCTCTAGCTTCTTCAAATAACGATCGTAAATTCTCAACTACAGGTGTAAATGTGGTACTAGCACCGATAATAACTTCAGTATCTTCAGCTTCAAAATCAACATTTACTTTATTATATACACGAACTAAAAATTCACCTTCTTCAACCGTACCGTCATCATGTGTTACTGATAATGATGTAAGATAACCTGGTAATACACCCTCTGCATTTAAAGATTGCCCAGTTAGGTAATCAACATCTACCGTTGCTTGGTCAGAAGTAGGTATACTACCCTCGGTAAATGTCCATAATCTACTGGTAACATTTGTTGACGAATCAATAAAAGTAATGGTACCCCCTTCAGTTATATTTCTGTTTTTTGCTGTTGCTTTAAAGTTCACATCTCTAATGCCGTCTCTAACATCACCATCTTCTTCACAACTTATAAATGTTGCTAAAAGTGCTAGTGTTAAAACCCACAGGCTATAATATTTTTTATTTTTCATTTTTATAATGTTTTTGTTTAGTAACCTGGGTTTTGAACTAGGTTAGGGTTTAATTGAATTTGAGCATCTGGTATAGGCCATCTGATTTCAAAATCTTCGTATTGGGTGATAGGGTCACCTGCATTTGGTCCACCTTGAGTAATTCCTGAGATAGACTCTGCATATTTTCCAAACCTGATCAAATCATTACGTCTCCAACCTTCAAAACACAATTCTTTTCTTCTTTCAGATAATAATTCTGTAGCATTATCTTCTTGAGAACCTAAAGTCATCATATCTGCTGCTGGAAGACCAGCTCTTGTTCTTAAACGATTTACCGTATTGTCAATTACGCCCTGAGTTAATTTGTTTTGACCGTTCAAAGCCTCTGCATACAATAATAAAACATCTGCATATCTAATATATGGGTAGTCAAAAGGAGAATCGTTAGCATACCCATTTGGACTTTCCGCATGCCATTTCCATCCTCTCCATGTATCTTTTCCAACAGTCCATGAAGTTTCATCTGTTACAGCAGTCTCTGGGTCTGTGTTATTGGCATTATGCCGCGCTATGTTGTTGATCATACGCACATCATTGTCAATATCGTAGCTATCTGCAAAACTGTGGTTAATGTGACAGGTTCCCCAGCCTCCCCCGTTTTGTACACTACCTTGTGGTCCGTAAAATGTGCTTAATAGACCGCCTTCACCTAAAGCAGGACCATCAATTCCTACAGCAAATACCATCTCTGTACTTTGTTCATTATCTAATGTAAAAACATCTCGATATACTGGTAAAAGCTCATAAACCCCACTGTCCATAACATTTTTCAATGCTTGTTCAGCTAAAGGAAATTTATCGGTCTGGTTTAATGGAAAACCAGTCATTTGTAGGTAAATTTTCCCTAATAATGCATTTGCAGCACCTGCCGTTACACGACCGCCACCTTGTTCTGTAGGTAAATACGGTAAAGCAGAAATTAAATCTGATACCATAAAGTCATATACTTCTGATGGTGTAGCTTGCGTTACATTGATGTCATCTAATGAAATAACTTCATTTTTAAGTAGAGGAACATTTTCCCATGAACTTACCAAAGCGAAATTTAAAGTTGTTCTAAGAAATTTTGCTTCAGCCACGTATTTGTTTTTTAGATCACTTTCTATTTGATCTGGTGACATCGCATCAATTCTGTCTACAACACTGTTTATTCTATTTAAAGACTCATAATATTTTACCCATGCTTGGTTAATTTTACCAGTTGTTGGGGTTACTTGATGTAAGTATATTAATTTATTCTCACCGCCCCAGTTAGGAAAAACTACTTCGTCAGCAGCGGCTGTACCCCAAAAAATAGACCAAGGTGCAGGGTTGCTGCCACCAGTAGGTGCAATAGATTGTTGTACGGCATCATAGGCACCGTTAAGATATGTTTCTGCTCCTTCTTTATTTACCAAAAGTAAAGGTGGAGATACAAAGGTATCTGGGTCTTCTGATAAAAATGTATCACTACATGAGCTAAGGGTAATAATTGCTCCGAGTAAAATAAATGGTTTTAGGTAATTTTTTTTATAATTTTTCATAGTCATTTTTTTTAAAATCCAATATTAAGTCCAACTCTAAAAGTTCTGGCTCTTGGATAAGAGTCTGAATCTAAACCAGGTGTTAGTTGGTTGTTACCAACACTAACTTCTGGGTCATAACCACTATAATTAGTCCACACATATAAATTATCAGCGGCAGCATAAAGTCTAAAAGATTTTACACCTAAGCTTTGTGTAACTTTATTTGGTAATTTATACCCAACTGTAATGTTACTTAGTCTCAAGAAAGAGCCATCTTCTACATAATCTGAGTATGCATTACCGCTTACCCCGGCATCACCAAAACCATTTATAATAGGCACATTGGTGTCAGTGTTTACTGGTGTCCACCTATCTCTTATAGAACCATATTTATTAAAGAACGGAATGTTTTGACCAGTTCCTCTTACAAGGTTTTTATTGTAAACATCATTACCATATGACCATGACGTTAATATAGAAAGATCTACGTTTTTATATGTGAAATTATTTGTAAATCCACCAAAATGCTTTGGTACCGTACGCCCTATGATTGTTCTGTCATCTGAGTTTATTATACCATCGGCGCTATCAGGTATTCCATCACCATCAGTATCTACAGTTATTTGATCTTTTAACTTCGGTAAGCCTGGTCTGTATGTGGATGTATCTGTTCTACCGGAAGATACGACTACACCATCTTTTAGTTGGTAATTAAGCGCGTAAAGCGGTAATCCAGTATCGGCAGCATCTTGTATCATTTTTTGAGCAGCTTCTGCATCTGTTAATCCTTCAAAATCAACAAAATCGGAATATTGGTATAAACCATCATTTTGGATACCGTAAATAGAACCAACAGGTTCACCGACACGGGTAACATAATCGATAGGAATTTGATTGTCACCAATTGCTCTAGTAAAGAATTCATTAGCACCTCCTAAATCTGTAACCTCATTATCGTTAAAACTAATATTAAAGCTAGAATTCCATGAGAAATTTTCGGTATCTATATTCACTGTATTTACAGCGAATTCCAATCCTTCGTTTACTAAACTTCCAACATTTGTAAATACGGTTTCAAAACCTGTGGTACCTGGTATAGGCCTGTCCAATAATAAGTTTGTTGTTTCTTTTTTATAATATTCGGCATCTATAGAAATTCTGTTCTTAAATAGACCTAAAGATACACCAGCATCAAGCTGAGAGGTAGTTTCCCAGGTTAAACCATCGACAACTAAATTGCCTATTGCAACACCAATGGCTAATTGATTACCATTGAAAATGGCTGAAGATGTAGCTGTTTGTGGTAATGATCTATAAGATCCTATAGCTGTATTACCAGTTTCACCATAACTTGCTTTTAATTTTAAGTTGCTTATTGTTTGGTTATCTTTTAAGAAATTTTCGTTGGATACTTTCCATGCTACACCAGCAGAAGGAAAGAAACCCCATTTGTAACCTTCGGCAAATCTAGATGAGCCATCATAACGTGCACTTAGGTTTAAAACATAGCGATCGTCAAAATCATATTGTACACGACCTAAAACAGACCTTAAAGAGTTTTTATTAAACGTTGATAATGTAGCAAGGGTTTCTTGTGCCGTAGCCAAGTTATTCAAGTTAACGCCTGGTAAATCAAAACCGGTAGATCTAGCATTGGTAAATTCAAAAGAAGACTCTTGTTGTTCGTATACTGCAGTTGCATTTAGCCTATGCTTACCATAGGTTTTGTTGAACGATAAGTTTTGCTCTGTGGTAAGACCGACATTATTACTGTTATTGGTAAAAGCTCTACCACCTACAGATTGGCCGTATCCAAATTTCTCAGAGAAATATGCTTGGCCTTTACTAGATCCAAAATTACCTCTAAGTGAAGTTGTAAATTTTAATCCATCAGCTAACTGATATTCTAGATACACATTACCAAAAGAATTGAAACGTAATGAACGGTTGGTGTTACCTTCTAATATTCTATTTGGGTTAACAACATCGCCCGAACGTAATGATAGAATTCTACCATCTTCATCATATTCAGCATCATCATAACGTGTTAAACCTTGTACTGGGCTAAAAAGTACAGCACTAGTAACAATACCAGATTGCCCGTTAGCATTTGAACTCGCTGAGGTTACAACACCTTTAGATTGTGTGAAACCCATATTTAGATTTACACCTGCCTTTAATTTTTTCGAAATATTCTGATTCAATCTTAAACTAGCATTATATCTTTCAAAATCTGTGGTTTTGATAATACCTTCACTATTTAAGTATGAAAATGATGCAGCGTAAGAATTGGTGTCAGATCCACCGGTCATAGAGAGGTTATAGTTACTTGTTATTGCAGTTCTAGCAATTTCGTCTTGCCAATCGGTAAGAATCACCCTAGGGTCATTTAAATTTATATTGTTACCGAATTCATCTCTATAAGCTGAAGGTTGTGGTTGTGTACTATTGGGGTCCCATGGAAAATATTCGTTCCACCAATCTACATATTCTTGCCCTTTTAACAGATCAATTTTTCTTGCTAGTGTCGCAACAGATGTATAGGTTTCAAAGTTTAAGGTCGATCTTCCTTTTTTACCACCTTTAGTAGTAATTATAATAACACCATTTGCACCTCTAGAACCATAAATTGCAGTAGCAGAAGCATCTTTTAACACCTCAATAGATTCTATTGTACTTGGATCAATCGAGGATAAAGGACTCGTAGTAGAGTTACCTAAACCTACACCTGTACTTTGGTTATCACCCTGTAAAGCAAAGCCATCGATAACATATAATGGATCACTACTGGCGTTGATCGATGTTCCACCACGTACACGTACTTTGAATCCTGCATCTGGTCCACCTTCAGAGGCCACGATCTGCACACCTGCAGCTTTACCGGCGATACCACCTTCAAAAGAAACAGGCTTTACCCTGTTTAATTCTTCGGCTTTAATAGATACTATGGATCCTGTAAGATCTTTTCGCCTTGCAGAACCATACCCTATAACAACTACCTCGTCAAGAGCAGAAACGTCTTCAGCTAAATTTGTGTTGATTGTTGTTTTTCCATTAACGGCGATTTCCTTTTTAGTAAAACCAATATAGGTAAAGACCAAAACATCATCACTGTTTACATTAATGGTATACAGCCCGTCAAAATCAGTAACAGTACCATTCGTAGTTCCCTTTACAACTACACTTACCCCAGGTAATGGACCGTCATCTGATGTTACCGTTCCTCGAATGCTGCTCGTTTGAGCGTTCATGGTACCCATACCTAATAGCACTAGAATTGCTATCAGTAGGGTTCCGGATTTCCGTTTAAATAAGAATTTCATTTTCATAAGTTGTGAATGTAATTAAGTTTAGTTCTGCAAATATTTAATTATTACACCGGGCTCAGGATAACAAATGATTTTTAAAGGGTAACAAATGTGTTTGTCTAAAAAAAATGTTAAAGCGGCGACTATTTTTCATTTTCAGGACTTTTTAATTCCATTGTCTTAATAATCGAACTTAACTATTGTGAAATCTGTTTTTGATAGCATCTGAAGCATTACGTAATTTAGCGTGTAATTCGTTATTGGTAGTTGTATAAACAACCTTAAAATGCTAGGAGCATTTTTAGGTAAAGAGGTTACATGTATGTTTATTTTCGAAATTTTGATGCTACATCTATTAGGTAATCTATATAAATAAAAACCTGCCTTTAATAAGTATACTTCGATAATAGAATGAAGAAAACATCATGTTTAAATATAGAATTATGTCTTTATAAATAGTCTATCTTATTGCATATTACTCATATGTTTTGTTCATAAAATCATTTGTTATTCCATAATCCTAAAAAATAGGTAACTTTTGTAAAGCGCATTTAGTATTGCAAATTTTGACCTTAAAAACTCTCTTGAAAATGTTCGAAAAACTCTTTTTTATTTTTCTGATAGGTGTATTTTTTTCTGCTTGTGAAGAAGCTCCTAAAGCAACTTTTGAGGCTAAAAAACCAAACATCATTTATATAATGGCCGATGACCATACGACTCAGGCTTTTGGTATTTATGGTAGTAGATTGGCTAGCCTAAACCCGACACCGGCTTTAGATCAGTTAGCGAATGAGGGAATGATCTTTGATAATTGTTTTGTTACAAACGCGATTTGTACCCCAAGTAGGGCAACGATAATTACAGGTCAATATAGTCAGGCCAATGGGGTTTTAGACTTGGAGGGGCATATACCGCCAGACAGGCAATATTTGCCTCAAGAAATGAAGAAGTTAGGATATGAGTCTGCTATTGTTGGTAAATGGCACTTAGAAGAAGAACCTGCATCATTTGATTATTATGTGGTTTTACCAGGGCAAGGTAAATACCATGACCCCGAGTTTATCGTACAAGGTGAGGAAGAATGGCCTAAAAATAGAATTGAAACTACGGGGCATTCCAGTGATAATATCACCGATTTAACTATTGAATGGTTAAAGGATAAAAGAAATAAAGACAAGCCATTTTTTTTAATGCACCACTACAAAGCGCCGCATGATGATTTTGAGTATGCACCTAGATATAAAGATTATTTAGAAGATGCATATATTCCAGAGCCTGCCAGTTTGTATGTAAATGGTAATAATGGTTCTGTTGCCACTAGAGGAAATAAGGATTCGTTATTAACTGTTATAGGCTCGTCTGTTTCTAAGCGAAATACTATTAGAAGTATGGGTATGCGATTATGGAGCGATGAGTTTACGAAAATCTCAAATCCTGATTTTAATGCGGATTTTAAAAACAAACTAGACTTAAGCGATAGGGCATATACGCATGCCACTTATCAAGAATATTTAAAAAGATATTTGCGTTGCGTAAAAGGGGTGGACGATAATGTGGCGCGATTAATTAAATTTTTAAAAGATGAGGGACTTTATGATAACACCATAATAGTATATACGGGTGATCAAGGGTTTATGCTAGGGGAACATGATTATATCGATAAAAGATGGATGTATGAAGAATCTATGCGTATGCCATTCTTTGTACGTTATCCTGAAAAAATAAAGGCAGGTACTAGAACTGATGCCATTATCAATAATGCCGATTTTGCACCTACCTTAATAGATATAGCAGGTGGTACTGCCCCAGAACAAATGCAAGGGCATAGTTTTAAAACTATTTTAGAAACTGGTGAAGAGCCAGATGATTGGCAACAGTCTACCTATTATAGATATTGGATGCATATGGCGCACGCACACGCCAACCCAGCGCATTTTGGTATACGTACAAAACAATATAAATTAATATTTTTCTATGGTAAATATTGGGTCGATACCAAAAATCCAGCTGCAACTTGGAACAAGAAGAGCTGGGGCAATCGCTTTGAAATGGATACCCCTGTAGCTTGGGAGTTTTATGACCTAAGCAAAGATCCAAAAGAGATGAATAATGCTTATAATAACCCTGAATATAGAGATGTTATTGCCGATCTAAAAAATCAATTATTAGAAAAAAGAAAGAGCTTGAATGAAGAGGATGGGGATAAGTACCCGCATATTCAGAAGGTAATCGATGCGCATTGGAACGATTAAATAGCAGCTTTTTTTGATTTAAATTTTTATTCAAATTCATATGAGAGCCATATTCAAATTAACAGCAGTTTTATGTATTATATGCTCAACAAGTAGTTTTTCTCAACTAAGAAAAGAGAAATATGCTGCGAAAACACTTTCTGTTCAAAAATGGGAAGTTCTTGATATTGACTTTAAAAGTAATACGATAGGCGACTCACCCTTTACCACTAATTTTTCAGCAGTTTTTACGCATGAAAATGGTGAGCAGCAAATTGTGCCTGGTTTTTTCAACGGAAATAAGAATTGGGTAATTAGGTTCTCAAGTACTTTAGAAGGTAATTATACCTATGTAACCACATCAGAAATTGCATCGCTTAACAACAAGAAAGGCAAGGTTAAGGTAACCGAAGCTAAAAGTGATAATCATGGTGGTATAGTAGTTAGCGATAATGACCCTCAGCACTTTTATTATGAAGATGGTACGCCATATTTTCTATTGGCTTTTGAATGCGATTGGTTGTATGCGCTCGATTATCATAATGAAAAAGACTTGCCAAAAACCGAACATTTATTAAACCTTATTGAAGAAAACGGATTTAATCAAATAGTAATGAATGTGTTTTCGTATGATGTAAGTTGGCAAAAGGATGAAAAGCTCAAACAACACCCTGAGCATGAATTTGGTGGGCCAGATGATATTTTTCCTTTTTTAGGTAACAACGAGAATCCAGACTACTCTGCTTTGAACCCTATTTTCTTTCAAAGATTAGATCGTACTATAAGTATGATGCATGACAAGCGTATTGCTTCTCACCTAATGATTTATGTATGGAATAAATTGGTCGCTTGGCCAGATATGAATAGTGATGCGGATAATATGTATTTCGATTATGTGGTAAAACGGTATCAGGCTTTCCCGAATATGATTTGGGACATTTCTAAAGAGGCGCTTTATTATGGTAGGGCAGATGAAGATTATATTCATGGAAGAATTGAAAGAATACGAGAAAATGACCACTTTAATCGATTGGTTTCTGTTCACGATTTTAAATACTGCTCAAATTTTCCTGAAAAAGTAGATTTTATTTCCACTCAAAATTGGTCGCATAATATCTATGACAAAATGCTAGATGCCAAGACTAAATTTAAAGACAAACCGATTTTTAATATTGAACATGGTGGCTATGAAGAGTCCCCGTATACTGTCTTTACAGGAGATTATGTAAATGCAGAAACTTGCTTGCGTAGAAACTATATGTGTTTATTCGCTGGTGTTTATACTACGTATTACTGGCAAGGGGCTTCATGGAATGTTATCATCTATAATCCTTTTGAGCAGCCAGATGATTTTGTGAAACCGAAGTTCGAGTATTTTGAACATATGCAGAAACTGTTTGTAGCATTCGATTTTACTAAACTAAAGCCAACACCTTGGAAAAACGGTAGTGCTTATAACCTGACAGATGATAATGAAACGGTGTTGCTTTACATGCATAAAGAAAACTATGGTATAGATGCAGCTTTTCTTAAAAAAGAAAGTGCTAAAAGATCATTGCAATGGTTCAATACCTTAACGGGGGAATTTAGCCAGGAAGTAGGGTTGCCAAAAACCGGAAAACTAATATCGCCATGGCAAGGAAAAGCCGATGCAGTATTGATTTCTAGGCTTAATTCACTTTAAAAAGCAGCATATAAATCATTTGGTCTATTATAAAAGACATACGTTTTAATGCTTTCGCCAAGATAATTCGAATTTCGCTTCAAGGGAATTAAGAAAAACTAATAAGAGATATTTACCATGAATTTAAAAAGATATAAGTTATTCGCTTTTATGGTCTGTACAGCAACATTCTTTTCTTGTGCTGATAAAAAAGAAAAGAAAGAAACAGTAGTACAAGCGAAACCAGTTTACGAAGCAAACTGGGAATCTATAAAAGCTAATTATAAAGATCCAGCATGGTTTAATAAACAAAAATTCGGAATTTTTATTCACTGGGGTGCTTATAGTGTACCAGCATATAGTTCAGAGTGGTATCCTAGAAATATGTATATGGATTCTGCTACTTTCTCTGCACAATTAGAACTTGGGAAAAAAGGACCATCAGATGTGTATTTACATCACAAAGAAAAATGGGGGGATCAGAAAGATTTCGGTTATAAAGATTTCATACCAATGTTTAAAGGAGAAAATTTTGATGCGAATCAATGGATCGATATTTTCGAGAAAGCAGGGGCAAAGTATGTAATACCTGTAGCAGAACATCATGATGGTTTTGCAATGTACAAGTCTAACGTAACACGTTGGAATTCTGTAGACATGGGACCTAAAAAAGATATTTTAGGAGAATTATTTAAAGCTGGTCGTGAAAAAGGTATGATTATGGGGGCTTCTTCGCATTTCGCCTTTAACTGGTCGTTCTATAACAAGAAAGATAAATTCGATACTACAGATCCTGAAAATGCAGACTTATATTCAACAAAAGGTAAAGACTTGAAAGAACCTGTTTCTGAAGAGTTCAAAGAATTGTGGTGGGCAAGAACTAAAGATATTATCAATAATTACCAACCAGATATCTTGTGGTTCGATTTTTATCTAGACATTCCTGATTTTGCCGATCAAAGACCAAAGTTAGCGGCATACTATTATAATAAAGGTATAGAATGGAATAAAGAGGTGGTATTACAAGATAAAAACTTCTCTCATGAAGCATTTCCAGAAGGTACGGTAGTATACGATTTAGAAAGAGGGAAGTTGCCTGGTATTCGAAAATTGCCATGGCAAACAGATACATCAATAGGTAAAAACTCTTGGAGTCATGTTACTAATTGGGAGTCTAAAACAGCTAATGAAATTGTAGATGATTTAGTAGATATTGTAAGTAAAAACGGAAACCTATTATTAAATGTGGGTCCAAAATCTGACGGTACTATCCCAGAAGATCAGCAGGCTATATTGTTTAAAATTGGAGATTGGCTAAAGATTAATGGCGATGCCATTTATGATACTACATACTGGAAAACTTTTGGAGAAGGCCCGACAGAGGTAAAAAAGGGACATCATTCTGAGGGTAATAATGAAGGTTTATCATCAAAAGACATCAGGTTTACTATAAAAGATAATAAGCTTTTTGCCATTGTTTTGGATTGGCCCAAAGACGGTATGGTAAATATTGAGTCTTTAGCTAAAGATTCTGAATATGTAAAAGATTTAGAAATTGCCAATGCAAAAGTATTAGGTAGTACAGATAAAATTAAGTGGAGTCAAGAGACTGACGGTTTAAAGGTTACTATGCCTAAAGAAAAACCAGGTGACTTCGCGTATGTTATTCAGTTCGATTTACGATAGTTTGTTAGTTTAATTTAATTGTTCGCCAAGACTTTTGTTGTTAGAGGTCTTGGCTTTTTTTTATTAAAATCCATTATCATGAAATTACTAAAGCAGTGTTGGTCTTACCAAGTATTAATTAGCTCAATCTTATTTTTCACTTTGCTTTTCGGATGCAAATCGACAATAGATTTAGATGTAAAAAACAGCCTAGATAATGAAGCTATACATATGCTAGATGCTAATTTGTCGGAATGGGAAATTTGGATGGGCGCCGTTCATACATCGGTAGATTTAGATGTAGAGAAGTTTGATAATGTACAAACAGGAAAACCCTTAGGCTTGCATAATGACCCTAAGAATGTATTTTCGGTACAAAAAGAAAATGGAGAAACTATATTAAAAATCACAGGAGAAATTTATGGAGGTTTAACCACCAAAAATGAATATGGTAATTATCACCTTTCGGTACAATTTAAATGGGGAGATAAGAAATGGGAACCAAGGCTGAATACAAAAAGAGACAGTGGAATACTTTACCATGCTCAAGGTCCGCACGGTGCATTTTGGAATGTATGGATGGCTAGCTTAGAATTTCAAGTTCAAGAAGGTGATTGTGGCGATTTCATTGCTTTAGGCAATGTATATGGAGATGTGCCAGTCGAAAGACTAGTAAAAGATAATGGAAAACCATATTATATTTATAATTCTAAAGGTGTTGTTACCCCTTTAAAATACGGTCCTGAATTTGTCGCCAGTCAGGCAAGTAAATCTGAGCTTCATGAAAAGCCACATGGTCAATGGAATACATTAGAAATCTATTGTATAGGCAGTGAGAGTATTCATCTTGTAAATGGTATTGTGGTAAACAGGGTAAAAAATGCTAGGTATAACATAGATGGTTCAACTATACAAGTTGTTAAAGGTAAGATTCAATTACAATCAGAAGCTGCTGAGGTTTACTATAAGAACCTTACACTTACTCCGATAAGTAGCTTTCCTTCAAAATACACTGATTTTTAATCTGTTTAATCATCCGTTCTAGTTTCAGAATCATACGTTATTAGCTATAGTGTGCTATTAAATTATTTTTGAGTGTATTACTATTCTAGTAATCCCTTTTTAAAATAATTGAATGAAAAATTTTGCTACTACTTGCCTTTTTGTAATAACAGCACTTTTATCGGCTCAAGAAAAGCCAAATGTTATTGTGGTTTTAGCTGATGATATAGGTGTAGGCGATGTTTCTTATTATAGAAAAATGCACTCTGAAAATATTGTGGTAGAAACACCTGCTTTAGATCAACTTGCTAAAGAAGGTATGGTTTTTACAGATGCACATTCACCTGCTGCCCTTTGTGCTCCTTCAAGATATGCAATTATGACAGGTAATAATTGTTACCGCAGTTATGCGCCGTGGGGTGTTTGGGGTGCCTACCAACCTTCACCAATTGAACCAGATCAATTGACCTTGGGTAAGTTGATGAAAAATGCAGGCTACCAAACTGCTTTTTTAGGTAAATGGGGTTTTGGAATGGACTTCTATAAAAAAGGAGATTCTACTCAAATACATGAAGGCCCACGCAAACATGTAGAACTTGATGTTGATGTTCGGCAAATAGCAGGTAAAGGACCAATACAAAACGGATTTGATTATAGCCTAACTTTCCCTGCCGGAATCCAGAATGTACCTTACGTAGTCTATGAGAACCAAAAATGGATGCCTTTGAGTGAGAATTCTGAAATAGGTTATATTTCTCAAGAGAACATGACCAAACTTGGTGTTAAGCTAGATAAAGATGAAGGTTTAGGTGACACCGCTTGGGATCCTCATAATATGGGGCCTCTATTAGTAAATAAAGCCATAGATTTTATTGAAACTACCAATAAAGATAAACCCTTCTTTATGTATTACTGTTCTCTTGCGGTGCATTTGCCACATACACCTACCAAAGAGCTTAATGATATAAAAATAGCGGAAACGACACCATCGCACCATTTAGATTTGGTGAAAGAATTAGATATACAAATGGCGATGCTAATAGAAACGCTTAAAAAGAAAGGTATATACGAGAATACATTAATCATTTTTACTTCTGATAATGGTGGTCTGCAAAGAAAGGAAACTATGGCCTCTGGTCACCGATCTAATGATATTTATCGTGGCGGTAAAAACCAACCTTATGAAGGTGGTCAACGAGTTCCATTTATTGCCTCTTGGGCGGGTAAAATTGAACCGGGTTCTATTTCTAACACGCCTGTTTTAGGTCTCGATGTATTAGGCACGCTTGCTGCAATTACAAACCAAGAAATTGAAGAAAACCAAGCCAACGATTCGGCTAATTTATTACCAACGCTTTTAGGGCAAACTTCTAGAGAGGTACATCCATACTTAATAAATCAATCGGGTACTAGTCGAGAAGCTATGATTGTTAAAGACGGTTATAAATTGATAATTGCTTTCGATAAAAAAGATAAAACCGACAATACAAGAAAGCCGTTGGCATTATTCAATTTAAAAAATAATAGCGAAGAGAATGAAAAATTCAATTTGGTAAATAAGCCTAAATACAAAGAAAAGATAGAAGAACTTTTTAATGCCTACAATACACTTCGATCTAGTGGTGAAGGAACAAAAATATAATTAATAGATACACTTTAGGCTACGTCGCTTTTTCTGATAGAATAATCAGTTAAGATAATGGGCTAAACATAATTCAATTTAAAATGAAAAAAATAAAATTTACGCTATGCCTGTCCGTGTTTTTTTCTCTTGCTTATGGTCAAGATAGTAATACGGTAGATAAAAGCAAGAGCCCTAAATTTGAAGAAAATTGGGAATCCCTAGAAAAAGTGAATGCTAGCCCTGATTGGTTTCAAGATGCAAAATTTGGTATCTATGCTCATTGGGGACCCGTTTCTTCAGCTTTTGAAGGTACAGAACCCGATAAATTCTACTCAGGTTGGCACGGCATGAAAATGTATGAAGATGGTAAAAGAGTACCAACTAAAAACGGCAACCCTACCTCTAATTTTGAACATCATTCTAAAAAATATGGAAATCCTAAAAAATATGGATATAAACATATCATAGAACAATTTGATCCATCAGCATTTGATGCGAAACAATGGGCAGAGCTGTTTGTAAAATCGGGAGCTAAATTTGCAGGACCTGTGGCTATGCACCATGATAATTTTGCCATGTGGGATAGCAAAACTACAAGATGGAATTCTATGAATTATGGGGGAATAGACCCTTCGGCAGAGTTAAAGAAAGAAATTGAAGCTAAAGGCTTAAAATTTATGGCTTCTTTTCATCATGCATTTACATGGAAATATTTTGCTCCAGCCCATAAGTACGGTGGTGTGAACGCTGAAGATTATGACTTGTATACCAACCCACACTCGTTAGAATCTGATACTCCAGATGAACAATTTTATAAAGATTGGTGGGCAAAAATGAAGGAGTACATAGATGTATATCAGCCAGAATTAATTTGGTTTGATTGGTGGCTAGAAAATATGACCGAAGAGTCTCGACTAGAGTTCTTAGCTTATTATTATAACAAAGGTATAGAATGGAATAAAGAGGTTGTGGTATCTTATAAAGAAACTACTTTTCCTGAAACGGTTGCTGTTAAAGATTATGAACGTGGCAGACCAAATCAGCCAAAGTCTCCTTCGTGGTTAACAGATACTTCCCCTGGTGCCTGGTTTTATAGACCAAATGCAAAATTCAAAACTCCAAATGAGCTGGTTGATATTCTAGTGGACATTGTTTCAAAAAATGGATTGATGCTTTTAAATGTACCTCCTAATCCCGATGGTTCTATTCCTCAAGAGATGCAAGACCTATTAATTGATATGGGATGTTGGTTGGCTATTAATGGCGATGCTATCTACGGTACTAGACCTTGGACGATATTCGGAGAAGGACCTACGCGTTTACCGGAAGGCGGACATAAAGTAGAGAAATTCAAAATAGAATATAAGAATACGGATATAAGATTTACTAAAAAATCGGATAAAGAATTTTACATTATCGTAATGGACACCCCTGATACTGAAATTGTAGTGAAATCATTATCTACCGATATTGGCGTCTTAAATTCTAAAATCGAACATATCTCTCTTTTAGGAAGTGATGAGGAAATTAAGTGGACAAGAGATGAACGTGGTCTGGTACTACAAGCCCCAGTTAAGTTACCTTCTAATTATGCACATGCTTTTAAAGTTGTGTTAGAAGGGTATAAAGAAAATAATATTGGGGGTAATATTGATGCTCATGTAGATTAAACTCAATACTGTTAATCGATTAAAAAAACACAAACACTATAATTTGATTCGTGTTTGTGTTTTTTAATTGTTATTCTAATTCAAACTTAAAAACCATGGCTAAGTCGTTCTTTTCAACGTTGGTCATGGTTAAATAAAAACTCTCTGAGGTAAGTTCCCATTCTTCAGTAGCCAGAAATTGATGTTTATAAAGACCAAATTCTTTATGGCGTGTAGCAAGATCATCTTGCCCATAATTATAACCGCCAAAACTTTGTTGTTCCCAACAAGAGGGTACCCCAATGGTGGTCCAGACACCACTGTTCATTCCTTCAGAGCAATAGAATTGCCAATCTACAGTAGTATCTTTTCCGGTACCCGATAGGTATTGTATTTCTGATTTGACACTTGAGGTTTGCCCAACAACTAAAAGGTGTATGAGAACAAAGAAGCCAGCAATTAGATACTTAAATTTGGTCATTACTCTTTTTCTTTTAATGCTTCATTTTGCAAATGAATACGCTCTTGCTGCTCTTTATTTAATCCCTGCGTATAGTAAAATTCGGGCCTGTGGTAGATATGTGCTTTTTTCATGCCTTGATCATCTATATCTAAGCTCAAATCACAATCAAATCGAGCTAATACAGCGTGATTTGTGTCCCAACCATTTACGCTAGTAAAATGTGATATCCCCCAGGTAATACCTCTTCCATTTTTTGTATTGGTAAAGGCATCGGGAATAAAAGGACCTGCCGCATCTGGCATTAATTCTGTAATAGCTACAATATTAAAATTGATTCCGTCTTCTGAATATTGTATGGTGTTGTGTTCATTTCCATCTCTAATACTTAGGGCAGCTATACCCGTTTTAAAAGGAAAAAGGGTAGTCTCGTGACCAGAATTCAATACTGGGTTTAAGGGGTTTTTAGTAAATGGTCCAAATGGATCCTCAGCAGTAGCTAGTCCTTGCATTCTTACCAAGTTTGGTTCTCCATTAAAATCAGATTTATAGTACAGGTATATCTTGCCTTTATAAACGAGTGGATAGGGGTCATGGATGGAGTATTGATCCCAAGAATCTTTTGCCCCATTAGGTATAACAATTTTGTTCGTGGCGGTCCAAGGTCCATCTGGCGAAGTTGCCGAAGACATTAAAACAGGGCAATCATCACCTCTTGTTCCACTAGGCTCACTAAAACCTTGGTAATACATATAGTACTTTCCTTTCCATTTAAGAATATCGGCTGTTGATACGGAACGGTGGCCCAAATTGGGTTTTGGAGGTCGAGGAATAGCAACACCTTGCTCTACCCAAGTAAAGCCGTCTTTGCTCGTTGCATACCAGATTTCAGCCAAATCCCAATCAGCCGAAGGGATTGTTTCTGTTGCAGATGCGGCACCTTTAGGAGGGGTAGCGGTATGTCGATAGGTATACCAAACATAATATTTACCGTTCTCAAAAATTACTTTAGAAGGATCTCTTCTACTTATGGTACCATCATGATTACTATAATCTAAGCCTTTTAACTCAGTATATTTAAATTGAGAATAAAGCTCATTATCTTTTGGTTCAGGTGCCAGATAACTATCATAATTACGCTCTAAGGAAATACTTAACGGTATTGATGGTTTTTCTTTTGGCAGCTTATAGGGGAAAGATTGTGCGTTTACGCTAAATGCAACCAAAAAAAATAAAGCGATAACGGGTATAAAGGGTGTGTGTATTTTCATTTTATTTAATCTATAATTAGTGTTTTTTGCTCGTAGGACTAAAGTTTTCTTTTAAAGACATTTCTTATTATTTATTATCCTAATGTTACGCTGTATGATGTACCCTATATTTTCTGTGAATACAAAGCAATGATTCTTTATTAAAATTAGAATTATAATAATTTAGTTAGTACAAGGGGGGTGTAGTTTACTTACCATCAACTAATTCCCAAGACCGCACCCAATTGTAAGTGGTCGTTCTTTCGGCTTCAGTTCCGTTCATTCCGCCATCTTCTGGAACAGGATTCCAGTTGTACGTTTCTACGACCATTCTTAAATACATTTCAATGTTATAATCTGCGGGAGGCGTTACTTTTGCAAGAAATTTACCGTCTAGAAAAAACTGTACTTCATCTTTTGATTTCCACCATACACCATACACATGGTAATCATCATATACTTTGCCGCCAATTAAAGCACCAGATTTATTCGAGCCTTTTTCGTAATCGCACCCTTCAGGAATATTTCTGCTGTGTGTGTTGGAATTCATAGATTCATCAAAATTCTTCATCCATTCGGCATCATTGGTAATTTGACCAACACTCTCTTGAATATCTAACTCTGTAGTTCTTTTATCACAGTCTTCTAATTCATTAGACTCGTTTATGAGCCAAAAGGTCGAGGACATGAATGTTTTATTTGCTTTCATTTCGCATTCATAGTACCCATATGTCATACCATTAATAGAGCCAACATAACCGCCACCATGGGTGTATTCTTTACCTTGTTTTGTTACTGGTTGCGGTAGTAGTTTCGTAGTGATTTTTAAGCCGCCATCTTCCACTTTTATATTCTCTGATTGAAATAAGCCTGGGGCTCTACCTATCCAACCTTGTTCTGAAATTTGCCATTTTTTCTCGTCTACTTTTTTGCCCTCAAATTCATCGGACATGTTTTTGACCAGTTTCCATTTTTGAGTAGTTGGTTTTGGATCTTCACCATCATTAAAGTGTGGTGATTTTTGAGCAAACATGGTGCCGACAGTTAAAAACAATCCCGTAAAAAGTAGTTGCTTTAATGTGATATAGTTTGATTTCATTTGTATAGGTTTTAAAAGGTTTTTATAAGATTTTAATTATTTAAATAGGTAACTCTTTCTTGAATAAGTTTTTTTTTGAAAACAGCCTTGTCTAATTTTTTGATGTCAATATTAAATTGGTATTTCTGATAATAGTCTTGTTGTAAAGCGATAATGTTGAGTATTAAAAGCGCTTCTTTTTCATTGGTAGATTCATATAATATTTCTGTTAAATACTTAGAGCTATCCAATATTCCGGTAATACCTAAAAATTCAGCAGCGCGCATTCTATTGATCAACAAAGAGTCAGACTTCATCATTTGCTGAATTTGATCAGAAAATTCAACTGCTTGTGTGCCAAAACTAGAACACGAAATCAATGCCCAATAGCGTTCTAGATCATCGCTAGATTCAAGATATTTTTTCAATTTTGGATGAGCTTCTTTAAAGGAAATTACTTGTAGATTGGCAATTTTTAAATAACTAGATATTTCTTTTTTGTGTTCTTGCCCAAATGTAATAGGGTCATTAAAAGCCTCGTCAATAATATAATTTTCAGGATATAATGACAGGTCTGGCATTGATTTCATCCAACCACTTAGGTTTTTTCTAAGCTGTTTTAAGCTTTTTCGATATGCAGGATTGTTTGCAAGATTGATGGTTTCGTAAGGGTCATTTTCAACATCATATAATTCTTCGGCAACCTTAGGTTCGAAAAATTGTGATTGTATGTCGTTAAGTTTTCCAGTATCGAAAAGTGCTTTCCATTCTGTGTAAGCCAATTGCTTGTACCTATAGTTATTCATAAGTCCATCGACCATGAAAGGTTGAAAGTTTCTTATATATTTTAAGTTGCCTTTTCGCAAGCTTCTGACCATGTCATATTTCTCATCAAACCGATCAGCATAGCCATACGTTTCATTATTTTGTAGGGTGTTTTTTGAGATGTTCGTACCTAAAAAAGGTGTTCCGTCTATGGTTTCAGGTATTGTAATACCAGCTAAGTTTAATACCGTAGCACTAAAATCTATGAAGCTAACGAAGGTATTTGTTGCCGTGCCACTTGAAAAAGGGGATAGGTTTTGGTATTTTTCAGGAACGGAGACTACTAAAGGAACATGTAAACCAGTTTCTTTTAAATAGCCTTTGCTATTGGGTAAAACTCCGCCATGATCTCCATAGTAAAAGATGATAGTGCTTTCTAATAGGTTGTCACGGTCTAATTCCCGGATTACTTCGCCTACTTCAGCATCCATCTTAATAATTCTGTCGCGGTAAAATGCATTTGTATATGAAAAGGTTTTAATTTGTGGATGATTGGGTTGTACAAATACAGATTCTGGGGCAGTCTTCGTTTTTAATGTCTCCATTTCTTTCTGAGAGAAATGTAAACTTCCTTCATGAGTGGTGCCTATGTTATACACATGAAAAAAGGGCTGTCCTTTTTTTCTGTTTCTCCAGCTAGCTTTGTTGGAAGAGTCATCCCAGACTTCATTGCTTTTGTGAATGTTATAATCTTCCTTTGCATTATTGCTCGTATAATACCCGGCATCTCGCAGATATTCAGGAAACATCTTTATGTTTTCAGGTAGTGTTACTTTTTGTTCTGATCTATGATAATGTGTTGCTAGTTTCGGTCCAAATACACCTGTAATAATGCTAGACCTTGCAGCACTGCATACAGCAGCATTTGAAAAAGCCCTGTTGAATTGAACTCCTTTTTTTGCTAGCTTTTCAATGTTGGGTGTTGCTACACCGTTTTTATCAAAAAGTTTCATGTAGTGCTTTGAATTATCTTCTGATACAATCCAAACTACATTGGGTTTTTCTTGAGCTCTGAGAAAAGTTGAAAGTCCAATAATAACGCTGAATATAATAGACTTAAAATTCATTGGTAATCCTGTTTTTATTTAATGTGTATTTATAGTTTTTAAAATTATGGTTGAGTTTAAAAGAAACCGTAGCCATTTTTATTTCATGTTATAGGTTATATTTTGAATAGATGTCGGCTAAATTTGTTTCATCTTCAGTTTGTAATTGCCAATCTTTCAGTTGGCTCAAAAGACCAATAATAGTAGATTCTGATTTTTTTTTAGTGATTAGATTTTTTGTTTCCCAAGGGTCATTGGTCAAATCATATAATTCTAGGTTTCCTGTTTTAGGATAAACAATTAGTTTTTTATTTTTTGAAATGATGCCTCGTTGATCATCGAACATAGCCAAATAGATAGATGGTCTTGTTTCTCTATCTTCAGTAAGTAAAGGAGCTAAACTTTTAAAATCTATAGTGTCGGTTGTTTCTAAATCAATTAAATCAAATAGGGTAGGTACCACATCTTGTAAATACACACGAGATGTTATTTTGGTGTTTGGCTTCGCCGAGGGAGCTTTAATAATTAATGGAGCGGTAACACTGGGTTCATAGAGGCAAACCTTGCCGGCAACGCCATTTTCACCAAAATTGATTCCATGATCAGAAGTAAAAACTATAATCGTGTTGTCATAAATGTTTTTATCTTTTAGGGCCTGTATAATTTCGCCAATGCGTGCATCCATATGTGTTACCATTGCATTGTTTTGCTGTATACGTTGCTTCATCGTTTTAATTCTTAAAGGGTCTGGCGCATATTGGTATTTTACATTTATGTTTAACGCTGTGTTGTCTACCACACTTGGTGGCAAGACCATTTCGTCTGTAGGATACATATCGTAATATTTTTGCTCGGTCTGTCTAGGTACATGTGGAGCATTGAATGCTACGTAGGCAAAAAATGGTTTTACATTATCATATGTGTTTAAAAAGGCAACGGCTTCGTTAGCGGTAATATCTGTAATGTGTCCAGCATTGGAATTATAGGTTTTTAATTGACCAGGTTGTATGCTTCCGGTTTCGTCGAAAATTTCTTTTACATTTTTTCCCATGGCATGCCACTTACCAGTCATAAAAGTATTGTAGCCACTATCATGTAATTTTTCTGGTAGCGACTTTGGAGCGTTTTGCTTGTTTATTTTTTGGGATTCCCAAATGTATTTTCCATAAATAAGCATAGTTCTGCTGGGGATACAAACAGCGGGAGACCAACAGCCCATATTATACGCTGCTGTAAAAGAAGTACCATCTTTGGCAAGAGCATCAATATTGGGCGTAATCATACCTTCATTACCGTAAGCACCAACTGCTTGATTGCTCTGGTCATCAGATTCTATGAACAGAATATTCATTTGCGCATAAGAGCTTATTATAAAACCCAAAAAAAGTATAATAAGAAGAAAGATTTTTTTCATTTATCGTATTCTTATAATCGACTAAAAACATATAGTTCTAGAAATATGTAATTGGCTATTCTTTAAAAAATAAAAATATCAATTGATAAATGGGGGGAGGGTAATGGATTAGTAGAATACTACCATATATGATTTATTTTGAAAATTAAGGGAATTCGGTTAGAATGCAGATAATTGGAAATCAATATATACATTCAAAAAGCTAACTCCATAGTTTATAATTCTTAATCATTCTCAAGCCTCCAAACCCTAACCCAATCAAATTTTGTGTAACGATCTTCTAAAGGTTGTTCAAAACCCATTTCTTGTGCTGTAGTTTCTTCGATCCAATCATAGAAATTACTTGACATAATTAACCGTAGTGCTCCATTAAAAGGAATAACAGGCGTAACAGATTCTTCTAAGGCTCCATCAATATAAAAATCAACTTTACTGCCGTCTGCGTACCAATAGGCAGCGTAAACATGAAATTCTTCAGAGTTATTTTTTTCAAAATTAGTTTTACCTCCTTTTGTTTGTCTTGCTCCAATATTATTACATGGGCTATTATGTCTATGGGTATTGTAATGGAAAATTTTATCCCAATCAGAAGTTACTGCCCAATCATCATTTGTCCAATCATCACCTAATTCTCCAGTAAAAACACCTACACATTCTTGTATATCTATCTCAAGATTCTCACCATCATTAAAGTTGTTTGTACATGGTTTGGTTTCAGATTTTAACCAAAATGCTGCAGACATGGCCGTTTTACTAGCTTTCATACGTGCTTCAATGTAATACCCAGGTTCTGCTAAAGTTTTACCGTAAACATAAGCTCCACCATATCTACGCTCAGCAGGTTTGCTGGTGTCGTCTTTAGGTGAGTATTTAGGACTTTCAAATTTTTCGCCTTCTATTCTTAAATAACCGTCTCCTGTACTAACATTATCTGCTGCAAAAAGTAATCTACTTGAGCCATACCAGCCCCTATCTTGCCCGTTCCAAATAAATTCTGGAGTTGGGTTCCATTTGCTTGCATCTAATTCGGCACTATCAAATTCATCAGAAAGAGCATCTACTTGTGTCCATTTTTTATTATCAGGTTTAGGATCTTGATTGGCTAAAAAAGTAGGGCTAGGGGAAGTGTCTGTTTCGTTCTCATTGACTGGAGTTTCAATTTGATTTTCTTTAGGTACTATTTCGATCTCATCATTGCTAGAATTACTACAGGCAAAAATGCCAATCATTACAAAAAGGGATATAACGTTAAGTGTTTTGGTCATTGCTTTTAATTTTTTCATAAAGCTAATGCCTGTTATCTTTAGTCAATTCTTTAAATGTTCAGAAGACTAGCACATATGGTTTTAAAGAGGTTTTGGGGTCTGAACAATGGGGTTACCTGTGAAACCTAACAAGTCATACGACTGGTCATCGGTTAAAATGAAAACAATATTGGATCGGTCTTGCGCCTTAACTATGCTGGCTAATAGGAAAAGGAATAGAAGCGTTTTTTTTATTTGATGATTCTTCCATAAGAAATTGGTTAAGTAATTTTCATGATTACTCAACCAATTGCAATAATTTTAAGGATTCGTTGACCACAAAGAAGCCCCTTTAAGCATAGCTCTTCTAGGAAGTTTTAAACCGGCAAGAATCAATTCAGCAAAATCTTCGGGTTGTAATACGCTATCTTCCGAACCCTTTTTTGCAATACCTGCTTCAATCGACATATCTGATTCTATGGTGCTTGGGGTCAATGTAACAACCCTAATATTATTTTTACGTACTTCCTTCATCAAAGATTCAGACATACCAATAACTGCAAATTTTGACGCTGAATAGGCTGATGTGGTTGCATTACCATTTAATCCTGCTGTAGAAGACACATTAATAATATCGCCTTCATTTTTAGCAATTAAATAAGGCAAAACTTCTTTAGTCACATAATACATGCCCATAAGATTGGTTTGTATAATCTGAGTCCATTGTTCAACCGGCATGTCATTAAATGATCCAAAGCCCCCTATACCTGCGTTATTGACCAAAATATCGACACCGCCTAATGTATTTATAACGTTTTTAATACTTGTTTTGACATCCTCATAATTGCTTACATCGAATACCGCATAAGTAGCGCTAACGCCCAGAGCTTCTATTTCTGCAACGGTTTCTTTTAATGTACTTTCGGTTCTACCGGTTATGGCTACATCAATACCTTCTTTGGCAAAGGCGATTGCCGTCGCTTTCCCAAGACCTCTACCACCACCTGTGATGATGGCTTTTTTATTTTTTAGATTGCTCATGTTTTTTCGTATTAGTTAACTTCTGTCCAATAATCCATTATAAAAGCACCTCCTATTATTGGACCAACTTTACTTACCAAATCTAAATGTGCTTTATGAAAAAGATAAATTTCTCTGGCATGCTCGTCATTAAATGTTATTGTGAAGGTATGCGTAAAACCTTGACTGGCACCTTCGGTACTATCGTTCTCTCCCCATTCGATGTTGGCGATTTCTGGAATTTCATTCTGTAACTGTAAAAAGGTTTCAACCGCTTCGTCAACTTGAGCTTGGGTAGCTTCTTCTTTATATTTAAGATTTACGATGTGTCTTAAAACTTTACCTTCTCTATTAATTTTCGGTGCAATTTTATAGGTTGCTATCTTTCCTAAATCAAAACGAAAAGAACCAGCAATTAAGAAGTTGTCTTCTCCAATTTTATGAGATTTTAAACCGTAATAGATTGAGAATCCTGTTTCTAAATAATTGATAGGACTAAGAACGCCAGCTTCGTTTAATTTTAATAATTGAATACTCGCATCATCTCTTGTGCCAACTGCTAAAACAGCTTCGTTATTATCGGTTGAAACAATTTCAATTCGTGTTTGTCCTTGTAATTTGGTGGTTTCATCATCTTTAAGAACAAAATGTGGTACTAAAGCCCCTTTTTTATTCACTTTAAATACACTAACACCATCACCATGATATTCAAAATCTGTTTTTTTAATAAAACCATTTCGTTCGTAGTATTTGTGATGTCTATGACCTACTATTACGTACTTATTTTCGCCTAAAGTTACTCCTGTTACTGGGTAAGCTCCTGTTAAATATCTATCGGTATTATTATCACTAATATTGTTTATGTTCTTGAAAGTTCCGTCATCATAGACTCTAAAACTACTTACGCCATTGTCTTGAAAACCTCCTGTGTATAAAAAAGTTTTACCCTTTATTTTGTGTATGAACATGCCGATAATTCCATCAGTGTGTATGGTTTCATCATCTTTCATAGATTGCACGTGCGTTAGATTTCCGTCGTGTTGTATTTTAAAACTACTTAAGCCTGGTGTTTCTTCTAAGCCACCAATGAACAGATATGATGCATTTTTCATATGTATTACTTGTAAGGTAATTGCCGTTCCCAAATAGGTTTCATCAGTATCTTCAACGAGAGAAACACGTTCTAAAGATCCGTTGTCTAAAATCTTAAAGGTTTCTATAACATTACCATGTTTGTTTGCCACAAAAAGGAAGTCGGTTCCATTAATGTTATCGGCAACCATACCTCGTGCTGGTCCTGTTTGCATATGTAATTCGTGATTGCTAATGGGGTTAAGTATACCTTCTTTATCTAAACTGTATACGTCTACATTACCTACGCCACCAGCATAAACAAGATGAATTCCGTTTTTTTCGTAGCTAGTTACCGAAACTGTGTTTTTTCCAGTAATGCTTTTGAAGTCTTTTCTGTAAAGCATCGAATCATCTAAATTTTGAGCAAGGCTTAATTGCGATAATGCGACGATGATGATTAGTGCAAAATGTTTTATAATTTTCATAACTATATTTCTTTGTAAATAATTAGTCTACTATTGATTTTGCTCCTGCTGTAGCTATTGCTCTATCTTGTTCTATTGTTCCGCCGCTTACACCGATGGCTCCAATAATTTTACCGTCTTTATTTTGGATAGGTAAGCCGCCAGGAAAAGTCATTAGACCACCATTAGAATGCTCAATATTGTAAATAATACCACCTGGTTGGGTTAATTCGCCCAATTCACCTGTGTCAGTATCAAAATATCTTGCCGTCTTTGCTTTTTTTATAGCTACGTCTATACTGCCTAAAAATGAATCATCCATTCGAATGAATGCTTTTAAATTTGCACCTGCATCGACCACTGCAATGTTTACCAGTACATTTGAATCTTCAGCATTTTTCTTTGCGGCTAAAAGAATTTCAAAGGCTTCATCGTGCGAAATGTCATTTGTAATTTGAGCATAAGTTGTAGTTGAAATAGTTGTTAATGCCAGTGCGACAACCCACACTTTAATTTGCTTAAATAAGTTCATAATTACGTTTATTAGTTAAGCTTACAAATATTGGAAATCACTTCTAAAAAATTGTTGAACAAGTTCAACAGGAGTATAATTATTGTATTTTATCTTGTTTTTTTATTTTACTTAAGAACTCATGTGTAATACCTAAATAACTCGCCATTTGTCTATCTGTCAGTTTCAAAACAATTTCAGGATAATGTGTCGTAAAATAATTGTACCGCTCTTTTGCTGTTAAACTGTTGTTTCTAACCACTCTTCGCTGCCAAGCCACAATTGATTTTTGGAACATGATTCGAAAAAATTTCTCAGCCATAGGTAATTCATTATAAAGTGTAGTTTTGTCTTCTTGAGAGATGATCAAAATCTTACTGTCTTCTAAAGCTTGAATATTTAATTCTGATGGTTTGTGGTTCATAAAACTATCTATATCCATCAGCCACCAGTCTTTAGCAGCAAAGTATAATGTGTTTTCATTCCCTTTTTTATCTAATGAAAAAACTCTAAAACACCCTTCGGTTACAAACGCTTCAAATTTGCAAAACTCGCCTTGCTTGAGTAAAAATTCTTTTTTTGAAATAGTTTTTGCACTAAAAAAACTACAAAACTTTTCAGCTTCAGAAATCGAAACTTCTCTATTTTTAGTAATATTTTCTATTAATAAATCGTAAATCATATTTTATTCAAATAACACATGTCGTACAATAATTATCTAATGTGATAGTACTATTATAAGTATTGTAGGTGTCAAATATTTGGTGCAATAGCATCTATTATTCTCACTTTATATTTTTTTAATATATACATAATAGGCAACATTCGGTTGGTTATGAACATCAATAAAGTTTGCTGATAATTTTGTTTTCCCTGCTTTCAATGATACGTTGAACACAGCTGAGGTGTCGCCTTCTTCGATTGAAGTTTCAGTTGTAATCTGATTTTCAAAAGTGATGTTAGCTTTAGTATATTCTAAATTTTTTCCCGCAGGAATTTCTTTTTCCAAACCAGGTACATCAGTAATTGAAATTTTTTGGGTAGTGGTGTTTATCGCTAAATTAGATTCTATAGGATATCTTTTAAGAGATACGTTGTAATTTCCATCTTCAACGATATTTACACTCCAATAACCGGCACCAGATTTACCTTCTCTAATTTGGATCTGGTTCCAAGGTTGCATAGTTTCAGGTCCGTGTACGTCATGGGCTGTAAGGGTAATAGGATTTTCCTTTTTAGATCCAATCTGAAAATAGATTTCGTCGTTAAAGTCTTTAGAAACTTCTGTCCACCATTCTTCATAGAAAGATTTCATAGCCTCGACCTTTTGTGGGTTTTCAGATGCAATATCGTTTTTTTGTCCATGATCATTTTCAATATTGTAAAGCTCTTTCCCATTTATTAAACGCCAATTTTCGTGCATGACTGCCGATTTTTTCCATTTCTCAGGATTTTGAATCCTTTGAGAATCGGTTACTAACATTCTATTTTGTAGCGTGTCTTTTCCCATTAAAACTGGCACTATGCTTTTTCCGTTCAATGCCAAGTGATCTTTCGGTAATGCGATACCACAAAGTTCTGCCAATGTGGGTAAAATGTCTATTTGTGCGGTAAGGGTATTTATGTCTTTCGACGTACTTATTTCTCCGTCTTTCCAATAGATGAAGAACGGTACTCTATGGCCACCATCATATTCGCTTCCTTTGGTGCCACGCATACCACTATTAAACCCTGTTACTTTTCCATTTTTATTTTTGTAACCAGCAGAAGTACCATTATCGGTCATAAATATTAAAATAGTATTATCTGCTATTTTCAGTTCCTTAAGTTTAGCTCTAAGTTTACCAAAATTGTCATCGATATTCGTGATCATTCCATAAAAGCGTTTTTGGGTATCTGCCAAAATACTATCATCTAAATCTTTATATAAATCATAATACGCTGTAGGTACATTGTATGGACCATGAGGCGCATTGGGCGCTAAATAGCAAAAAAATGGCTTGTCTTTATTAGTCTTTATGAATTTTATAGCTTCTTCAAAAAATACATCAGTACAATACCCCTCGTATTTCTCAGGTATTCCGTTATGAAAATAGGTGTCGTTGAAATACGTATTATTCCAGTAGTCGGGTGTTTGTTGTACGCCACCGCCACCATTCATTACCGTTTCTTGAAATCCACGGTCTTCTGGTCTAAAAGGATAATTATCTCCTAAATGCCATTTACCGAAACCACCAGTTTTATAACCTGCTTCGATAAACATATCGGCTAAGGTTTTTTCATTTTCACGCAATAACGACCAACCGCCAACGGTATGCCAAACGCCTGTACTATTTGCATATCTGCCTGTCATTAATCCTGAACGGGTAGGAGCACAGGTGGGACCCACATGAAAATTGGTTAAATGGGTACTTTCTGTATAAAAGGAATCTATATTAGGCGTTTTAATAATCTTGTTACCGTGAACGCCTAAATCTCCATAACCTTGATCATCTGTAATAACTAAGATGACATTAGGCTTTGAGATTTCTTTTGAATTTCCTTTTTTCTGTTTCTTGGTAGTACAGCCTGTTACTATGATGAAGATAACTATTAAAAAGAGTTTTATTTTAGTATACATCATCTATAAAGTTAGGTTGATTTATTTAATTTGTTTTAAAACAAAACCATTCAACCAAAGGCTTCCTTTTTCATTTTCACTTTTAAATTTTAGAATAACAGGCTTAGAGCCATCTGATTCTAAGATTGAATTAATTGAAATTGGTTGACGTTCACCAGTATTGCTATTATCAAAATAATTTACAGTGTGGTCATCTGAAGTTCTAGTGAAACTACCATCTACATCATCAACAGTAACTTCTATTTCATTTGTTATATTGATATCTGTTTTTCTCGCATGATGAAATGTTTCTAAAGCATATGTACCAACTTTTAAATTGGTCAGTTTTAATTGCATTTCTCCTTTCTCTACATATAGACCGTCTGTACCGACAAAACTCAAATCACCCAACATACTAGTGCCATTACCTAACCAATTAATTTTTTCGTCAGCGCTTATTGCTACTTGAGTATTTGTTTCTTTAATGGTGTAGTTTAAATCATTATCAGTATTTCCTGTCCATTCATTCCATTCAAATTGTACCAATTGTTTTTCTCCACCAATATCGACTCTGCTAATGGGGTAATCATATATCGGTTTGGCATTATTGGCAATTTCGTTGGTGTTAAATTTTACGGTAGTTATCATAGCTTTACCAGGTTTGAGACCTGATGCTTTTGCCGTAACTGTAATGGATCCCAAATCTTGGGTTCCTTTTACATAGATAGCCGCAACGCCATTGTATGTTGGCGCCGGATTGGCATAAATTTTTCCGTTATCTATAAGTTCTCCAGCTCCAGAAATCGAAAATTGAACGTCATAATCAGCAGTAGTTACCACATTGTCATTTTCATCTAATATAGAAGCGTAAACCAAACGAATATCTGAACCTTCTGCATAAAATGGCTTATCGGTAATATTATATGCTACTTTAATATGATGTGGTTTACTTTCTTTATGTCTGGTGTATTCCATTACTTTTTCACCATTTGTATAGCCAACGGCTTTTAGGCTACCTTCTTTCCAATTGTATTTAAATGTAAATGATGGATGATTAAGGTTAATTTTGGTAACATCATTATCAGGTACTTGTTTCCCGATTAATTCTCCATTGTGGTATAATGCAACTTCTTGACAATTACTGAAAACACGAACTTTTCCATCTCTAGAGGCTGTTTCATCGGCAATATGGACAATAGGTTTTGCCACTAACTCAGATTGATACCAATAGTAAACAGGTTTAGGTACTCTATAAGCTGATAATACGCCGTAAGTTGTTACAAAATCTCGCGACCATTGCGCATCTACAATATCGGGCTGTAAGTGATTGTAATCTGCGCCTAACCATGTAATTGCCGCAAAATTATTCTTATTGCCTTTGTATCTTGATATATGAAATTGATTTACTTCTGAATTCGGAGAACTACCGTGCTCCATTACCATGGTAAAAGCACTTTCTGGGAATTCGGTTCTTCTATAATCCATAGTAGCATATACATCTGTAATGCCTTCATTTTTAGGTCCGTCCCATGGGGCAGAGGCAGAGGCGGTTAATCTAAACGGATCTTCTTCTTTAGCTACGGTCTGCATTTTTGGTACGGGACCTCTATGGTTTATACCGGCACCCCAAACAATGATAGACGGGTGATTTCTATGATTACGGATCATAGTTCTGGTTGCCTTTTCTAAATTATCGAACCAAGTATCGCCTCCCCATTCGATCCAGGTTGAGGGTTCTTCATAAATGAGGATGCCTAATTCGTCGCAGGCCTGTATAAAACCATCATCTTGGGTATAGTGAGAAAGTCTTATGATATTCATACCAGCCTTTTTGTACTGTAGTGCCTCGTTATAATGAAACGAGTTTGGTATGGCATCACCGATATTAGGATAGCTTTGGTGACGGTTGGCACCAACCAAAAATAATGGCTCTCCATTTAAAACAAATCCTTTTCCCTTTTCTAATGAAAACTTTCTAAATCCGAATGTATTCTCAACAAAATCAACAGGGTTTACGCCATCATAAATTATTGAATTTACCCGGTATAGGTAAGGGGAGTCTGGCGACCATAAATGGTAATCATCTTCAATGGTTGCAGATTGCCTAAACGTGTGTGTTGCATTAGCGGCAATATCGATTTCAGTAATTAATTTCTTTATAACATAGCCATCTTTATCAATTACGTTGGTTATTATTTTAGTTTTCTTGATGGCAGAATTTTCATTTTTTACCGTCGTTTTAATTGTTACCGTACCATTATGCTTGTTTACTGTAGGTGTTGTTATATGTACACCGGCATCAAAATCTTCCCAATTATAGTTTACATGCAAATTATTGGTGGTTACTAAATATACATCTCGGTACAGACCACCGAATTTTACATAATCGGTTCTATCTGGATCAGGTGCAATAACCTGGCTATATGAATTGTCTGCTTTAACGGCAATGGTATTTTCTTTTCCAAATTTCACATATTCAGTAATATCAAAGTGAAAAGGTACATAACCATTGACTGCGTATTCGCCAACTTTTATGCCGTTTACCCATAATTCTGTGGCATTATGAACTGCTTCAAATTCTAAAAATACCTTAGCAGTACTTTTCGCTTTGATAGTTATCTTTTTGCGGTACCAGCTGATATCTCGAAGGTATTTCTCTTGTACCCAAGTTTCTTTAATACTATCCAATTCATAAGAAACCAGCTGTGGTGTATGTGGTACAGAAACATTTTCCCAGCTACTATCATCAAAATCTATTGCTGTAGGCGAGTTCGTTACGTCGCCTAAATGGAATTTCCATCCGATATTTAAATTGGTTTTTGTTCTGTCGCCAGTTTCAAAACCTTGTGGTAATTGAGTAGTTTGAGCAAGTGTTAATTTGCCAATTAAAAGACAAAAGAATAAATAGTTTAGTTTCATTTCAGGTGTGTGATTTTTCTTGAAATAAAATTATTTATTCTTGCCCTGGTATCTCAATAGAGATGTTTGTAATGATACCACATATGGTTTATTGTTCGCTTTATGCCAATTAAGGAGGCAGAAATGTTAGTTTATGGTGTTTTAGATTTATGGTAGTTATTTATAAAAAAAAAAGACTTTGAATTTATATTCAAAGTCTTTTGTCTGTTAAGTGGTAAAGTAAAAAGGTTACTTCAATTCTAATTCTTTAATTTCTACTTTATCGGTACCTCTTAATTTTTGATAGGTTGCCATCATTTCCTTCAATTTCTCAGGATTAGATTCTGCAACGTTATGTTCTTGTGCGCTATCTCCTTTTATATTGTAAAGTTGATATGATTCTGAAACACCCAATTCAATTTTAACTTGATTATTAAAAGCGCTGCCTTTATAAGGCGGAATCATAATCCAATCGCCACTTCTTAATGCTGTTTTTTGACTCGCTTCTAAAATTAAATCGGTTCTACCTGTTTTCGTCTTTCCTAATAGCGCATCAATTATTTGAGCACTATCATCTGTTTTTTCGGTACTACCCGTTAAACTCGCTAGTGAACTAAGAAAATCTACTTGACAAACTAGCGCATCTGAGACGGAAGGCTCAATAGTACCTTTCCAATACGTAATGAATGGCACATGGGTTCCGGCATCAAATAAACTATATTTTCCGCCTCTTAGACCACCTGCAGGGGTATGTTTGCCTAATTTTTCAACAGCGTCATCATAATAGCCATCATTTAAAACAGGACCGTTATCACTTGTAAAAATAATTAAGGTGTTTTCTAAAATTCCCTCATCTTCCAATGTTTTCATGAATTCACCTATAACCCAATCAGCTTCAAGAATGACATCGCCACGTGGTCCCATACCAGATTTACCTTCAAAACGAGGATGAGGTGTTCTTGGTACATGCGGTTGTTGCAGTGCATAGTATAAAAAGAAAGGTTCTTTTTTATGATTCTTTACATAGGCTTGTGCTTTTTCTAAAAAGTGATCAGCCATATCTACATCGCTCCATTTTGCATCTTCTCCACCTTTCATGAAGCCAATTCTTGGTATACCGTTTACAATGCTATTATTATGGCCATGATGCCACTTCATACTTGTTAATTCTGGATTGTCCTTACCTGTTGGTTGGTTGCCATAATTGTTCGCATAATCTACCTCTATTGGGTCATTAGGGTCTAAACCAGCTACATGACCATCTTTTATATAGACTGTAGGTACGCGATCTTGCGTAGCTGCCATGATATAAGAATAGTCAAAACCAACTTCATTTGGACCCGGAGATACTCTTTCGTTCCAGTTTACATTACCCGTACCTAAACCTAAGTGCCATTTACCTACGATACCGGTAGTATAGCCCTGTTTCTTTAACATCTTTGGTACGGTTTGCTGTTCGGTGCTAATAATTAATGGTGCCGTACCGGGTAATATTTGCGCATCTTTATTTCTCCAAGGGTATACTCCTGTTAAAAGTCCATAACGGCTTGGCGTACACGTGGCAGATGTTGCATAGCCATTTGTAAAGCGTACACCACCATTGGCTAAATTATCAATGTTTGGGGTGTTTATTTCAGTAGCGCCATTGGCACTGATATCACCATACCCTAAATCATCGAGGTAAATAACCACAATATTTGGTTGAGAAGAAGTTTCCGCTTCTTTTGAAACATCTTCAGCTTCTTTTTTATTTGACTCTTTGCAACTAAAAGCAACTAATACTAAAAGTGAAATACAAAGTTTGTAGAGACTATTTTTTGGTTTAAAAATCTTATTCATTGGTCTGTTGTTTTAATTTTTTTTCAGTGATTTATTTCTGTCTTGCTCCCATTTTTTTTCCTCTTTGATGACGTTTTTGACATGAGGGTCGAGCCAACCTGGTGCCATATTCTTTGCATCCCAATTTTTATATTCCTGTTCTAAATTTATACAAATTTCTAAATTTGTCGATGCTATGTCATATCGCTCTTGTTGGTCATTTTCTAGATCGAAAAGTAATGTACTGTTTTTATAAGCACTTTTGTACAACTTGTATTTTCCTTTTCTAACCGCATATTCAAAATTGCCTGATGATCGCCAAAATAAGGTTTCATGAGGTTTTTCTTTATTCTCTTTAAGAATGTAGGGTAGTAAATCTACACCATCTAATTGTGTTTCTTTTTTTGAATTACCACCGGCAGCGGTTAAAATGGTAGGAAAAAGATCCAAAGAAGAAACAGGGTTGTCATAAGTTTGCTTTCCTTTTATTTTTTTGGGCCAGGTGATAAAGAAAGGCACTTTTATTCCGCCCTCGAACAGCATGCCTTTATGACCTCTATAAGGTCTATTGTCGGCATGTTGAATTCTACCGCCATTATCGCTTAAAAATACCAAAATTGTATTTTCTTTCATATTGTTGGCAACGAGGGTTGAATCTATTCTACCTACGTTGGTATCTACCGCATTTACCATAGCGGCATAAACACTTCTGCCGGCATATTCTATATGTTTGGTTTTTTCTAAATATTCTTTTGTGGCATGATCAGGAGCGTGTGGTGCGTTGTATGCCAGATAAATAAAGAAGGGTTTGTCATCTTTTTTATTAATAAAAGCAATTGTTTCGTCGGTGAAGTCATCTGTTAAGTAAGATAATTCATTTTCGGGTACTGCTTTTCTATTTCTATAAATAGTCTGAATTTCATTTTTAGATTCCCCCCAATAGTTCATTCCCCCACCAGGAAATCCGAACCAATGGTCAAAACCTTGTGCTGGCGGGTACAAATCTGGATGATCGCCTATATGCCATTTTCCTACTGCACTAGTTCTATAGCCTTGATTCTTTAAAGCTTCAGAAATCATTTTTTCAGATAAAGGTGTACCAATACTCGCATCGTTTTCTCCGTCATAGGGCATATTGCAATCATGACCGAAACGGGCTTGGTAACGACCTGTTAATAAACCAGCTCTAGACGGACTACAGTAAGGATGAGAAACATAACCATTTGAAAAAATAACTCCTTCTCTAGCAAGCCTATCTAAATTTGGGGTGGGTATATCGGTAGCACCATTAAAACCCACATCGGCCCAACCTTGATCATCTGTAAGAATTACGATAACATTTGGTCTTTCTTGGCTAATTGCTGTATTAACACTTATTATAGCTAAGAGTAGAATTAAGAGTTCAGTGAAATTCTTGTTCATTATTTCGATTTAATGGTAATGGTAGATGAACTTAAATTTTGTGAACTTGCCGTAATATTAATTTCGCCAGATGCTTCGGTAGATTTTAATATAGCCAAGCTTTTGCCATAAAAAGATTTAATATGGTCTTCATTAAATGATTCTAAAGAGGCAGAATTTCCATTGCCAACTGCTTCTAGAACACCATTACCTGTTACTTCAAAATTTACTAAGTTATCTGCGTTGGGGCATAGATTACCATCTTTATCTTCAACCCTTACCGTTATAAAAGACAGGTCTTTTCCATCAGCATTAATACTGCTTCTATCAGCTACCAATGCTATTTTAGCAGCTTTACCTGCCGTTTTTATTTCTTTGGTAGCCACTTCTTTATTGTTTTGATAAGCAACTACTTTTATACTGCCCGGTTGGTAAGGTACGTTCCAAGACAGTCGGTATTTAGATTTGTAAATTCCGCGTTTAAATCCATAACCCGAATCTAAGAAACCTCTGTATTCGGTAAAGACATCGGTTAAATCTTTGCCTTTTACTTTTTTACCAAATGACTTTCCGTTTACGAATAACTCCACTTCATCTGCATTGGTGTAGGCGTAAACCGGTATGGTCTGTCCTTCTCTTCCTTCCCAATTCCAATGTGGTAAAACATGTACCATAGGTTCTGTTGTCCATTGACTTTGATATAAATAGAATCTATCTTTTGGAAATCCGCATAAATCTACCGGTGCAAAATAAGAAGCGTGAGATGGCCAATCGTCGTTCCAATAACCGTTGGTAGAATTATCTCTACCACCATAAGGTGTTGGTTCACCTAAATAATCAAAACCTGTCCAAATAAACTCGCCTAAAGAATGTGGGTTTGCCTCTTGTGCCGCAAATTCAATATCTGGTGCATAGGCCCAATTAGGACCAACAGTAACATCATAACTAGAAACCTGGTTGGTTTCTTTGTTTACTTTGTAAGCTTGCGGAATTTCATAAAACCCTCTTGTACTGGTTTGTGAAGAGGTTTCTGATCCATAAAATATCATTTCAGGATTTTGTTCTCTTATTTCGCCATAATAAGCGGGCTTGTAATTTACCCCGACTATATCAATTTGGTAGGCTAATTTGTTGGTGAACGAGGCAGGATAGTAATTAAAACCAGCTGTTGTTGGTCTTGTATTATCTTCATCATGGCAAATATCATTTAGCATTTTGGCTGTTTTCCAGCCATCTGGTTTTGCTTGCTCTAAAATTTCATTACCAATACTCCACATAATTACAGACGGATGATTGCGATCTCTTTTTATCATATCCCTTAAATCTGTCTCTGCCCATTCATCAAAATAATTACTATACCCGTTCGGTACTTTAGGTATTTTCCATTCATCAAAAGCCTCATCTATCACCACAATTCCTAATCTATCGCATACTTGAAGTATTTCTGGCGATGGCGGGTTATGACTTGTTCGTAATGCATTAGCACCCATTTCTTGCATAATTTGCATTTGGCGTTCGGTTGCCCTATAATTTACTGCCGCACCTAACGGTCCTAAATCGTGATGCATGCAAACCCCATTGAGCTCGACAGCATTACCGTTTAAATAAAAACCTTCTTTTTTAAATTCAATTTGTCGTATACCAAACTCGGTTTCATATTCATCTACAAGTTGACCGTCTATTTTGACCCGGCTTACCGCTTTGTACAAATTTGGAACACCGATATTCCATAGTTTTGGGTTACTGACCTCAATCTCTTGAATTTGTTTGCTTTCAGATTTTTTTAAAAGAGAGACAGTCGTTGTACTTAAGGCAACACTATTATTTTCAGTGTCTAGAATGGTAGTTTCTAAAGTTACTTCTTTAGCATTTTCTGAAGCATTTTTTATTTTGGTCTCAACTTTGACCAATGCTTTCTCTGAAGTGGCAATTGGGGTAGTGATGTAAGTTCCCCATTGCGGAATATGTATGGCATTATTTATTTTTAAGCGTACATTCCTATAAATTCCTGCGCCAGGATACCAGCGTTCAGATAATACTTCTGGTGCTAATTCTACAGCAATAACATTGTCTTCACCAAACTTAATATAAGGTGTTAGATAGTATTCGAAACCGCTATACCCGTAGTGTCTTTTACCAACAAAATTACCGTTGAAATATACTTTGGAATTATCCATTACTCCGTCAAATTCAATTGAAATTTGTTTGTCCGCGTTTTCTTTTTCTATCGTGAAATGTTTTCTGTACCAGGCAATTCCGTCTATTGTTAATCCGCCATTTCGAGCATTGTTAGAACTGTCAAAAGGCATTTCTATAGCCCAATCATGCGGTACATTTACTTTTCTCCAATTGCTATCTTCTAAAGTTATACTTTCTCCATTTTCAATAGTGTCTTTAACAAATAGCCAATCTTTATTAAAATCTATGTCTTCAATAACTTTTTCTTCTTTTGGCTGGCAAGAGGTTACTACAAGTGCTAATATGATGATTTGAAATACTACAGTTTTAAATAGCTTCATTTCTTTGGTTTCTATGGTTAATCGGTTTGGTTTTCTGAAAAGCAATCGGTGACGTCAAGTGGGTCATCCATTTCTTTCTGTAGTTTTTGTAAGTCTTGAAATAGCGATGTAACCCTTTCTTGTTGTTCAGGTAGATTAGAAATATCGTTCATTTCTTCAGGATCAGCATTTAAATCGAAAAGGAGTATTTTTTTGATTTTAGGAAACACCATTAATTTGTAACCATCTTTACGTATCATTCTTTGAACGTCTAAATAGGCACCGTATATAGCATCATATTTACTTTTTGTTTCTTTCCCTTTTGCAATATCCAGAAAACTATGATATTCAATATATGACGGTTTTTCTATCCCTGCGATATCTAATGAAGTAGCCATGGCATCTTGTAAATACACATCTACATTACTTTTTTTATCTTTTGGTATATCTGGACCTAAAATGATTATTGGTGGCCTAATGCTATGGTCAAATAAACTTTGCTTGCCCAGTAAGCCATGTCTACCCATAGCCAAGCCATGGTCTGCCGTAAAGATGATGTACGTATTGTTCATTTTGCCAGAATCTTTAAGAGCTGATATAATTTTACCGATTTGAGCATCTACATGGGTAATGCTTGCGTAATATTCTTTTGTATGGGTTTTAATGGCAAGTTCTGTTCTAGGGAATGGTGCTAGAGCTTCATCTCTTAGGTTATCTCCGTTGGCAATATCATGTCTGAACGTATATTCGGGCATGTAGCTTTTAGGTAATGATATATCATCTATAGCATACATATCTTGGTATTCTTGTGGTGCCTGTCTAGGGTCATGTGGGGCATTAAACGCTAAGTACATGAAAAAAGGTTTCTCACTCTCACTAGCCATGTTTATAAACCCAATAGCATCATCTTTTAAAACTTCACTCCAGTGTTTTCCATCTTGCCAAAACCCTCCTTTTGATATATCTGTTGGTGACCATGTAGTATCGTTTATAGAAAGTGGACGATTATACCCATTTGGCATAATACTTTCGGATTTTGCATTATTGAGTTTTGAAAGTGAATCGAATTTGTTAACCATGGTTTCGTGGTCCCATGCATCGTTTGGCATTCCAGGACGAATATGTGATGTATGCATAAAAACTTTCTGAGCAGGAGCATCTACATGCCATTTTCCGGTCATATAGGTTTCATAACCATAACTTTCCAAAAGCTTGCCCCAAGTCTTATCGATGGAGTCATTAGCAATCCAATTTTGACGAAATGAATTTGCCCTCCATACAGAGCGCCCAGAAATTATCATTGCTCTAGATGCCGCACAGACAGCGCCGCTCCATGAACCCATATTGTAAGCATTTGTAAACGTGGTACCCTCATGAACCATAGCGTCCATATTCGGTGTAATGATTTCTGAATTACCTAATGCATGTATTGACCAATAGGTTTGGTCGTCAGTGAAAATAAAAACAATGTTAGGCTTTGAATTTTGGCTAGCTGTTTTAGACTCGCTTTCACAAGAGATGAATACTGAGAATAGTAAAATGTATAGTGTAATTTTCATTGCTTAATGGATGGTTTTAAAACAAATAATGCCCACTTCGGTAGAAGTGAGCATTATAAATAACTCAAATAATTTTTAGCTAACACTCACTACAAATGTGGCTTTTATAGTTTTGTTTAGCAGTCACAGATGGTTTTTATAGAATAACATATGTTTTATCCTTCAATTTCTTCGTTTGATATGTCATCGGTGTTTTTAAGTCTAATGTATTTGCTAGGTATTACGCCAAACTGTTTCTTGAAACATTTTGAGAAGTACGAAGCGGTATTAAAACCGGTCATATACATAATTTCTTTTACTGATAAATCACTTTTTTCGAATAGCTGAACAGCACGTTTTAATCGAATATTTCTAATAAATTCACTTGATGATAGACCGGTCAATTCTTTTATTTTTAAATACAAGTTACTTCTACTCATATTCATTTCTTTCACCAACATTTCAACACTAAATTCAGAATTCATCATGTGTTTTTCTACCATTTCAATTGCATTCTGTAAAAATATTTCATCGGATGAGGTTACCGTAACTTCATTAGGCTGTAATGTTATTTCTCTATTGAATCTTTTACGTAGTTCTTCACGATCCTTTAAAATATTAGCAAGTTTCAATTCTAAAAGTTCCAAATCAAAAGGTTTTCGAATATAGGCGTCTGCACCAGTTTTTAGACCTTCGATTTCTTTTTCTTGAGATGTTTTTGCGGTTAGCATCACCACCGGAATGTGACTTGTTTCTTGTGTGGTTTTTAATTTATTACAAAGTTCAATACCATCCATTACTGGCATCACCAGATCGGTAATTACAATATTTGGCATAAACTTGTTTGCTAGCTCTAACCCTTTTTCTCCGTTTTCAGCTTCGTAGATATAATAGCTTTCTCCTAATCCCTTTTTAATAAAAGATCTTATATCTGAGTTATCGTCTACGATTAGTAGTAAGGGAAGTTTAGATCTAGAGCGTGTCATGTTTTGGTCAATGATATCATCCATAAAACTTATAGCATGCGAGTCGGCGTCATCTTTACTGATAAAAGTATTGGTCTCAAAAACTTCATGAAAGTTGAGTTCTTTTGTTTTTTCAAAGGTTTCTTTTTCTTTAGGTAACCAAACATAAAACGTTGTGCCGCTTTCAGAATCACTCTTAACTTTTATAATGCCTTGATGTAATTCGACAAGATTTTTGGTAAAGGAGAGTCCGATACCCGTTCCTTTGGTATCTACATGGGTTGTAAGTCCTATTTCGGTGTAAAAGCGTTCAAATATATGTTGTAGTCTATGGGCAGGAATACCGGGACCAGAATCTTTTACTTGAATAACAATGTACTTAGACTGGTCTACTGTAAGCTCAATGTCTTTTGGTTTATTAAAATCATTACCATCAAAAATTTCAAGAAGAATGCTACCGTCTTCAGGTGTAAATTTAAAGGCGTTCGAAAGTAGATTATTGCAAATTTTCTCAACGGCATCTGGATCGAACCATGATAGTATTGAATCTTTAGAAGATTTTATTTCGAATTCAATATTCTTTTTTCTACTAAGAAACTGAAAAGGTTCACCTACTTCTTTTAAAAACTCGGTAATATTACTCTTACTTAGATTTAGGTTCATTTTACCATGATCCATTTTTCTAAAATCTAATAGCTGATTTACCAGACGTAGTAGGTAATCGGTGTTTTTTCGCATTAACCCATATTGGTCTTTAGTTTCTTTGGGACTAATTTTCTCTCCTTTTTTAATTAAATAGTCCAACGGACCTTTTATAAGTGTTAGCGGAGTTCTAAACTCATGAGATATATTGGTGAAAAACTCTAGTTTTAATCGGTGAATTTCTTCGTTTTTATCTTTTTCTAAATTTCGAAGTTCTAACTGGTGCTTCTCTGCAGATCTGATCATGGTAAACCTTCTAAAAGCATATAGCAATGCTATGGTCAATAGTAAATACGCAAATTTGGCAAGGTTGGTTTGCCACCATGGCGGCGTTACTTTTATTTTGATTTCAACAGGAGTTTCGTCCCAAATGTTATCGTTGTTAGAAGCCTTTACACGTAACATATAAGAACCTGGTTCAAGATTGGTATATGTGGCAAACCTATTATCAGCAGAGGTGTAGATCCAATCTTTATCAAACCCATCTAACTTATAGGCATATTTATTTTTACTAGAAGCGGCATAATGCAAGGCCGCAAACTCGAAAGAGAAGCTGTTTTCATTATGTTTTAATTCAATTTCGTCTATAGAATTTATAGATTGATCAAGAATAACGCGACCATTTGTTTTGGTGTCAATACCCACAGGTTTATTAAAGATAGAAAAGTTGGTTAAAACCGTTTCTGGTTTTATTTTATTACTTATAATATCTTCTGGGTAGAAAGCGGTAAGACCGTTAACACCCCCAAAAAGCATTAATCCTTCTTCGGTTTTAAAGGCGGCTAGCTCGCTAAATTCGTTGCTTTGTAAGCCATCATTTACATCGTAATTTTGAAATTTTTCTTTGTCAATATTAAATTTTGATATGCCTTTATTGGTTGATAGCCATAGATTACCCTGATTATCATCTAAAATTCCTTTAATAACATTATTAGGTAAACCCTCTTTTTCGGAATAGGTTTTAAAATGTTCTGTTTTACCATCTTTTGCAGGTATAAGCTTATTTAAACCACCACCAAAAGTACCTACCCATATGTCTTTAGACTTACTTTCGAAAACCGATAAAATGTAGTTATGACTAATAGTAGTTTCATCGTTAGGTGTATTCTTATAATTAACGAATTTTGGATTCTTAGAATCAATTTGATTGTAAGGTAATTTTGCTAAACCATTACCGGTAGCAAACCAAATGTTACCCTTTGAATCTTGAAAAATATACCTAATAATATTATTAGGTATACCGGTTTCATTATTGGGTGTATATTTAAAATTAGCTTTGGTAAATGTGTCACCATCCTCATTTATAAGCCAACGTTGTATTCCGCCATTGTAGAAGCCTATCCAAACATTACGATCTTTATCTTGTAAAATTGAAAATACACTACTGGGTACCTGGGTTATTGGTTTTAAATCATCTGTACCAATTTTTTTACTAGTTACAAGATCTATTTCGAATAACCCTGGTGCATTTTCTCCGCCTACAAATAATTTGTTTCCAGATTTTAATTGTATTTCTTCAATGGCAAATACCTTGTTGATTTTGGTAAAGTGTTGAAATTGATTAAAATCACTTTCTTTATCTGTTTTTCCCAACAGGTTTAAACCACCACCTTCGGTACCTATCCATAGATTTCCATTATTGTCTTCACGTATGGCTCTAATTTTATCATTACTTAAACTGCCTACCTCCAGGTTCTTTTTAATATGTGAAAATTGTTTTCTTTGGGGGTCTAGTTTGTTGATTCCGCCTCCATTAACACCTATCCAGATAATTCCTGTATGGTCAATATGTAACGCTTTTACAGAATTTTTACTTAAGCTAGTAGTAGGGTTTTCTGGGTCGTACTTGTATTCGCCTACCAACTCGGGTAATTTTGTTTCAGATAGGTTAGAAAACTCTAATAGACCCTCATCGGTACCTGCCCAAATATGATTGTTATTTATTGAAATAGTGTTAAAATTGCCATTATAGAAAAACTGTAACTGATTCTCTTTTTTATTAGGAGAAAATCGATATAGACCGTTGCCAGTCCCTAAAATTAAATGACCATAAGTGTCTTCAATTATAGATTTTACTTGCGTATTTGGTAAGTTGATTTTTTCGTTTACTTCTTGAAAATACATGTCTCCATTATTATCTCTAGATAATTTGGAAAGACCATTTATGCCCCCAATCCAGATTTGGTGCATACTGTCTTCGAAAAAAGTATTTACATTATTGCTGTTTCTGGTAGGTGAATTGCTGTTTTGATATAAGTTGAAATGTTCAAATTTTAATGAATCTGTTGGCTTTGATAGATCGGCCATATCAATCCCTTTCGTGGTGCCTACCCAAAGTCTGTTATCACTATCATTAAATACTAAGGTGATATAATCGCTTGATATCGAAAATTCATTGTTAAGGTCACTTTTATATTGTTTAAATCTTTCGGTTTTTTTATCAAAATAATTTAACCCTCCGCCAGTTGTTCCAATCCACAAATTACCTGATCTGTCATCAATTATTTTCCAAATTAAGTTGCTGCTAATGCTGTGCGGATTTTCAGGGTTTGGTTTAAAAACAGTAAAATTATAACCATCATATCTGTTTAACCCATCATGTGTTCCAAACCACATAAAACCGTTATCATCTTGAATAATTGTATTTACATCGCTCTGCGATAATCCGTTCTCTGTATTTAAATGTTCAAATTTTAAAGAATTTTGAGCGTAAGAGGTATTTGCTAATCCGAAGAGCAGCATAAAGATTACATATAGCGAACTCCTAGTCGAGTTCAATTTGTAGGGGAGATTGGTCATACTAACAAATATATCAATTAAGCTATGAATTTTTATGATTGATATTTTTGACGGCAGACATAAGATATATAGTGTTTTATTGTAAGTATTTGATTGTCAGAAGGTATTAATTAATTTATAAATTAAGAATTGTTTATTAAACATCATATGTTCTAGCTTTTAAATCATTTGCTATAATTCAAAATTACTTTATACACGAACTTTACGGCCTATTAAGTGAAGGTTGAATTCTATATTCAATACAATTTCAAACGTTACTAATACCGCATTAATGAAATATATAGTTTGTGAAAAGCCAGGTGAATTTATTTTAAAAGAAAAAGAAGCACCTGTAAGAAAGAAAGATGAAGCCTTGTTGAGAATTAAAAAAGTAGGTATTTGTGGTACGGATCTACATGCCTATGGTGGTAATCAGGCCTTTTTTACATACCCTAGAATATTAGGTCATGAATTAGCTTCTGAGGTAGTTGAGATTGGAGTAAATGAGCGTGGAATTAAAGCAGGAGATAAGGTGGTAGTAATGCCGTACATAAGCTGCGGAGAATGTATCGCATGTATAAACGGAAAAACAAATTGTTGTACTAATATTAGAGTTTTGGGCGTGCATACCGATGGTGGAATGCAAGAGTTCATTACCGTACCCACCAATATTCTATTGTTAGCCAATAATTTGACCGATGATGAAATGGCTATTGTAGAACCTCTGGCAATTGGTGCTCATGCTGTTAGAAGAGCCAATATTGTACCTGGCGAAACAGTTGCTGTAGTTGGTTGTGGACCAATTGGGATAGGAATTATGAAATTAGCACAGATTGCAGGTGCAAAGGTTATTGCCTTAGATATGAACGAGCAACGTTTGCAGTATGCAAAAGATAAAATAGGGGTAGATTATATTGTTAATGTAAGCGAACATCCCGTAAAACAAATTTCTGAAATTACTAACGGAGATTTATGTACGGCCGTATTCGATGCTTCTGGTCACAAAGGAGCACTAGAAACATGCCCTTCATACATGTCTCACGGTGGTAGGTTTGTTTTGGTGGGACTTTCAAAAGGGGACCTTACCTATACACACCCAGCAATACATGCGAAAGAAATGACGCTAATGTGCAGTAGAAATGCTACTACTGAAGATTTTGAACATGTAATCAGCGTCTTAGACCAGTTTCCTACTTCATCTTTTATTACCCATAATGTACCATTTAGTAAAATGATAGCACATTTTGATAGTTGGTTAAAACCAGAAACTGGGGTAATAAAGGCAACAGTTAATTTTAATTGATCCCATGCAAAAAAGTTACGTTCAAATAGATCCGAAAGATAATATTATCGTTGCCATCACTAATTTAGAGAAGGGTGCGGTAATTACTGTAGCGGATCAAGAGGTTACTTTAATCGAGCATATTAAGCAAAAACATAAGTTTGCTTTGGTCGACTTTAATTTGGGTGATGACATTTTTATGTACGGCGTTTTAATTGGTAAAGCAATGACCAATATTGTTGCTGGCTGTGCTATTACCATAGAAAACGTAAAACATGCTTCTGCAGAATTTAATGAAACTAAAGATGCATTTAATTGGCTGGCGCCAGATGTTTCTAAATTTGAGAATAGAACTTTTAATGGCTACCATAGAGAAGATGGTAAAGTAGGTACAGCCAATTATTGGCTGGTTATACCGCTTACATTTTGCGAAAACAGAAACTTAGATGTAATTGAAGCTGCACTATCAGAAAAATTAGGATACCAAACCACGAAAGACTTTTCTGTAGATACAGATGCTTTAATTCAACAATATAAATTAGGTAGTTCAAGAGATAAAATATTAAGTACACCTATAATTACTACCCATGAAGAAATGGCAAAAAATAGGGTGTTCCCGAATGTTGACGGAATTAAATTTTTAAAGCATGATGGCGGTTGTGGAGGCATTCGGCAAGATTCTGAAACCTTATGCAAGCTGCTAGCCGGCTACATTGCCAACCCAAATGTGGCTGGTGCGACCATACTGAGTTTAGGTTGCCAAAACGCACAGATTACAATGCTTCAAAATGCATTGAAAGCGATTGGCAGTGAGAAGCCTGTACATTATTTAGAACAACAACAAAGCCTGAGTGAACGTCACTTTATTGAAGAGGCTGTGAAAGTTACTTTCTTAGGGTTAATCGATGCTAATGAGATCTTTAGAAAACCGGCACCACTTAGTAAATTGGTTCTAGGTTTAGAATGTGGTGGGTCAGATGGTTTTTCAGGTATTTCGGCCAATCCTGCTTTAGGGTATGCATCCGATTTATTGGTTGCCTTAGGGGGTAGCCCTGTATTATCAGAATTTCCAGAGTTGAATGGGGTAGAGCAAGAAATGATTAATAGATGTATTACCGATGAAGACTCTAAAAAGTTTTATGACCTAATGCGGGCATATTCTGCGGCAGCTGTTGCCGTTGGATCTGGTTTTGAAAATAATCCATCACCTGGTAATATTAAAGACGGTTTGATTACCGATGCAATGAAATCTGCCGGAGCAGCAAAAAAAGGAGGTACTTCACCAATTGTAGAAGTGCTAGATTATACAGAACAGGTATCAAAACCTGGCTTAAACCTTTTGTGTACTCCAGGTAATGATGTTGAATCTACGACCGGTCTAGTTGGTTCGGGCTGCAATGTGGTTGTTTTTACTACTGGTTTAGGCACACCAACAGGTAACCCGGTAGCACCAGTTTTAAAAATGTCAAGTAATACAACGTTATACGAGCGTATGAATGATATTATTGATATCAATGCCGGTACGGTTATAAGTGGTGAAGATTCTATAGAAACAATGGGCGAGAAAATTCTTGAACATATTATTCAAGTAGCCAGTGGTACGATTGCTTCAAAAGCGGTCGCGCATGGTAATAATGACTTTATTCCGTGGAAAAGAGGAGTTTCTTTATAGATTTTTCAATTAAATACAAGTAAGAGTAGCATGAAGATACATAAGGAAATAACAGAACTAAAAGTTTTGAACAGAAAAACAACAGGTAAGCCTGTAGAATATCCTGTTCGCGTACTACAGTTTGGTGGAGGTAATTTTTTAAGGGCATTTTGCGATTGGATGTTCGATGTGTTAAATAAAACAACAGATTTCAATGGCAGTGTAGCTGTCGTAAAACCAACCGAAAGAGGGGAGTATTCGGAACTCTTAAATCAAGACGGCTTGTTTCATGTAGTTTTAGATGGATTGAAAGACGGTAATTTAGTCTCAGAGGTAACATTGGTAGAATCTGTTAGTACTATTATTCAACCGTATAAAGAATGGAATGCTTATTTGGCATTGGCAGAGGTACCTGAACTGAGATTTATTGTTTCTAATACTACAGAAGCAGGAATTAAATTTTCGGAAAAGGATCGTATAACTAATAACCCACCTCATGAATTTCCGGCTAAATTGACCTTATGGTTATATCACCGTTTTAATTATTTTAAAGGTGCAGCTGATAAAGGTTGCATTTTATTACCATGTGAATTAATTGAAGATAATGGCGATGCTTTACAGAAAACCATTATTCAATATGCTGGACATTGGGGTTTAGAAACAGCATTTATCACTTGGATCAAGAACTGTAATTATTTCTGTAGCACACTAGTTGATCGCATTGTATCTGGTTTTCCTACGGATAGAAAACTTGCCATTGAACAGCAAACGGGTTATAAAGATGATTTGTTAGTTGCTGGTGAGGTGTACCATAGTTGGGTTATAAAAGCAGCACCAATTGTTCAAAACGAATTGACTTTTTCTAAAACGGACTTAAATGTTTTGTTCGTTGATGATCTTAAAGAGTATAGGGAAATGAAGGTTCGTATTCTAAATGGGGCGCATACTTCTTTGGTACCTGTAGGGTATTTGGCAGGTCTAAGAACGGTATTGGAAAGTATGAACCATAATTTGGTTAGAAACCATGTATTGCAAGTGCTCTCTAAAGAAATAAAACCTACTCTTACCAATTTTTCAGAAAAGGAGATTGACGCATTTATAGATGCGGTTATTGATCGATTTAAGAATCCGACTCTTAAACATTTTTTAATAGCTATTTCATTAAACAGTACTTCTAAATTTCAGGCTCGCTTATTACCGGCGTTTAAAGAATACACTCAAATTAACGGTCATTTTCCAAAGAGAATAGCATTTTCATTAGCATGTTTAATTCGTTTTTATAAAGGCGAATTCGATGGAGAGCATATTCCCGTAAATGATGATGCCAAGGTGTTGGCTTATTTTAATGAAGAATGGCGAAAAGTTACAGAGCAAGACCAAACTATAGAAAACTTGGTTACAAACGTGCTGTCTAATAGTGATATAGTTGGCGAAAATTTAACCACATATAATGGTCTGGTTCAGTTTGTTACCAAGAGTATCAAAAGTATAGATGAAGTAGGTGTAAAAGAGTGTTTAAAGGCACTATAATAAATATATGAAAATAGATTCGCATCAACATTTTTGGAAATATGAACCTTTAAAACATAGCTGGATAGATGATGAAATGGCAGTAATCAGAAAAGATTTTATGCCAGCTGATCTAAAGCAAGTTTACCTTGAAAATGATATTGATGGCTGCGTTGCGGTACAGGCAGATCAAACAACTGCTGAAACGGACTTTTTAATTGAACTGTCTTCAGAAAATAATTTTATAAAAGGAGTTGTAGGATGGGTAGATCTAAAGGGCAATGATATTGATGAGGTTTTGGAACATTACAACAAGTTTAAAGTTGTAAAAGGTTTTAGGCACGTTGTACAAGGTGAGGCTGATCACAATTTTTTATTACGACCAGATTTTCTTGCGGGTATTTCAAAACTTGCTCCGTATAATTTCACCTATGATATATTGGTGTTTCCGCATCAATTGGGAGCAGTTCTAGAATTTGTGAAAAAATTCCCGAATCAAAAGTTAGTAATTGATCACATAGCCAAGCCTTATATAAAAGATAATTTTTATGAGGGTTGGGCTGTATTAATGACCGAAATAGGTAAGCAAAAAAATGTGTATTGCAAGTTATCGGGAATGATTACCGAAGCCGATTATAAAAAATGGACTGTTGAGCAAATAACACCCTATATGACCTTGGTATTAAATGCTTTTGGCGCAGATAGAATAATGTTCGGTTCTGATTGGCCAGTGTGTTTAGTGGCAGGAAATTACAAAACCGTAATAAAAATAGTTACAGATTTCATTTCGCAATTAAGTGAAGAAGAGCAGGCTAAAATAATGGGTTTGAATGCAATGAAATTTTATAATTTATAATAGGAACAATATGGATTTAAAATTAAAAGATAAAGTAGTTGTCGTTACAGGTGCTGCAGGATTAAAAGGGAGTATTGGTGAAACCATAGTTCAGCATTTGGCAGCCGAAGGCGCAATACCTGTAATCGTTTGTAGAAATGATAGAGGTATAGGTTATGAAAAAGAATTACGAGAAAAAGGTATTGACGCCTTGTTCGTAAAAACAGATTTATCTGATCATGTTCAAATTGAAAATGCTGTTCGTAAAATTGAAGATAAATACGGAGAAATACATGCATTAATAAACAATGTAGGGGTAAACGATGGTGCAGGTTTAGATGCTTCAATAGATGATTTTATGTATTCCTTAAAACTAAATATGGTAAGTTATTTCGCAATGACTAAATACTGCTTGCCAATGCTCAAAAAGTCAAAAGGAAATATTTTGAATATAGGCTCGAAAGTAGCACTTACAGGTCAAGGTGGTACTTCTGGGTATGCGGCGTCAAAAGGTGGTGTCTTCGGTTTAACAAGAGAATGGGCGGTTGATTTAATACAATTCGGCATCCGTTCTAATGCTATTGTTATTGCAGAAAGTTGGACCCCTGCCTATGATGCTTGGATTAAAACATTAGATAACGGAGAAGAAAAACTTGACGCTATCGTTAAAAAAATTCCTTTAGAAAATAGAATGACAATGCCGGCAGAAATAGCAGATCAATGTCTATTTACCATTTCAGAAAAATCATCTCATACAACCGGTCAGTTTATTACCGTAGACGGCGGGTATGTGCATCTCGATAGATCTTTATTGACCGAATAATTACCACGTTTTCTATCAGAATTATCTAAGTCTAATTACAACCAAATTAGCAATTTTATTTAATCATGAAAGTAATTCAACTAAATATGAATCAACCAAAAAAAATACCCATTGTAAAAAAAGAATTACTTTTTCCATTTATCATTATCACGTCCTTATTCGCATTATGGGGAATTGCCAATGATTTAACCAATCCTATGGTTTCGGCATTTAAAAAGGTAATGCCCGAATTGTCTAACATGCAAGCATCTTTAGTACAGTTTGCGTTCTATTTTGGTTACTTTTTTATGGCTTTACCGGCAGCTTTATTTATTAGAAAATATAGTTACAAAGCCGGCATTGTTTTGGGTTTGTGTTTATATGCTATAGGTGCTTTTTTGTTTTATCCTGCCGCTGCCTTTCAAGAATTTAATTACTTTTTAATTTCGTTATGGGTAATTACCTGTGGTCTGGCATTTTTAGAAACAACTTCAAATCCTTTGATTTTGTCGTTAGGAGATAAAGAAACGGCAACACAGCGTTTAAATTTGGCACAAGCATTCAACCCAATTGGTTCTTTGATCGGTATGATAGTGGCACAGCAGTTTGTTATCTCTGCGCTAAGATCAGATGATAAAAATGAAGCAGGAGAGTTAGTATATGATAGTTTGTCTACCAGTGCGAAAGCGATCGTTAGAGAAAATGATTTAAGTGTTATCAGTGTTCCCTATATAATTTTAGGATTGGTGGTTTTGGCTATAATGATGGTAATCTTATTTACTAAAATTCCTAAAACGGTAGATTCTGATAAAATGTCGCTTTCAGCTTCTTTTCAGAAATTATTTGCGAACAAAAACTATATGTTTGGGGTAGTGGCGCAAGCGTTTTATGTAGGTGCTCAAATTATGTGTTGGACCTATATTTTTCAATATGTTGATAATATTAATGAAGGTTTACCTGAAGACCAAGCTTTAACGGCTACTTGGTATAATGTTGCGGCGATGATTATATTTTTATCAGGTAGATGGATCGGTACCGGGTTAATGAAAACCATGAATCCGTCTAAAGTATTAATGCTCTTTGGACTTGGGGGAGTTATTTTTTCTGCTGGTGCAATACTACTGCAAGGGGAAATAGGGCTGTATTCTCTAGTAACCATTTCTTTATTTATGTCAATAATGTTTCCTACCATATATGGTATTGCCTTAAAGGATATGGGCGACGAAGCAAAAATTGGCTCAGCAGGATTGGTTATGGCAATTGTTGGTGGAGCATTGATGCCTGTTTTACAAGGTGGAATTTTAGATTGGGGTGGATCTGGCTTCTCAGATGTACAAGTTTTAGGGTTTATTCCTGAAGTCAATTTTTCTTTTATTTTACCCATGATTTGTCTGGCGGTTGTAACAGCTTATGGTTATATAACATATAAAACATCAAAATAATAAGGAATGGGAACGAATAGATATTGTTACGCCTGCGATTTAAAAGAGGACTCTAAACTTATTGCAGAATATAAAGCATATCATGCCGAAGGCAAGGCATGGCCAGAAATCACCAAAAGTATTAAAGATGCCGGTATTGTTGATATGCAAATTTACCTAACCGGTAACCGTATGTTCATGATTATGGAAGTTGATGAAACATTTGATGCTGAGAAAAAAGCAAAAATGGATGCCGATAGTGCTAGAGTTCAAGAATGGGAGAATTTAATGTGGAATTACCAACAAGAATTGCCATGGGCCAAAGATGGTGAGAAGTGGATTGAATTAGAACAGATTTTTCAGTTGTAACACAACTAAACTAATAGAAACACAGAAGCCAGATTTTTAAATCTGGCTTCTGTGTTTTGAATAATTAATAGGCTCACTTCATTAAGCTACACTATGGCTATCGTCAACAATGATAAAATTATTTAAAAACCTTCATTTTCAAAGTCTTGTAGCCGTTGTGATTCATTCTTTGATACTTTACTTCATTAGTTACTATTAATACTAGCTAATGCATCTGCAAGCTCCTCTGCACCTTCTGTTTTATTTTATAGGGTGTTTTTTTTTGGCTTATAAACATGTTCTTAATAGAATTGAACACGCTAGTACAAAATTGTAATGCTATTCTTGTTTATTTGGTTTGATCGTGATTTCTATTTCGTTACTCGTTAATGTATTTGAGATTGCTTTTATACGAATTGGTGTTGAGCTATCTTTTATTGATTGAACAATAAGTAAAGCACGCCCTTTATCTGTTATTAATTCGTGGGAATTAAAGTTTTGCGTGTTAGTGATACTGCCATTGTCAACACCTAAGACTTTTGCATCTCCTGTTACAGTAAATAGTACTTTTTGATTTTCTGTTTTGACAGGATTACCATCGTTATCTACAATTTGTAGTACAATATGAGCTGTATCATAACCATTTGCTACAACGCTTTTAGTATCACTAAGTAATTGTAAAGCTTTTGGTTGAGCGCTTGTTTTTATTGTTTTTATTCGTGAACCTATTCAAGATTATCAACCAACAGGTCAAGAAACTTGGTATGCTGACGGCAATGGAACAATATGGTCAGATGAATATCATAATTATGGCGTTCTTTGGGAAGATCCTTTTAGTTTGTCGTATTATGTAGATGGTGTTTTAGTTCGCACAACGCCTGTCAACGATATAGACCCTGAAAACTATACTAACGGTAATGGTTTAACAAAACCAATGCACCTAATTATTAGTGCTGCCGCCTAGTCGTGGAGAACAACTCAGGGCATAGATTTTTTAAATGACCCAACTGTCACAAATGAAGAAAACACAATTATGCATGTGGATTGGATACGGGTGTATAAACCTGAATAAATAAAAAACAGAAGCCAGGTCATAAGATCTGGCTTCTGTTTTTTGAACTATGCTTTTAAGTAGCCTAAGTAAGACTATTGCTATAGGCGACTATGATAATACCTATTACCATACAGCTTAAACCCATGTACAAGAACTTTCTGGCTTTTGGTGAAGCATTGACCCATTCTTTAGTGATAATGCCACTTATAATAGCTGTTACCACACAAGCTGTATTAAATATAGCATACCCTACCGTATTGCCCGATGCACCCAATTTGTATGCCGCAAAAGCAAATAGGGCAGACGCTGCATAATGGAAAAAAGCCATGACTAATATTAATACAAAGTTTTTGCCGAATGCAGGAGTTTTAAAATCTCCCCATGCCTTTTTAGTACTTAACTGCCAAAGAAAATAAGCGGTCATTACTATGCCGCCACTAATAAAAATTGGAAACATTACTGCAACGGCGGTAATCCACTCTGCGTTACCTGCAGCTTGGCTAGCTTCGTGTAAATAAGGCCTACCAGCTGCATTCGCATAACTAAAGCCGGTTGCAAGTAAACCGCCAATAACAGCGATTAAAATACCTGTGGCCATCGAGCCTTTTTGTTCACTGTTCTCATCATTAGCCTTTTCAACTTTTTCACGAATAAAACCAGCTTTACCGTTCGCAAAAATTCCTATTAATACAACGAACAATCCTAATAGAATGGTTGTTAATTTGTTTGTAGGTGGTAAGCCATCTTCAATAAACGGTAATACCGATCCCACTAAAATAATTGTACCTATAAATAGAGAAAAACCTAATGATAGACCAATATGGTTTATCGCCTTACTCCACATCATAACTCCAACTCCCCATAGAAAACTGGTTAAGCCCATTTTAATCCAAATATCTGTTGGCATATTGCCGAAAATATCTCCAAATCCATTGATTAAGGTAACCGATGCTATAATGGGTACAAAGAACATGGTTAATAAAAAGAACAAACTCCAAGTATTTTCATACTTAAAATCTTTCGTAAATTTTTCGGGTAGGGCATAAAGCCCCAACATTAGTCCGGCAAAAATAGCCAGTAAAACTCCTTCTGTCATAATTGGTTGTTTTGTGAGTTGATTAGTTGTTGTTAAAATGAAAATTTAAAAACGGTCTCGCTTTTAAAACTTTCACCTGCTTTTGTAATTGATTTGGGTGAACCTTCAATGTTTGGACCGTTAGGGTATCTATGTGTTTCACAGCAAAACCCTCTATATTTTCCGTATTGAATTCCATTTTCCCTCTTTAAATCATCTGAAGTGTATTTGCCGGTATACAATAGCATACATGGTTCTGTAGAAAATACATCTAAACGTATTTGTTCTTTTTCACTAGAAATAGAAGCAACTTGATTTAAATCTGCTTTTTCATTATCGAAAACATAAAAATGTTCAAACCCGTCATTTATGGCGTCATGAACATCTCCAATTCGTTTTGAAACTCTTAAATCGTCAGCCTGATTTTCAATATTGACGATTTTTCCAGTAGCAGCTCCAGTATCATCAAGCTCCAAACGTTTATTGGTACATACTTGAGCGTTGTGGTTTTCTACCGTTTCAGAAAATCCTTCTAAATTAAAATAAGTATGGTTGGTAATGGAAAGGGGAGTATCTGCATCGGTCGTTGCATTATAGTCGATTTTCAACTCATTATCATCTGTCAAAGTAAAGGAAACATCAACCTGTACATTACCAGGAAATCCCTCTTCCATATCTTTATTTAACAAAGACATTTTAATGGTTGACTGATCATTGTCTTCAAAAGTGGTATCCCATATTCTTTTGTCAAAACCAACAACGCCACCATGTAAATTATTTGGTTCACAATTACCTGCTAAATCATATGTTTTACCATTTAGACTGAATTTGGCATCTTTAATTTGAGAACAATACCTGCCCACTGTTGAACCAAAATAAGGTGAATTTGCTTTATAGTTATCAGAAAAATAACCTTCTATCGTATCAAAACCACAAGCAATTTCTTTCAATTTTCCATTGGAATCAGGAATCTGTATCGATGTAATAGTAGCACCGTAGTTAGTAATTTTTACCACCATACCGTTGGCGTTTTTCAAGGTATATAAATCTACTTTTTCTCCTGCTAAATATCCGAAATCACTTTTTATGGGTTTCATACGTTTTTTTTATTGTTGATAAGGGGCTAATTTCTTCCAATCGAATTCGACACCTGTTCCTGGTTCATCAGAAGCTACAGCTCTGCAATTTTCTACAACTAAAGGTCTTGTAGTATACTGGTCAATGGGGAAACTGTGTACTTCTAACCATCCGGAATTAGGTTGGGCAGAAACTAAACTAACATGTAATTCTTGCATACCGTGAGAGCAAGCAGGTATACCGTGCTTGTCTGCTAAACGGGCAGCTTTAAGCCAACCGGTTACTCCACCACAGTTAGAGGCATCTGGTTGTATAAAGGATAGTTTAGCTTGGTCAAAAGCATATTCAAATTCATGAATGGTATGTAAATTTTCTCCCATAGCTAAAGGGAATCCTGTTTTTTCTACAATTTCAGCAAAGCCTTTATAATCATCTGGTATTATGGGTTCTTCAAACCAAGTGATGTCATACTGTTTAAACCCTTCAATTGCTTTAATTGCTTTTTCTATGGACATAGAATAATTGGCATCTACCATAAAGGTTACATCTGGACCAATAAATTCTCTGACAGCTTTAATTCGTTCTAAATCTTCTTCTAAGTTTTCTCTTCCTATTTTGATTTTCACGGCATTGAATCCGTTATCTAAATAGGTTTTCATATTGTTTAAAAGCTTTTCTATAGGGAACTGTAAATCTATACCGCCACAATATGCTTTACAGGTATTGCCCTCACCACCTGCCATTTTCCATAAAGGTTGACCGGCTTTTTTACATTTTATATCCCATAGGGCAATATCGATGGTCGAAATCGCAAATGATGCTATACCACCACGACCTACATAATGTATATGCCATTCCATAAAATCGTAAATACCATCTATATCTGTACCGTCTTTACCCACGAGAACGTTGGCAAAATCATGATCAATCATGGCTTTTATTGAAAAACCTCCTTTTCCGCCTGTATATGTATACCCGGTACCTTCACTACCGTCTTCTAAAGTTATGGTAGTGGTTACTAATTCGAAATGTGTGTGATCTCCATGTTTTGCATCGTTCATTACTTCAGGTAAAGGAACTTTAAAAAGTTTGGCGATTACGCTTTTAATTTTTGTACTCATCTTAATTAAATAAAAGGGGCTATTAATTACACTTATTACTACTTATGCTTTATGTCTAATATAAAAGGTTTTCTTTTCCATGTATTGTTCAAAACCATACTTGCCATCTTCACCACCAGAACCAGATAATTTGTAACCATTATGGAAACCTTGGTGTTGTTCACCATGACCACGGTTTACATATATTTCGCCGTATTCCAATTCATCATTACATTTCATGATAGTGTTCATATCATTGGTAAAAACCATAGCAGCTAATCCATATTCACAGTCATTTGCATAGCCAATTACTTCATCAAAAGTTTTAAATTTTAAAACGGGTAAAATTGGACCGAACGATTCTTCATGAACAATAGTCATATCTTGCGTTACATTGGTTAAAACAGTAGGTTCAAACCAAAACCCTTTTTCAAATTCGGCACCTGTAGGTCTTTTTCCTCCGGTAGCAACAGTTGCTCCTTCTTCAATACTGACAGCTACTAAATGCTCCATATGCTTTAATTCTGATGCATTTACTTTAGGGCCCATATCCGTATCTTCTAGCATAGGATCCCCAACTTTTATTGCCTTGGTTTTAGCAATGAATTTTTCCATAAACGTATCATAAATACCTTCGTGTAAATACATTCTTTCGTTACAGGTACATACCTGACCACAATTATCAAAACGAGAATGTAAAGCGGCATCTACTGCAGCATCAATATCTGCATCTTCAAATACAATAAATGGGGCTTTACCACCTAATTCTAATTGAACGTGTGTTAGGTTTTGAGCTGCATTTCTTGCTATTTGCTGACCAACAGGCGTAGAACCTGTCATAGTCACCATTTTGCAAATAGGACTTTCAACTAGTGCATTACCCATTGCTCTACCCGGGCCGGTTAAAATATTGATTACCCCTGCAGGAATACCTACTTTGTTTGCTAAATTACCAAGTTCTAAAGTTGCCAAAGGTGTTTCAGAAGTAGGCTTAATTACAATAGAATTACCTGCAACTAGAGCCGGTCCTAATTTACGACCCGTTAATGCCAACGGGAAATTCCATGCTGTAATGGCAACAACGACGCCACGAGGTACTTTTTGAATCCAAATTTGTTCGTTTGGATTGTCTGAAGGAATAATATCACCCTCTATTCTTCGTGCACCTTCGCAAGCATATCTAATGAATGATGCAGTAACAGCAACCTCAAAACGAGCAACCTTTAAAAGTTTACCTTGTTCTTTGGTCAATAATTCAGCTAAATATTCTGTATTGGCATCAATCTCATCTGCCAACTTATACAATAGATCTGCTCTTGTTCTAGCAGGTAGTTTTTTCCATTCTTTTTGCGCTTTATCGGCAAACTCAAGAGTTTCTATGGCTTCTTCAGCAGTACCGTTTTGTACACGTGCTACAACTTCTCCATTAGAAGGACTAATGATATCAATTGTTTCGCCTGATGTTGATGTTCTCCATTCTCCGTTAATAAAAAGCTTGTATTCCTTAATTGATGACATAGTATATTGTATTATTGTTTCGTATTCGTTTTTCTATAAGCATCCATTCTATCGGCTGCTTTACCTTCAAATTCTCGTCTTAATTGCCAAAGAGGTCTTTCTAATGTAAGTTCCCATTTGAATAATTTCTTGTAGAGATCTTTTACTTTTTCAGGATGTTGTGCAGCTAAATCATTGGTTTCAGATTCATCTTCCTTAATATTGTATAATTCGGCCGGGCGATCAGGAAAACGTATTAGTTTCCAATCTTGATTTCTAATGGCGGCTCTGTTTTCTTTTTTCCAGTATAGAAACTCATGAGGTGCTTCTGTTTTTTCACCTTTTAAATAGGGTAGAAGGTTTACGCCGTCTAATCCTTCAATTTCAGAACTATTTCCGCCTGCCGCCGATAAAAAAGTTGGGAATAAGTCTAAGGTGCTAATTGGGTAACTGTAGGTCTTGTTATCATTAATTTGGTTAGCCCAAGACATTAGAAAGGGTACTCTAATACCACCTTCTAAATGATTTGCTTTTGTACCGCTTAACGGACTATTTTCAGATTCATTAGCGTCTGATGGTCCACCGTTATCATTGGTAAAAACAATTAAAGTATTATCTGTTAACCCTCTTTTTTTAAGTTCTTTTAATACCTTTCCGATTGCTCTATCCATGGCTAAGGTCATCGCTGCTAATGTTTTTCTTTTTCCTTTGAGATTTGGAAATTTAGCTAAATCTTCAGATGTGGCTTCCATTGGAGTATGTACTGCATTGAAAGACAAGTAGATGAAAAACGGATTTTCTTTATTTCTGTCAATAAAAGAAATTACTTCGTTGGCTAGTTCATCGGTGAGATAGCCTTTGTGTTCTGAGAAATTACCAAAGCCTTGTTCTAATTTGTCCTCGTTTCTAGTGAGTTGATTGTTTTTGTCATAAGGTAAATAACTACGGGCGCCACCTCTAAAACCATAGAATTCATCAAATCCACGTTTGGTTGGGTGAAAGCGGTCGGCATTGCCTTGGTGCCATTTTCCAAAAAGTGCAGTTTTGTATCCTTGTTTTTTTAAATGATCAGCTATTGTTTTTTGATCTAATGGCAAACCCATTTCATCATCCGCCAAACAAGATATACTCATATACCCAGGTACATTATTTTCTTCAAAGCCAAACTTTTGCTGGTATTTTCCGGTTAACATCCCTGCTCTTGATGGTCCGCATACTGCAGCACTTACATAGGCTTGCGTAAATTTTATACTTTTATTCGCAAGCTTATCTAACTCTGGGGTTTTAAATTCTTTACTTCCTTGAAACCCAAAATCGGCATAGCCTGCATCATCGGATAAAATAAAAACAATATTTGGTTGCTGTTGAGCAATTAAAAAACTCACCTTAAAAAAGCCTAACAGAATTAATATTATTTTCATGTACCGATGATGCATTGTATACCTTTTTTTGAATTATTATTATCTACCCATCCATCCGCCGTCAACAAGGGTAATTGATCCATGCATATAGTCTGATGCTTTTGAGCATAAGAATACAATTGGACCAGCAAAATCTTTAGGTTCTCCCCATCTACCTGCCGGTATTCGAGATAAAATAGAGGTAGCTCTATCTGGATCATTACGTAATGCTTCAGTATTATCGGTAGCAATATACCCTGGAGCAATACCATTGACATTTACTCCTTTTCCTGCCCATTCGTTAGCGAAAGCCATTATCATTTGACCAATGGCACCTTTACTTGCTGCATAACCCGGTACTGTAATACCGCCTTGGTAGGTTAATAATGATGCTGTAAATACTATTTTCCCAGAACCACGAGCAATCATATCTTTACCAATTTCACGGGTTAGAATAAATTGGGCATTCTGGTTTACTTCTATTACTTTATCCCACATTTCATCTGGGTGCTCTGCTGCCGGTGTTCTTAAAATTGTACCTGCATTGTTTACCAAAATATCTATAGTTGGGTGATTGGCTTTTACCTCTTTAATAAATTTGTAAAGCGCTTTTCTATCTGAAAAATCACATTGGTATGCAATGAATTTTTTTCCCAGTGCAGTGACTTCTTTTTCTACAGCACTACCTGTTGCTTCTAAAGATGCCGAAACTCCTATAATATCTGCACCGGCTTCTGCTAATGCTAAAGCCATTCCTTTTCCAATTCCTCTTTTGCAACCCGTTACAAGTGCTACTTTGCCGTTAAGGTTAAAACTATCTAATATGCTCATGCTTGTTTTATATTATAATTGACAATCCATCAAGACTTTTAGTCCGTCAGGGTTATTATCTATGTTTTCAAATACTTGTTGAATATTCGTTAAAGGTTGAACATCTGTAATCATTTGTGAAAAAGGTAATTCATTACGAGTGATCAGTTCAATTGCTTTTTCGTAATCTTCTTTTTCATATACTCGTGCGCCAATTAGGCTTAACTCTTTCCAGAAAAATTTGAACAAATCAACCGGTTTTTTCTCACCGTGAATTGCTACCATTAATATTCTCCCTCTAATACCTGCCACTTCGCACATTATATCTAGTGCAGGTTGTACGCCAGCTACTTCAAAAACAACGTCTGCACGACGATTCTCGGTTTTGCTTTTTACGTATTCTACTAAGTCTAATTCGATAGGGTTAACTGCGTCAAAACCTAATTCCTTTGCCTTTGTTATTCGTTTTGGGTTTACTTCTGAGATAATTACACGAGCACCTACTTCTTTAGCTACCATTGCAACTAATAAGCCAATTGGTCCGCCTCCTAAAACAACCGCGGTTTCACCTTTTACCAAACCACTTCTACGTACATCATGGGTTGCAACAGATAATGGTTCTATTAAGGCAGCCAATTTTAAATCTGTTTCTGGTTTTAATTTGTGAAGTACAAATGCTGGTACGTTCCAATATTGTTGCATAGAACCCGGACTGTCAATTCCTATAAATTTCAACTCCTCACAAATGTGGTTAAAGCCTTTGTCAGAAGCTTTCACTTTTCTGTCGTCTAATGGTCTAACAACTACTTTTTCTCCAACAACATACCCTTCAACACCTTCTCCAACGGCATCAATGGTACCAGACATTTCATGTCCAATGGTTTGTGGCATAGCCACACGTTTATCCATCATACCATGATAGATGTGAACATCGGTGCCACAAACACCTGAATACGCTACTTTAATTCGGACTTCACCTGTTTTTGGCTGATCAATTTCTTTGTCTATGACAGTGAAGGTTTTATTGCCTTCGTATATGGTTGCTTTCATTTTATATTAGTTTCAAATAGTAAACTAGTTTCATATTTGAAATAAATATACAATTATTTATAAAACTGACAACTAATAAATAATCATATCCTAAAGTTTAATTGTTAAATTATAGACAAAGACATATTTAGGTATAAAAAAAGCCCTTAAAAAAGAGCTTAAAGTATTTATGAAGTCGAAGTGATTACTGAAAAATCTATTGTGAGATATAGCCTAACTTAATTGAAATATCAAGCGCATATCGTGCTATAATTTTTCCTTTAGTTTCAAATTCTTCATGAGGTAGTCTACCATGGGGTGCTGTTATCCAAAGAGCGGCAACCGGATATCCTGATTCATTGAAAATTGGTGCCCCTATACAATGAATACCTTGTATGTCTTCGCCGTTATCAATTGCAAATCCATTTTTCTTTACTACTTTAAGTGTTTCTCTAAAATCTTTTTTAGAAGTAATGGTGTTTTTGGTGAATTTGGTAAGTGTAATTTTTTTTAAAATTTCATCAGACTCTTCTTTTGGTAAATATGATAAAATAGATTTACCACCTACAGAGCTATGTAAACTGAATTGGGTACCCTGTTCTACAAATAATTTTACCGGATAAGATGAAGATACTTGTTCTAAAATAGTGCCTTTTTCTCCTAATAAAATACCCAACATCACAGATTCTTTTAACTCATCTCTTAAGGCGCGCATTACATCAATAGACATTTCTACGATGCTTTGTTCGGTCATAGAAGATATGCCTAATGAAAGCATTTTTCTAGACAATGTTATCTTTTTGGTAGTTTCGTTTTTTTGTAAGTAGTTCTTGAAAATTAACGTGCTAACTACCCTGAAAGCGGAAGTTTTAGTTAAGGATAACGTTTCGGTAATTTCAGCTAAAGTGAGTCCGCTTTTTTTAGTAGCCAATAACTCAATGACCAGTAGACCTCTTTCAAGATTTGGTACATTATACTCTGATTTTAAATTTGGCTTAGTCTTGTTCATTAAAAAAACATTGTACCGTAAAATTACTATTATTTAACTTACCACAATGCGAATAAAAAAAGAGGAGCACTTTCTGATGCTCCTCTTTTTATTAATATGTAGTCTATTTATTTTGCTTTTTCTCCTTTTGCGGCATGGGTAGTTTTTCTTTCAGATGTAAAGCTCATTATACTTTGGTAGTCGTTATTATTGTAGATATGTGAAAGACCCCAACGTAAAATTTCAGTGGGTTCTTTTTCATTGTCAGCTGATCTGTCTAAACCAATTGCGTGTGCAGAAACCCCCGGAATTACTGACATTATCTCAAAATTAATACCATCTGGAGCCCATTGAATTGTGTTTTTTTCAGGACCATCTGTAGTAATTAAGGCAGCAATGCCATCATTATAAGGCCATACGCAAATTTCGTGTCCGCTATTACTGATTGGGTTGTAAGGTGATTTTACATATGGACCCAATGGGTTATCTGCAATGGCAACTCCATGACGAATTTGTCTACCTCCAAAAGTGATTTTTTCTCCCATTTGTTCTCCTTTATAATACAAATAGAATTTCCCCTTGTAAGGAATAATGCATGGGTCATGTACTTTATGACTGTCAAAGTCTCCTTTTTTCTCTACTAAAAATCTGTTTTGTTCTTCTCCTTTCCAAACACCATTGTCTGCAGGACTTAGAATAGGCTCTTCGCTTTTTGTCCATGGTCCGTTTGGAGAATCTGACCATGCCAATCCTACTTGATTTTTGACTCGAACATTATAAGGTGATTTTACCGTTTGGTAGCATAAATAATACTTATCCTCAAATTTCATGATTTCTACAGTAAACACTGAGCGGTCATCATAAGTTCCTTTTTCGCCTCTTGCTACTGCTAAACCTTCTTCTTTCCAAGTTTCACCATCTTCAGATGTTGCATACCAAATATCGCAGCGATCCCACGGGAAAACTTTGTCATTTTCAATGTCGCCGCCAAAACCTTGAGACGGTCCTACACTTTTACTATACCAAACGTAATATTTTCCATTTTCTTTAATGACGGCACTAGGGTCTCTTCTCACGACACCTTCTTCATACGCCAAGTCACCCTTTAAAGGTTTAAGATTAGAAAATTGAATAAACCATTCATTTCCTAAATCTTGTGGCCATTGTAACGCTCTTTTTGAAGCTGCACTTAATGAGTCTCGGTTGGTAATACCTAATTCATCTATCAGCTCGTCGGTAACAGCTATTTTTTCTTCCACCTTCTCTGTTTCTTTTTCGGTTTTTTTAGTTTCGGTACATGCCGTAAAGAGGAATAAACATGCTAGGGAAAATAATTTTATGTTGTTTTTTTTCATTTTTCTTGTTGTTTGGTATTAATATTATTGGTTTACAAATTAAAGTTTAGTGTCTGGAAAATATATCATACTGAGCTAAATTTCCTTTTTATTGAATAATCAGACCATATGATGATATAAATTGTTGGTTTTGACACTAGTACCTTCACCAGGCATTGCTTCGAAAGCAGTCAGTTTAATATTGAATTTGTTATAATATGCGTTGGTTGCTTTTTCGATGAAATTTTCTACCGCATCTTCATGTATTAGATTTATAGTACAGCCACCAAAACCACCACCCATCATTCTTGATCCGATTACGGTATCGAAACATTTAGAGAAATCTACTAAATAATCGAGCTCTGTACAGCTTACGTCATAAAGGTGTTGTAAACCTTCATGTGTCTCGTACATGTATTTTCCTAATTGGTGTAGAGATGATTCTTTTAAGGCTTCTACCGATTTCAACACACGTTCTTTTTCTTCAATGATATAAGTACAGCGATTAAAAACATCTTCAGAAAGTTCATTTTTAAATTCAGCCAACATGGTCATCGAAACATCGCGTAAAGAACTTACCTCATTATATTTTTCATGAATAATTGCAACCCCTTCTTCGCATTGACTTCGACGAACATTGTACTCGCCAGAAGCTAAATTATGCGAAACATTGGTATTCAATAAAAGAATTTTATATGGAGCAATTGCTATGGGAACGTACTCATGATCAAGAGATTTACAATCTAACAAGATTACATGCCCTGCTTTACTCATTACAGAGCTAAATTGATCCATGATACCACATTTTGTACCCACATAATTATGTTCTGCACGTTGAGATAATGCTACGATTTCTTGTTTCGAGAGTCCTAATTCGAAGAGTTCGTTCAGTCCGTATGCAATTCCGCATTCTAAAGCGGCCGAAGAGCTAATACCTGATCCTACAGGTATGTCGCTATCTAAAATACAATCGAACCCTTTTAGCTTATCGGTCAGTTGCTGTAATTCATATATAACTCCCAAAACATAGTTTTCCCACTGGTTATCGCTCGTACTAATATTATCAAGTTCAAAAGTTAGACTTGCGTTAAAATTGCAACTATGAATATTACAGGTCGTGGCACTTTTATTTTTGTTGAATTTGAGTTGAATTTTTTTATCAATGGCTGTAGGAAGTACAAAGCCGTTATTGTAGTCGGTATGCTCACCGATAATATTTATTCTACCCGGAGAGTCGATAATTAAATCCCATTTTTTCGAATTAAATTCTATTTCTTTCATATTCGGGAACTGTAGTTTTTCTTTTTCAAATTTGATTGCACTATTTCTTTTAGCCGTTTCAAATATTACATGACCTATAATTGACTGTTTAATTTTACGGTCTAACAATGTACAGATACTGTACATGTTCTCAAGTAAATCTAACTTGACAAAAACTGAACAATAGACATTTATGGTAGAATAAATTCTAAATCGGTAATAAACGAGCTTACTTTATACGGTTAAAGAAAATCAATGTCTTCTCAATATGTTTTTGCCAATAAGACCACTCGTGTTTGCCCTCAAATTCTTGGTAGGTATGATTAATATCTGAGTTGTCCAGTTTTGTGTGCAGCGCTCTATTATATTCAATCAATAAATCATCTTTACCACAATCAAAACGAAATGGAGGTAGCTGTTTTTTATTTTGTTCCATCAACTTGAAAACATCTTCGTTTAACGCTTCGGTTTGACTATAATTAGTTTCCTTTTCTTCTACGAATAAATGCATCTGATTAATGTTCGTTATAGAAGAATGCCCTGAAAATCCTTTATATTTTTTAGGATATTTAGCAGCAAGACGCAAAGCACCATAACCACCCATTGATAGACCAGAGATAAATAAATTTGATAATGAACTTGTAGCGTTAATATTTTCAATGACTGCATTGATTACATCTTCAACAATCCATTTTTCAAAATCAAGATTATTATGAGGTAGATATGCAGAGCCATCTCCCCATAATCCGTCAGAAGGCATTGCAACAACCATAGGCTTGATAAGCCCTTCAGTCATCATACGTAAAACGGTAAAGTGCAGGCCTGCCTTGTGTGCCCAAATCCAAGCACTACCGTACACGCCGTGCAAAAGCGTAACTATAGGTAAGTCTTTTAGATTTTCATCTGGGGGCACAAATACACAAATGTCTCCACGACCTTTAAGATTAGGAGTCTTTACAGTAATAAATCTAAGATGATTACTTTCAAATTCAGGATTTGATATTTCCGTTGTTCTAAATTTTGACATATTTGTTTATTCAAAAACGATTACACCTTTAGCATTTTTACCTGCCAGCATATCATCAAAAGCTTGTTGTAGATTTTCTATAGGGTATGTTCTGGTAATCATTTCATCTAACATCAAATCTCCTTTATCATACAAGCTTACTAATTTTGGAAAATCTATCTGTGGGCGACATTTACCGTAAAGGGGATTAATGTAAATTTTATCCCATTCAAATAAGTTCATATCTATAGAAATGGTTTCTTCAATACCACTAACTTGTACAGCTGTACCTGCATTTCTAATCATTGCTAAGGGTGCTGCACCTAATGCCGGAACGGCTGTACACTCAAAGGCATAATCAGCACCTCTACCTTCGGTTAGTGTTTTTACTTTTTCTGATGCCTGTAATAAACCTTCATCATTTTTATCTGCTAGAATAGTATGGGTTGCCCCAAACTGTTTTGCCATTTCAAGACGCTCTTCATTAATGTCAATAGCTATAATTTTTGATGCTCCAGAAATTCTAGCACCTTGTATAACATTTAAGCCAACTCCTCCAGTACCAATAATTACGGCAGAACTTCCGGCGGTTATTTTTGCCGTATTCACAGCAGAACCATAACCCGTCATAACTCCACAACTAATAATACTTGCAGAGGGCATAGGTAGATTGCCATTAAATTTGACGCATGCAGATTCTTTCACTAAAGCATACTCAGAAATAGTACCAATATTAAAAGAACGCTCAATAGGTTTATCATTCCATTTTGTGCCTTCTAAATGAGCGTGACCAGGAGTAAAGCCGTTTCCGCCAGCGGTTACAGGCGAATTATTTTCACAAATATGCTGATTGCCTTCTTGACACTGAAAACATTTCATACAAGGGGTAGCCCAATTTAAAATCACCTTATCGCCGACCTTAAAATCTGTAATAGCGCTGCCAATTTGTTCTATAATACCTGCGCCTTCATGACCTATAACAATTGGTTTGCCCCATGTTAGAGAGTCGTGATCGGTATGGCAAAGTCCGGCAGCTTTTATTTTAACAATTATTTCATCTGCTTTAGGTTCTGCTATAGTAACTGTATCTATGATAAATTTACCATCACCTGTTGCTATTGCGCATTTTGACTGTATTGACATGTTTTTCTTTTTAGTACTGATTTTAAATAAAACTGGTTGGTGTTATGGCAATTGAAATATCTGAAAGCTTGTTCTTGTCAATCTTTTGATTTTTTTGAATAAAACGGGTACCTAGCATATAGGCTTTTGCATTGTTGATGGCATCAACTGCGAGTAATTCATCATCTTTAAAATACCATACCGATTGGCAGTTATCTCTATCTGTTTCTATTCGCTTAATGGTTTGATTATAACCTTGCGATAAACCCACCATTTGTAGTTTTACATCATATTGGTCAGACCAAAACCAAGGTATGGAGTCATATGCTACAGCTTCGCCACAAATAGATTTCGCTGCGACTTTTGCTTGATCTACGGCATTTTGTACAGATTCTAATCGAATATATTTTTTGTAATGCGGATTAAAATGAAAAGTACAATCGCCTAAAGCATATATATTATCGTTATTGGTTTTGCAGTTGGCATCAACTTTAATTCCGTTTTCAATTTCTAAACCAGCTTCTTCAGCTAATTCAGTATTTACTCTAATACCTACGCCAACGATAATTATATCTGCCTTATAGCAAGAATTATCAGCGCAATGTACTTCATTGATATTATTATCAAAATTAATCGATGTCACATTTTTATTTGATAAAACTGAAACACCATGTTTACTATGTAGCTCTTCAAAATACGTTGACATTTCAGGAGCGGTAACACGAGATAGTACACGTTCTTCGCGTTCTAAAACAGTTACTGATGCACCTAGTTTACTCAATGATGCAGCAGTTTCTAGCCCAATGTATCCACCACCTATAATAACAACTTTGTTGTGGTCTTTTTTAAGAGATGTTCTAATATTGATAGCATCTTCTGCAGTTCGCATCGCAAAAACATTTTTCGCGGTATTTAGCCCTTTTATTGGTGGAATAAAGGGGCGTGCACCTGTAGTGAGAACTAATTTGTCATACTTCTGAACCGAACCATCAGAAACAGTGATGCTTTTTTCTTTACGGTTAATTGAGCTGATAGTTTTACCTAATTTAAGGGTAATCTTATCCGTCTCATAATTTTGTTTCGGAAACAATAAATCTTGCTGAGTACCTTCTTCACTTGTTAAGTATGCTTTAGATAAAGGCGGTCTGTGGTATGGAAATTCTGGGTCGCGATCAAATAAAATAATAGCACCTTCCCAACCTTCTTTTCGTAAGGCGAAAGCAAAATTTACTCCAGCGTGACTTGCACCGATTACGGCACAAATTTTATTTGATGTTTCGGTAGACATTATTTGGCAACATTTAAAACCACCCCATCAATAGCATCTGATACATCTATTTGGCAACAAAGGCGACTGTATTCGCTAACATTATCATCAAATTCTAGCATGTCACTTTCTAATTGACTAGGTGCTCCAACTTTGTCCCAAAACGCAGGTTCAACATGAACATGGCAAGTTGCACAAGAGCAAACACCTCCACAATCACCATCAATTCCTTTAACCTTATTCTGTATCGCAAGTTCCATTACACTACCCGTAGTAGCCTCCGTTATAATGGTTTCGTTATCGCTTGTTACAAATGTTATTTTTGCCATATTAACTATATTAATGTTTTTATTAAGAGTTGAATTTAACGTGTAAACTGTCGAAGCCTACTTTACGTTTAAAGTGACCTAAATCTTCAATATTTTCTTTGTAATCTAGAATATCTATGGATTTTACTTCTTCTAATAAAGTTGAAATTAAAATCTTTAGTATTTGTCTAGCATGTGTTGCTCCTAAGCAGTTATGTGTACCAAAGCCAAAAGCTACATGCGGATTTATTTTTCTGTCGATAACAATTTCATTTGCATTCTCGAATACATTGGCATCTCGATTTGCAGAAGCCCAGCATAACGATATTTTACTATCTGTTTTTAACGCGTGTTCGCAAATAGAAGTAGCCTCGGTTGTAATTCTACCCATTTGTGTTAGCGGCGAGAAATATCGAATTAATTCTTCAATAGTATTATTCAATATTTCAGGTTCATTACGTAACCTTTCTAGTGATTCTGGATGTTCAGAAAAATAAGAAATTGAATTTGTAACGGCATTTATAACGGTATCTCTACCACCGGCAAAAGTTAGAATAATTACACCCTTAACTTCTTCTTTGGTCAATTTTTTACCATTAGCCTCAGATGCCAATAACACAGAATATAAATCATCTGTTGGTGCTGCGCTTGCTCTTTCAATTTCTTTGTCAATATAATCATATAAAATATTTGCCTTGTCGGCATCTAAAGCAGAGCCTTCACTTCTAAATACATGTGTGCCCCATGAGATCCATGTTTCAGCTTGCGAGAATGGTGTATTTAATAATAGGGTTAACGCACGAGATTGTAATGGTAATGCAAATTCACTGACAATGTCTAAAGAGTCTTTTTTTAAAACCTCTTTTACCAAAGATTGAATTTGATTTTTAAGCTTTGCTGTATATTCTTCCTCCAAAGGTCTTTTGAACCAAGGGTCTAATACGGCTCTATAATCAGCATGTAAAGGCGGGTCAACCTCAAACGGAATCTGACGAATATCTCTAATATTTTCTTCGGATGGAATAACAATTCGCCCAGGTGCAGCTCCAGATTGATAGGTTTTTGCATTATGTGCACATCTTCGAACATCTTTATGACCAAAGACCATAGTGACTTCTTCGCCTTGATCATCCATTTTGCCAAATCCTTTTTCAATTCTTTCCTTTTCAAAAGGGTCTAGAAACTTACTCTTATCCATGGTGTTGACTATTATTTATTCTTAATATGTATTTCCACAAATATGATTAAACTATTGGAGCGTTAATTAATCTTTATTAGCATATATAGTGCTTATTTTGACTTTTTAATGGTTATATTGATATTATTATATCATAATAGATTATAATTGCTAGGTTATGAAAGCACAATTTGAAAAAATAAATTCTAAGCAACGTGCGATATATGCGTTTGTTTATGAGGATATTGAATTTGATGCGCCTTGGCATTTTCACCCCGAATACGAGTTAACCTATATAGTAAAAGGTAAGGGGATGAGGTACGTAGGTAATAATATTCAAAAATTCGAAGAGGGTGATTTTGTTCTCTTAGGATCTAATTTACCGCATTGCTGGAAAAACACAGATTTACATATTGGTAATGTGAAGTCGGTTGTTTTTCAATGGAACGATTTGTTTTTAGGAGAGAACTGGTTTCAAAAAGAAGAGTTTTACCAAATTCATTTATTATTAAAAAGGGCTTCTAAAGGAATTTTGTTTCATTCATATTCATCAAAAAAGACAGCAAAGAGATTAATGGCGATTATAGAAAAAAAACCACTAGATAGATTAATGAGTTTTTTACAATTATTGGAAGAATTGGCATCGGTAAAAACATTCGAATTATTAACTACTTCTGGTTTTGCACCTAATCTAAATATAAAGGCGAATAATAGAATTGATGTTGTATACGATTTTGTAGAGAAGAACTATAATTCTAAAATAAAACTAGATGATGTTTCAGATTTAGTTTCAATGAGTAACGAAGCGTTTTGTCGATTTTTTAAAAAGTCACTTAACAAGTCGTTTTTTACCTTCATAAATGAATATCGTATTAATCTTGCCAGTAAAATGCTCATCGAAACCAACAAACAAGTAAGCCAAATTGCTTACGATTGTGGGTATGAAAGTCTGCCTTTTTTTTACAGACAATTTCAAAAATATATGAATTGTTCACCGAAGGTTTTCAAAAATCATTATTTGAAAATGAATTCATAATTTATTTGATTTGTACTTTTAATTCTATTAGGTTTCAAGATTAAAATTAGTATTGGCAGAATATTTCTTCAATTTTTTTATAGAGAAAAATATATTTTAGCTAAAGTGTAATTGAATTATTAATTAAATTTTTTCTTTGAGAATATACTTATGAAAAGAATACTGTCTGTATTATGCTTGCTTATCATTACCATAGGTTATGCTCAAAATAACTTAAAAGATATTAGTGCTAAACAAGCCTTTGAAAGAGCATTAGAACTGAGATTTCAAAATCCTGATAGTGCTGTTGCCTTATTAAATTATAGCAGTGAAAATTATTTACAATTAAATGATACGGTAAATGCAACATATAGTTTGTTGGAGAAAGCCTATGTGTTCGAAAATACTGCACGATATGCAAACTCATATGATGCTTTATGGACAGCATTAATTTTAAATGATAAAAGAGACGATGATAAATTGAAATCTATCATTTTCGTTAGACTTGGCAGAATATACAGTTATAATAAAAGGGTTGAAGAGTCTTATAAGTATTTAAAATCTTCTTTAGAACTACAGAAAAGAAGAGTTGAAAAATTAAACCTTAAAAAGTCTGTATTAGTACCTTATTATTACTCTTTGGCAAAGACGAGTAGAGAGTTGCAAGAAAATAAAGTTGCTCGTATTTATTTGGACAGTTGTTATTTATATTTTTCTGATGAGGTTGATTTTCAGCCATTAGCTCATTTGGAGTATAGGGGTAAAGAATATCTTGACTTTGAGAAGGCTGTTTTGTTGGAAAGAGAAGATAATAATCAAGAGGCAATAGCAATAATGGAAGGTGTAATACCCTATTTTCAAAAAAATGAGCCAACTTATCTCGTATTAATTTATAAGTATTTAGGCGACATGTATCTTAATATTTCTAATTTAAAAAAGAGTGAAGAACTATATAGAAAATCTTTAGATATTTCAGAAAATTACAAAAGTCATCTAGACTTTACACCATTGGTCTATGAAAATCTCACTGAATTATACCTTAGAAAAAACGATTATAAGAATGCCTTTCAAAGTTTAAAGAAGGCTAAAGAGTTAGATGCTAAATTTTTTGATGGTAGAAGTTCTATAAACCAATCGTTATTAGAAATAAAAGATAACTATCGATTAGAAAAGGATAGACAAGAAAAACAAATACAAGAGCAATATTTAAAGCAACTAGAGCAAGAAGAAGAGATAAGTAAACTTCAAATGATTATTCTACTAGGCTCTATTTTCTTTTTGCTAATTATAGGTTACGGGTATTTTAATTATCTAAGAACAAAACATAAAAATGAAAAAGCATTTATAAAAAGAAATAAGGAGCTAGAGATACAAAAGCAACAGGTTCTTATTGATATAAAGAATAAAGAATTAGCATCTTCGGCACTACAGCTAATTGAAAAAGATGAATTTTTGAAAGAGATAAAATCTAAGGTGCGCGTAGGTACCGATAAGATTAAAATTCATGAAATAAATAAAGTACTAAGGTCAATCTCGTCGAATAATAATAATAATTGGGATGAGTTTAAACATCGATTTATTTCTGTAAATAAGGAGTTTTATAATAAAATTTTTGAGAAATTTCCAAACTTAAGTCAAAGTGATCAAAAGATTTGTGCATTGATAAAATTGAACATGTCTAGTAAAGATATGGCGAGGTTATTAGGTATATCTGTAGAGTCTGTACATACTTCAAGACATCGTATTCGTAAAAAAATGGACCTACCTAGAAATGTAAATTTAGAAGATTATATAAATTCCATTTAAGGCGTTTGCAACTTATAATTATATACAAATTTGTCGACTGGTAAACTTATATCAAGTCGATAAACTTAATGATTCTTTATTATTAGGCTATTTTCTTAATGATTTTTTAAGATTATTGGAATGTAACTGCATTCACACTTTGCAAATACAAATCAAATACACATTTAAAATTATCGGCACTTTTAGAGCTGCTTTGAGTTACCGCACCATATTGTTGGTTCATTGTTCAATCATAAATGAGTGCGCTACAAAATTTTTCTTTTGATAAATATTTTAACCTAGTAGCACCTAATTATCCCTTTACCGGAATAATTATTAATTAGAAAAATTTAATTCTTTGAGCATAAGAATAAATTTCAGCTGATAAATGAAGAAAAGTACAGTTGATAAAGTTGTTTTAGAAAATACCCAAATTCAGTTCTAGATTATGATTTAGATGAAGGTATTATAATTAATAATGCAGAGTAGATTTAAGTATAATAATCTGGATTTATAAGTGAAAAAAGATTGTCTGTAGAGACAGTCTTTTTTTTGATAAATATTTCAATTTCAAGACAAAAAATATTTGAAAGCGTTGTAAAACCGACATTTTAGTGGTTGAGTCAAGTTCTTGTGCAGTTTTAAAATGGCAAAAAAAAAAGAGTTATAGTTAGTTTTGTTCAATCACGAGCTTAAAAATTACGGATACAATAAAATATTAACAATAATCTTAATTCAACTCTAAGTATAATAACTCAAGCAAATTTTATTTAAACCAATGATTATGAAAAAACAATTTTTTGAATTTTTAAAGAAATGCTTTCTGTCGGGACTGTTCTTTGCCCTACTAAGCATGAACAGCGCAATTGGTCAAGAGACCATTTTAGGAACAGTAACCGATAATTTAGGACCTGTAGTTGGGGCTAATGTTTTGGTAAAGGGATCTACGAATGGTTCACAGACCGATTTCGATGGTAATTTTTCTATTCAAGCATCACCTGAAGATGTTTTGGTAATATCATATATAGGGTATGCCTCTCAGTCTATTAAGGTCGGAAATCAAAAAACAATAAATGTTGTATTAGCTGAAGATGCAAGTTTGTTAGACGAGGTAGTAGTAATAGGTTATGGTACTTCTAAAAAGAGCGATCTTACCGGTGCCGTTTCTCAAGTAACAGCTAAATCATTTGAAAACCAACCATTAACTCGTGTAGAAGATGCATTGCAAGGTAGAGCGGCAGGGGTGTCGGTTTCTGGATCTGGAGCACCAGGCGCAGGTATTAAAGTAAGGGTTAGAGGGGTAAATTCTATAACAGGTAATAATGACCCTCTTGTAGTAGTAGATGGTGTTTTTGGTGGTGATTTAAGAACGATCAACCCAAATGATATTGCCTCTATAGAGGTACTAAAAGATGCTTCTTCACTAGCAATTTACGGTTCTAGGGCTTCGAATGGGGTAATTTTGGTAACCACTAAGAAAGGAGCAGGAAAAGCTAAAATAAGCTTTGATCATTTCGTATCTATAAGTACCCAAGCACGAAGTATTGAAACTTTAGGTTCTGGTGATTTTGCTAGACAAAAAAATGCAGGGTTAATTGCAAACGGTGCAGATCCAGCATATACAGAGCAACAAATATCTGCTCTTGATGCTAACCCGATCAATTACGAAGATCAATTGTTTCAAACAGGTATTGGTACAAATACCCAGTTGGCAGTAAGCGGCGGCAAAGATAATTTGAGATACTTTGTTTCTGGTAACTACGTAAACCAAACTGGTACGGTTATTAGTAATGAATATGAGCGATTCTCTTTACGTTCTAATATTAATCTAAACGTAACCGATAAATTATCGGTAGGTGTAAATTTATATGGTAGTAGAGAATCAGAGGTAAATAACCCAGATGATTTTAACCGTTTTAAAGGTAGTAGCATATTAAAGACGCTTACATGGGATCCAACATTACCTGTACAAGACAGTGATGGTAATTTTATTACAAGTTCAAATTTTGCAAACAATGGTTTTAACCCCATTGGTACACTTTTAAGAAGTAACAGAGATCGTGCTGCAGATCGTTTAAATACGAATATTAATGTTGGCTATAAATTCACGGATCATTTTAAATATAGTCTTGTTGTCGGTGCGTCAACAATTAATCAAAATGTTGAATCTTTTATACGAGACGATAACCCTTCCGATGCTAATCCTAATCATACACGTGTTGCATATACCAATTTTAGAAACACAAGTCACCAGGTAAGTAATATTCTTAATTATAACAATAGTTTTAATAAACATAATCTTGATATTACAGGGGTATATGAATTTCAAGGAGACCGTAATACGTTCAATGGTTACGACACATTTGCTATAGCAACCGGTAGTATTTATTTAGCGGATAATGAGGATCAATCAAGAGAGAATTTCACTAACGATGGTAACCAAAATGCGATACAATCTTATTTAGGTCGTGTTCAGTACAATTATAGCAACTCACTTTATTTAACTGGATCTATGCGTATCGATGAATCGTCAAGGTTTGCAAAAGGTAATAGAACTGGGTATTTTCCTTCTGGGGCAATTGCTTATAGTTTTAATAACATGCCATTTATTGAAAATGGTAAAACACTAAGTAGTTTAAAGTTAAGAGCTGGCTGGGGTCAGGTAGGTAATCAGAATATAAACTCTACAGCACGTTTTTCATTGACTAACGATGCCGGTAATTATCCTTTTGACGGTTCTACCTTGGTATCTGGTTCAACACTTACACAAGTTGGGAATCCAAATTTAACATGGGAAACAACTTCACAAACAAATATTGGTGTTGATATGGGGTTCTTTAGTGGTAGACTTAATGCTTCGGTAGATTATTTTAGTAAGACAACTGAAGACCTATTATTAAGAACAATAATTCCGGGTACATCTTTTGCAAAATTTGAAAATGCAGGGGTAGTTGAAAATCAAGGTATAGATTTGACATTGTCCGGCACAATTGTTCAAAATGATAATTTCACTTGGGATTCATCTTTTAACCTTTCTCACGTAACGAACGAAGTAACTGAATTGGTAAACGATGTTGATCAAATATTAGGAAATATTAGACCGGTAGATGGTACTGAAAATTCTATAAATGTAATAGAGCTTGGTCAACCGCTAGGTCAATTTTACGGTCTTACATTTTTAGGTACTTGGAAATCAACCGATGATTTACCAGAAGGTATACAAGCAGGTGATGCAAAATATTTGACTGATGACGAGGGTAATTCTGTTTTCTCTACCATTGGTAATGGGTTGCCAACCTTAACATGGGGTTTTAATAACACATTTAACTATAAAAATTTGAGCCTGAACGTCTTCGTAAACGCTGCGCATAATTTTGATGTTTATAATCAAGTTGCAGCGGCTATTAATGGTGGTGCCGGTGATTTTAGAGATGACCTTTCTCCGTTAAGTGTAAATAAATGGACTCCGCAAAATGAAACAGATTTACCACGTAGAGGTTCACTAAATGTTTTGAATTCTTCTCGATATGTTGAAGATGGTAGTTTTATTCGATTAAGTAATCTAAAATTAGGTTACACATTTGAAGATATCATTAAAAATGTTGAAAGTCTTCAAGTTTATGTCAGTGGGCAAAACTTACTGCTACTTACCGATTATAGTGGTTATGACCCAGAGGTTTCATCTACACCGGTTAATCAAGATTTGAATAATACAGATGCTGGGGCTGGTATTGACATAGGTGCTTATCCAAATCCAAGAACATTTACATTAGGTCTTAAACTTCAGTTTTAAAAAAAAAGAATATGAAAAATTATAAAAGCAAAAAAAATATAGTGAAAAAGCTGGGTTATGCTGGTTTGATCATAGCTATTTCTGCAACCGTATTACAAGGTTGTGCAAATTTAGATCCAGACCCGGTAGAGTTTAATCTTCCACCAGAATCTTTTGCAAGTTTAACCGATTTCGATAAAGGTATTACGGGTATTTACAGTACGTTGTTAAGTGCAGCACAATGGACAACTTTTTATGCTGCTTCTTGGGCAGGTGATGATATTACTACCCACTTTGCCAGTAATAAAGCAGATTTTAGACAGTTCGATCAACGTGTGGTACAGTCTACAAACGGACGTTTATTAAATAATTGGAATGCGATTTATAACATAGTTAATACTGCGAATTCTCTGTTAGAAAGATCACAGGGAATGGAGAATTTAGATGTTGATCAAGATCGTTTAAATATTTTAATCGGTGAAGTTTACTTTTTAAGAGGTATGGCTCTTTTACATGCAACACGTGTACATGGTAAAATTCCTATTCCGTTGACAGCTATACCAGATCCTAATATTGGTTTATCTGAGCAGGCAGATGTTTATCTTCAGATCGAATCTGATTTTATGGAAGCTGAATTGAGACTTCCAGATATTTACCCAGGGCAGGAAGCTGGTGCTCCTAGACCTAATAAGGGTTCTGCAAAATCATTATTGGCAAGACTGTATTTAGATTGGGCAGGTTTTCCTGTAAAAGATGCTAGTAAATATACCAGTGCGGCAACAAAAGCTAAAGAGGTTATTGATAATGCTGCACTTTATCAATTTGAGCTTTCAGATAATTTAGAAGATTTATGGAAGGTAGCTAACCGATTTAATAACGAAAGTGTATTTACGATTTCATATTGTGGTTCATGTGGTTTTAATACGGCAAATTTAAAAGATGGAATATTAGGTTTACCTAGTGACTTTGGAGGTTGGCAAGAGACTTTCGCTGAAATCAAATATTTCGAAGATTTCCCTGAAGGAGCACGTAAAGAAGCTACCTATAGAACTGATTTGGATTACACCACTTTTAGTGATCAAAAAAGTCCAATTTTCAAAAAAATAGCCGGACCTGTAAATGATTTACCTGCAGCTGCATTCATTACAGATAGAAATGATTTTTATATGCGTTATGCTGAGGTTTTATTAATATATGCTGAGGCTTCTGGTAGATCAGGTGCTTCAAGTGCAGATGCTTGGGAGGCATTGAATATGATTAGAAGAAGAGCTGAAGGTTTACCATATGCAACTTCAGATGCAACCATAGATGTAACTAGTGGAGATTTAGCAGAATTGGCTTTTACCGAAAGAAAATGGGAGTTCGCTGGTGAATACCTTAGATGGTTTGATCTTGTTCGAATGGAAAAAGTAGAAGAAGCATTAATTGCAAGAGATTCGCCAGGTGCAATTCAAGAGCATAATGAAATTCAAGGTGACTTAGGTACAAATAATTATTTCTCACCTGTACCCCAAGCAATAATAGACTTAAACCCAAACTTGGGTAATTAAGATTGTTGAGTTAGTTTTTGTTTAATAACGGTGAACGAATTAAAGTTCACCGTTATTTTTTAATACCCATTGCATTTTTTCCAAAATAGGAATAGTTATTATATACACGTATTTTAAAGACTTTATTAAAAGCTATGCAAGTCAAATACTTAAAGATGAATAATTCATTTATAAAACCTTGTTTTTATGTGTTAGCGTTTTTTTCTTTTTCATGTAACTCGGTTTCAGAAGATAAAAAGGGAACAGTTACCACTTCTTCACCTAAATTATTTACAGAAATTACTTCTTCCAGTTCTGGTATTTATTTTAATAATACACTTACAGAAACTGTAGATTCTAATTATTATCAATATATGTATACTTATATCGGGGCAGGGGTAGCTGCCGGTGATATAAACAATGACGGTTTAGTTGATCTTTACTTTACGGCAAATTCAGCACCAGACAAGCTGTATCTTAATTTAGGAAATTTAAAATTTAAAGATATTACAGAAGAAGCCGGTATATTAAATATTCAAGGTTTTAATACAGGTGTAACCATGGCAGATATTAATGGCGATGGTTTATTAGATATTCATGTATCTCGTGGGGGCTGGTTAGATCAAAATGGTCAATTCGATAATTTGGTATACCTAAATAAAGGAGATTTAACATTTGAAGAAAAAGCTAAAGAAATTGGTCTGGCAGATGGTAATAGAACAATACAGGCAACATTCTTTGATTTTGATAGGGATAATGATCTAGATGTATATGTCTCGAATACACCAGATATAACAAGTAGAAGCAAAATAGTAGATTTAGGCAAAGTGCATAGCAATCCAAAAACTATGGAGCTTAAAGGTAGTGATCGGCTTTACGAAAATGATGGTACTGGTCATTTTACAGATATTTCTTTAAAAGCAGGATTATATTATGATATCGGTTTTGGCCTAAACCCACAAGTAGGTGATCTAAACAATGATGGTTGGTTAGATATCTATGTTTGTAACGATTTTAATTACCCTGATTTAGCATATGTCAATAATGGAGATGGTACATTTCAAGAATTAAGTAAAAGCATGTTCAAACACATGTCATTCAATAGTATGGGCAGTGATTTGGCTGATATGAATAACGATGGTCAACTTGATTTAATGACTCTTGACATGAGCCCCGAAGATTATAAAAGGGCTAAATTAAACATGGGTATGATGCCAATTAGTCAATTTGAAATGATGGTAGATCAAGGGTACCATCATCAGTATGTTCATAATATGCTGCAAATGAATAATGGTAACGGTTCTTTTAGTGAAATATCTAAAATGGCAGGTGTTGCCGATACCGACTGGTCTTGGGCAGTTTTGGCAGCCGATTTTAATTTAGATGGTCTTAATGATATTTTTATAACTAATGGTATTTACAGAGATGTAATGAATCGTGATATAATAGAGTCTACCATGGACATACTTCGTTCAAGAGGAAGAAAACCTACCGACGAAGATTTTTTAGAATTCACTAAAATGTTACCACAACAAAAATTAAAGAACTATCTGTTTCAAAATAATGGGTACAATACATTTTTGAATACTTCTGATAAATGGGCAACTATGACGCCATCACTTTCTAATGGAGCGACTTATGCCGATTTGGACAACGACGGTGATCTCGAAATTATTGTAAATAATATCAATCAAGAAGCTACAATTTTAAAAAATAACACGATGGAACAAAATCAAGGTAGTTTCATAAAAATAGATTTACAGGGTGTCGATAAAAATAAATATGGTGTGGGCGCGAAAGTCACTTTAATTTTTGATGATAAATCTATACAAACCAAAGAATTAACAAATACTAGAGGTTTTTTATCTTCAGTTTCGAATACACTACATTTTGGACTGCCAAAAAATAAAAAACCGAACAAAATAATAGTTCAATGGTCAGATAATAGTACTAAAGAGTACACAACATTTAAAGTTGATCAAACAAATAAAATAGATTATATAGAAGGCGTCGCTGCTAAAACAAGCAAAGAATTAAAAAAAACCATATTTAAAAAGCAACCTTATGTTTTTGAGCATAAAGAAGAGTATTTCAATGATTTTGATTTACAGCTTTTACTACCACATAAAAAATCACAGTCAGGGCCAGGTTTGGCTGTAGGTGATATTAATGGAGATGGAAATGAAGAAGTATATATTGGAGGAGGAAAAAACCAAGCAGGTCAGTTAATTGCTATTGGTGAATCTAAAGAAAGCCTCTTATCAATTAAAACTTTTGAGTCAGATAAGAATTATGAAGATCAAGGTGCTTGCTTTTTTGATGCCGATGGTGATGGTGATTTAGACTTATACGTAGTTAGCGGTAGTTATGAAAATTATAGAAACACTAGGTACGCACAAGATCGATTATACTTAAATAATGGCAAAGGTGATTTTACAAGGTCACTTACATCATTACCAGAAATTACGTCGACTGGTTCTGTGGTTGTTTCTTGTGATATTGATTTAGACGGAGATTTAGATTTATTCATAGGTGGCAGGGTAATACCAGGGCAGTACCCCTTTACTCCATCAAGTTATATTTTACAAAACAATGAAGGCAAATTTTCTCGTGTAGAAAATAAATTAGCTCCTGAATTAGAAAAAGTAGGTATGGTAACCGATGCACATTGGGTAGATATAAATAATGACCAGTTGTTGGATCTGGTCGTTACCGGAGAGTGGATGGGTATTGAGATATTCATTAATGAATCGGGTACGTTTAAAAAGAGCGATGCATATAAAACCTTATCTAAATCTATAGGGTGGTGGAACAAAATTGAAGTTCAAGATATTGATAATGATGGAGATTTAGATATCATAGCTGGTAACTTAGGTTTAAATCATAAACTAAAGGCAAGTTATGAAGACCCATTATCGATTTTTGCTAATGACTATGATCGCAATGGTTCTGTTGATATTGTACTTGCGAAAGAAATTGAAGGCAAAAATGTGCCGGTTAGAGGAAAAGTGGATTTAGCCAAACAAATGCCCTATTTGGTAAACCGTATAGATACACATGAGCAATTTGCAAAATTAGATTTAGATGCTATTCTTGGAGGAGAAGTAGGTGAGCCTTTATATGCAGCAACAGAATTTAGGTCTGGAATATTTATTAATGAGGCAAATAATAAATTTACATTTCAACCTTTTGAAAATAAAGTACAACAGGCTCCTGTAAATAGTATTCTCTATCAAGATTTTGATGGTGATGGTATACAAGATATACTTCTTGCAGGAAACAATTACCAAACAGAAGTTGAAACTACCCGTGGTGATGCTGGTATTGGTTCCTTTTTAAAAGGTGGTGAAAAAGGTGTGTTTAGACTGATGTCACACTTAGAATCAGGCTTTTTCGCTGATAAAGACGTTAGAAATATGGGGTTTTTGAAGTCGAAGAAAAAAGCTACCGTAGTAGTAGCTAATAATAATGGTGAGCATGATTTTTTTATGCTACTACCTAAAAGTAACTAGAGATTTTTATATCCATTCAAATTATTTGATACTAAACGCTAACTGAAGATCTTTGTATGCTGAGATTGTATTTAAACAATAATACAGGCTAATTCTATACTTTCAAAAGCGATAGCTAGGTTCAATTAAGCCGGAAGAAATATTAGCTTGCTAACTGAGAAATAGTCTTGTCAGAATTTTAAAAAAAAATGAGATTTCATCTGATGAATTCATTAGATGAAATCTCATTTCAAAATCAATATCAATTAGTTTTGAACGGGTTTAAAAATTCTGATCCAATCAATAGTAAAGTCATTATCAGGAATTGATAATTCGGCATCGGTAGGTATTACAGCCTTTCCATTTATAGTTCGCCACCCTTGTTCTTCAACGCTGAATATAATATCCATTTCTTTAGATAGCCCAGTTCTGGTGTCATTACTAGTATCGCCTGGGTTAGTCGAATTAGTCAGGTATAAAGGGTCGATTTCATCTTTCCCTTCTCTTTTAGTTACTAGTACGCCATCAATATAATAGTATAAATTGAATGGGTCTTTCCAGTAAACACCATATCTATGAAAAGAGTCTTTCCAAAGTATATTACCGGCACCGTCATTTCGCGTTATCCAGGTGGGGTTCGGTGAAGGATTACCATTACTATTAACTAGCTCACTTGGTTGCCAATCTTGAAAAGGGTCTCTAATAAAAACATGATGACTAACATGCATTCTCTCTGCGTACCATGAAAGATCATCATTGGCACTCTCTGAAAAAACAGCACCATAGCCTTCCATAAAATCTATTTCTTGAGTATCGTCTGGGCTTAATAGCCAAGCACCATTTGCCAATACCGAATTCATTATTTTAATATTAGCTTCTATATATACTGGGTATTGAACAGTTTGGTTAGAATGTATAATCCCTGCATTGACCCTGTCTGTTTCAAAACGTGATGCAGTTAATTTCAACTTGCCATTTTCTACAGATGAATGATCCCTTGACCAAGTTGTAGAACCTGGTCCCGACCAAGCATTATGATACCAATCGTCCCATTTATCTAAAAATATAACACCTTTGTTCGAGGCCTGTGCTTCATATTCAAAATCATCTGAAACGCTTTCTTGAAACTCCCAAGTCATGCCAGATCCTGCATCTGCGGGTACGGGTATTGTAATCCATGTTTCTTCGATAACTTCTTCTTCTTCTTCTTCTTCTTCTATAACTTCTTCATCTACGTCATTTTGTTCTGCGGTAGGTTTATCTGAAGTAGATTTTGAGCAACTGATTAGAACAGAACTTGTAAGCATTAGTAACAAAACTATTTTTTTCATTTCAAGAAATTTTACATTTTTATGAAAGATAAAAAACAAGTAGTTTTTTTTAAAATATCCAACTGTACTAAAACTGAACAACCGATTGAATTAACAATTAAATCTTCGAAATGTATCCATTTTAATATGGATAGTAATTGCTTCACTATTGCTCTTTGCTTGTTTCTGTTCATGGTCTCAAACAGAAATACCTGATTTAAATTTAAATGTATAGCGGCGCTTTCATTTTCTATAGTGATGTTCTAAACTATCGTTATAAAGCTTTTTACACTTGAAAGAGTATTCTAAAATAAGATTGAGAATGTGTAAAAGTGCATATGGATGGCTTCTTTTAATTAAACAATTTTTAGAGAAAAAAGTCTAGTTAATTATATTTTATCATTACATCAGTTTTATTGAGTCGACCCCAAATTCTTATGATTTGTTGCTGATGCAGATTACAACAATTCATTTTATATAACATCTAAAACCAAAAAACCCTGCAAATTTTTAAATTTGCAGGGTTTGGATTCTTGTGACCTCGACTGGATTCAAACCAGTAACCTCTTGAGCCGTAATCAATAATACTTCGGTGTTTCTACTGCCTCTCTTTTATATAAATACTCTGTAATATAGATATTTAGCTTGTATATTCTGTTGTTAGTTAATAGCTGTTATTAGTTTAATATCAATATTTTTCTGCAAATATTCTGCAAGTGGTCTATATTTGCAGAAACTAGTAAGTTATGAGTTATAACATTTCTATACGTTTAGATACACGAAGAAAAAAAGAAACGGGCATGTACCCAGTAAAGCTTCGGGTATATAGTAAGGCAAGTAGAAAAGAAAAATGGTACGGTCTCGATATTGACTTACTGGAGAAAGATTACACATCGATTTGGCTTAATCCAAAGAATAAAAATCTTAGAGGTTCTAATAACGAATTACGTTTAAAACTTCAATCCATTGAAAATAGAGCTAATGATATAGCTAAATCAATAGAAGTTTTTGACTTTTCGAAATTTGAATTTAAACTTTTTCGAAAAACTTCAGATAAAAATAATATTCAATATCATTTTGATCTTGCTATTGAAAAATGTATTAGAAATAAGAAAATCAATACGGCAGAAAGTTTTAAGTACACTTTAAATTCTCTTATCAATTTTAGTGAAACCATTAAGAATTGCCCGGTTGAAAAATTAAGATTTCAAGATATCTCAATAGATTGGTTAAAAGAGTATGAACAATTTATGCTTGCTAATGGTAAAAGTTATACAACTGTATCAATTTACACGAGAACACTACGAGTTATTTTTAATAACGCTATTGATGTCAATGACCTAAATAGTGAGCATTATCCCTTTGGTAAAAATAAATATCAAATACCAAGAACTAAAAAGGTCAAAAAGGCATTAACCGCTGCACAATTGAAACTTTTGTTTGAAGCTAGACCAATGAGCTATAATGAAGAAAAATGTAAAGACTTCTGGTTCTTTAGTTTTGCGTGTAATGGTATTAATCCGAAAGATATAGCACTTTTAAAATACTCCGATATTAAAGACGATAAGTTTACATACTATAGAGCTAAGACATTCGATAAAACTGCTGAAAAAAGAAAAATTATTATATACCTAACAGATTTCACGAAAGGTATTATTAAAAAATACGGAAGTATAGATAAAGAAGGTTATGTCTTTAATATTATTAGTAAATATGATGATATAAATGAGCAGCACAAGAAAATAAAAAACTTTACACGCTATGTAAATGATTACATAAAAAGAATAGCAATTGCAAACGATTTGCCAAAGGATATAAGTTTCTATTATGCTAGACATAGTTTCGCTACCAATTCTTTACGTAAAGGAGCGAGTATGGAATTTATAAGCGAAGCTCTAAACCATAGTGATCTTAGCGTAACTAAAAATTACTTTGCAGGCTTTGAAGATGAAGCTAAAAAAGAATTTGCAAACTCAATAATGGATTTTTAATGATGCCAAGTTTTACCAAATTTTCAGAGGTGGTTAATTTACTCACAGAAATTACACCATTCAATTTTTACGATAAAATAAATGAAATTGCTCAACACCATATTTTTGTAAAGGAAAAGCTTCATTTGCAAATTATCGCATTGTATATAAATGACGATAAAATATATCAAGATAGAATCGAAAAATTTTTAAAACCTAAATTTAAAGAGTTTGATATCTATGGAGATTTTGACGAATTAGATATTGTATTGATGCTATTGTCTTTAGAACTTTATTATTTCTTTGATTTATTAAGTGTCTTAGAAAAGAAACAGTTAGTTATTAAATGTCTTGACATTTTAAATATCAATGATTGTAGAGAAGAACTATCAAGTAATTATAATAAAGTACAAGAACTTTTTTCTAACTACAGGGCTTTTTATTATAACGAGATTTTTGATAAAATTCCTGATAATCTAAAAAAACTGGAAGCAACGAATGAAATAATAGATTTTCTTAATCGAACTGGTGCTCTTAAAATGAGTTTGGATATCCCAAGTTCAAAATCATTTGAAAATTTAAAAAAGTTTTCTAAAAGTAAAAAAGAGTTTTACAGGGATACACATTTTATAAATAAGAAGCAGAAAAGGTCTTTTACAGAGGAGCCCGATAATTGTTATACTTATAAAGATTATACCAACATTTTTCAAAAATCTATGCCTATTGACGTAGCGGTATCTCATTTTAAAAAACTTACAGAGAACAACAGTAAAAATGGAAGACCTTTTTTAACTAAAGAACAATTGGATGTTTTTATAAGGAAAGCATTTTGTGGTGTACAAGATTTACCTAAACAAAAATTTAATCAAGCTCCTAAAGGGGAAAAGTCTATTATTCAACATGTATTTAGAGAATTCTATGATGCTAATTGGGATTATTTTGGAACAGGGCAGGTTCAGGATAAATTCATAAAACTTTTAACTGAAAATTTTACCGATTGGGATTATAAGAATGTTAGAAATAATTTTTCTAAAAGTCCTAAAAAAACGATTTAATTACTAAAGTCATTACTCTAACTACATTTGTTATTACGATAACTACAGAACTTTAATTTGTAGCTAAACATACCGCTATCATTGAGTATTATTAATTATTAAATAATATTAAATGATACCATTTGAACAAACACAACAGGATGTTGCGGAGGTAAAAAAAGACCTCAAAGAATTAAAAGCTTTATACCTTAAAAAGGTAGAAAAAAAAGAAGAAGATGATGACCCAAAATCTATAGATGAGATAGAAATTATGACGGGTTTCGCTAAACCTACTTTATACGGATACGTACGTAAAAATTCCATGCCCTTTCATAAGGTAAACGGTCGTTTATTTTTCTTTAAATCGGAAATTAGAGAATGGATTAAACAGGGTAGGCAAAAAACCAATCTTGAAATCGAGGCTGATACCGATTCACTATTGTCTAATAAGAGAAAATCTAAGAGATAATGGAGAATAAAGATACAGCAATGAATGTGGAAAGTGCATTACATTTTATATGCTCATTAGTTTCTGATACTAGACCAGTTCTTATAACAGAAGATCATAGAATAGCTTACAAAGTATTAAGAGATTCATTATATCCTTCAGAGGATTTATTGTTAGATAATAATAGACCCTTCGCTAATTTATACATTTACAGCGCTATTCAACTTGCAAACAGGTATGATGTGAATATTGATGATCCATTACTACGAAGAGAGCTTCATCAGATTATAGATCAACCTTTTCATATTGGTTTGGAGCGACTGACTACAAATATGAATGATAGGATGAAGAATAAGCTACTTGATCCAATTTATCCTATGAGTAAGTTTTTTAGAACATTAACAATTCAAGAAAATGATGAAATATTCTCAAATTTAATAAAGAGTTTAGAGCTTACTTGTAATCATGATGCTTTCATGGGTAAATCATGGAGTTATGAAGAGGTGGAACGTGGAGTAAGATCATCAATCATAAAAATATTGAGATGGAACAGAGCAAATTAAACACAGAAAAGGAGACTGCTCTTAAACAACTGAATAGGGTTATAAATAAGTTACCCAAAGAGCACAGAGAATTTATAGAGCAAGCATTCATACATAAGAGGATACCAAAAGAATATCTGTTTAGTTCTATGCTATTTGCCTTTAGTAACGCTGCTGGACTTGCGTTTAACTTAAAGGCAGGTGGATACACAAACTATGGAAATTTATATTTAGCATTGATAGGCAGTCGAGGCGATAGCAAATCACCGGCAATGAGTTTAGCTACAGGGGTGTTAAATTCAAATGACCATAAGGCTTATGAAGAATTTGAAAGTAAAAAGAAAGAAATGCAGTTTTCTGAAGCTACAGAGGAAGAGACTGTTGATAGAAAACAGTTATTAGTTCAAAATTCTACTATTGAAGCTGCAATGTATGCTCATTTTAAAAACCCATATTCTTTAGGGGTATTCGTTGATGAGATAGTCTCCTTGTTTAATAAAATATCGAATAAAAATAACAGCGAAGGTTCGCAATGGAATACTTTTCTACTGCAGGGTTATACGAATCAGCACATTGATATATCTAGAAAGACTACTGACAGTTATAGAATGAAAGCATCTTATCCAACTATACTCGGTTCTATTCAAACACAGTTACTTCCCAAGCTTTTTGCGCATGGTAATTTGGAGAGTGGTTTAATTGATAGATTTTTATTTACCCCTAGATTGACCACTAATAATAAACTGTCTAAATCTAGATTGCCAGATGAGACTAAAAATAATTATGAGGATAGCTTAAAAAATCTTTTATACTATCGTCAAGCTATAGAAGGAGAAGGTACATCACTATCTCTAAATTTGTGTCTAGATGCAGAGGAAATGCTTCATGATTATGTACAGAATTTAATAATTAAACAGCAGCACTTACCAAGTATTCATAGGGAGTACAATTCTAAAATGCAGATAAATATTTATAAGTTAATTATAGTTATACATCTAATGGTGAACTCTGCTGATAGCGAATTTCAAAATCCCATAACGGTTGAAACAGTTGACTTAGCTATGTGCGTTAATGAATTCTTTTTTACCAATTTTAAGATGATAACATCATCTAGCGCAAATGGTATTGATGATAAAATTTTTAATGAAGTTTTAATTAAGAAAGCAATACGTAATGGTGGAACTCAATCACATATTATAGGTGTAACTGGAAAGTCGAAAGGTTATGTTTCAAAGCTTTGGCACAAATACTTTAATGAAATGGAGATGAAACTGGAAACTGGAAACTAATTTTAAAAACTCCGTACGCCCTTATTTTACTACTCTCTATGCCAAACTCCATTAAAGTTTCTAGTTTCCAGTTTCCTTCGTTATGTTTCTTATCCATTAATTATAGGATTTATAAAGATCTTGATTGTGTACCATTAGGTTAGCTCTACCGAAATTTAGGGTAGGTGCTATGTGGTTATCTAGGGTAGGCAATCGGGTAGGCTTTAATGATAACAGGGTAGGTGCTATGTGGTT